>JAUYKI010000011.1 GCA_030700025.1 bacterium | reverse complement strand
CCACATTGAGGAGGAATCAACGCAGTTATCGGTAAAATTGGCCGTATCCCGAAGGGTTCTGGGAGAGAGGGCAAATTTCTGCGTTACGCCTCCTCACCGTGGCCTTAGCCACTGGTTCGTCGGCAAGCCTGGAAATTTACCCTCTCTCCCGAGAACGCGTTAGGTATTATTTTGTATTTAGATTTCTAGCTCCAGCGGCTGATTTTTCTTCGCCCTCGGCGTATTTTGTGGTCCAAGCAAAATACGCCTGCGGGATGTTCCCTTAAAGAGAAATGGCCTCGACTTTAGTTTAATTGAGGTAACTAACTAAGAGCGAATGAGCGGAACAAAGCTAAAGCCGAAATACTCCTTAGTCTTAAACTTATTTTTAGAAATTTTTTCCAAAACTAAAATACTCTCGCCCACCGGCGCCACCATCCGGCCTCCGATATTTAACTGCCCTTTCCAGGCCTCCGGCAAAACATCCGCGGCGGCAGCGGCAATAATTTTGTCAAAAGAAGCCCCCTCCGGATATCCTTTTGATCCGTCTCCGGATAGTAACTTAACCGAACCATTTTCTATAAAGCCGTAATTTTGAATATTTTTATCCGCCATTTTTTGCAATTCTTCTATTCTTTCCATAGAAAAAACTATTCCGCCTAATTGGGCCAATAAAGCGGTTTTCCATCCCGAACCAGTGCCGATTTCTAAAACTTTTTCACCTGGATTTAATTGCAACAATTCCAGCATGAACGCCACTACCAACGGCTGGGACGTAGTTTGCCCATAGCCAATCGGCAAAGCTTCATTAACATAAGCCCGCTCTTTGTGCTCTTCCGGAACAAAGTCTTTGCGGTCTATTTTTTGAAATGCCTCAATAATAGCAGGGGTTTTAAGATAACCGTCCTTAATAAGGGCTTGGATTAAATCCTCTTTGGTCATAAAGAGTATTATACACCTCTTTATATCGCTCAGCCGAACCGTCTCTCCTCAACTTCAACACTCGAAAATCTTTATTCTCCCGCTACCATTCAGCCGCCCAGCGAGCGGCTTCATTGGGTCTCGGGCTTCGCTCTTTCCGCCTTTGGCGGAAAACCCTGCCCGCTCAGCCCTCAGCCCGCGCTACGGAGAATAAAGGTTTCCTCGCTTAAATTATGTATATGGGTTTTGAGCTCCGCCATGGTTGCCGTAGGGAACATCCCACCACGCCCCGCCAAAGGCGAGGCTCCGCTTACAGCGGGGCCGGAGGCAGGCGTATTTTGCTTGCCCCGTCACCAGATCGAGCACTGCAACGCCCAGCCGCTTTCCTTAGTAAGCTAAATTAGTTCGCAAATAGATACTTGAGAATAAATAACCTCATTAATTCTAAGGCGTTGTAGAAAGCGAAGTGCTCGGCTCGGTGCGGGGCTTGGACCACAAAATACGCCGAGGGCGAAGAAAAATTTGTCGCTGGAGCTAGAAACCTAAATACAAAATAATACCTAACGCGTTCTCGGATAAAATTGGCCAGTATCGCGTAGGCAGTATTTTGTATTTAGGTTTCTGTTATTCTGTTTCCCGTAGGCAATCTGGCGGAGCGGATATAAAAAGAATTTGCAAAAGAAAAACCCCGACTTTATGTCGGGGTTAAATTTTTTACTTATTCGTTTCCAGCCACCGGTCATAGGCCCGTAGAACCTTCCGGTTGCCTGCGTCCACGTTGCTGGTCGGGGTGCAATAGAACGTAGTTTCCGTTCTCTGAACCCGCGTTCCGCTGGACCACACCTTCATAAAACCAACGCCGAAGTCAACGGTTTTCATTTTGGTTTCTTCAAATCCGCTCTTAACTTTCAAAGTGCCCAGCTGCAAACAAATCCGCTGGCCGTATTCAAAGTTCCAGTGATGAACCACTTCTCCAACGTGGAAGTTCGCGCCGAACACTATCGTGCTCTTCGCTTCTTCCGCTTTGCCCAGCATTTCCTGCGGGCGGATAGAAGTAGTTTTGGTCCGGGACATCGAAGGATGCAAAAGCGCAATTGATAAACCAGAATTTACCTGATAAGGCTCGTTCTGATCCAATTGGATAATCTTCGACTGCAAAATCGCGTTCAGGTCATGAACACAAAGATCGTAACCTTCCAGATGCCTGGCAACGTGATAAAGCAAAAACGTGCGCAACTCGCTGCGGAAAGTCCCCAGAGGGTCAAAACCCAATGGCGCGACCCAGCCGCAATGGTTGCCGGCGATATACACAAATTTCATCATGGAACGGTTAATCAGTTCCGCTAAGCGCTTCTGCCCGATTTTCGTTTTGCTGTTTTCTTTCAGCAAAATTTCAAACCGGTGCTTGAAAACTTTGAACATTGCCGTACCGATTAAAAACGCCGAAAGTTTTTCCTGCTTGGAATAATTCAGAACGTGCTTTGATCCGGTAGAAATTTCTCCCAAGATCATCAAATCGTGCTTTAATCCTTCAATAAAATCGCCGACTCCGACCAGGGTATCTACCCCATTCTGAATCGCCAATTCCGGCAAAACATCATGCATGTACAGCATGTCCGAATGCCTGCATCCGCCATGCATACAGCCGAAGGCCGCGAAAGAATCTAACTTTTCTTCCTTAGGAAGCTTATAGCGCATCTTATCGCAGAACCAGCTCAAATTGAGATAATACCGCTGATCGTCTTTGTCCTGAACAACGCCCGGCCAAACATTGGTTGCTGGCTGATTCATTAATTCCGCCAAAGCATCCGCAATTACTTTGCGGTCCAAGTCGGTAGTATCCTGCAAAGAGCCGACAGTCAACGGACCGCGCTTGCGCAAAACATCAATCAAATTTTTCTGCGTTGCCGTAATCCCCTCGGGTGATTCCACGAAAAGCCATTCATCGGAAAGCAAATCTTTAAAGCTGTAAACCTTAGTGGTTACTTCCTTGGGATTCGCGGTTCCGAAATCAAAAACCATTACGCCGACTTGGTTGTCAACGCCGGTTTTGCTTTCGCCAATCTTGCAAAGCGCCGGGACAGAGGCATAGGGCTTTCTGACGTCGCTGGAAGCTCCGGGATGGAAAATTGCCGATCCGAAACAGCCAACCGCGTTGATATCGCCAATACCCCTGGTACTCCGACGAAGTTCGTCCTTAAGAACTCGCAGAACGGGAGTATCGTAATAATCGCCGCGGAAGAAAGCGCCTTTCTTAGGAACATACGAGCCGAGAATTTTTCCAAGCTGCCGAAGTTCCAAGCGGTCTCCGCCTTCCCGGTAAAGCAAAATATCAGCTCTCATGTCCGACAAAATTCTGGAGACTTCCTTGCCAATCCAGCCGTCATAAGCCGGGCTCGTGATAATATAAATTTTCACGCCTTCAATGACCGGCAAATTATCCTTTAAAAATTCGGCAATTTTACGCAAAAACGCCTGCGTTGCGTCTTCCCGCTGGTCCTTTTTCACGCTCTTCAAAATCGCTTTTAATTTAGCGTCCAAAGCTTTAAAGTCCACCAAGCCGCCAAGTAATTCAATATAATCGACTTGTTCTTTGCGGAATATGTCCGTGGCCAATTGCCATAAACCAACGCGATAATCACCGCCGCCATAATCCAATCGAGACATCAAGCCAACCTTTAACGGTTTGCGTTCCATTTGTTCCTCCCTTATTGCGCTCTCCGATACAGAGAGCGCTTTTGTCAAAACAGCGTATTAATCTTAAAACAAAAAATAAAAATATACAAGCGTGATATTGCCTAGGGCTTATTTTTTTGCTAATCTAGAGTGGATTCTAGTTCAAAAAGGGGGTGTCGTCTAATGGCAAGACTCTGGTCTCCAAAACCAGTTATCCAGGTTCGAGTCCTGGCATCCCCGCCCCGAATCGTAAAAACAAAACCGCCCTTAAGCGGTTTTTATGTTTTATACGCTGATTCTCCCTCTATGGCATAGCAATGGCCGGATTTAATACAACCAAGCTTTGCGCCGCATCCTAGACACTCCAATTGTTCGTTGCTGAATCCGCAATCTCGCGGCGGCGTTTTCGGCCTTGGAACTTCCACGGCTTGCAATACCCCATTCACTACCCGGAAAACGGTCCGAGTTTGGTCCATGATTTTACTTTTTAACCTCATACCTGACCAGTACGGCAACTACTATTTCCGTAGAGCCATTCGTGCAATGATAGCCGTTGAACCAATTACCAACAACTAGGGGCTGAATTGTAGCTTGTTTGGTTTGTAATTCGGTGTTGATAATTTTGACGTTTGGGTTTTCTGTTTGCCACTTTGCAATCTGTTCATTGACGTCTGCGGCAAGCTCCTTGGCGCTTAGCTTAAAGCTAGAAGCTGCAAAAACCTTTACCTTCTCCATATTTTTACCCCCGGCACTTGTTAAAGAGCTTCTAAAATATACAGGAAATTTTTATCGGCGTCAATTGGACAAATTCCCAGTTTTAGAATAATATCTATCCAGTTGTTTTAAACCCCAAGAGGAGGACAAGAAATGCGAACGCTCAAGATCGCGCTTCTGTGGTTGCCGTTGATTATCGTTGCGATATACGCGCTCGGCTATAAAGGAGCCTATATGGGCGGGGCGGACATCCGGTATTCCGATCGGCACTATGGCCACCCCGATAAAGTGGAGCGAATCAGGATTGGCGTACGGGGCGCAAATTTCGGCGATTATAATTTCATTGGCGGAAACTGGGAAAAAGAAACTCTTCTTACCCGCTTAGACCACGCCAAAAAATTATTCGCAAAATATAAGCTCTTAGAGCAAGTCGGCGTTAATCCTAATGAGAGAGTCAGCGAGCTGGAAGTAATCATCGTCCGCCATATTCCCCGAAATGAAAAACAAGGGGCGCGCCTTCGCATTCAAGATTACAGTGTTTTTGTAGTTAGCAGATCGGGTTATGTTTCGTTGCGCTTGACTCAGTCCAGGGCCGCAGAAACTTTTTCAGAAAAAGTTGATTTACTGAAAGAGTTTTTGAGTTCAAAACGAGGCGTATATGAATTGGAGACGAATGGGATCTTATTAGAACATGGCATTTCTGAATTAACAATTCTGGTTAAAAAATAAATCACCCCAACGGGGTGATTTTCTTTTTGGCGCTTTAGCGTTTAGCCTCCTTGTGCGCCTGGTGCTTCCGGCACCATTTGCAAAACTTGCTGGCGGTAATTTTCCGCTCAACGAGCTTTTTATTTTTCCGTGAATAATAATTCACCCGCTTGCAGGTTTCGCACCGTAATTTTATTAAATTTTGGGAAAATTTTGAATCTGCCATAGAGTATTCGCGAATAACGCTAATTTTAATTAATAATGCGAATTGTTATTAACATACGCTTATTCGCGTTATTTGGCAATAATTCGCATTATTCGCGATTACTCGTTGAGCCGATGGGCGGAATCGAACCGCCGACCCCGATCTTACCATGATCGTGCTCTGCCAACTGAGCTACATCGGCTTTTATATTATCACGCTTTTGGCGATAGTTCAAATTATAACGATTTCTCGCGCTCGCGCAACCTCTGCCTGGCCTTAGCCAAGATCCTCCTGGCTGGCTTGCCTAAGTCCCTGCAAATCCGAACCACCCCCTCTAAATGTCCTATTGGGTTCTTATTCCTCTGCCCCCAGTCCCAAATTATACAAAGCCGTTCCCCCAAAAACCGCCCCAATCCCCGTTCGGCCGCCCGAAGCGACTCCGCCGGCAAAATACTGTCCGGATGAAAATAGTGCATATCCGTATGGTTATCCGCCAAGCCGAAAATTCCATCAGAAAAAAAGACATACAACTCGGTTCCGTACCGCTTTTTAATATCGCCTTCTATTTCCGCCAAAACCCGCGCTCCGGGCAAACCACCGGCAATCGTAAAAATCAAAATCTTTTTAACTTTCGGCGCCCGATCCAAATAATAATATAGAGAGTCAACCAAAGTCGCTCCGGTGGCAATGGTGTCCCCTATAATCGTAATATTGTTTTCAGAAATTGCTTCCAAATTATCATAAGAGATAACGGCGTGAGGCTTCGGCCTCAAAACCCTCCGCGCGCCAAGGAATCCAGCCGGCAAAGAATAACCAAAGACATTATAAAATGCCTGATTAAGATGATAGTAAAAACCGCCGGACACCAGAATTAATTCACAGACATTTTTAGCTTTGGCGCCCCGAAATAATCCGATTTTGTCGGCAAACCGCAAAAAGGTTTCATTGCATTCCGTAGCTAATTTATATAAGTTAAAATCGGTAATCGTCGGGTCAAAATGAATTTTCCGCGAACTGGGATTAACGATTATATAAGTCCGCGAGGGCAAATCCGGCCGCTGGACGCGATAGAGTTTTTTATCGCCGATTTTTTCTAAAAATTTCATGGAGCCGAGGAGAGGATTTGAACCTCCAACCTTTCGCTTACAAAGCGATTGCTCCGCCATTGAGCTACCCCGGCATATTCCTTAATTATAACTGGTGGGCAGGGAGGGATTCGAACCCCCGTAGCCGTAAGGCGCCTCGTCTACAGCGAGGTGTAATTGACCGCTCTACCACCTGCCCATACTAATAATCTCTTGTATTAATGATCCTTGTCGGAAATTTCGGTTATATTTGAAGGTTCTTTGGCCGTTCCGTTCGCCGGCTTAATTTTATTCAAATAACCGGTAATTAAGTTATCCGCCTTCATAATAAAAACTTTCACCCGGCGTAAAATCTTAGCCGCCGCCGAATTCAAAAAAGCGTCAATCTTTTCAAACGGAATCTGCTTTACCAGTTCGTCAAAATGGTTCTTTTTCGCCGCTGGCGCCGGAGCTTCGCTAACCCGCGGAATTGCCCGAGCAATCAAATAAACCGCCGTTCCTAAGCTTAGCATTACAATTATTTGAAGAATGAAATCGTACATGCGAAAAATTAATTTATTAATTTGAGCACCGAGCACATAATTTATGCCAAACTGCGCCGTAACCTTTCTTTAAGCCTGCGAGCACTCTGCCCTCGCTGTTTTAATTTTAATTCGCGCTGTCTTGCATCTTTTTCGGCCTTATATGCTTCATAATAAATCAATTCTGGACTTTTGTCTTGATGTTCCTTGAACCGCCTGCGCAAATCATTGGTATAGCCGATATAAGTGCCTTGCGTTATACGATTTCTGATCAAATAAACATAAAACATAAATTATGTGCTCGGTTAATGTTTTGTAAGAAAAATTCTACGGCTTCGCCTTAAATTTTTTAACAAAACCTAAACCTGGTATCTCATAAACCGCGCCACGCGGATATTTTCTCCAGTTTTAGCTATAACCTGCTTGATAACGCTTTCTACTGTTTGGTTGGGATCTTTAACATAAGGCTGGGCCAAAAGCGCGTCAACACTTTCCGGGTCCATAGCCGCGATATGCATCGCTAAATTACGGACTAATTCTTTCGCTGGGTCCGATTTAGCCACAAAGTCAGTTTCTACCCTTAATTCCAGCAAAACTCCGACGCGTCCATTATGGACATAAGACTCCAATAGTCCAGCGCCAGTTTCTCTGGCAGCTTTTTTATCCGCTTTTATCAATCCCCTTTCGCCAATAATAACCACAGCCTTATCCAAATCGCCGCCGGCATCCACTAAGGCCCGTTTGCATTCCATAATTCCCGCGCCAGTCATTTCCCGCAATTTTTGAACGTCTTCAGGTTTTACCATAAAAGCGATAAAATCTAGAATCTAATATTTAGAATCTAGAATAAAAAGATTTTTATAAATTCTATTTACTATTTTCTACTTTCTCGACTTTCAAAAGCCTGGCTTCCAAAATCGCGCTTTCTAATTTAGCCAAAACCCATTCCACGCTGGCTTTGCCCCGATCATTAACCGGAATCGGATAATCAACTAAAGCCGGATCGGCATCAGTATTAACCAGCGCGACAACCGGAATTTTCATTCGCTTCGCTTCTCTAATGGCCGTTATGTGGCTAGTAACTTCAACTGCAAAAAGTACGTCCGGCAAGACAGACATATTTTCAATTCCAGAAAACTTCTCGGTTAACTTTTCAATTTCCCGGTTAAAGCCTAACCGTTCTTTCTTGGTATATTTATCCAACCGCCCGGCTTCCCTGTCCGCTCTCAATTTCTTGAAGTAAGCAATCCGCTTGGAAATTGTTCCAAAGTTAGTCAGCGTTCCGCCCAGCCAGCGGCCAGTAACGTTAGGAAGATTAAGTTTTTTAGCCAAATTTTCAACCGCGGTTTTAGACGCCGGAGTGGTGCCAACCAATAACAAGGCGCTGGTCGGGCTTTTGCTTAATTTAGACTTAACAAACTCCATGGCCTTCTCCATAATTTCCAGGGTTTGCGCGAGGTCAATAATCTCCGTTCCGTTCCGGGTAGTAAAAATATAAGGCTTCATCCGCGGATGCGTCTTAGATTTCTTATGACCCAAGAAAAGGCCCGCCTTGCTCATCTCTTCCAAGATAGGCAAATTAGCCGCTGGCGCTTCCAGCTCAGCAATTCCTTCGTGGCTTGTTTTTAGTTCATCTAATAGGAAATCATCCATATAGGTTTAAATTATATTCATAAATAGAAAATTGTCCAGTGCCGGCCAGCAGGCAAGCGGGACTGCCCTAATCCGTCGATTAACTGTGGGAGACTCGCCACTTTTCAATTTCTTTATGATCTCCGGATAAAAGCACCTTAGGAACGCGCCGAATTTTACCTCCAATCTTGCCAATTTCAGGCTTAGTGTAAACTGGATAACTTCCCTTTAATTCTTCTAAAGATTCCCGCTTTCCCAAAACCCCGGGCACTAAACGGGACACGGCTTCTATTATAGTAGCGGTAGGCAGCTCGCCCCCAGAGAGGACAAAGTCGCCCAAAGATATCTCCTCGTCCGCAATATACTGGGCCACTCGTTCGTCTACGCCTTCGTATCGGCCGCAGATAAAAATTAATTGGCCGTACTTTGCTAAACGATGCGCTTCTTTCTGGTCAAACTTCTTACCCCGAAGCGAAAGCAAAATCACCCGCCGTTTTTTGATGCCCGGCGCTTGATGCTTAATGCTTTCTACCGCTTTCATAACCGGTTCCATCTTTATCACCATCCCCGGCCCGCCTCCATACGGCGTATCATCTACCTTACGGTGCTTATCGTCCGTGAAATTACGCAAATCATGCGCCTGAACCTTAATTAAGCCCTTGTCTTGGGCCTTTTTTAAAAGCGATTCCTGAAAATAAGAATCAAGAATATGTGGAAATATAGTTATTACGTCAAACTTAATCATAGTATTATTACCCCGATGCAATCGCTTTGTGATTGAACGGGGTGCTTGATTTTGTTCCCGCAAAGCGGGATTACAAAATCAACAGGAAATTGATAATAATATCAAATCTCATGTTGTTTTGTATTATAGCTTAAATATAGAAAATTCTATACTTTATAGCCCTATACTTATTCTCGCCATGGCGAGAATAAGTATAGCAAAGTGGCAATATAAAAAATGTTCATAAGACAACCGAAAAACACACAAGTAGCGCTAATAGAACTAAAATCCCCCTTTCGGGGGATTTTAGTTCTAACTTAGAAAAAAGCCTTAAAATCCAGACTCTTCTCTCTTGCCATCATACGGCTTTCGGGTAGAACCCTCCGGCTCTTCGATTTTAAGATTTACGCGGGCATTATTCCTAATGCCGACGATTCTCAAAAGCGAACGGATAGCTTTAGCGGTAGCGCCTTGCCGGCCGACAACGAGACCCATATCTTCCGGCGCTACTTTCAAAGAAAGTAACACGCCCATCTCGTCTACCTTCCGGTCGACTTCTACCTTTTCAGGATGTTCAACAATGGATTTTACTAAGTATTCCAGGAACTCCTGATCATGCGCGCTTGCATTTACAGCTTTTGCCATTTATTCTTTCGTTCATTCGTTTGTAATTCAGCGACCTTTCAGATTAAAAGTAGTATAGCATAGTCCACAATAACTGTCAATAGACAAAAAAATAGAGCGTTTTCGCTCTATTTTTTCTCTTCTTTAGATTTTGCTTTTTTATGTACCGGCAACTTCTCACCGCTTAATATTCCCGCGGTTATTAGAAGATTATTAACTGTCGGGGATGTCTTGGCGCCGGTTTTCAGCCAATATAAAACCCGTTCTTTTAGGAAAGACTGCTTATTTTCGTGCGGATTGTACCAGCCCAAATCCTCCAGCTGTTTGCCGCGCAGTTTAGACCTCTTTTCGCCGACTACCAAACGGTAGTGCGCCTGGTGCTTTTTCCCCCGGCGCTGTAATCGAATCATTAACATAAGTTAGCTTTTAGTTTATAGCTTTATTATTTTCATGTCAACTCTCCAATTATGGAAGTCGGACTTCCATAGATTTTAAAAATCACAAATTACAAACAATGTTCAAAATTACAAATTCAAAATTCTAAAATAGTTTCGTATTTCGGTCATTTTAGATTGTTTCGGATTTCGTGCTTCGGGCTTCGGATTTATAGTTTGGTGCTTGTAATTTGGGGTTTCACAGCCTATCTTGCCCCAGACCGATATAATTCCTGAATTTCTCCACCCGAAAGAGCGCGGTTGTAGATGCGAAATTCATCAATAAAGCCATTAAATCCCCGATTTCCTGTAGCTGGCTGTGCATTACCTATTGCTAATACATCATTGTTATCCGTGATAGTTGTTGCCGCGGTAGTGCAGGTAGCGTTAGCGTCCACCCCATTAATAAAAACGTCTCTGGTAGCGTCATCTTTTCTAATTACCACATGCTGCCAAACTCTATTCGTGAGAGTGAAAGCATTGGAGTAACAAGTTAAAGAGCCGCCCCCAAAAAAAGCGAAATAGGTTAAGTTCGGAGCGACGCCTCCGCTATCTTCCATTCCAAAACCAGTAGTGCCGCCAGAAAGATTTTTTCGGTAAAAATCATTATTGGCAACTTGATTTCCATTTGGTTTAACCCAAAAAGCAACTGTCATGTCATTGTCTATGGAATCTAAAGAAGCGCTGTCAGCGACAGTCACTCTATCAGTAGAGCTGTCCCAAGTCAGAGCTTGCCCTGCAATTCCCGCAATCGGAGAAGTGGAAGTAGCGATATTAATTAGTTGTCCATTATTTCCGCTTCCGGAAACATCTGAAACAACGCCGGTTGCCCAGTTAATATCCGGGCCGTTAAAAGACCACATGCCGACTAAGCCGTTGGTGAATTTATTATTTTGGGAGGCGTTGGTTATAGCTGGTTTTTCTCTATAACGAATAATCACGATGCCGGAGCCGCCCGCTCCGCCGGTGTCTCCCGCGCCGCCGCCACCACCACCGCCGCCGGTGTTCGCGGTGCCTGGGTTGCTCGTTTGCCCCTCCCCGGCCTCGTCAATTCCTGCACCGCCACCACCCAGACCGCCAGCCCCCGGAGTCGCGGGGCTGATCCAGGCTGCACCGCCTCCGCCACCCGCATAATAAGTAGGGGTTCCAGTGATATTGATTTCTAGGCCGTCGCCACCGTCGCCGGATATTGACCCAGCCGCGCCCGGCGAGCCTTCCTCGCCCGCGCCCCCGCCCCCGCCGGACGGAAGCGCCCCGGTATTGTCTCCCGTACCGCCGCCAGCGAACCCCTGTCCCGCAGTACCCGCGCCTCCAGCATTCAACGTGCCGCCAGTCAGCCCACCACCGCCGCCGGAACCTCCCGCAAGTCCGTCGTTATCGTTTTTACCGCCGCCACCGCCGCCTATCGCCGTCAGTGACGAGAACACTGAATTGCTCCCGTTCGATCCGTCCGCTGTGCCGTTCCGGCCACCCGCGCCGCCGTCGCCAACCGTCACGGTGTACGCCTGTGCCGTGACAGCAAACGCGGTATTATGCAGTAACCCGCCCGCGCCGCCGCCGCCACCCGACCCTCCACCGCCGCCGGCCACAACAAGAACTTCCACGTCCATACTTTTATTTGGAGTAAAGGTCCCGCTGGTTGTAAAAGTATGGATTGTGTACTCTCCACTTTTTGTTATTGTTCCGCCAGTGGCAGAAGTAATGGGGGTGCCTATTTTATTCCCAAACTCTTTGGCATTTTTGCGATAAAGATATTGAATTTCCCCGGAAGAAAGGGCGCGGTTATAGATTCGTAAGTCGTCAACGGTGGCTATGGCACGCCTATCGGAAAAACGGCCAGTCAAGAACAAAGACGACGCGTCAGTTAATATAGAAGGCAGAGAAGTCTTAGTTAAACTGCCCTGATTTTGGACGCCATTTATATAAATTTGTATATCATTATTATCAAGGGTTTCCGTATCAACAAGCATAGTTACCGCCACATGGATCCAGGTATTATATGGTATTGCTGAAGATCCAGCGGCTCGGCTTACTACCACGGTTCCGGAATTATTTTGAAAAACTACGTTTAAAGTTTGAGCGGTGTATGCAAAACCCCAACCCTTAGTATTACTGCCGTTTGCGGATAATGATAATACGCGGGCGCTAGAAACAGAAGCGGTCCTAGGATCTCCTTTTATCCAGAATGTGACTGTTATCGGCGTTCCGCTGGCATTAAAAGCTGTGTCATGGGGTAATTTAAGGTAGCTGGCGCCGCCGGGGAAAAATAATCCTTGTCCGGCAATTCCCGCAACCGGACTGGTGGAAGTGGACATCTTAATTTGATTTCCATTATTTCCTTGTCCGGAAACGTCGGAAACAACGCCGGTAGCCCAATTGATGTCTTTCCCGTCAAAAGTCCAATAGCCGACTAAACCGCTGGAAACCCGGACGCTATTGGCAATCCGCGTAATAGCCGCCTGAATAGGCGAAGAAAAATACAAAAATGCCGCTAAGGCAATAAACAAGGCTACTATTATATATAAGGGCTTCCTCATAAATTTCTAATTCCTAATTTCTAATTCACCTAATAAAATTTCCAATTAACTAAGGTTTAAAAATTTTCTTCTCTTCGGTCGCTTTTGACTTCTTAATTATTGTAACAATTATTAGATTAAGTTCATGCGCTTCTTTCCAAAGTATATGAGCTTCTGACGAATGTTCCGGGCAGGCTTTTGATGCCATGCGCAGAAAGTGCTTTGATTCTTTAGCTTCTTTATTCGCAATGGACATTTTGTGGATAAAATCCTTATTGCTTTCAGCGCAATCAGCTTCGCAATAATTAGAACCCACCGCAGTGCCGGCGCCGACCAGTTGTGGAATTATGCGCTGAGTAATCCCATTTTGGGGCAGTTTCTTGGCAAACTCAATAATATCTTCGCCAAATCGAGCGGTTCGTTCTTCAAGGTCGTATTTTTTTGAATTTATATCATTTAACATTTTATTAGAAATTAGGTGAATTAGGAATTAGGAATTTATTCAGTTGGTTCCGCCGCTGGTTCCGGCGCGCTTGATGATTCCGGACATTCGCCAGCCACGCTTATCAGGGATCCGCTTTGAATCTGAACACAATAAATCTGTCCGGATTCATCTTTTAATTCTACCCGGTCAAAAGTTCCTTTCTTGGCCGTTATCTTCTCCGCCACGAATTCTTTCAATCTCCCAAGACCGTTTTCAATATAGACCTGGAGGCTTTCCAGCCAGGATTTTACCGCGTCAATTATTACGGCAACAATATTTTGGACTTCCGATGTCCCCGAATTGCCGCCAATATTTTGGACATCGGAAGTCAAATTGACCGGCGCCTGCCAATTACCCAAAGAAACCAGCATGGATACCATTCCTTTATTTTCCGCGGTGGGTCCGAGGTAGTCCTCAAGGGCATACCCGATAATCATTCCAGAGGAAGTAGCTTTTTGGCCAATGCCCGGCTCTGAAGAAGCGGCAATCGGGTCACCAGCTTTAATTTCCCCACCCTCTAAATTCACTTTTACTAAAATCCTTCCGACTACAGCCAAAGGCGCTTTTTCTCCCTCCATATACTGGTCTTGAACATCCGGCGCGCCAAAAGAAGACAAATTTCCTTCAAAAAGCACGGCTGGATGGGCAGAAATAGCGCCAAGAATCAGCTTGCTGGTTTTAATCGCCTTTACCAAACTAATTGGAGAATTTTCATCTAAGGCCACCAAGTCGCCGGGCTCTAAAGTTTCTCCGGCTAAATATGATTCGGCGATGTCTGAACAGTCGCCGGGTCCAAAAATAGTGCTTTGAGAAGTAGTGGCGCCCTTAATACAACTCATAACCCCGATATTGCCAAAAACTGAAAGTGGAAATCCAGGAGAAGAAGTGCCGATGCCTACATATCCCCTGTCGGAAATAATAAAATATGGAGTGCCCGTACTCTGACTGCTGACTACGAACATCGGGGAAGTAGTGGCAGTGGTTCTTTCTACGGATAAAATTCCCCAAGGAGTAGAAGTTCCGATACCGACTTTCTGCCGGATAATTCCGCCGGCGCCGTTGCTTTCTCCGTAAACCGTAAGCGTAGACGAAGCGTCAATCATGGCGGAATAACTTTGGATGGTTCCAAAAGCGCTGTCAGAAGTAACCGGCAAATCCACCCAAGTTACTACGCCGGCGTTAGTTTCAAAAGTCATTACACCAGTCTGTAATTGATCAATGGTCGTTGTTCCGGTAGAACTGATTTCAAAATAAATATCGTCGGAAGAACTGGCTACGGAAACCAAGCGAGTGGCTGATCCCGGACTAGCTTTAACCACTAACCGCGCGTAAGGAGAAGTGGTGCCGATTCCCAAACTGCCGGCAGAAACTATTAAATTGCCGGAAGTTACGGTTGAAGATGCGGAAGAAATAAAACCGCCAGTCAAAGTAGAAAGGCCGTTTACCAATGCCGTTGAAGAAGCATTAAACACTCCACTAACATGGAAATTACCGGCGACCGTTGAAGATCCGACAGAAATAAATCCGCCATTCAAGCTTGCCAAGCTTGCCACGCTCAATGTAGAAGAGGCATAAAGTTGTCCGCTAACATGGAGCGAACTGGCGATGGTTGAAGAGGCCGAGGAAATAAAACTCGTGCCAATAGTAAACATTCCGGTAGTGGAGGCCCGGGCAGTTACTAAAGTCAGACCGTCAAAAGTTAAATTAGCGCTTTCTGCCAGCAAATTAGTAGAATCTTCATATAAAACTCGGTTGCCGGTGCCGCCAGTAATCGCACCGCCAACTGTCAAACCCCCGCCCGATCCGGCGCAAGTTCCATCTGCTAATTCGAAACAACCCCCGCTTAATTTAATACCGCCGGCGAAAGTAGAAGTAGCAGTTGAAGAAGCCCGCAAAACTCCGGCAATGCTGAAATTGCCAACTACCGTAGACGAAGCGCCAGAAATAAATCCGCCATCCACCGTTAACATTCCGGTGGTAGAAGCGTTAACAAAAGTCAAAGTTCCGGTCGCCGTGATGTTCGCGACGTTAATTAAACTTCCCGAAAAGAAAGCGTTGCCGTGGACACTTAATAATTGCGATGGAGAAGTTGTTGCA
>JAUYKI010000018.1 GCA_030700025.1 bacterium | reverse complement strand
AAACCCTTTGGCAAAATGCTTCAATCTTGCCTCGCGTATTAAGGCGTCTTTTTTTGACTTGTATCCTTCAAAATAAATTAATTCCATGGGCATATATCTCTTAGTTGATTGTACCAAACCCTTACTATGTTTTTCTAATCTTTCTTTTAAATTTTCTGTAAAGCCTATGTAAAAGCTGTTGTTTTGTTTTGACCTTAAGACATAGACGAAAAACATAATCAATGCTTTAAGGGTGAGGGATTATTGCGGATTTCGGAGTCTTATCAACTCCGTAACCTGGGCCTCGGCCTGGTCCAGGGCATTCCGCGATTCCAACTGCCGGCTATTTACCGACTCAATCATTTGAGAAAAAATATTTGCAACAGATTGTTCATCGGTCCGGGGCCAAGACCGGGCGCTTAAAGCCTGCTTGGCAAAAATTCCCAGCTCCGGATCATTGAGATGTTTTTGAATTAATGACCGGAGCGCCGGCGAATGGCCGGTAGTTTTCAAAAATGATTCGGCGGTCAGTTCGTCGGTGGCCAAGAAAATAACCATATCCCAAGCCCATTCCGGAACCGCCGATTTATTGGACACCGCCAATCCCCAATAACTCGCGTAATTAACCGCAGAACCGCTTACGCTCGGCTGGAGCATCGGAAGAATTTTAAATTTTAAAAACGGATTTTTATTTTGGAGGTAAGTTTTTTGAGAAAGATAATTAAACATCATCGCGGTTTTTCCGGACGCGAAAGAATCCAGCGACGAGCCGAGATTATCATTCCAGGTATAAAAAGCGCTGCCGATATCGGAAAATTTCGTGTAAAAATCCAGGGCAATCTCGCCCGGCCGGATATCGCCCACAAAGTCTCCGAAGGTGGCCCGGGTAAAATCTTTATCTGTCATTTCCGCTCCGGACTGTAACATCAAAAGGCTTAAAATATCCCCTGCCGCATCCACGCTTTTCGCCGAACCGCCGATGGCCGCCGCCGCCCGCGTAATATTTTTTTGCGCGTCAATTTGCCGGAGCTTGGTCACTAAGTTTTGGAAATCCAGCCAAGTCGCCGGAGGCACTGCCACGCCGGCAGTATTGAAAATATCGGTATTGTAATAAAACGCCAGCGTATCAATATAAAGCGGCAAAGCGTAAATCAAGCCGTCCGGAGCGAAGTCCTGTTCCGCCACCATCGGGAAAAGCTGTTGTAATTGCGCTAAATTGAACTGTGAATCGCCGACTGGAGCGATTTTGTTGTAATGCTTCGGCAGCCAAGCGCTCTTAAACATCAAAACATCCGGCCCCTGGCCGGCAGCCAAAGCATTCAGCAATTCCGACTCGTAATTAGCCGGATTGATTTCTTCATAATCCACGCGGACATTAGTCCGAAACGCCCGGTAATTATTCAGTCCTTCATTAAAAGAATCGCGCGGTTCCACGCCCCAGACGGTTAACTCTATTGCCGGCGGTTTTTCGGTTTCATCGCGGCCGCCAAAAATAAAAAGACCGCCCAAAATAAGGATAACTAGCGCGACTGCGGCAATAATAATTATCTGGGCGCGATTCAAGGGCATGACCTTATTATACAATTTCTAATATCTAATATCTAATAAAGCCCCGCAAAGCGGGGCCGCTTAGAAATTAGGAATTTAAAAACAAATCGCTCCGGCCACCTTGTCTTTAGCGTTCATATTCATAATCCGGACTCCTTGAGTGGCGCGGCCGCTAATCCGGACGCTCTCCAGCGGAGTGCGGATAATCTGGCCTTGGGCGGAAAGCGCCAAAAGCTCCTTTTCTTCATTAACAATTAAAGAGGAAATAACTTCGCCGGTCTTAACGGTTACTTTGGAAGTGCGAATGCCCGAACCGCCCCGTCCCTGGACTTTGTATTGGCTAAGCGCGGTTCTTTTTCCAAAACCATTGGCCATAACCGTCAAAAGCTGGCCTTTTTCGTTTTCTTTAGTAACGATATTCAAAGCCACCAGCGAATCTCCTTTCCTTAACCGAATGCCGCGCACGCCGGCCGTTGCCCGGCCCATAGACCGGACTTGCGATTCCTTAAAGCGAATGGCTTGCCCCTGGGCAGTCGCCAGAGCAATCTGATCATTTCCGGAAGATAATTTCACCCAGCGCAAAAGATCGTTTTTCTTTAACTTGATGGCGATAATGCCGCTGCGGCGGACATTTTCAAAATCCTTCAGTGGAGTTTTCTTAATTAATCCGTCTTTGGTGGCCATCGCCAGAAATCCTGGCAACGCTTTCTTCTCGCTAGGATAAGTAATAATAGCGTTGATTTTTTCTTCTGCCGGAATTTCCAAGAAATTATAAATAGACTTTCCCTTGGCTACCCGGCTGGCTTCCGGAATTTCATAAACCTTAGTCTGGAAAGCCCGGCCCCGTTCCGTAAAGAATAAAATGTTGTCGTGAGTATTTGCTGAAACAAAATGGCTCAAGAAATCTTCTTCGCCCACTTCCGATCCGATCAAGCCCTTGCCGCCGCGCTTCTGGCTGCGGAAGCTGGAAGGCGCGACACGCTTAACATAACCGCTTTGTGACATAGTAATAATCGTTTCTTCTTTAGGAACTAAATCTTCCTCCTGGAATTCTTTTAATCCGGTGGCGACTACTTTAGTCTTCCGCTGATCGCCATATTTTTCTTTCATTTCTTTCAATTCGGATTTGACCACGCCCAAAATTTTCGCCGGACTCTTCAGCAAAAGCAGTAATTCCTCAATTAACTTCCTCTTTTCTTTTAATTCGTCGTCTATTTTCTGCCGTTCTAAAGAAGCCAAAGTTTGAAGCTTCATTTCCAAAATAGCGTTGGCCTGTAATTCGGTAAACTTAAACTTGGCAACTAAATTCTTATGGGCATCTTCCCGGTCCGCGGATTTTTTAATCGTCGTAATTACCCGGTCAATATCGCCCAAAGCCTTGTGCAAACCCATCAAAATATGGGCGCGCTCTTCGGCCTTCTTTAAATCAAATTCTGTTCTCCGGCGCACCACTTCTTTCCGGTGGTCAATGTAAGCGCTCAAAATTTCTTTCAGTGAAAGCACTTGCGGCTGCAATCCGCCAACCAACGCCACCACGTTCAAGTGAAAATCTTTTTGGAGATCGGTAAATTGATAAAGCTGGTTTAAAACTTTTTGCGGAACCGCGTCCTGTTTTAGCTCAATAATAATGCTCAATCCGTCCTTGTCTGATTCATCGCGGATATCCCGGATGCCCTGAATTCTTTTATCCGTGACTAACTCCGCCATCTTTATAATCAACTCGGATTTATTAACCTGATAAGGAATTTCGGTGATGTCTATGAAGTTTTTTCCTTTATTGGATTCCTTAACTTCCGCCACTGCCCGGCAGGTAATTGTTCCCTTGCCCGCGGAATAAGCCGCGGCAATCGCTTTTTTATCATAAATAATTCCGCCGGTCGGAAAATCCGGACCCTGAATAAATTCCATTAAATCTTCATTAACGCTTTTGGGGTTATCAATCAAGCCAATGGTAGCGTCAATTATTTCGCTCAAATTGTGGGGAGGAATATTGGTGGCCATGCCCACGGCAATGCCCATCGCTCCATTCAAAAGCAAGTTGGGAAATCTGGCCGGAAGCACCTTCGGCTCTTGCCGTGTGCCGTCATAGTTCGGAAGCCAATCCACGGTCTCCCGTTCAATATCCACCAATAATTCTTCGGCGATTTTAGAAAGCCGGCATTCGGTATAACGCATAGCGGCCGGAGAATCGCCGTCAATGGAACCCCAATTTCCCTGGCCGTTAATCAGCGGATAGCGGAGAGAAAAATCTTGCGCCATTCTGGCTAAGGCGTCATAAACCGCCGAATCGCCGTGCGGATGGTATTGCCCAAGCACCGAACCGACAACATTGGCGGATTTTCTTAATTTGGCGGAATGGCTTAAACCGCTGTCCCACATAGACCACAAAATCCGGCGCTGAACCGGCTTTAAGCCGTCCCGGACATCCGGCAAGGCGCGGGCCACAATAACCGACATCGCGTAATCCAAATAGGATTCTTTTAATTCATCGGTGATTTCCCGGGCGTGAACTCCTTGATTTGGATTAATTTTTTTATCTTCTTTCATATTTTAAATGAAAATAATTATGGCAGTTGTTTTGGAGCAACCGGTTCCAAATTTTCCACGGTGAATTTAAAATCTTTTCCGGAAGTATTCAAATATTGGCTGTCGCCCATCAAGGCTTTGAATTTGGACATAGTTTCCGCTCCCAAAATTTTTAAGCCGGAGTTAAATATTTCGGAAAAAGACGGAGAGTCTTTTTGCGCCTCCAGCGCGTTCACGTCTTGAATCCGGTAACTGATATAAACAGACCAAAAGGCAATAACTATTACCATAGTAATAGCGGTAAAAATAATCAGCCATTTTTTTCTAGTTGGCTCATCAGCGTCTTGCAGGTTTTGAATAAAATTGCCGGCTTTTTCCATAAAATTAAATACTTAAAGCAATTAAACGGATTCCCTTTTGCTCCGATACTTCTTTCTTTTTAATAACCAGCTTTTCGTCCGACTCGGCCGTTAAGCCCAATTCCTTGGCAAAACTTTTCACATCGTCGCTGGACCGCTTTAGTCCCGGAACTTTGAAAAAAGACGCGACAATGATTTTCGGCTCCAACTGCTTGATTAATTTGGCGGCCAATTCCTGTTTCAAAAATGGCTTTCCGCCGGCCGGAATAAATAGCAAATCAACCGGCTTCAGCTCTTCATAGAGGTCGGCGTCCGGATAATCGGTCATGTGGCCCAAAAAACACAAAGACAATCCCTCGGCTTTCACCAAATAAACGGTTTTTAAAAAATTCTCGGTGGATTCTTTCGGCAAGCCAAAACCGCCGACTTCCACGCCCTGGACTTCGTATTCGCCCGGTCCGCGCACAACCCGTCCCTCTTCTTCCGCGGGTAAAATCGGCCAAGGCGTTAAGGTCCTTAAAGTCGCCTCCACCTTGCCGCGGGGAGCGGTTAAGCCGGAACTGCTGATGTCCGGATCTATTAATAAAGTTTGGCCGCCGGTTTGCACCTTGAAACAGCCTTCGCCGTACCAGTTAATTACCATGTTTTAGAAAGCTAATAAAGAAATTTTAACAAAAATACTGACTAAAATCAATCCCACAAAACGCCCAAACCTTAATACCGAATTTTATCCTTTTTCCGGCTCCATTCCTGGAAAACCGGCAATGCTTCATTCCGCATCATTGGGATTATTAGCATCTTTCTTTTCGCCGGCGCTTGCTTCAGCTCTTTGTAAATAAAATCGTCGTCAAAGCCGATTTTCGCGGCGTCTTTTTTGGTGTTGGCGTAAAAGATTTTTTTAGGGCGCGCCCAATAAATTGCCGCCAGGCACATCGGACAAGGTTCGCAAGAGGTATAAATTACGCAATTATCCAATTGGAAATTTTTTAATTTCTTGCAGGCAATCCTGATAGCCATCATTTCCGCGTGCGCTGTCGGGTCATTAGTGGAAGTAACTCGATTCCAGCCCCGGGCAATAATTTTTCCATTTTTAACGATTACCGCGCCAAACGGCCCGCCTTCGCCCGCCCGCGTCATTTTCCGCGAAAGCCGGATCGCTTCCGCCATAAATTTGTTTTTCATGTGCTCTCGAGAGGAGTCGAACCTCTATTGCAAGATCCGCAATCTTGCGTCCTATCCGTTGAACGACGAGAGCTTACTAATGCCTATCCTAATATAACCATCGTTTATCATTCTTACAATCTAAAAACCAATCCTATTCAGCAGGGTGTCTGCCAAAGAGTCTTCATATTCTATCTCTTTTAGGGAACTTGGCAAGATTTTTTTAATATCCGGAATGTCCTTTTCCAAAATATTAATTTTCCGGAAGGGATTCATGCGCGACGAAGTTCGGATGATTAATTCCGCTCCCCGGTGGCCGGACGCCTCCCGAATTAAATATCCTTCCAGTTCTTCGTAAGAATAAAACTTAATATGCCCAATGGTGATTCCGCTTTGATCAATCCGGAATTCCAAAGTCTTAGGAACCTGCCTGGCCCAATGCCAGATGGCGACTTCCGCAATCACCACAAACAGCGCGAAAAGCAGATTTTTCTGCCACACCGAAAAAGCCACCAGCAACAGAGTGATGCCGATGCTGGACCAATACCAGGACGCGCCCTTGGAATGATATTCAAATTCCGGCGCCCGCCAAACTACTTCTGTTTTATGGTCAGCCATTCTATTTATTTAATGCCGATTTGATAATAATCTCAAGCAAGCGTGAAAATCCAAATCCCATTTTTTCCGCCTGTTGAGGCAATAAACTGGTCTGGGTCATGCCTGGAATAGTATTAACTTCCAAAACATGCAATTTCCCGGAGCTGTCTAAAATGAAATCAGCGCGGGACATTCCGGAACAACCCAAAGCTTTATGCGCCCGCAAAGCGGTTAATTGGATTTCTTTTAATTTTTCCCGGGGCAAATCCGGCGGAGTAATTTCTTCGGATCCGCCAACTTCATACTTGGAAGCAAAATCAAAAAAATCTGATTTCTTCGGAACAATCTCTGTCGGCATCAGCGCCACTGCCGTGCCGTTAATATCCAGCACTCCGCAAGCTAATTCTCTTCCTTTTATATATTTTTGAATCATAACCGTATTGGAATGCCGAAATGCCTGGCGGATAGCCGGGACCAAATCTTCATTTTTTTTCGCGATGCTGACGCCTACGCTGGAACCGCGGTCCGTCGGTTTTACCACCAAAGGCAAATCCCAAGTTTTAACTTGCGCCCAATTAATATCCGAATCGGTTTTCTTAAAAACCACTCCTTCCGGAACCGCCAGGCCGTTTTCGCTGAAAATCAATTGCGCCTTTCCCTTATCCATTGCCCAAGCGCTGGCCACCGGTCCGGAACCGGTATACGGAATGCCAAAAGTTTCCAAAAGCGATTGCACCTGGCCGTCTTCCCCATACTCGCCATGCATGGCAATAAAAGCCACGTCCGCTCTTTCTTTTAAATTCGCCAGGGTAATCGGCCATCGGCCGTTTTTTTTGATCTTTACCGGAAAGACTTCAAATTTTTCCCGATCCAAATACTCGGCAATCTTTTCGCCGGTATTTAACGACACTTCGTGCTCCGAAGACGGTCCGCCCATTAACACTGCTACACGGGTTTTCCTCATTACTTTAATTGTAACAAAAAAGTCCAGAAGTATCTGGACTAGAAATTATCGGGGGGTCTGGGTAAGATCTTTGCGGCTTACTGCCGAAACGTCGGCTACCGACAAACACAGCCTCTTTCCCCACAGCGGGCGAAGGGCTCTCAGCAAATCCCGGACGGCCGACCTCTTATTCTTGGAAAAAACATACACGGACAAAAGAGGCATGTCTCCGGACAGCGGAACTAGCTTGGGGGAGGCCTTGAACATTCTTTTCGCGGGCTTGGCCATTGGCGCCTCCTTTTGGTTGAAAGAACGTTGGTATTGTACTTTGAAAATTAATTTAAGTCCAGCGGTTAAAAATTAATCCGGGAGCGCAAGGCCTTCTTTTCCGAACGGATTTTTTTCCTCCGCAATCTTTTTTCTTTGGAAGAGCGCGTCGGCTTCGTTGAAGTCCGGCGTTTCGGAATCCGCAAAGCTCCGGCAGCTAAAAAATTAATCAGCTCAACGGCTTTTTGCTTATTTTGCGATTGGCTTCTTTCCGATTGCGCGGAAACCGCCAATTCACCGCCGGTATTAATCCGTTGACTTAATTTAGCCAGCAAGAGCTGTTTCTGATTTTCGCTTAAAATCCCTGATTGCCGGATATTCCAGCGCGCCGTAACTTTGGTTTCCAATTTATTCACGTTTTGCCCGCCTGGCCCGCTACTCCGGCTAAAACTAAATTTTAATTCCGATTCGGGAATTTTCATCATAATTTTAGTTTACCCCGAAAATACCATTTCTAATATAGAAGCGGAGATGATATGCTGGAGAAGTTATGGAGCAATTCCCTCAAGCGCCGTCTCCGGAAAATTTGGAATCGGAAATTGAAAAACTTTTGGAGCAAATGGAAACTTTTGCCGATCTTTATACTGAATTAAGCCCCGAGGATCAAGATGCGTGGTATGACGCAGAAATGGAAGCTAAAGTCGGAAAAGACCGGGCTGCGGCCAAAGAACATCTTCAAAAATTCTTGGATTACCTAAAAAAGCAAAAAAAGAGTTAATCTGAACCTAATCCAATAATAGCTTCCAACCGCGATACTAGCCAATTTTATTCAGAACTAGGCGCGAGGAGAAGATTTATAGCTTAAGCTATATCTTTGACGAGTAACGACGTTATGAACAAAATTGGCTGTATCCCTTTGGGGTTGCTAGCTAAATTGAAAATTTCGTTGTTCTGCCTCCTCGCCGTGGCTTTGGCCACAAGCTCCTCGGCACGCCTAGAAATTTTCAATTTATCTTAGCAACGCGGTTAGGAAATATTATTGGATTAGGTTCTTTCCCACGGGAAGACTACCCACTGGTTTTTCTTTTCCCTCAGCCAAATTTTCGGAACATACTTGCTTTGCCGGTGGTAAAAAATCGTAGCGATAAAATAACCGGCCTTCGCGTATTTAAAAAGCGTGGCGCCGGTATCGGCGATATCGTCCACGATTAAAGTTTTTTTGCTCTTGGGCCGGGCCAAGAACGGCAATCCCAATTCGTGCGACAAGCAAACCGCGATCGGCAACCCTCCGCGCGCCGGACCCCAAACGCCGTCAAATTTCTTTTTCTTGGACGCCAGCTTTTTCGCCAACTTGCCGACATCCAGGCCAAATTGATTCCAGGAATAATAAAGTTTCATTTTTATCTAAAATTAATTCGGGATAACGCCTTGTATTTTTTGGGCTGTTTCAAAAATAGTTCCGTAAGTCTGCAAAATCATATTCAAATACGGCTGAAGCTGGAGAAATCCGAAAACCGAAACCGCGATAATAATTCCCCACTTGATGAGAGAGAAAAACTGGACCCAAAGATGCGCCCGGTGTATTTTTTTAACCAGTTTAAGGGTCTGCTCGGTAGCTTCCAGATTTTTCTCCAATAATTCTTTAATCTCGTCGTCCATAGTTTAATTTTATAAGAAAATAAAAAACCCCGCAATGCGCGAGGTTTTTTATTTCCAGCCTATTTTTTATTCAGCCAGCGAACTAAGGCCACGATCACCAATACTAAGATGGTCCAAACCAGCAAGGTATTGATCCAAAACACGAAATTTAAACCGCCCGAGCCGTAACCCAAGCCCTGCATCATTTGATACATAGAATAATACATAAATATTTTTTAACCGAGCCATTCCCTAAGCTTCGGAAATTGAACGCAAATCGGCAAATTAGAACACCAATTTTCTAATCCGTAAGATCGACCCGCCCTAACCGCCGCCAGATATAACAGCGCTAAAGCGTAAATAATATGCTCGTCAACGATAAAGGAATGCGGAAGAATATACGGAAAAGTCAGAACCGGGAAATAATAAAGCATCATCAGCGCCGCTCCCAAGATGGAACTCAACCGGACAAAAACGCCCAAGATTAAAGATACGCCAAGCAGAGTCAATCCCCACTCGTTGATAAAATTAACCACCGGCAAAATCCCCGGCTGGGCAAACCACTGGAACAGCCCGGTAAAAGTTTTGGCATTCACCAAATAACCGGCGGCTGACCAAGTCGGATCCAATACCTTAGTAATGCCGGCATAAAACATCAGCCAGCCCATTCCGACCCGGAGAAGGAACAAAGATACTTTTTCAAATTTAGTCATAAATTTTTCTTTAAAAATCATATTTCTAACTTTCGGGGCTATTTTTGCTTATCGCGAACAATTAAATACAACGCCAGCGGAGCGCCCCAATTTGCCCAGCGTTCCACAAATTCAAAAATTGAGTCGCCGGCAATCGGACGCATAAGCGCGGTCCAAAAACCCCAAAATGCCATCCAAAGAAGGGCTGGTTTCCAAGGTTTCCACAAAACCCAAAGCGCCAAAATAATATCCATCGCTCCGATCCAAAGCAAAATCTGGGTAGCCATACCCGTGTCAGAAATTCCAAAAATTGAAAACCAATCAACCCAAGCCTTTCGGCCTTGAACCGCAAACACTCCATGTCCGATAAACTCTCCGGCAACGGCAATCCTCAAAACCCATTCTATAAGTTTCGTATTCATAATTTATTTTAATGTTTTATCGGCCTTTATATTCTAATTATAGCATTTTTACTTTATTAAACTCGCGATCTTTTTAACCGGAGAGAGTTTAAGACCACCGATAAAGAGCTGAATGCCATGGCGCCGCCCGCTAAAATCGGATTCAATAAAATTCCAAAGCCCGGCCACAAAACTCCAGCCGCCACCGGTATCAAAATAATGTTATAGATGAAGGCCCAGAATAAATTCTGTTTTATATTGGTTAAAGTTTTCCGGCTCAAAAAAATCGCCTTATAAACTCCCAATGGGTCTCCGGAAACTAAGGTAATATCCGCGGATTCAATCGCGATGTCCGTTCCGGTGCCAATGGCAATGCCCGCGTCCGCCTGGGTTAAGGCCGGCGCGTCATTAATCCCGTCGCCGACCATCGCCACCTTTTTTCCCTGCGATTGCAGTTCTTTAATTTTCTTAGATTTATCCTGCGGCAAAACTCTGGCCATCACATTAGCAATGCCGACTTTATCGGCAATCGCTTTAGCAGTCCGTTCGTTGTCTCCGGTAATCAGCCAGACTTCCAATCCCAAATCTTTTAATAATTTTACCGCCGTTTTGGCATTTTCTTTCAAAGTATCCGCCACCGCGATAACTCCGAGCGGTTTTTCCGCCCCCGCCAGAATCAGAAGCGTTTTTCCTTCGCTTTCCAATTTTTCCAATTGGCCGGCGTAATTTTTCATTCCTATTTTCAAATCCTCCATTAAAGTAAAATTGCCCAAAAAGAATTTTTCGGATTTTCCCCCAACCGCCATTTCTCCTTCAATTCCTTTTCCGGGATGGGCTTTGAAATTTTTAACTTCATACAAGTCTAATTTATCGGCTTGAGCTTTTTCTTTCACCGCTTTATCCAGCGGGTGGGATGAAGCCGATCCCAGGCTGGCAGCCAAAGCCACCACTGATTTCGCGATCGGATGCTCGGATAATTTTTCCAAAGAAGCCGCGTATTTTAAAATTGTATTTTTATCAGGAGATTCAAAAGTTAAAATATCCGTAACGCTCGGCTCGCCCTTGGTCAAGGTTCCGGTTTTGTCCAAAACTACCGCGTTAACCTTACCGGCGATTTCCAGCGCTTCGGCATCTCGGATAATAATTCCATGTTCCGCGGCTTTTCCTGTGCCTACCATAATAGAAGTCGGGGTCGCCAAACCCATGGCGCAAGGGCAGGCCACGACCAGGACCGCGATCGCGTTAATCAAGGCAAAAGATAAAATAGCGCCGGAGCCGAAAATCCACCAGGTAAAAAAAGTAATTAAAGAAATGCCGATTACCACCGGCACAAAATAAGCCACCACTAAATCTGCCAATTTCTGAATTGGGGCGCGGCTAGCCTGCGCCTCTTCCACCATTTTCACAATCTGCGCCAAAAAAGATTCTTTGCCGACTTTCGTCGCCTTCATCTTGAAACTGCTGGTTTTATTTATCGTGGCGCCGATTATTGAATCGCCCGCTTTTTTATCCACCGGCAAAGATTCGCCGGTCACCATGGATTCATCCAGCGTGGCCTGGCCTTCTATAATAAGGCCGTCCACCGGAACTTTTTCGCCCGGTTTTACCAATAAAATATCGCCCGCCTTAACTTCTTCAATTGCCACTTCCATTTCGTGCTTGCCTTCGTGCAATAAATGCGCGGTTTTCGCCTGGAGCTTTAAAAGTTTTTTAATCGCTTCCGAGGCCGAACCCTTAGCGTTCGCTTCCAGATATTTTCCCAAAATCACTAAAGTGACAACCACAGCCGCAACGTCAAAATAAACATCCAACCCGACGCGGACCGGAATTTCTAATATCCAATTTCTAATTTCCAATGCCGTAACAACGACGCCGGAAAAATACGCCGCTCCCGTTCCCAGCGCCACCAAAGTGTCCATATTCACGTCCCAGCGTTTTATTGAGGCCCAGGAACTGGTCCAAAATTGTTTGCCTACCCAAAACTCAATCGGCGTGGCAAAAATCAGTAATAAAAAGAATCGCGCGGTTTTAGGAAATAATTCGCCGATAAACGGAAAATAATCCGGCAAACTAAGCGCGATTACCAAAACCGATAAAACCGCTCCGGCCCAAAATTTATTCCGCAGTAATTTGATTTCTTCGGCCTTGAGCATTTTGGCGTGGTCGTGCCCCTCGGGCATGCCCGCCATTTCGTGTCCCATTACCCCATGCTCCATGGAGTGTCCGCCTTCCGTTTCTTCCACCAAATCATAGCCGGTTTTTTCTTTTACGGATTCAATAATTTTTCCGCTATCCAAGGGCTGATTGCCCGTTACCACGGCTTTTTCCGTGGCGTAATTAACATTGGCGGACTGCAATTCCGGCAATGACGTCAAAGCCCGTTCAATCGCTAAGGCGCAGGAAGCGCAATCCATCCCCCGGACAATAAATATCTTTTTGTGTTGTGAGTTGTTCATTTTAATTAAATTATATCACTAACGCCACTCTTAAACTCCGCAACCACTGCTACTCCTTGGCGCTGGCGCAACCGGGCTTTGCGCGCCCGCGTCTACGCCGCATCCGCCGCTGGAACGAGACGGAGCCGAATTAACCGACTTTAAAATTTCCTGATAGCCCGAAATGCTGGAAAAATTTCCTCCCAAAATCTGTTTTGGATCCGCTGTATTCCAGGCAATGCCTTTTTGCTCCAGATATTGGGCAATCGCCAAGTAAGTATCCGGAAACCAGTAAGAATTAACTTTCAAAGCGATTTGATACATTTCTTGTTCCGATTTTCCCTGGCTCGCCATCAATTCCAAAAGTCCGAGCATTGCCATTCCGTGATTACAATCCGGAAAATGCGTCGCATTATTACAGCAAGGCCGGTAAATTCCTTTGCTAACCCGTTCCACTGCTTCCTGCTGATCCGACGTTAAAACCATAAACGGATGTCCGCTGAAATGATTCATTGCTTCGCCTTGCGCGATAGTCCACCCGCCAGTGGAAGCAAATCCTCCGGCCCCGCCGTAACGCGGATCGCTTATCGGACCGTTTTCTAAAATCGGATTTTTATTTCCCAGTCCCAGCGCCCATAAAAGATTTAACAGCAAACCGGCATTCTCATTATTAATCGTTAAATTTCCGTTATCCGCGCTGTCCAGTAATTTCTTTTCTTCCGCGCTCAAACCGCCCCGCTCGGAGTAAACCGATTCAAACTTCTGGCGGTCAATCACGCCTGATTTCACCATTCGCAATCCTAAATCGCCCCAACGTATCGGCAAAACTACGCCTCCGGCCGATACCACGGCGTTTTCCAAATCCGCGCCAGCCAGCGCGACAGTTTCATTTTGCCGGGACGCTTTCAAGCCTTCGCCGTAAACCCAGGCGCCGGACAAAATTACTGCCGACAAAACTATGCTCACGGCGATTGAATAATCTTTTTTTGGTTTTATTTCGGGTTCCATAGTTAATAGTTCGTAGTTAATAGTAATCGCGAATCGTTAGTCGCGCTCTCGCTAACAGCACTTTTCCATTTGTTTTTCTAATTTTTCCACTTGAACATTTTTAGGCTGATGGCTGGCCAAACGGAAATATAACCAAACAAACAAAAGTTCTATTGCCAGAAAAATCGCGAAAGTCATCCAATCGAACAAAACGAGATAATAAGCAACTAAAAATCCGAGCGGGATAAAAATTGTTTTCCAAATTAATGGCGACCGGTTCTCCGGCAAACGCTTTTCCAATTGGTAAGCAATGCCTACCACCGAACCGCCCATCAAAATTCCAACCGGTAACTGATAACTATTAACTGATAACCAGCCATTAGCCATTGCGGCCAATAGCCACAGCCAGGTTCCGCTCACACCCGCGCAAATCGGGCAAACTTTGAATGGCGAAATTTTATTGAACAGCCAAACCAAGCCCGTAATCGCCAAAATGGAAAAAATAACAATGTAAATCATAATTTAGAGAAAGAAAATAATTATTCCCAACGCGACCATAAGAATGCCTCCGCCGTATTTCATCCAATGCTTTTCTTCCTGCTGCCAGGCCTGCACTTTAGACAAAAGCCCGTGGTTGCTGGCGATTAAAAGCATAACCACCAGCGGTAAAATGAAAATCAGATTATAAAGAATCAGATAACCGGCGCCCCGGAAATAGGTGGACTGGTCATGCAATAATCCCAGCACCATCAAATACGGCCCGCCGGTGCAGGGAAATTCGCAAATTCCTACCAGAACGCCGAGCAAAAATGCCGCCGGCGCCGATCCCCGGTCCATCAGCTCCGCCATTTTATGGTGCGCGAATCCGGGAATCCGCAATTTAACCGGAAAGGCCGGAAAAAATTCATTGATTAGATTAATTATTCCCAAGACAATCAAAAGCAACGCTCCGACTTTCGCCATAAAATGCGGGGTGTTGAACAAGTGAAGCGTCTGCAAGATTCCCAGCCCGATGGCGATGTAAATCAGAAAAATTCCCAGAACGTAGAAACCGCCGATTTTCAAAATCTTGGACCGCAATTGCCCGATGCTGAAAAGAAAAGCGATGGTCAGAAGCAAAACCGAGAAAGCGCAGGGGTTGATGCTGTCAATCAGCGAAGCAACCACAACCAATGGCAAAAGCCATTGCCCGCCGTTGGATAAGTTCCAAAGCGCTTGCGTGCCGATATTGCCGGACTTGAAGAAAATTACCGCGCCCAGCAAAACCAGCCCAATCGCGATTAAAATTATTAATTTTTTATTCATGTTGGTTAAGTTACGGGGTTACAAAAGTTTTAAATTGAAGAGCTAAAGTATCGCCGGGATTGCCTTCCAAATAAACCGCCCGTTCAATTGTGCCGACCCCGGCCGGGCCGTGCGCCGCCGGATCAAAAACCGCTTCCACGGTAATTTCCTCGCCCGGAGCCACTACTGCGTTAATTTTCGGGACAAAGCCGTGGCCAGCCATGCCAATCGGACCATAACTTTTTCCGCCCGCCGTCAGGGTTGCGGTCGTGCACATGCAGGAAGTGTAAAGTTTGCTGACAGTTACCGCCTCACTGCCAAGATTTTTAACCCGGAAAATATGGCTCACCTTTCCGGCAGCCATGGAAATATTTCCGAAATTATAAAATATTTCGTCTACTTTCAAATCTTTTAAAGTAGAGTTAACGCTGGCTTGCAACGCGTCAGACTCGCCGGCAATTGGGACAGCGCGGGACATCAAAACCAAACCGGCAACCACCGCGACAACGATTCCAAAAATGATAAGTAAGTTTTTGTAAGAATCCATAGTAAGTTAAAAGTTAATTGTTAATTAGTAATTAGCGACTAGTACTTAGCGATTAGTGCTTAGCTACTAGAAATAAAAAATCCCCGAATGGAGATGAAATAACACAATTCTCAAAACCACCAGTCGTGGTTTCTCGAACTGTGTCCTAAGCTAAAGCCGGGCTATTTTCGCGCAAAGCCAGCCAACGGATAATCGCTTGCCGGAACAACGGCAGAAAAGATTCAAAATAACGCTTGCGCTCCGCCGTAAATATTTTCGCCGGAGGGCTTATCTTGCCGGTTACAACCGTAGCCAGTATTAGAGCTAAAGCCAAAATTATTGAAAACAAACCGGCAAAATTACCGCTAAAAACCGCGCTGGAAAAACTCTTAAACACTTCCAGGTGGAAAGCCGCGAATACCAGCGGATTTTGTTCGGGGCAAACCCCGCCGTTAACCATGGTCGCAAGACAGCCGGATCCATGATCGTCGTTCATGGCCGCAAATCCAAAAACCGCGATGCTCACAAATCCCACCAGCAAAATCACCGGCAAAAGTTTCATAATGCTTTTATTATAGTCTGTTTTGGCAGGAAAACAAGACTTCAAAATATAATAACTCAAAATACAGCTCAAAACAAAACCGTTACTGGGCAATCTTTCAATAAACTAACCACAAGTAAAAAATGTTAGTTTCTTAACTGAGACGATGAACCCATTGACTAAATATAAAACAATATGATATTATCTAAATAAGATCACCACGAAAAAGCCCCTATAAGGTCTTGTCCTTATGGGGCCTTTTTCTTTTTAAGCTCTAATTTAGACCTAAGTCCATTCATAAAATTAAGGTATTTTTTATCGCTTTTATTTATCTTTTTTAGTAACGCAGAGTATTTGTGTTCATTGGGGACTAATACGCACTTCAACTTATCATTTTTAGCTAAATAGTCTGCCAGGCAGTAAAAATCGCCATCACCGGACACTATAACCGCCCCACCGTATTCTTGATAATCAATCATTGTCTGCAATACCAGCTCGGCATCGCAATTCCCTTTTGTGGTACCGTCCTTATATCTAAGAGTCGGTTTAAAAATTATCACGTATCCGTATTCCTGAAGAGACTTATAAAGGTCTTTATGCTCTTCCATGTAACCAATAAAAACGTAGGCTTTTACAACAGAATATTTTTCCTTTAAATAAGTCCTGAAACGAACAAGGTCAAGTTTCCATCCCTGCTCTTGAATCGCAAGATTAAGATTTTGACTATCTATAAAGGCGTAATTTTTGATTTCTTTATTAATATAAAAAATCCACTGCGGGCTACGTGGGTATGGTACCCCACACTCCAAGCCTTGTAAGGGTATTTTAGCGTATTTGAGATGAGAAGAAAAAGGTTTGTGGGTCGGGGTATGTAAATGCCAACAAATGCCAATTTTTTGATATAATGAAAATATGACAGTTGGCGAATTGGTATATCAACAGGCGATTGAAAGCGGATACAACCCTACTTTTGCAAAAGGGCTTGTTTCGCCATTGAATAATGCGGTAGAGGCTTACCAAAAAGTATTTGAGCATATGAGAGAACCTCTCAAGACAGTTAGCTCGGTGATTGAATCCGTAAGACCTCAAATGGAAGCTATGGCAAAATTATCTATTCCCTCAATATCACAGCTGACAATGCCAACACTTCCTGCAATTTTTAATGAGGAGAATGAACTCTTCATCCCAGTACTGACGA
>JAUYKI010000002.1 GCA_030700025.1 bacterium | reverse complement strand
AGCTACGTCTTCGACGAGTAACGAAGTTATGAAATAAAATCCGCGCATCCCTGGAAGGGTTGTTGCCAAAATAGAAATATCTTTGCGTCACTCCTCCTCGATGCGGATAAACCGCAATCTTGTCGTCGTTCCTTAACCTATTTCATTTTGGCTAACAATACGGCGAGAGCTGATATTGGGATAGGGGTCTACAAGCGGGGGTTTATTGTTTTCAGGATAAGTAGTATATAATAATATTTGAGCGGTAGATGAGCACTCACTAATTACAAATAGTATTGGAGGTCACCACTACCGCTCATTTTTGCCCATAAGAGATTGCGGGTAAAAATGAGCGGTAGTTGAGCAGGTGCCCTGCTCCTGCTCAACCAACAAGCTATCAAGGTGATGAATCCCCCACATAACAAAGACAATAGATTTATGTCTAAACAAAGTTTTATTACAAGAATTAATCGTTTATTAAAAAACAAGGACTTAGCGGACAATCTGCTCCGCAGTCTTTGTTATGTGGGGGATGAAAATTAATATTAAAGCCACGAATTTAGACTTAACTCCGGCCATCAGGAGTTATATTGAAGAAAAAATCGGTTCATTGGAGAAATATTTAAAACGCCTGGTAGAAAAAGGCGCTGTTGAGGCATTTATAGAAATTGCCCGGATTACCAAGCATCACCAAAAGGGGCCTGTTTTTAAAGCTGAGTGTAATTTAGAATTGCCCGGCAAATTAGTCCGCGCCGAACACAGCGATTGGAACATCCGCCGAGCCGTTGATGAAATTAAAAAAGAATTACAGCGGGAAGTGAGCAAGTATAAAGAAAGAGTTCGCCCGCAGGATTCTAAACAGAAAAATAAATTGCGGGAATTAAGAGGAAAATAATCCCTCACTCTTGAAAGAGCGGTCTAAATAAAAACTCCGATTATTATCGGAGTTTTATTTTTCAGCAATCAGCCAGAGGCGTAGCAATCAAGTATACGGCGTGGAAGATAGCAGTTCTGTCCTTGTATATTTTCGCGGATTTGCGCGAAACGCTAGAAGTTGATTTTTCCGGCTTAAGCCCCTTTCCTAAAAGAAGCTTTAAGTTATTCGGGTAGGCAAGAGAAACCGGGGCGGCAAATCGACAGGCCAAGGGCATTGTTTTGGAAGATTTCGTGGACAACTCTCCGGCGCAGACATTTTCCAGCAACTCCAAATTAGTAGACCAGGCGGTGGAAAAATAAGCAGCTTGTTCCAACAGGAGTTTGAATTCCTTGCCGGTTCCTTCAAAAATCACTTCGTCCCAGGAGCCGTCGGCGTTTTGCGCCATCGTGATCAGCTTATTTTCAACAACCTCGGCGACGATCGCGCCACGGCCTAATTCTTGGTCTACAAGAATTTTTACGGCATCCGCTGGCGAAATTTCTTTAGCTAAAAATTCAGTTGATCCAGCTTCGCTCTTTTCCCGGATTTCCGTCACCTTAATCATGGTCAGCTCCTTTCGTCCGCCGAATTTAAAATACTGATGAAATTATCTAATAAAATTATTGCCTTGTCAATCTCTCACTCTTGAGAAAGCTAACCCCCCCATTAATAATGGAGAATTTAATTTCGTTAACACTTTCTCAAAAGTGAGGGAAAATAAAAAAGGCCGCCAAGTTGAACTTGACGGCGTGGGGCTTAGGCCCCGGCCGGTGTCGCGGAATTTTCCCCCATTATCTTTTTCAAGAAAAATGGGATGAACTCCGGCGTTCCCGGGTAAACTGCCTTGTGGGGCGTTACGTTCCTTCCGCATCCGTATTCCGGGCTGGTCCAGCGAATGAAGAATCGCCATCCTTCCTTGATCTTGGCGATTTCTTCTGCCGGTCCGCTGACGCGCCAGGAACCGTTGGGTCCCGGACCAAACAGCGCGAACAGGTTCATCGTCACTGCGATGGGCCCGCCGATGTTCCGAAGGAGCGCGTCTTCCACCAGGGAAGTGAGCGCGACTTTCAGAGAAACTTCGGTACCGTTCTTTTGGCCGGTGGAACGGCCTTCGATCTTGAGCATTTACTTCCTCCTTTTCTTTTTCTTTTTGGTTTAGACCTTACTGAACCATTCTGCGTCGAAGAAATCCGGAAGTCCTTGCACAGCGATCATCACATGCGACGGCTCGATCTCGCCATGTTCATCCACGGCAACTTCGCAGCCGCACATGGATGGACTGGTACAGGTCAGCACGCACTGCACGGTGTAGACCCGATTGATATCTGGAAAGCCCATGACGATTGCGGCGCTCTGGTCCAGATTCAGCCGAACTTTGTCTCCGATAGCCAAACTGGCCATGGCATCCTCCTTTTACTAACTTTTGATTTAAAAGCAACTTTAAATAGTATAGCATAGATAGAATTATTTGTCAATTCAGAATAACCAGCTTATAATGATAGCTATGTTTAAGTGGTTTTCTAGATTATTCAATCGCGAAGGGGACCTAAAGCAAATTGTAGCCCAAATTAACGCCCTAGAGCCCGAAATTCAGGGATTTTCCCAGGAACGGCTATTAGAGGACAGCCAGGCCCTAAAAAGGCTGGTTTTAGAGCAAAAAATAGGGCTAGACGAGGCTTTGCCCAGGGCGTTCGGCTTAGTCAGAGAAACAGCTAAAAGGACCCTGAAACAACGCCATTTTGACGTCCAGCTTATGGGCGGAATTGCGCTTCATCGCGGGCAAATTGCCGAGATGGCAACCGGTGAAGGCAAGACGCTTTCCGCTACTGCGCCGGTTTATTTAAATGCTTTGGCCGGCAAAGGCGTTCATGTTGTAACGGTTAACGAGTATCTGGCAAAACGGGACACGGTTTGGATGGGGCAGATTTATCACGCGCTCGGTTTAAAGATTGCGTGCCTGATTCATGATGGAGCGCTGTTATACGATCCTAGCTATATTTCCAAAAGCGCTGACGATTTAATGGATAAAGAGCGAGACACCACCGGAAGTTTTTTGGTTCAGCAAGAATTTCTCCGGCCGATTTCCAGAAAAGAAGCTTATTTGGCGGACATTACTTATGGCACCAACCATGAATTCGGATTTGATTATTTGCGGGACAATTTAGTTTATTCAACAGAACAGCAAGTTCAGCGCGAGCGCTATTTCGCGGTAGTAGACGAAATTGACAGCATTTTGATTGACGAAGCGCGCACTCCGCTGATTATTTCCGCGCCCGATGCCGAGTCCAGCAGTTTTTACCGGACTTGTTCCCGGCTGGTTGCCGGATTAACTCCCGGTGAAGATTATTTAGTGGATGAGAAACACCGGTCAACGGATATTACCACGGCGGGCATTGATAAAGTGGAACAGGCGCTGAAAGTCCAAAATATTTACGCGCCGGAAAATCTCCGATTAGTGCATTACCTTCAAGAAACTTTAAAAGCTTACGGGCTTTTCAAGCGCGACAAAGATTATGTGGTCAAAAACGGGGAAATTGTTATTGTAGACCAATTTACCGGCCGGCTGATGCTCGGACGCCGTTATTCCGGCGGATTGCATCAGGCGATTGAAGCTAAAGAAAATGTTTCGGTTCAACAGGAATCCCGCACTTACGCCCAAATTACCATCCAAAATTATTTCCGGCTTTATAAAAAATTAGGGGGTATGACCGGCACCGCCCAGACTTCCGCGGAAGAGTTTGATAAAGTTTACGGGTTAAGAGTTACCAGCATTCCGACTAACCGGCAAATGATCCGCAAAGATTTGCCAGACCTGATTTTTAAAAACGAGGAAGCAAAATACAACGCGATTATCCGGGACGTTAAAGAAAAGCAAAAGCTGGGCCAGCCGGTGCTGATTGGCACGATTTCCATTGAAAAGAACGAACAGCTGGGAAATTTACTGTCCCGGGCGGGAATAAAATACGAAATTTTGAATGCCAAGAATAATGAACGGGAGGGCCAAATTATCGCCCAGGCTGGAAAACTAAGCGCGGTAACTTTGGCGACTAATGTTGCGGGCCGGGGTGTGGATATTATTTTAGGAGGCAATCCGCCGGATGTGATTGAAAGCGAGAAAGTAAAGGGATTTGGGGGATTGCACGTAATCGGAACGGAACGGCACGAAGCCCGGAGAATAGATAATCAATTGCGCGGGCGGTCCGGCCGGCAAGGCGACCAAGGTTCAACGCAGTTTTATCTGTCTTTGGAAGACGATTTAATGCGAATTTTCGGCGGAGGCCGGATTCAAAAATTAATGGAAACTTTAAAAGTTCCTGAAGATATGCCGATTGAATCCGGCGTAGTTTCCAAAGCCGTTTCCCAGGCCCAATCCCGGGTGGAAGGATTTAATTTTGACGCCCGGAAACACTTGCTGGATTATGACGACATTTTAAACAAGCAAAGAGTTTCAATTTATAAAAAACGGCAAGAATTGGTGGAAACAGGAAGCCATCCGCAAATCTTGGGAACTTTGGATCTTTTTTGGATGAATCATTTGGAGGCCATGGAAGCATTTAGGGAATCGGTGCGCTTGCGGGCATACGGCCAGCACGACCCGCTGGTAGAATATAAGCGCGAGGGGCATCAGCTTTTTGCCCAAACAATGGAAGGATTTGAAAAGTGGCTTAGTGAAAATGCGGAACGGTTATCGCGACTTACGACAAACGACCAACGACAAACGACTCAAGATTCCGTTGTAAGTCGTCAGTCGTCAGTCGTGGGTCAAGCCAAGGTGGGGCGGAACGACCCTTGCCCGTGCGGAGCGAAACACGAAGATGGAAGTCCAATTAAATATAAAAAATGTCATGGAAAATAAATTATTTATTTACGGCACATTAATCAATTCAGAAGTTCAGAAAAATGTTTTGGGACGAGTAATTAAGACCGTACCCGATGAACTGATCGGGTATAGAAAATCAGAAATCAAAATTGAGGATGAAAATTATCCGCTTATTATTCCTGATAAAAAAGAAAGGGTGAAAGGATTAGTAATCGAAGTTACGAATTATGAATTGAAAAAAATTGATGAATACGAATCTAATTCTTATAAGCGAGAAGAGATTATTTTGAAAAGCGGTATATCCGCATGGGTTTACGTAAAAGGATAAAAAGTGCCATGGAAAGTAAAGCGCTTAGAAATCTAATACATCCTATTCTTAAAATCTACTGGTTTATATTTAGACCCAAAACTAGCGGGGTAAAATGCATTGTTCAAAATAATGGAAAAATTTTAATGATTCGCAATACTTATGGCCATAAACTTTGGACATTTCCCGGCGGAGGAATCAATAGGGGCGAAACGCCTGAACAGGCGGTAAAAAGAGAGGTGATAGAAGAAGTGGGAGTTGAAACGCAAGATTTGAGAAAAATCGGAGACTTTACCACAACGACTGAGTACAAAAAGGATACGGTTACAGTTTTCATGGGAAAAAGCGGAAGCAGCGTATTTAAAATTGATGAGCGAGAGATTCTTGAAGCCAAATGGTTTTCGTCCGATAATCTCCCAGAAATTTCAAAAAACGCTAAGCAAATTATGCTTATGAGGAATAATATATAATCAAAATATATGAAAATAGCAATTTGCGGAAGCATGCAATTTGGAAAAGAGATGGTAGAAACCAAGGTAAAGCTAGAACAGCTTGGCCACGTGGTTGTGTTGCCTAAAGATACCGAAGAATATGCTTCGGGGAAGAAAGGCGCGGAAGGGAAGTGGGAAAAGCAGGAGGGCGATTTATTTAAAAATTACTGGAATGAAATAAAAGCATCGGACGCCGTTTTGATTTTAAACCTTACTAAGAACGGAGTTGAAAATTATATCGGCGGCAACGCCCTGATAGAAGTGGCTTTCGCGCACGTGCTGGATAAAAAAATATACTTATTGAACTCCGCCCCGGAAATGAATTATAAAAATGAGATTGAAGCAATGAGCCCGGAAATTTTAAACGGGGATTTAAGTAAAATAGCAGTTAATGAGTAATCCCGGCATGAATGACAAAATTTTAAATACAATGCTGAATATCGCCGAGCAATATTTTAAAAGCGAAAGCGATCCGAATCAGATACCAATAACTAGAGAATCAATTTATAAGATACAAAAACTGCACCCCAAAACCGTTATCTGCCGGCTAGAGAATGGGGAACCGATTAGCTGGGTGACTGTGTTGCCAACTCAAATTGAATTAATGGAAAAATTTTTAATAGGAGAAATTAACGAACGCGAACTGCTTAATCTGACAAAAGTTCGGGATAGCTATGAAGCGCTGTATCTTTGTTCCGCTTTTACGGTGCCGAAACATAGAGGGCAAGGGTTAGCAGTAAAAATGTTCCTGGAAGCGATAGATGCTATTCCGCACGCGAAAAATGTTCAGTTATTTGCCTGGTTATTCAGCCAAGAGGGCGGAAAAGTAATCGAAAAATTAAATCAAATTTTAGGAATGAAGATTTTAATCAAAGAACGATAGCAGAGAATAACATGGCTATAATTATCAAAAAAATAGAACCGCGGCATTTTGAAGATATATTATCCGGGAAAAAGAAATGCGAGTTGCGCTTAAATGATTTTAATATCGCCGAGGGTGATGCATTAGTCCTTGAGGAATGGGACGGAGAACCTCGGAAATTTACCGGGCGAAAACTGGAGAAACGCGTGACGCACGTGGTAAAATTTAAGTTAGACAGTTTATATTGGCCCGAAGAGGAAATAAAAGCTAAGGGCCTGCAAATAATTTCTTTTGAATAATTATGCGATTTAAAAAATCATCAAAAAATAAAAAAATCGTAGTAACCGTAAGCGGGGGATTTGATCCGCTTCACGTCGGCCACGGCGGAAAAGTCCAATCCAGCTCTTGGCTGCTTACGGCCTACACAAGCAAGCTCAACAATGCCCGTAACAGAATCAATAACAAGAAATAATATGAAAGTTAAAGTCGGTTCAACAAATAACGCGAAAGTTAGCGCGGTCAAAGAAATACTGGTTTCATATAAAGATTTTGCCCAAGCGGAAGTTCTGGGCGTTAAAACCGAATCCGGAGTTTCCGATCAGCCGAAGTCTTTGGAAGAAACTTTAACTGGCGCCATGAACCGCGCCAAAAGCGCGTTTTTAGATTGTGATTATAGTTTTGGAATTGAATCCGGCTTGATGGCGGTTCCTTTTACCAAAACCGGTTATATGGACTTTACCGCCTGCGCGATTTATAACGGTAAAATTTTCCATTTAGGGCTTTCTCCGGCAATAGAATGCCCGGAAAAATTAATGCATTATGTTTTAAACGAAAATTTAAATTTTAACCAGGCCTGTTTTAAGGCGGGACTAACCGAAGATCGTGAAATCGGCAGTAAAGAGGGGATGTTGAGCTTAATCACTCATGGCCGGATAAACCGGAAAGAATATGTCCGGCAAGCTGTTATAATGGCAATGGCTAAACTTTTTTATTAAAAAATAAAACGCCTAATCCTTTTGGACTAGGCGCGTTCAAGCGAGAATTTCAGCAGTGAGCCAACAGCAGATTCGAGGAGAACACCACGTTGGTATTGACGCTGACGACCGCGCGCTCGAGATCTTTGCCCTCCCGCTTCATGCTGAAGAAGGCCAGAACCGGCGGGATTCCCAGAAATTCGCACGGGGCGATTTCCAGAATCTTCGCGTAAACGTCATCACCGCTGTAGATCGGAAAATCCCTGAGGTCGAAAACCACTTCCTTCATGCCATCGGCGTTACGACGCACTTTGTAATACATGGTAACCTCCCTACTTAAGTTTAAGTACTAAATATAGTATATACCTTTCAGAGCTAAAAGTCAAGACCAACGTTATTCAAATAAATATTCCAAGGCTTCCTCGCGGGTGGCAAAGTGCCGGAAGTTACTGCGCGCGCTAAGCACGCTTAAAGTCGCGAATGCTTCCAGTATCATAACACTGCTTCCGAAAGTGGCGGATTTATTTACATATGGCAAATCTTTTTTTAGAAGTTCGGAATAAACATCCATGACTTCCGGTTCAATAACTTCTAAGCCCTTCAAATCAGTTAAAAAATTTACTTTCTGGCCGGTGCGTTTATATAATTCCTGAACCGCGGTATAAACTTGATCGGTAAATTTCCGCACCTCATCTTTATGAAGAGTGGTCATTTTTCCAGCTAAAGTAATGCGCAATAAATTGGTATGTTCTAATTTTAATGATGGCGGTTTTAAGTTGGGGTTAAACATGTAATGTTTTACTCTCTTAAAATCATTATACTCTATACGCCGGTTGGATCAAAAAACATAATCCACAGAGTTTTTCCTAAAATCTTAACATCTAATAATAAAGACTGGTTTTTAACGTAATGGCTGTCTAATTCCAATTCCCGCAAAAACGGCAAACTGGAGGCGCCGTTAACTTGCGATAGTCCGGTTACGCCCGCTTTGGCAACGATTAAATGCTTGTGGGGATGCGGATAAAAAATAACTTCTTCTGGTTCATGGGGCCTCGGACCGACTAAAGAAAGCTCTCCCTTCAAAACATTGATTAATTGGGGAAGCTCATCTAACCGGAACTTGCGCAAAAGCCTTCCTGTTTGGGTTAAACGCGGGTCATTTTTAATTTTAAAGAATGAACCGTCGGTTCTTTCGTTTAAATGCTTTAATTGGGGCTTTAATTGATGCGCTCCATCAGTCATAGAGCGGAATTTATAAACTTTTATTGTTCGGCCGCTACTGACGCGGTCTAATTTTACTAAGGCCGGGCCTTTTTGGTCTAACTTGATGGCTAAAGCGATAAATGGCCACAAAGGAGCGGTCACTGCCAGTCCAACGGTGGCGCCCATAATATCCATTAATCGTTTCATGTTATTATTATAACGTTAAAGTTATAAATAGTTAATTGTTAAAAGTTATGAAAGTTGCCCTAACACACGATTATCTAAACCAATATGGCGGGGGAGAAAGAGTTCTGGAAACTTTATCGGAAATTTTTCCTGAAGCGCCAATCTATACGCTTTTTTATGATAAAGATAAAACCCGCAATCGTTTTGACGGCAAAGTTCAAGGAACAAGCTTTTTAAATAATTCATTAGTGGCTAATAATCACCGTTTTTTCATACCCCTGATGCCAACAGCGGCAAATTTAATGGATTTAAAATCGGATTACGACTTAATTATTTCTTCTAGCGCCGGCTTTGGAAAAGGAATCGGAACGAGTCAATGGTTAAAAGTTAAAAGTCAAAAGTTGCCTCGGCATATCTCTTACATTCATACTCCGCTCCGCTATGCTTGGGAGTCCAGCCAATACTTTAACTGGCATCCGGCAGTAAAGCTGGCAGCCGCGCCAATATTCAGCTATTTGCGCCAATGGGATAAAAAAGCCGGACAGAGGCCGGATACTTTATTAGCAAATTCTCATTTTATTTCTGAAAAAATAAAAAAATATTATAACCGCGAATCAGAGGTAATTTATCCGCCGGTAGATTCCAGTAAGTTTTATAAGTCGGATGTTAAAAGAGGCGGTTATTTTTTGGCGGTCGGCCGGTTATTGCCTTACAAACGTTTTGATTTAATTATTGAGGCTTTCAACCGGCTTAACTGGCCGCTGTTGATAGTGGGCGACGGACCGGAATTGCCCAATCTTAAAAGCATGGTGAAGTCTAAAAAAATTGAATTTTACCCCTTTGTAGACGATAACGACCTCCGGACTTTTTATAGCGGGGCGGAAGCCTTGGTTTTTCCGCAGGTAGAAGATTTTGGATTAGTGGCGGCGGAGGCGCAAGCCTGCGGTTGCCCGGTGATTGCCTTTTCCGAGGGCGGAGCCAGAGAAATCGTAACCGAAGGAGTTACTGGAGTATTCTTCCATAAGCAAACTGTGGAGGATTTAGTAGTAGCAGTGAAGAGATTTTTGCTGACCTCCTTTAATGAAGACGCTATCCAAAAATCCGCGGAAAAGTTCTCTAAAAATAAATTTAAAAAAGAAATTTTAAAAATTGTAAAAAGCAGCCAAATCGCTTAAAATCAAGCGAATGAATAACATCCGCAATTTTTGCATTATTGCCCACATTGACCACGGCAAATCCACCTTAGCCGACCGGCTTTTAGAAGTTACCGGGACTATTGATAAGCGCCACATGAAGGCGCAATTTTTAGACCAATTGGAATTAGAACGGGAACGGGGAATTACCATTAAAATGGCGCCGGTGCGGATGTCTTATACAATGGACGGCGTTACTTACGATCTCAACTTAATTGACACTCCCGGCCACTCCGATTTTTCCTATGAAGTTTCCAGGGCGCTGGAGGCAGTAGACGGAGCAATTTTATTAGTAGATGCCACTCAAGGAATCCAGGCCCAAACCTTGGCGAATTTTCACGCCGCTCAAAGAGCAGGGCTGACCATTGTCGGCGCGGTTAATAAAGTAGATATGAATCCGCCGGGGGTGGAAGATGTTATTAAAAGCACCGCGGAACTGATTGGCGTTCCGGAAAATGAAATTTATAAAGTATCCGGAAAAACTGGATTAGGCGTTGCTGATTTATTAAACGCTGTAATTAAAAAAGTTCCGCATCCCACCTCGGCAAGAAAGGAAGAAAAAAATTCTAAAGTCTTCCGAGCGCTTATCTTCGATTCTTTTTACCATGAACATAAAGGCATCGTGGCCGCGGTCCGGGCATTTGATGGGGAAATTTCACCCGATCAAAGAGCATTTCTGCTGGCAACTAATACCGAATTTAAAATTAAAGAGCTTGGCTACTTTTCCCCGGAGTTAAAAATTTCTTCAAAAATCGAAAATGGCCAGATTGGTTATGTAGCTACGGGATTAAAAGACCCGGAAACTCTGAAAATCGGCGATACTATAACTACCGACCCTTCTGCCGGCGCTTTGCACGGTTATAAAGATCCTCAGCCGGTAGTATTCGTTTCTTTTTACCCGGAAGAGGCGGATGATTATGATGATCTTAAAAATGCGCTGGGCAAACTGCGGCTAAATGACTCTTCTTTAAAGTTTGAGCCGGACTTTAACGAATTTTTGGGCCGGGGATTTAAAAGCGGATTTTTGGGGCGGCTGCATTTTGAAATTACCGCTGAACGTTTGGAAAAAGAGTTTAGCTTAAACACCGTTCACAGCTTTCCATCGGTTTCCTACCGCGTAAAATTACGGGACGGCCAATGGAAAATGGTTAACTATCCTGAGGATTTTCCATTAGATTACATAGAAGTAGAAGAACCAATGGCCAAAGTAGAAATTTTAGTGCCCGCGGAATATTTAGGCGCCATTATGCGCCTCCAAGACACCTTTCGTTTGCGGGATATTACCACTGAAAACCTGGGAAAAAATTCTTTGTTAGTTTCCGCTCTTTTGCCGCTGGCAGAATTAATCAGGGATTTTGATGATCAGCTGAAATCCATTTCCGCGGGTTATGCCTCGCTAAGTTATTTAGTATCGGAGTATCAAAGAACCGAAGTCGCTAAGCTGGAGGTTTTTGTAGCCAGCCATAAAGTCAGCGGTTTAACCCGGATTATCCATAAGAGCGATATAGAAAGGGAGGGGAGAAAAACTTTGGAAAAGTTAAAAGATCTGTTGCCCCAACAGCAATTTTCCCAGGCCTTGCAGGCCATAGTCGGCGGGCGGATTATTGCCAGAGAAGATATTCCGGCAATGCGTAAAGAGCTGGGTAACTTTGGAAAAACCGGCGGTGACCGGACCAGAAAAATGAAGCTTTGGAAAAAACAAAAGCGCGGAAAGGAACGGCTTCAAGAACGCGGCATGAAAACTCAGGTTAATATTCCGGCTAAAATTTTTAAGGAGCTTCTTAAGAAATAGCGATGAAGCGGGTTCTAATGTTAAACTAATAAAATGATCCCGTTAGAGGCAACTAAGCCTAAGCTATCTATGCTAAAACAAATTTTAAACATAAAACATCAGTCGCGGTTAAATCGGCCTATTTACGACCATCTAAAGATGGTCTGCCTCTAACGGGATGAAATCCATCGTCACCATAATTTTATCTATTATATTAGTAGCTGTCGGCGTTCAGCTTTTTAGGCTGTACGGTCAGAATCTTAGCTTAGAAAGCAATTTATCTAAAATCAATACTGAACTAACCGGCGTTTCCAAGGAAAATACGGTTTTAGAAGCGGATTTGAGCTATTTGGCCGAAGCCGGCAATCTTGCCAAAGAATTAAGAGAGAAGTTAAATTATAAGGCGCCAGGCGAGAAGCTGATAATTATTGTTCCGCCCAAAACCAGTGATTAAAAATTTAAAGCATGTCTTATAGATTTTTTGTAGTAATTTTTCTAATAATAATCGGCTCCGGATTGGGGCTTTATTCCGTTATCCATAACGGTTTTTATCCGGTGGCTTTTGTGAATTTTCATATGATCAGCGCCAATAATCTGGACCAGAATTATAACGCCGCTATCCGCTATTTTAACAATGCCCTGCTGACTTATGGATCCAATCCGGAAATTTTAAAAGAATCCGGGTCTAAAACGGAAATCAAAAGAGCCGCCTTAAATAAGTTAATCGTGGATTGGCTGGTTTTTGACGAGACTAAGAAAAGATTAGGCAAAGACCTAAACCAAATAACCGAAAAAATTATCAGCCAGGAATTAACCAATCCTCGTTTAGAAGAAGCGGTTAAAGAGATCTATGGCTTAACTTTGGAAGATTTTAAAAAACAGGTTTTGCTGGCGCAGGCCTACCGGGAAATTCTGGAAGGGCGGATGTTTTCGGAAAAACAAGATTTTAATAAATGGCTGGAAGACGTTACTCAAGAAGCTAGAGTTATAATTTTAATCCCTAATTTCAGCTGGGACGGAAAACAAGTAATACCTCAATAAAGAATTCTTGCGGGTATAGTGTCGCGGGATTAGTACAGTGGCAGTATGCGACCTTCCCAAGGTCGAGACGCGAGTTCGATTCTCGTATCCCGCTCATAAATAAAAAACTCGCCAAATTAGGCGAGTTAAACTTTACTTATTAGGTGTGTGGGTTAATCAGCCGCGGGAGTTATATTACTGTTATAACTTTCTTTGAAGCAAGTGGGAACTCCCCAGTCGTAGGAAAAGCGCGAGGCCATTTTCTGTAAATTACTCGGGTGAACACATTGCATAATGACGCTATGGGAACCGCGAACTAAAAATGGCCAGCCCTTAACTATGCTGCCATCGTCTGCCAGCGCTTGACAGCCGGACGCCGGAGCTACCAGCCAATGGCGCCTCAATACTTCGCCCTGTAAAGCCAGATTGATAATTTCTTCCGCGGTCAAAAATCGCCGGCCGGATTCATCTAAATGATGCTCATGCGCGTTAGGATTTTCTCTGCGCAAAGCAGCTCCATCCTCCACATTAAAAATGTAATATGGTTTTTGCGGCATTTCTTGGTTATTCCAAATATCTTGCGACTCTATTCTGCAAAAACCTTTATTTTCTTCATGTAAGAAAACAACTTGGTCCAGGGGAGTGCGCCATTCTCTAGGAATTACCGGAATAAAAGGAATATAGGATTCCGCGAAGATCATTTCACTGGCTTTCGCGATTACCGCCTCTTTTTGCTTAAGCAGCGCGGATATAGTGACAATCTGGGTGGAAGCGGCTTGAAGAATGGCAAGTTGTTCCTCAAATAACACGGCTAAATGAGCCTTAGTATAAGTAAAAATGCCTTCATTCATGCCATCCTCCTTTTTCGCCCCCTTGAGCTGATTTTAAATAACTGTTTTTAAAATATCATAAAACCTGATAATATACAAAATATTGCCTCCTTAGCTCAGTGGCAGAGCAATGCTTTCGTAAAGCAAAGACGACAGTTCGATTCTGTCAGGGGGCTCCCGCTAAAATTATGTTTGAATCATTAACCGGAAAATACGATAAAAATCACGCGCATATCAGCATTTTTCCAGGAGTGGGGGGCGAGGACGCCAAAGACTGGGCGAATATGCTTTTAAAAATGTACGTAAAGTACGCGGAAAAACGCGGTTGGAAAACCGTTTTAATTGACGATCGGGCGATTGACGTCCGCGGAGAATACGCCTATGGAACTTTAAAAAAAGAGATCGGGGTGCATCGCCTGGTCCGGATTTCGCCGTTTGATTCCAAACAATTGCGCCACACCTCTTTTGCCCTAGTGGAAGTTTTACCTGAAATGCCGGAAATGGATTTAAAAAAAATAAACATACCGCCGGAAGATCTGCGCGTAGAAATGTCGCGCTCCAGCGGGCCGGGCGGCCAAAACGTCAATAAGCGGGAAACCGCGGTCCGGGTAATTCATTTGCCAACGGGCCTAGCTTCGGCTTCGCAAGTGGAAAGAAGCCAGCTGCAAAATCGGGAAAAAGCCACCGCTCTATTAAAAGCCAAGCTTTTTAAATTAATGGAAGAAAAACAGGAAAAAGAGCTGAAAAACTTGCGTACCCAGGTTAAGCCGGAATGGGGAAGCCAAATCCGTTCCTACGTGCTTCACCCGTACCAAATGGTTAAAGACCACCGAACCAAGGTGGAAAGCCATCAGCCGGACAAAGTTCTGGCCGGCGACCTTGATAAATTCATCAATGCCGAGCTACAATTAAAGTAAGTTCACTAGGTAACTAGTAGCTTAATTATGGTTGTTTTTCAAAACGTTTCTAAGGTATATAGCGGGGATTCAATAGCCCTAGACAGTGTTAATTTTTCCCTTAAACCAAATGAATTTGTATCAGTGGTGGGCAAAAATGGGGCTGGCAAATCCACGATAGTAAAATTACTGACCGGCGAAGAAAAACCCAGCAAAGGACGGGTATTTTTCGGCGCCTATGAGGTAAATAAGCTAGGGCCGCGGGAAATGCCCCAGCTTAGGCGGAATATCGGTATTGTTTTCCAGGATTTCCGGCTGCTGCCGACTAAAAATGTTTATGAAAACGTTGCCTTTGCCCTGGAAGTAGAAGGCCGGGCGCAAGCTAATATTGATGAATTGGTTCCGCAAGTGTTAGACATGGTAGGTTTGGCGCACCGGGCTTATAATTTTCCCCACGAACTTTCCGGCGGAGAAAAACAGCGCACCGCCATTGCCCGCGCCTTGGTCCACCGGCCGGCTCTTTTAGTAGCGGATGAACCGACCGGCAATTTAGACCCGATTAATTCGGCGGAAATTATAAAACTGATTTTAAAAATTAACGAGCTGGGCACCACGGTTATGTTGGTAACCCATAACCGGGAAGTGGTTAATCATTTGCGCCGGCGGGTAATTACTTTGGATAATGGTAAAATAATTAGAGATGAAGAACAGGGTAAGTACGTACTAGCGTAACTATTAACTAATAACTAAATTACATGGCTACTTCTTTAGCGCGCATAATTAAATACGGTTTGCAGAATTTCTGGCGGAATAAATGGCTTTCCACCGCCACTTTGGCCGTCATGACTTTGGCACTTTTTGTTTTTGAAAATCTTATATTTTTCAGCGTTTTAAGCGGTTCGGCGCTGGATGTTTTAAAAGATAAAATTGATATCAGCGTTTATTTTAAAATTGATACCAAAGAAGATGATGTTTTAAAAGTTAAGCGGTCTTTGGAAAGTTTAACCGAGGTCAAAACCGTAGAATATATCTCCCGAGACCAAGCTCTTGAATTATTCCAGGAAAGGCATAAAAATGACCAAACCATTAGCCAAGCCATCAGCATTTTAGACGAAAATCCGCTTTCCGCTTCATTAAATATTAAAGCTAATGACCCCCGCCAATATCCGGCAATCGCGTCTTATTTAAATAATCAAAATCTTAGTAATTATATAGAACAGGTTACTTACAACCAGAACCAATTGGTAATTAACCGCCTGGCTTCCATCGTTGATACCGGACAAAAAGGCGGAATTGTTTTAACGTTAACCCTGGCCATCGTTTCAGTTTTAGTTACTTTAAATACCATCATGCTGGCTATTTATTCCTCACGGGATGAGATTGGGATTATGCGCTTAGTGGGTGCGCCAAATAAATTCATTCGCGGGCCTTATATCTTCCAAGGCGTCCTTTATGGAATCCTAGCGGCGGTTATCAGCTTAATTTTGGCGGCGCCGGCCGTTTCCCTTGCCGCTCCGTATATTAACGCCTTGATTCCGGAAATGAATTTCTCCGGTTATTTCTATTCCAATTTATTCAGTTTATTTTTGTACCAAACCGCTTTCGGCGTGGTCTTGGGAACAGTTTCCAGCGGATTAGCGGTTAGAAAATACCTAAAAATTTAAATTAGTTTTTCTCGGCCCTAGATAAATAAAAACCCTCCCTCACTTTTACGAAAGTGAAAATTAAAAATCCCTCACTCTTATATAAAAGTGAGGGACCAGATATGGCGAGTTAGCTTTCGTAAGAGTGAGGGATCGGATATGGCGAGTTAGCTTTCGTAAGAGTGAGGGATCGGGGAATATTTTAACAGCCGAAGAAATCTCCGGGAGGAACAACCAGCTCTGGCGAGCCCAACCGCTTACCTACGATCCTGTTAACGATTTGGGTAGTAGAAACCATAGTATCCTGATTAGTCATTACTTCGCGCACCACGGACTTAACTCGCCCGTAAATTTGCGCTACTTGCCACAATGCCCGCTGGCGGTTGAAACCGCTCGGATGCAATTCTTCAGAAACGTGGATTAAACCGCCGGCATTCAGCAAGAAATCAGGGACGTACAAGATTTTCTTGCTATGCAGGAAGGCCGCGTCAGAACATTCGTCCTCTAATTGATTATTGGCGGAACCGGCAATGATTCTTGCCCGAATGCCGGCCATATTCTCATGATTGATCGCGTTTCCAACAGCGCAAGGAGAAAAAATGTCAGCATCAACAGAATGGATTCTCATAGTATTCACGACTGTCGCATTGAATTCTTTTTCGGCGAGCTTCGTCACCTCTTCATTTACATCAGCAACAGTTAACCGGACACCCATCTTATATAAGGTCTTCGCCAGGGCATAGCCAACTTTGCCGAGCCCCTGAATCGCAACATGCCGTCCTTTTAGTCCGGAAGGGCCGAAAAGTTCTTCTGCCGCGGCTCGCATTCCAAGCAAAACTCCCAAAGCGGTAGGTGGAGCGGAATCGCCGGAACCGCCGTCTTTTTCCGAACAGCCAACTACCCATTTGGTGGAGCGCTTAATGACCGCCAGGTCATCAACGCCGATTCCAATATCTTCAGCGGTAATGTACCGGCCGCCCAATTCATTTATAATTTCGCCATAAGCCATGAGTAAAGCTTCAGTTTTCTGGCTTTTAGGATCGCCGATAATTACTGCTTTTCCGCCGCCGAGATTCAATCCCGCCGCCGCCGCTTTATTAGTCATTGCCTTTGCCAGCCGCTGCGCGTCTTCCAGCGCGTCATCTTCAGTGGGGTAGGGGCGCATTCTGGTTCCGCCGATTGCCGGTCCGAACTTTGAGCTATGCACGACGATAAATCCCTTCAAATTTACCGAAGCATCGGTAAAGTAAAGAATTCGTTCGTAGTCTTCCATGGCTGTCTCCTTTCTTTTTTTAAAAACTTTTTCAAAGGGCTGAGATAGCCGTATTTTACAAAAAAAACCGCCTGGCGTCAATTCCAGCCGGTGGCTCAAAAGTGGATAAGTCTAAATGATAATTTGGTTAAATTAATGACAAAATTACCGCGATTATTAAGGCCTGATGCGACAAACTGGTTAACCAAGGAACATTCAGCGGGCTATGCCGTTGAATCCAGATGTGAAAACGCTGAAGTGATTTTAAAGGCTCAATTCTCATTTTCCAATAAGCGAATTGAAGGCCATCCGGAACAATCCCGCCAACCGCTCCGATAATTGCCAGTAATAAAGTGGATTCATAAAAATTAGTAAAAATAAAGCTGGCCAGAACGATTCCCAAAGAAGCGTCAAAACCGACTTTTAAAAAATCCTTAATAGAATTTTTATTAATAGCCATGTCGGCCGCTAGCGGATCGTCGGCGCTTTCGGTTAAGGAAGAAAGCGAATAGTCGCGGTGGGGGATGGTGTCAATTATAAAATGGCTGATAAATCCGGCAAAAAAAGCCAGCCAAGGCTGGGAGGGAAAAATTTGAGCCGCCGCGGCTCCGACTATCGCGTGAGTGGTCAAGGTCATAAAAATAATAATAACAGAAATCTTATTTTTTTGCTCATATATTAACCAATCCCTTCTTCTACCCGACCCGTATCCGGTCGCAGAAATTCTAATTCACTCATCTACGCAAAATACCGCCCTGCAACGCGGGCACCCGGTATTTTGCTATTCGCTCCAGAACCTATCCCAATAATATTTCCTAACCGCGTTGCCAGTATAAATTGAAAATTTCTAGGCCTGCCGAGGAGCTTGTGGCCATAGCCACAGCGAGGAGGCAAAACAACGAAATTTTCAATTTAGACATCAACCCTACGGGATACGGCCAATTTTCTTTATAACTTCGTTTTCGGGCTCAAATGTATAATTCTATACATTCTTCGCCCTCAAGCCTGGTTCTAAAGAAAATTGGCAAGTATCGCGGTTGGAAGATATTATTGGGATAGGTTCCAAGAATTTCTAAACCCCCTTCACTTGTGGTCGGTACGAAGAAGGAATTGGTTTTCAATATCCAAGATTCGCAAATAAAAACCGGGGCTATGTTTCTTTGAGGAACATCCCGCAGGCGTATTTTGCTTGGACCACAAAATACGCCGAGGGCGAAGAAAAATCAGCCGCTGAAGCTGATTTATTCTGTTTCCGAAAAGAAATATAGCCGAGGTTGTTAAGGCCTGACCACAATAATTCTTTTTTTCCACGCTTTCATAAAATCTTGGACGGAAATAGTTTTTCCGCCAAAGGCTGAAGCCGGGTCGTTAAAATAAACCAGGCCGTCCTTAATTCCGTTGACAACAATAAGATGGGGGATTGGATTTCCCGGTTCCAATTTATAATGCACTGATGCTATAACTGGGCCCTCGTTTAAAAGTTCTTCCAATTGAGCAAGGGTGGCGTCGGAATCTAATTTAGATAAATCCTGGGTGGAACCTCGCAAGCCATATTTGTTGGCAATCAGAACTAAGCCGTTATGCGACCATCCGGCGCCCGGAATAAACGCTCCGGCATTAATACCTTCTTGAAGCAGATTATCAACGTTAACAATACCCGGTTTATAAAACTCAATAAGCATAGCCAAGCTGGCGACGCCACAGCCCAACCCTTGCCATTTCGGGTCGGAAATATCGGCAAATTGCGAGTAAAAAGGCACCTTTGGGACGTCCATTTTGACGCTCCTGGCTATTTCACGAGTTTGGCCCGTTACCTCAATTAAAGACGCCCCAGACACGCTAAGGGGCGCCTGCCTGTCGGCAGGCAGGCTTGGGACGCTCGGAGACACGCTCGCGGTGGCAATATAGGAACTAATAAGTAATTTTTTTAGAAAACTGATAAATACAGACATAAGAGATACTATACCATATTTTGTTAAATAAAGCAATAGAGGGGGTTGACAGACTCAAAAATTTAAATTACAATACTCCCGAGTTCCTTGATAAGGAGGATTGGAATGCAGATCAACCCGGACAGCTGGCACTGGAAATTGGCAATGCGGTACAACTACATGCTCCAGTATGACAGGCTCATTTCGCTCTGTACATATTTCTGGTTAACGCTTTGGTACTTACTGCGCGCGTTCGCGGAAGATGTGCTTTGGTCCAAAATGGTCCGGCCGGTAATTATCGGTGTCGCTATTTTCTATTTCTATGTTGTTCCGATGTATATTGCCATCGCCCATTTAAACATGGGATTTGATAATTTGAGGGAATTGCAAAAAGCAGGCATAGCTACCTTAATTCAAGTTCTGTGGCTTTTCGGCTTCTCTTGTCTAATTGTAACAATTGTCGCCGGTGTATTGTTTGTTGTATACCTAATTCTTTGTCTGGTTGAAAGGGCGGATCCTAACCGAATTGAAGAAAAGGTGGTTAATGTCACTAGAAAAATCGCGGATGCCGAAACCTACAAACTGGTGTCCGAATTCGTCAAAGCAAAGAAGCGGAAGGTTTGCCCGCTTCTGGAAATTCCTAAGTCCTCCTAATTACAATTCATCCCTCGCGTAAGCGGGGGATTTTTATTATTGAGATCTATTTACTAATGGCTAATCACTAATTACTCGTTGCTAGTCCTGGACAATCACGCGCGTGCCGAGATCAGCCCAAGTATAAAGTTCATGCGCCTTTTCTGGCGGAAGATTTACGCATCCGTTGGAAGATTGCTTGCCAAAATTCTGGTGCCAATAAGTTCCGTGGATTACCGCCCCGTCATAAGTGAAGTATAAGTTCCACGGCACGCCCGGGAGATCATAAAATTTTTGAGAAATTTCCGGAATCGGCCCCTGCATGTAACGGCTCGGGGTTTTTCTATAAATCGTAAAAGTGCCCCGCGGAGTAGGAGTCAGTTCCAAGCCGGTAGAAATAGATTGCTTCATAAATAGTTCCTTGCCGTCATAGGCGTAGAGCATTTGTTCCGAGCGGTCTACAATTATTTGTTTTGCGCTGGCAATAGCCGGACTGGTTAAATCACGAAGGCCTTCATCCAGCAAAACTTTCACATAATCGGCGGATACGTAAAAATCGGTCGTTAAGCGTTCCGGATAACGGAGCCATTCGTCAAAAATTACTTTGTACCAGCCTTGCCCGTCGCGTTCCACTTTTCCGCCCACTTTCAAAACTATGCCCTTCCGCAGTTTTAATATCTTGGGAAAATCTTCGCCCGGACCCGAACGCGCGTTTAAGCATTCTCCCTGAAAATCGGAACTACAGCTATCTGCCACTTCAATGTATTCAAAAAGCACTTTCTCAACGGGAAGGACCTTGTCGTCTTGGCCGTCTTTGCCTTCAATCAGCACCGCCTCTTCGCCCTTGAGATAGCGGTATTCCTTTGTGTGAAACAGGCCGACTTTAAAAAGCGCCATCACCAGTAAAACTAAAAGCACCAGCACTACGCCGGACAAAATGCCTACAACTTTGCGGTGATAGCTGATATGGACGTGCATCTATTAATAAGTATAGCTTAAAATTTTTATTTGCTGCCGGGCAGGGGATCGAACCCCGATTAGAAGCTTCAAAGGCTCCTGTCCTACCATTAGACGACCCGGCAATTTAGAACCTATCCCAATAATATCTTCCAACCGCGATACTAGCTAATTTTGTTCAGAACTAGGCGCGAGGAGAAGATTTATAGCTTTAAGCCATATCTTCGACGAGCAACGACGTTATGGACAAAATTAGCTGCATCCTTCGGTTGCTAGCTAAATTGAAAATTTCGTTGTTCTGCCTCCTCGCTGTGGCTTTGGCCACAAGCTCCTCGGCACGCCTAGAAATTTTCAATTTATCTTAGCAACGCGGTTAGGAAATATTATTGGGATAGGTTCTGACTTGTTATATTTTAACACAAAACTAAAAACCCGCCAATATACCTGGCCCGGGACACTTGCGACCTGACACCCTTTGTTCCATAATTTAAATTACTTATGAATAAAGACGTAAAAGAGTTCGGAGCCCAGCAGAGAGAACGAAAACGCCAAATGCGCCGTTTCCTCATGTGGGGCGGAGTAGTTTTGGTTCTGGCGGGAATTATCTGGCTAATGGTTAAAGCCGCTTCCTTGGGCCCTCAAGCGCTTTCTGCTGGCCTGGCGCCGGAAATTACTTCTGCTGATTGGACTCTTGGAAATAAAAACGCCAAAGTGACTTTGATTGAATACGGCGATTTCCAGTGTCCGGCCTGCGCCGCTTATCATCCAATTGTTAAACAACTGGTCAATGAATATCAGGATCGGATTTTATTTGTCGCCCGGCATTTTCCTTTATCCCAGCATCTTTTTGCTTTGCCGTCGGCTTATGCCGTGGAGGCGGCCGGAGCGCAGGGAAAGTTTTGGGAAATGTACGATAAGATTTACGAAAACCAAAAATCTTGGCTGGGATCATCTAACCCCCAAAGCCAGCTAGAAGTTTACGCAACCGAATTTGGTTTGGATTTAGCTAAATTCAAAATTGACGCTGGTTCCAAAGCAATCAAAGACAAAGTGGCGAAAGACTTAGCCGGAGGAATTGCCGGAAAAATAGACCACACTCCGACTTTCTTTATTAATTTAAAACAGATTCCAAATCCTCAAAGCTATGATGAATTCCGAACAAAACTGGAACAAGCCCTTGCCGACAGCCTCTAAAACGCTGGTAATTATTTTTCTAGTGCTGGCGTTTTTAGGTTTTCTGGACGCCGCCTATCTTACGGCCTTTCATTACCGGGACTTTACGATTCCTTGCCCGATTACCGGCCAATGCGAAACGGTTTTAATCAGCAAATACGCAACCGTTGGCCCGATTCCGGTGGCCCTATTCGGAGCGCTGTATTATTTAACGCTTTTAATCCTGGCGATTGTTTATTTAGACACGGAAAATCTTAAAGCCCTGCGGCTGGCAACATTACTGACCTGGGCAGGCTTAATAACCTCTCTGGTCCTAATCTGGCTTCAGCTTTTCGTTATCCACGCCATCTGTATTTACTGCATGGGTTCGGCAACTGCTTCAATTTTGCTTTGGATATTAGGGCTTCAAATAAGGAGGGAACTAAGAGCTTAACTCTTTCATGATCTAAAAAACAACACTCCGACATTCTTGAGAATGTCGGAGTGTTGTTTAATCTTTAACGTTTATTTCTTAAAGTATTCTTCAAAATTCTTTTCCGCAGACGGATGCTTTTTGGCGTAATTTCCACCAGTTCATCATCGCCGATATATTCCAGCGCTTGTTCCAAAGACATTGGCCGGGGCGGAATTAAATCGTCGGTTACGGCATCGGTTTTTGCTCGGAAATTAGTCAATTGTTTTGCTTTACAAACATTAACTACGACATCTCCAAGTTTTGCATTTTGGCCGACTACCTGGCCCTCATAAACTTGAACGCCGGGGCCGATAAACATTTCTCCGCGCTCCTGATTGCTCAAAAGGGCGTACGCCGTGGACGCGCCGGTTTCGTGAGCCACCAAAGATCCGTGGATATTAGTCTGGATATCTTCCCATTTCGGATGATAACCGGCAAAAAGAGTATTAATAATTCCGTTGCCTTTGGTATCAATTAAAAATTCGTTTCGGAATCCGATCAATCCGCGGGTCGGGATAAAGAAGTGGAAATAAACCACTCCGTTTTCCATATTCATATTTTTCATCAGTCCTTTGCGCTTGCCCATTTTTTCAATAACCGCTCCGGAATATTTTTCCGGCGCTTCAATCCAGGCGTCTTCCGCCGGCTCCATAGTTTTTCCGTTTTCTACCCGCATAATAACTTCCGGGCGGGAAACCTGGAGTTCGTATCCTTCGCGCCGCATTTTTTCAATTAAAATAGCCAAATGCAATTCACCGCGGCCGCTGACCACGAATTCGTCCGGAGATTTTCCCTGCTCCACGCGGAGCGCCACGTCATTGTCCAATTCTTTTTCCAGCCGTTCTTTTAAATTGCGGGAGGTGCAGTATTGGCCTTCTTTTCCGGAAAAAGGGGAGTTATTTACCGCAAAAACCATTTTCACAGTCGGCTTCTCAATGTTAATCGGGGGCAACGCGATCGGATTAATCGGGTCGGCAATAGTATCGCCAATGTTAATATCCGCGATTCCGGATATCGCGGCAATATCGCCAGCTTCCGCTTCTTCGACGGCAACGCGCGCTAATCCAAGAAAAGTCATTAAAGCGGTTAATTTGCTGTTGGTGCTTTTTCCTTCGCGGCTGATATGCATAACGGCTTGATTGGCTTTAATTTTGCCCTGATAAATTCTGCCGATGCCGATTCTGCCCCGATAATTATCGTAAGCAATGGAAACTACCATCATTTGCAAAGGAGCATCCGGATTTACCTGCGGTTGCGGTATATGTTTTAAAACAGTTTCAAAAACCGGCTTGACGTCAGTCATGCTGTCTAAGTCCGGAGTTAAACCGGCCCTGCCCAAGCGGGCGGCCGCGTAAATAATCGGAAAATTTAATTGTTCGTCATTGGCTCCTAATTCAATAAATAAATCCAAAACTTTATCCAAAGCGTAATTTACCCGGGCATTTTTCTTATCAATTTTATTTATAACCACCACAATCTTGTGGCCCATAGATAAAGCTTTTTTTAAAACAAAACGGGTTTGCGGCATCGGACCCTCCTGGGCGTCCACCAGCAAAAGTGCTCCGTCCGCCATGTTTAAAACCCGCTCCACTTCGCCGCCAAAATCCGCGTGCCCCGGGGTATCAATAATATTGATTTTTGTGTCACCGTACTGAACCGCGGCGTTTTTAGAAAAAATCGTAATACCGCGCTCTCGTTCCAGCTCGTTAAAATCCATAATTAATTCTTGTTCGCTAAGCTTGCCCAAGTCCGTGTCGGATTGTTTCAAAAGCGTATCCACGAGAGTGGACTTGCCGTGGTCAACGTGAGCGATAATGGCGATGTTGCGGATATTCATCCCGTTAGAGACAGATTGCCAGAGGCAATCGTAAATTAACCAATTTTAATGGCTTTCGACTTTGTATATTGAAAATCTTGTTTATCATATTAATTTTGACTTGGTTGTCTCTAACGGGATTCATAATAGTTAAGTCAGTGTTATATATTACCACAAAATTAAAGACCCGCCAAGGGCGGACCTTTAATTCTAGATTCTATTTTCTAGATACTAAATTCTCGCTTACTGAACAGCCGCCCAGGCATTCACTAGGCCCCAGCCGTACAAGGTGTCATAACCGCCTGTTCCTAAATCGCTAGCGGTAGATTGAAGTTTATTTTGAACTTCAGAAGGATTCCAAATGCCGTCTAAATTAGTGTCATAAAAGCCAACCGGAGTGTTTAGAACTAAAGCTACAACGCCGGCTACATGCGGAGAAGCCATAGAAGTTCCGGACAAAGTTTTATAAGCAGTTCCTTTATAAGTGGAGTAGATGCTTACGCCGGGAGCAGTTAAATCAACTTCCGGGCCTCTGCTGGAAAATGATGCTAAAACGTTATTGGAATCGGTCGCCGAAACCGCGATTACTTCCGAATAAGCTGCCGGATAACCGACTGCTCCGCCGCTGTTTCCTGCCGCCGCTACCAGCGTTACGCCGGCATTGCGGGTGGCAATAATTGCGTCATGAAAAGCTTGTACATCAACGGAAGCGCCCAAGCTCATATTTACTACTTGCATGCCATTGGCAACTGCCCATTGCAAGCCCTCAATAATATCAGAAATATAACCGGAACCGCTGGCGCTCAAAACTTTTACAGCGTACAAATCTGCCAGAGGAGCAACGCCAACAACGCCAATGGTGTTATTCAACGCGCCAATAATGCCCGCGACATGCGATCCGTGGCCGTTATCATCACTCCAGCTTCCGCCGGTAATGGTGTTAACGCCTCCTTTAACATTGGCAACTAAATCAGAATGAGTGCTGGAAATTCCAGTGTCCACAACTGCCACTTTAATCGGATCAGCGCTATTGCTGGTTGGCCAAACTTGTTCGGCATCAACTCGGTCTACGCCCCAAGGTAAAACTTGCTTAGGCGCTGGTTTGCCCTTGCTAGCAGTGGAGCGGGCCAAGGTAGTGGCTACCGCGTCAGTTTCCACTCTCAAAACGCCCGCTTGTCCGCTCAAAGCTCGTTCCGCGGCTCTGGATGAAAGCAAAACTACCGCTCCATTTACGGACGGCAAACTCTTAACCTTAACCGCGCCATGCGCCTTTAAAAGCGCGTCTTGCGCCGAAGCATTTACAGCGCTATCAAAGGTGACAATTTTCCGGTTGCCTCCTTCTCCGAAGACGATGCTGGTTAATAACATTGCCGCTAAAACGAAAGCAGCGGTAAACGCGAAACTAATTTGTAATTTCTTTGTCATATTTTATTTTTTATTAATAATAATTTGTTATCTAAATATAACTTAATTCTTTGGCGTTTGGCAACTACGCTATAAGGCGGCGCCAGCTTACGTAAATATAAACATAGCATATAAAATTAGTTTTGTCAATATTAACAACTCTGCTTGGGTGAAGCTGGGACAAATTAAAACCCCCGATAATATCGGGGGTAAATAGATTACTTTAACTTGATGGGCTGACTCTTCTTAGATTTGAAGGCTTTGTCGGTTTCTTCGGAAGTTACGATATCGTAATCTTCCAGCTTGATCTTCGGGAAGCCAAGCCAGCCAGCCAAGAAATTATTCGGAAAGGTCATTCGGTAATTATCATACTGGAGCTTTTTGTCCAACAGGGATCTTTGATCCGCTTCAAAGCTATTTCGACCCGCTTCAATAATAGTTTGAAGCTTCGCGTAGAGCGAGGCATCCACATTGGGATTATGTTCCTGAATCCATTGGAACATTGCCTTAGATCCATTTTTCCCATAGCGGCCGCGCATTACTTTATCCCAAATTTTCTGCATGTCATCAACGTACATCTGGGGAACTTGGGCAGCTTCCTTTAATTTCTTAAAGTAATTGTCATAGTTATTCTGGTTTTGCTTATACTGCATAACGATCCCGTTTTCGGTTTTCGTAGCAGTATTGTAAAAACCAATAACGGCAATTGCCAGATAAACACCAATGACAAGCACTACGACCAAAACAGCTCCGAGTATCGCGCCAAGCACCTTCATCTTCGTCCTCCTTTTGGGTTGTTAGGTTTCGGCCCGGGCTAGAGGCGAGTCATTAGTAATTTCTGGAACCGAACGGATCGTTGTTCCAGAAATAAAGCGTTAAGGCGATGGATAGGCCCGTGCCAATCACGAAAAGAATGGCTAGGGCCCAGATCGGCGGGCGAACACCCGCCATCAGATATTTAAATTCGCTCATTTTGGTCCGGACAAATAGTTCGTCCGCTAAAACGCTGACAGTTTTAACAATTTCAGTTCTTTTTTCCAAAGTGCCGATTTGCTGAAGCTGGTCGCGGAGCATAATTTTTAATTCTTCCGCCCTTGTCCAGGACATTGCCCGCGCCCAATCAATTTTTGGATACGCGCTAACTCCTAAAATTACCACCAAATCATTTTTCTTCCCGCCCAGCCAGGCCTCTTCCAGGGCGTGGAGATAAGCGGAATCAGAAGTTGGCACCACTACTAAAACAATGTTGATTTCTTTTTTCTTTCCCAGTGTTGCGTTGATATCCATTAAATCTTGATTCCAGAGCGCGGCTTCATGGGCCGGAATCTTGCCGGTAACGTCCACAAGACGATTTACATAATGATAATCGTAAATCTTAATGGGATAAGACGGAATCTGATTTTTAAATTTTTCTACCATGCCTTGCCTTCGCAAAAGCGTCCAAGGGTTGGCTTTAATATAATTTTTACAGCTATGCACCACAGCCGTCGGATCATTGATTTGCGCCCGGGTAAAACGAGGTGGTTCATTGGAGCCGCGGCGATCTACTCGCGCAATTTCAATCCTCTCGTTATTAGTAGAGTAGAGTGCCCAATCCCAATCGTTAGTATGTTCGTAACAAGTATGCCAACAAGTACTGGGATGCTTGCTATCTCCACAAGGATATGGATTACACGGATAAGAATGAGAACAAGAAACTCGTTCTTGTTGTTTCTTGGCAATCCGGCCGTTCCAAAGTTCCTCATCATATATTCCAGCGTACCGAGAAATAAGATAACCAATCGTTACCACGGCAGACACAGCGCCCAAAAGAGCCAAAAACTCTTTAAAAGTAATACTATACCGCTGGTTATTCTTTACCGCGCTGATAATAAACCCCGTCAGAGCGATCAGTATGGGCAACAGCAACAAAAGCGCTATCTCCATTCGGCCTCCTTTATTTTCAAAGAAAACTTGCTTGATTGTAAGCTATTTTCCTTTTTTCGTCAAGTTTGTAAAAAACTATTCTTAGCGCAAGTAATGTAAAAATACCACGGCCAAGGGCCATGGTTCTTTATTCGCATTATTTAACGCCATTCGCGTTATTCGCGATTACTCTTTTAAATTTTCAATTATAGCGATTTCCAAAGGCACGATCGCGAAAGGGGAGTACCGCATTTCACTGTAAGCGCGGATTAAGGATTTCAATAAAGCTATGTGTTTATCTTCCTGAATCAGTAAGGCGTGATTCTTAAGGTGGCCGAGTTCATCTTTAGTTAATTCTTTCAAATAAATCTCTTCAATTTGAGAATTGGTTTTCAAAGTTAAAGCCCGGCGCAAATAGTGGATTAAGTCTTTATTCAGCTGAATAAGGTTATAACCGTCCTGATTGATTTCGTTGATATATTTTAATGCCTCTTTTAATTCGTTTTTTAAAATGTATTCCGCCAGCTGGACGGTTTTCTTATAACCGATTTTTCCGACAATCCGTTCCACGTCTTTCAATTCTATGTATTTGTCCAAAGAGGCGATTTGGTCCAAAAGCGATTCCGCGTCCCGCAAACTGCCTTCGCCCAAAGCCGCGATAAGTTCCAGTGCGTCGTCGTCTACTTTTAACTTTTCATTACTAACAACCATATTTAATTTTTTCAAAATTTCGGTTAAAGCTAATTTCCGGAAATGAAAACGCTGGGCGCGGGAAGAAATGGTGGCCGGAACTTTTTCATATTCCGTAGTCGCTAAAACAAAAATCGCGTGCGCCGGCGGTTCTTCCAAAGTTTTTAAAAGCGCGTTAAAAGCGGACTTAGATAGCATGTGCACTTCGTCCAAAATAAAAAATTTATAACGGTATGACGATGGCGCCAGCCGGCTTCCTTCAATAAGGTCGCGCATTTTTTCCACCTGCGTATTGGAAGCGGCGTCAATTTCAATAACATCCAAGGCGCGCCCTTCATCAACCTCGTTGCAAACCCGGCACTGATTGCAGGGCTCGCCCTTAACTTGAAAAGATTTATCTTTTTGCCGGGTTTCGCAATTTACCAGCTTTGCCAGTAAGCGGGCAGTAGTAGTTTTGCCGGAACCACGCGAACCGTAAAAAAGATAGGCGTGCCCGAACCTATCCTGCCGGGCGGCGTTTTTTAAAACTTCCACAATATGTTCCTGTCCCAAAAGTTCATCAAAAGTCTTCGGGCGGTATTTACGATAAATGGCAAGCATGATTAGAATCTAGAATTTAGTATCTAGTATCTAGTATAAGTTAAAATTTCGAATAAAAAAATCCCTCACTCTTGAAAGAGCGTTTTTACAAAAAACCTCGCTATAGGCGAGGTTAACTCTTTCAAAACAGAGATTTTATCGGGCCATCAGTCAGTTTCAGGAGAAGACCACTACACCGAAGACCAGTACACTAACTACATAGACCAGCATACTGACTATTAGAATGGCTAGATTATCTAATTTAACGGCTAGTAATCCAGCGAGTCCAAATACAAGGGCTCCTATAAAGGCTACCGCAAGAACAAAGGTGCTTTGAGCTTGAGCGTCCATTCTCTTTTCTACCTCCTTTTAGGGGTCTAGGAGAATATTAATCTATTCATTGGTTTTTATCAACTCCGTTGGATTATAACCTGGTTTTACTTTATAATTTTTATTATGGACTTGTCCCGTTAGAGATAGGTCGCCATAGGCGACCGTAATAAAGCCGATTTAACAGCAACCGACATTTTTAAATTTTAAATTTCATTTAATATATAAAACTAATTTAATTATCTCTAACGGGATGAACAAGATATTTAGATTCTCAACAATTATTTTCGCGGGCTTTGGCCTGTTTTTATTTTTTACCTACAGCCGGGATTTTAATTTTTCCGGCGATTTACAGCCGTCCGCCGAACTAGTTGCCGTGCAAACAGCGCCCGCTCCGGCTCCAAAGCCAAATCCATATAGCGATATTGAACCGCAACCGCCGTTAGACAGCCCCCCGGCTATTATTAAGGCAATATACGCCACCGGCTGGACCGCCGGCAGTGAAAAGGGCATTACCCGTTTAATTAATTTAATCAACGAAACCGAAGTAAACGCCATTGTCATTGATATTAAAGATTATTCCGGAGAATTAAGTTATCCAACCGCGCTGGAAGATGTGGAAAAATACGGAGCCAAAAGAGATTTAAAAATTTTAAGGCCTAACGCTTTGATCAAAAAACTCCACGATAACGGAATTTATGTCATTGCCCGGCAAACTGTTTTTCAGGACCCGACTTTAGCGCTGGGCCGCCCGGATCTTGCCCTAACCAGCTCTTCCACTGGCAAACAATGGAAAGATTATAAAGGCGTAATGTGGATGGATACCGCCGCGCAAGAAGTCTGGGACTATAACATTGAAATTGCCCGAGACGCGTTGGCCAGGGGATTTGATGAAGTTAACTTTGACTATATCCGCTTTGCTTCGGACGGCAATATGAAAGACGTTGTTTATCCGGCTTGGAACAAAAAAACCAGCAAATCAGAAACCGTCCGCCGGTTCTTTCAATACTTAAGGGAACATTTGGGAGATGCCCGCCTATCCGCCGATCTTTTCGGCTACACCACTCTTCTTTACGATGATCTGGGCATCGGCCAAATTATTGAAAATGCTTACATTTATTTTGATTATGTGGCGCCGATGGTTTATCCGTCCCATTATAATAGCGGTTTCCTGGGATATAAAAATCCGGCCGAAAAACCGTATGAGGTAGTTTTTGAATCTATGTATACCGCGTATCAACGGTTGGAACATTTAAAAAACGCCAGCACCACTCAGACTGTTCGCGGCCAACTCCGGCCATGGCTGCAAGATTTTGATATGGGAGCAACTTACGACGCTACCAAGGTTCGCGCCCAGATAACCGCCACTTATAAATCCGCCAGCAGTACGCCAATCGGCTGGATGCTTTGGGCTCCAAGCAACGTTTACACGCGCGCGGCGCTACTAACGGACAATTAACTTCTAACTATTAACTAATGGACAAACTAAGATTTTTAAATTGGCCAGTATATAAAGATTCTAAGGAAATATTTTCTTTGATTTTAAAAATTGTTAACAAACTCCCCAAAGAACACAGATTCGATATAGGCAGCCAAATAATCAGGTCTTCACTTTCTATTACCTTAAACATTGCGGAGGGAAGCGGCAAACATTCAGATAAAGACTTTACTAGATTCATTAATATCGCACTGGGATCCCTCCATGAAACATTTGCTATTCTAGATATATTAAGAGATAACCATTTTATTACCAAAGGCGATTTTGAATTGGTCACTAATAAATTAATAAAGATTATGAATCAGCTTGGAGGGTTTAAAAAGACATTAAAATCGTAAGTTAATAGTTAATAGTGAATAGTTAATTGTTATGAGTTATTTAGTAAAATTAGATCAATTTTCCGGACCGCTGGATAAGCTTCTAGAACTAATTGAGGCAAAGAAGCTGGAAATTACTACCATCAGCTTAGCAGCCGTAACCGAAGATTTTTTGAATTACTTAAAGGCCCTTAGCGCGGAAGCCCGGCATCCGAGCGTGCTGGCCGATTTCGTAGTCGTAGCGTCCCGATTGCTTCTTATTAAATCCAAGTCCATTCTGCCCAGTCTGGAATTAACCCAGGAGGAAGAAGTAGACATCCGCGACTTAGAAGCCCGCTTAAAAATCTATAAAGAATTTAAAAACGCGGCTTTGAATTTAAACCAAGCCTGGGATAAAAATCCCAGCGCTTTTGCCCGGCAGTTTTTAATGAATTTGCCGGTTGTTTTTTATCCGCCCAAAGATTTGCAGGCTTCCGACCTGGAAAAAGCAATTTTGTCGGCGCTCAATCAGCTTCAAAGCTTAATTCCGGAAAAACAAACCGTGAGAAGAATAGTAATTAGCGTGGAAGAAAAAGTTAAAGAACTTCTGCGCCGCCTGCAGGAGCAAGCCCAACAAAGTTTTAGTCAAATTTCCAAGGATAGGCCAAAGCTGGAAATTATTGTATTATTTCTAGCAATGCTCCATTTATTGCGCGATCACTTAATAACGGTTGAGCAGTCAGGCCAATTTTCGGAAATAACTATCAAAAAATAATGGCAGAATTAATTTCAAAATTAGAAGCTTTGCTTTTTATCTACGGCGAACCGCTAGAAGTTAAAAAGCTGGCTAAAATGCTAGGGTTCAAACAAGAAGAAGTGGAAAGCGGTTTAGCGCTTTTAGAAGAAGAGCTGAAAAGACCTGAAAGGGGATTGATGCTGGTGCAGGACAAGGGCCGGATCCAACTGGTTACCAAGCCGGAATTTTCTAAATTAGTGGAAGATATTACTAAGGAAGAGTTTACCGAAGACCTCACTCCAGCTACTTTAGAAACCTTGTCTATTATTGCCTATGCCGGCCCGGTTAATCGGGCAGACTTGGAATATATCCGGGGAGTCAATTCCAGTTTTATCCTGCGGAATCTTTTGATGCGGGGCTTGGTAGAGCGGGAACCGGATCCGAAGCGGATGAATGCTTTTGTTTACACCACTAGTTTTGAACTATTAAAGAAACTGGGCTTAGCAAAAAATAACCAATTGCCGGAATATCAAAAATATAACGATCTGGTTAAAACTCTTTACGCCGAAACTAAAGTCCAGGAAGAAATAAAACAAGAAGAAATTAAAAGCGAGGAGCCCGAAAAACAACCAGATGAAGAAGCAAGCATTTAATAGCTTATTATTAACGCTGATAATTTTAATATTTTCGCTGGTATCCAAAGTAGACCGCGATAATTTGCGTAAAATTTCTTCGCAAAACAATATCCAAGACACCAGCTTAACCGCTTCTATCCAGCCGGCCCTGCTGACTCCCCAAAAAGAAAGCCGGACGACCGTCATAGATTTGCCGGATTTCGCTGGACTGATTGTTCCTCAAAGAAAAGAGGGCGTGCCTTTGCCGGCGACCAATGTCCAAGCAGCGCTAGTGGAAGACCTGGACACCGGAACCGACCTTTTTGACTTGAAAAGCGATGCCCGCTGGCCAATTGCTTCCGTCACTAAACTAATGACTATTGTCATTGCCTTGGAAAATGTAGGGCGCGATAAGCACATCCCAATCAGCGAAAAAGCTTTTAATACCGAAGGGGAATCTGGTAAATTTAAAATCGGGGAAATTTATAAAACCGGCGATCTGATAAAAGCCTCGTTAGTGGTATCCAGCAACGACGCGGCCCAGGCGATTGCCGATTTCTACGGGGAAAGCAATTTTATTTCCGCGATGGCGGAAAAAGCCGGGGCGCTGGGAATGTCCCAAACTAATTTTTCGGAAGTTACCGGTTTGTCATTTTTAAACCAATCTACCGCCCGGGACCTGGAAAAATTAGTGAAGTATATTTTAAAAACCCATCCGGATATTTTTGACACGACCCGATTAAAAGAAGTAGTGATAACTGATGTTAATAATAACAACGGGAAAACTTTAACCAATATTAATGTTTTTGCCGGCCGGCCGGATTTTCTGGGGGGCAAAACCGGATTTATTGACGCTGCCGGAAAAAATCAAATTTCTATCTTCCAACACCAGGGCCACCGGATCCTAATAATAGTTTTTGGAGCGGAAATCCGCTTTGAACAAACAGAACTATTGTATAATTGGATGAAGAGCGCCTATACATTCTAACTATGCCAATTTTTCACGTATCAAGAATTTTAGGATTATCTATGGTCTCCTTTTTGGTAGCCTTGATTTTAACTCCGATTATTATCAAATTACTCAAGCGAATTAAAGCTGCCAAGCAAATCCGCAGTGAAGAATCCGCGCCTATTTTTTACCGGCTTCATAAAAGCAAAGAAAATACTCCAACCATGGGCGGAATAATTATCTGGACAACCATTATCGGCCTGGCTCTGATTATTTTTCTGCTCAGCTGGCTTTTCGGCGGATTTTGGACTTATTTAAACTTTATCAACCGCGCTGAAACTTATTTACCGCTGGCCGCTATGTTCGGAGCTGCAATACTGGGGCTAGCGGATGATTTTTTGGGAGTTTTGCGCAAAGGCGCCAATGGCGGCGGCCTCCGCATGTATCAAAAGCTGATTATGTATTCGGTAATAGCCGTCCTTGGAGCGCTTTGGTTTTATTTCAAGTTGGACTGGAATGTTTTATACATCCCGTTTCTCGGCAATCTTTATATCGGCTGGTGGTATATCCCGATTTTCACTTTCATTATCGTGGCCAGCGCTTTTTCCGCCAATGAAACCGACGGACTGGACGGCCTGGCCGGGGGAGTGATGCTTTTTGCTTTTATGGCGCTGACCGCGGTGGCGTTTGTTCTCGGCCGTTATGATTTAGCGGTATTCGGAGGAGTGACCATTGGCGCATTATTGGCATTTTTGTGGAACAATATCTATCCGGCTAGATTTTTCATGGGCGACACCGGCTCCATGTCCTTGGGAATTACCATGGGCGTGATTGCCATGCTTACCAACACTGCGATCTTCCTGCCGTTTTTCGCTTCCATCCTGGTTTTAGAATCCCTCTCGGTGATTATCCAGGTATTCAGCAAAAAACTCCGCGGAAAAAAGGTATTCCTTTCCGCGCCAATCCACCACCACTTTGAAGCCCTGGGCTGGCCGGAAACTAAAGTGACAATGCGCTTCTGGATTATCTCCGTAATCTTCGGCCTTATCGGCTTAGTGCTCTTCTTCGTCAGCCAGCTATTTTAAATTTATAAGTAAGGCGAGGAAACTTTTATTCTCCGTAGCGCGATTTAAGAATGTAAACGGCTTTGCCTGCTTGTTTTAAGGAACATCCCGCAGGTACATTTTGCTTGGACCACAAAATGTACCGAGGGCGAAGAAAATCCGGCCGCTGGAGCCGATTTATTCTGTTTCCGAGAAATAAGCAGGCAAAAAAGTTCTAAATATAGCAATGGAATAAGAATTTCTGAGACTTTAAAGTTATCCACACCCTCCTTTTGCCCCATCCAAAATTGTGGTATTATATAGATAAGCACTGGTTTCCGAAAGGTAATCACTGCGATAGCTGGGCTAAACAAAAAATGCCCTAGCTGACAGTTAGATACTCTGTCTTAATAACAAAAGACATGATGGTCTTTCACGAAAGGCTCACCTCTGGTGAGCCCTTTCTTTTATTTAAAAAATAAAAAGAGCCCGTAGTTGGGCTCAAAAAAAATAATTAGGCACTCTTCTCCGAAAATCGCCGTTCTTTCTTCAGCGCTCTTTTCCACACTCTTTCATTCGCGCGAATATAATCAGCCCTCTTGAGAATTGCTGCTTTTACGGCCTCGTTTAAATGTTCGTCCTTCTCGTTGATGAGAAGTAACATCGCGCGTCCAAGGCAATGCGGACATTTTCCCTCAACCCGAAAATGATCCAAGGGGATCACGCCGCAAGAAAGTTCTGCCGCTCCCATCAGAAGTTCAGAAACAGTAACTTCGTCCTTCACGTCCCACTGCATGCTTTGTTTTCTAGCCATCGGTACCTCCTTTTAAGGACCTGGCAAGATGTTAGCACGAACTTTATTAAATGTCAAGCGAAAAAAATAAGGCCTATCTTACAATTCAATATTGAGGGCAATCTCTCTTATCGGAACATCCCGCAATTATATACAAATTATTTTAAAGCGAAGGCCGATATCTCTTTCCCAAAACCCAAGCGAGCCGATTGGCTAGGTGGTTTTGGTAAAATTAGGGAGCAACGCGACACCAAAACCCAATCGTAGCGAGCGACAAGTGGAAGTCGCCGCTGGAGCGACTGGAACGGGTTGAGGAAAGAGATTTGGGTGAGCAGTTATTCTGTTTCCGAAAAGAGAGATTGCCGAAAACCCTACCCAAGCCGGTCGTTTTTTATAAAAATCCAGAGCCCTTTTAACCAAATCCTAATTGCCTGAAAAGGAGGCAAAACATTAAACAGCAAATAATAAAGCTCTACTAGCCCTTTTAAAATCCAGCCGAAAAATCCGCCAATTACAATCGGGCCCATTTTCGCCACGGCATATTTTCCGCCGGCAGTAATGATATAAGGATACTCGCGGGGAATATAATGAATGGGCTGGCTTTTCGGCTTCAGTCCCTCGGCCTCTTTTATATCTTCTATGATGTTGTGGGCAACTACTTTGGCTTGTTCAATGGCAGCTTCCGCGACCTGGGGGATTGGCCGTCCGGTTTTGGCGTTAGTAAAACAAATAGCATCACCCAACCCGTAAATCTTGCCGTAAAACTTTAAGTCTTCGGTTTGCGGAAGGCACTGCATGACTCCGGGAACTTCCACCCGGCCGCGCTTTTCTTTTTTTAACGGCAAGCCGGTCATTAACGAAGAAGCTTTAGCGCCTCCGGTCCAAACTAAGACATCAAACGGAATCATAGTTCCGCTTTTTAAAAATACTTTTTTGGGTTCAACTTTTTCAATCGCCTCATTCAAAACCAATTCCACGTTTATTGCTTTCAGGCGCTTCAAAACCCTTTTAACTACTTTTTGGTCTAAACCGGCCAAAACCGTGGGCATGGCTTCAATAATTTTTACCGAAGCCGGGCATTTTTTAAATTTCTCATCCAACTCGCAAATCCAGGCCTTAATTTCACCGGCAGTTTCCACGCCGGTAGCGCCGCCGCCGCCCACAATAATTTTAATCTCTTCATTTGAGGCCCGGCTATCCACTAAATCCCAAACCGCGTCCCGCACCCGGATGGCGTCTCCAAAAGTCTTTAATCCGTAAGAGTTTTCTTTTAATCCCGGAATATCAAAATAATTAGTCTCGGAACCAAGCGCCAGAACTAAATAATCAAATTTTAACTTTTCCGCGTCCTGAAAATGTACGTCGCCTTCAATTAAATCAATTTCGCTTACCGTTGCCTCTTTGATAGTAACGCAATGATTTTGAAAAATATCCTTCAAATGAAACGTAACAATATCCTTGAGCTTAATCTGATTGGCCACATCCTTGGAGGTGGTGGCTACTTCATAAAGAATCGGAACGTAGGTATGGTAATGATTGCGATCCACTAAAACCACCTCGTATTTGCCGTTTAAATTCAATTTAGCCAAGTTTCGGCAGATATCCGTGGCCGCCCTGACACCGCCAAATCCTGCTCCCAAAATAACGATTTTCTTCTTTGGACTCATAATTATTTATTATAAGCCTATTTAGGGTTATAATCATATTTAATGGTGCGCTTCTTAAGCCAATTAAAGCCGGTTAATCTGAAAGATAAAGTATGCCTTTTAAGGCTAGATTTTAATACCGATGATAACTGGCGCTGGCTGGCAAGCCTTCCAACTTTGAAGCTCTTAACCGCCCATTGCCAGGCAGTGGTCATTTTAAGCCATAAGGGCCGTCCAGCTGGCCGGGAAAAGAGATTAAGCTTAAAACGCTACGCCAAAGATATCAGCCGGGCGATTAAAAAACCCGTATCTTTCGCGCCTCATTTCCGATTTCCAGAAATCAAAAAGATTATCCAATCCTCACCGAAAAAATCCGTATTTTTACTGGAAAACCTCAGATTTCTAAAAGAAGAAGGGGATAATAGCTCGGCCCTGGCGAAGCGCCTGGCTACTTTGGGCGATTTATATATCAATGACGCCTTCGCGGTATCGCATCGCGCCAATGCCTCCATATCCGCTATAACTAAATTCTTGCCCAGCTTTGCCGGCTTTGAGCTGGAAGCGGAAATAAAAAATCTTTCCCGCGTAATTAAAAAACCTCAAAAACCGCTGGTGGTTATTCTGGGAGGATTAAAAATTGAAGATAAATTAAGGGTGGTTAAAAATCTCCATCGGACTGCTTCCGCGTTTTTAATCGGCGGGGCATTAAATACCGCGATAATCCATAAAATATCGGGAATTGGAAAATTAGTATTGTCCGAAGATTTTAAATATGAAAAAGGGGCGATCCGCGATATCGGCCCGAAAAGCATTAAAAAATTCGGGAAAGAAATCTTGACTGCCCGCACTATTATCTGGAATGGCCCGGCCGGAGACATCACTAAGCCCAAGTTTACCGCTGGCACTAAAGCCATTGCCCGGGCAGTTACGGCCAATCTAAAATCGTTTAAAATAGTAGGCGGGGGAGAAACAGTGGCTTTTTTAAAAAAGCTGAAATTAGATAAAAAATTTGATTTTGTTTCTACGGGCGGCGGCGCTATGTTGGACTTCTTGGCCGGAAAAAAACTGCCCGGACTAGAGGCATTAAAAATCAATAAACGATAATCAAAAAAATGAAAGCGCAAAAAGCCAAAAAAAGTATTGTTATTCTCCATGACGGCGACTGTTCCGATGGTTTTGGCGGCGCTTGGGCAGCCTGGAAAATTTTCGGCAATAAGGCCGATTATATCGGCGTAAAGCACGATAACCCGCCGCCCCAGGGGCTAAAAAACAAAACCATATATTTGATTGATTTTACATACACGGAACCGATTATCCGCCGATTCCTTAGGGATAATAAGCTGGTAACCGCCATTGACCACCACGCCACGGCGGAAAGGGCCGCCAAACTTACCCAAGATTATCTTTTTGACAACTCCCATTCCGGCTGCGCTTTGGCCTGGAAATATTTCCATCCCACAAAACCCCTGCCGGTTTTATTAAAACATATTGAAGCGGTGGATCTTTGGAGGTTTTTGCCGGACAGCGCGGCGCTATTCGCTTACCTGAATCTTTTCAGCCAGGATTTTAAAATTTGGGACAAAATAATTAGAGATGCCGAAAATCCTAAAAAACTAAAGGGGTTTATTGAAAAAGGGAAGATAGTTTTACGATACGAAGATAAACGGGTTCAAAACTTAGTCCAAAAAAATTCCGAACTGGTAAAATTTGCCGGCTATAAAACGCTGGCGGTTAATTCCGCGAACTGGCCTTCGCAAGTCGGCAATGAATTGGTGAAAAAACTGCCCCCCATAGGAATTATCTGGAGCCGGAGGGATAATAAGATTATCGTATCGCTCCGTTCCGACAGGTCAGTGGATGTCGGCAAGTTAGCCAAGCGTTTTGGCGGCGGCGGGCATCCGGGCTCTTCCGGATTTTCTTTGCCGGGCAATGCTAAATTGCCCTGGACTCCGATAAAAAAATAATCCCTCACTATGGCAAATAAACTTTTTCAAGGCGAAAAAATGATTGTTTATACCGACGGCGGATCACGGGGAAATCCCGGGCCTTCTGCCATCGGCGTAGTAATCGGCACCCGGAAATATAACGAAAAAATAGGGGACACTACCAATAACGTGGCAGAATATAAAGCCGCGCTTTTTGCTTTAAAAAAGCTGATCCTGCTTTCGGGTAAAAAGGGCGCCCAGGAGCTGGAAGTGGAAATCAGAACCGACAGCGAATTAATGGCAAAACAAATTAATGGAAAATATAAAGTTAAAGATTCTGAACTTCAGCCGCTATTTATGGAAATTTGGAATTTAAAACAGGATTTTAAAAATGTGTCTTTTGTCCAAATACCCAGGGAACAAAACAAAGAAGCGGATAAGCTGGTCAACGAAGCGCTGGATATCAAAGGGGGCAATCATCATGAAAGCGGCCAGGCGTCTTTTTTTGGAAAACATTAACGCTTTCGCTCAGCCGATACCACTTTTCTCAACCCGTTACGGTTTTTCCAGCGAAAACCTCCACTTGTCGCTCACTGCGATTGGCCGAGCACATAAATATATTATGCGCTCGGCACCCGAGCCAATCGGCTCGCTTGGGTTTCGAAAAATAGTATCGGCCTCGCTCAATTTTTTAAAAGAAAAAACCGCTCAGAATTTTGAGCGGTAAGCTAGGCTAAACTTTTGGTCCGGGCCCCATTTGAGATTCACAGAAATGCTTGCAAGAGACACAATAATCTTTCCAACCTAGATCCATAACCATGTATTGTACGGGGGTGCTGCATTCGTAGCAGCAAAAAAGAGTTGAATCCGGTAATGAGCTTACTTTGCACTTGGGGCAATACATGCCGTTATGATCTGTGCCTTGCACGGGCATATCACAGATCGCGCAACGAACAAAAGTTCCTGGCTCTCCGGTCTTGTGTTTCATCAGATACTCATCAGTTGCCACCTTGACACCTCCCAACCTAAGCATTCCTCGTTTTCAAATAGCTAACGCATGTTATCACATACTTGATTTAAAGTCAATATGTGCTATACTATATTTAGGTTGATAACCTAGATAACTGCTTCGGCGAAAGCCGGAGAGGAAAGTCCGGACACCTTTTCGGCGCAAGCCGAAGAAAAGTAGTGGCTAACAGCCATCAGTCCGTAAGGCAGAGGTGCGAACAGAGACGTCCTGGAGCGAAAGATCCGGGAAGGCCCAATCTCAAGCTAGTTGGCCTAATTCTGCTATAGAGATTAAAAAGCAGAAGTGAAACGGCTAAATCCTTACTGGGTGCAAGGCCGTACCTTAATTGGTGTGCCGCACGACCCCACGAGCAATCGCGGGGCTAGATAAATAGTTGTCGTCCTAATGCAAATTAGGGAACAGAATCCGGCTTATTGGTTATCAGCTCTAAAGCCCGCCGAAAGGCGGGTTTTAGTTTATAAAAAAACCGCGTTTTAAGCGGTTACTAAGTTTATAATTCTAATAAATGCGTTAACTATCAAATAAACACCGACTACCGTCAAAAAAATCTTTGTCGGCGCTTTCGTTTTCACATTAGAAATCCGACAACCATTAAGATCCCTCCGATTATTGGGTTGCCCCCGATTAACAAGCAGAAGCCAATGGTTATAATAAGAAGACTAAGGGTGAGCTTCAATAGCCAGATCATTTCATGTCGCACCCGACAATCAAACACAGAAGGCCAATAACCCAATGCCTGGTTTCCAGAAGCAAATACAAGCCTGCTATTACGAGCAGAAGTCCCATATTAATCCGGCCACATTTTTAATACTTTCAATGCACCTACCACCAAACCGAGGAAGAGAATGAACGTAGTACCGATGACGACCAGTGCTTCCATCTTACTACCTCCTAACCGTAGTAAGGACCGAAAAAGCATGCGCCAGCATAATACCAAATGAGACGAGCGCTAAAAGAGGATAGCCGGTAAATAATAAGGCGAGCCAAAGGCACCAAAACAAACCTATAGACTTAAGTTCATATATGAACCTTTCCTGCCGCGCCTTCTTGGTCATTGCATCTCCTTCGTAGATTTTCAAAGTTCGTTTATTAGTATATAGAGATTTTTAAGAAATGTCAAATGAACCTCAACACTAATTTTACGGGTTACATAGGTTATTTAACTCTGCCATGGTTGCCGTAGGGAACATCCCGCAGGCGTATTTTGCTTGGACCACAAAATACGCCGAGGGCGAAGAAAAATCAGCCGCTGGAGCTGATTTATTCTGTTTCCCGTAGG
>JAUYKI010000012.1 GCA_030700025.1 bacterium | reverse complement strand
ATGGAATTAATTTATTTTGAAGGATACAAGTCAAAAAAAGACGCCTTAATACGCGAGGCAAGATTGAAGCATTTTGCCAAAGGGTTTGCTTCGCTTAAAAGTCGGCTTCGCAATTCGTTAATGCTTTAAGGGTGAGGGATGGATTTTTTATTTTGGAAGAAGCCCCAGCCGCAATATTTGGAGCGGGCGCCTAAAAAAGAGGTGTTGCCCGAAAAATTTAATTGGCAGAAATTGGAAGAGCAAAAAAATTTAGAGAGCCGCATTGGAGCGATGTCTTCGGCGGTTTTTTTTCCTAACGGAAAACTTTTGGCCAGTGTAGAAAAAAAATCGCGCGATGGGCAAGTCCCCGCCATCCGTTTATTGGCCATAGATGGCCAGCGGGAAATCGGACGGTTTCAGGCAAAATCTAATGTTTTATCGCTGGCCGCTACCGCGGACGGCCAAATTATTTATGGCGGTGATGATAAGTATGCGCGGATCTTAAATCCGCAAACCGAAGAGGTGCGGGAAATTCAAACTTTAACCAAAGACGTTACCGCGTTAGCAACTATGAAAGATGGAAATATTCTTTATGGAGGCGCGGATGGCTTAGTCGGAATTCTGCACGCCAAAAGCGGACAAGAGCTGAGGCACTTTTTTGCGCTGGAAGGTTCCGGCGGAATTACTTCTTTGGCGGAGTTGGCGGATGGCAAAATTGCCGCCGGCTGTAATGACGGTTCCATTAGAATCTTAGATCCTAAAACCGGAGCCGAGCTTAAAAAAATAAATAATATAGAAAACGGGGCGGTAACGGCGTTAATGGCGAATCCGGACGGATCTTCGGTTGCCGGAACGGAAAACGGAAGCGTGGTGGTTTTAGACGACCTTCGTTATCCGGTGGAAGTTTTAGCCCGCCACGAAGAGCCGGTCACGGCCTTGGGTTACGATGCTTGGAAAAAGCAATTATATTCTACTAGCCAAGATGGCATTTCGCGGGTTTGGAACACTAAAGAGGAAACTGCTCCGGCGGCGAACTTCAAACTTTAGCCCTTTCGGTTTATAATAAGTTTAGATACCATTTATGGCTACACGGCAATTAGGAAGATCAATCGTTCTCCAATCTTTTTATGAATGGGATTTTGACGGGCAAAAAGCTGATTTAACGGAAGTCGTAGAGCGGAATTTGGGCGAATTCGGCCCGGGGATTGATGAGCCGGAATTTGTCTGGAAGCTGGTGAAGGGCGTGGCGGAGCATCGGAAGGAAATCGACAAAATAATTTCTAAAGCCGCTCCGGAATGGCCATTGGAGCAGATTGCGATTATTGATCGGAATTGCCTGCGTATCGGCCTTTTTGAGCTGTTATTTGCCGATCGGAACGAGGTGCCTCCCAAAGTGGCAATTAACGAAGCCATTGAGCTGGCTAAAAATTATGGCGGGCCAAATTCCGGAAAGTTTGTAAACGGAGTTTTGGGGACTATCTACCGGGAAATCGGCGAGCCTGGAAAAGACCACAAGAAGGAAGAGAAAAAGGAACCAGAAATCAAGGAGTAACAATATAATTAACTATTAGGGGTTAAAAATTATAAGTTAGTTTTTCTAATTTCTAATTTCTAATTTCTAATTTCTAAATTGGATTCGCATAAATTAGAAACCGCAATTAAATATGAGTTTAAGAATAAGGACTTATTAAGAGAAGCCCTGACCCACCGTTCTTATCTTAATGAAAATTCATCGTGGAAATCTTCGCATAATGAGCGGCTGGAATTTTTAGGCGATGCGGTTTTAGAATTGGTAGTTACGGAAATTTTATTCCAAAAATATCCGAAAGAGCACGAAGGAGTTTTAACCACTTACCGCGCGGCGCTGGTTAATTACGTGATGCTGGCGGAAGTGGCCAAAGAATTCCATCTGGAAAAATTTTTATTGCTGTCTCGGGGCGAAGCCAAAGATACCGGCCGGGCGCGGGATGTAATTTTGGCTAATGCTTTTGAGTCTTTGACCGGCGCTATTCACTTGGACGGCGGTTATGAAAAAGCCCAAAGTTTTATCAAGAGGTTTGTTATGCCTCATTTGAAAGAAGTAATTGAAAAAGGATTATTCCGGGACGCGAAAAGCTTATTGCAGGAAAAAACCCAGGCGGAATTAAAGTTAACCCCGACCTATAAAGTGCTTTCGGAGGAGGGCCCGGACCATAAAAAAGTTTTTACGGTTGGCGTTTATTTTGGCGAAAAGCTGGCTGCTACCGGCCATGGCCAGGCAAAGCAGGACGCGGAAGTGGAAGCTGCCAAGAAAGCTTTGCAAACACTCTAAGTTTTTACGAACTACTCACAAATCACTCAACCTCTTCTCCTACCCGACCTCCTGCTCCGCCAATACTGCCTCTCCTCAACCCGTTACGGTTTCTCCAGCGGAAACCTTCTCTTGTCGCTCACCACGATTGGGTTTTGATAAACGATTATATCAAAACCACCCTCGCCCCGCTGGAAGCGGGGCTAGCCAATCGGTTCGCTTGGGTATCGGAGAAGCAGTATTGGCTTCACTAAAATTAAAATAACGAGGAAACATTTATTTTTTTGTAGCGTAGATTCAGAAGCTAATATAAAGCTCCGCCATGGTTGCCGTAGGGAACATCCCGCAGGCGTATTTTGCTTGGACCACAAAATACGCCGAGGGCGAAGAAAGTTTTATCGCTGGAGCTAGAAATCTAAATACAAAATAATGCCTAACGCGTTCTCGGGAGAGATGGTAAATTTCCAGGCTTGCCGACGAACCAGTGGCTAAGGCCACGGTGAGGAGGCGTAACGCAGAAATTTGCCCTCTCTCCCAGAACCCTTCGGGATACGGCCAATTTTACCGATAACTGCGTTGATTCCTCCTCAATGTGG
>JAUYKI010000001.1 GCA_030700025.1 bacterium | reverse complement strand
CCAGGGATGCGCGGATTTTATTTCATAACTTCGTTACTCGTCGAAGACGTAGCTAATGCTACCGCCTTCTCCTTGCGCCTTGTTCTGAATAAAAAATCTGCCGCATTGCGGCAGAGATTGATATTGGGATAGGGGTCGAGCAGGGTTAAATCCTAATATAGGAAACTATTAGGTTATATAAACCGTGGGAAAGTAAGCTGGCGGCCACCCCCCTTTCCAAATTTTTGCCCATCTGCGAAGCATACAAAAAGGCGATCCAATAGGATAAACCGAGCGGCAACTGAATCAGGGCATTATAAATAGAACTGGGATGCCAATGATAGAAGGCAAAGAGAAAAATCCATGACAAAACTGTTCCACTGAATAATACCGGGTGGATGTTCCGGATATTCCGCTTTTTAGCCAAAGCGGTTAAGAACCAAATCGGGAAAACCCGGAAGAACATTTCTTCCCAAAACGCAGCCCAAATCACATATCGCCAAATAATCCATTTGTTAATAACCGGGGGCCTAATCAGGCTGTAGCCCTGAAAATAGATGCAGACTAAGACTATTCCAGCCCATAAAAGCTGAAAGGCCAGGAGCCAAAGCAGGATTCGGATAATAGATTCCGGCGAACGTTCTTGGTTGTTGGCTCCTTTAAGCCAGCGCCACGATTTCATGTCTTCCTCCTTTCTCTTTAACGGCTGATGCTGCCAAAGAACAAATTGCTGAGTAAAGAGTAACAGAAAAATGAATGTTCGTCAACCCTCAAAAACCAAAAGCCCCCTTGCGGGGGCAGATGGCTACAAATAGAAAGGGACATTCCTTTGCCGATATCATCGTAAAGGAATATTCACACTCACTAAGAAGAGTATAGCATACTGCGTCTCAGAAAGCAATAGCTCCTATAGCGAAACACACTAAGTAATTTTAGTCAACTTAAAACTACTTCCGGAATACAATAAACTTCATTCCAATAAAGTTCCAAAAAAGCGAAATAAAAACCGAGGAAATTGCCCCAATATTGGCCCATAGCGCCGGTGAAACTCCGGCTGGCGCTCCCAAAACATTAACCACGAATGAAGCCGAACCGACATTAATCCCCAATCCGACTAGATTCACCATTAAAAATTTAAAAAACTCTACCGTTCGCGGAGTTTCTTCCGAATGGAAGGTCCAGTATTTATTCCAGAAATAACTATTGGTAACGGCAATAGAAAAAGATACGGTTTTGAAAAATGAAAAATAAAGCCCGGTGGCAACTCCGGTGGAGTGGATCAAAAGATTGAGAATCCCTAAATCCAGCATGGAATTCAGGCCCCCAACGATGCCGAATTTAACAAATTGCCGTAAAATCGGAAAACGGGGGCTTAACCAATAAGCCACTAAATAGCCGAAGGGGGTTAGCGCGGTTAAACCGGCAACTATCAAAATTTGATACGCCAGCCCCAAGGGAACGCCGATATTATTAAGGGTGGGTAAAATTAAAAGGCCCGCGGCCAGCCCCACGCCAACACTTATTTTTAAATCCCGTTTAGTTAATAGATCCATCAGTTAAGAATTTCTTAATAATATTTACTAAGTCTAACTCGTTTTCCAATTTAAATAAATCCGTGCCATGGCCGGCGCCGTCAAAAGTAATCAAGTGGCGGTTCAATACCTGGGAAGCGGCGTCATAATAGCGTTTATTGTCCGCGGCATTATTTCCGCCCGATCGCTCATCCTGCTTGCTGGCAATAAAAACCATTTTTTGCCGAGGGGCTATTTTTTGAACCAGAGCTAAACTGTCTAACCCTTTATAATTTCCGGGCGATAATAACACTCCCCCGCCAATATCCGAATGCTGGGTTAAGAACAATAACGATAAATTCGCGCCAATAGACGCGCCGATAATAGCAGTTTTTTCCGGGCTGGCGCCTTTAGTTTTTAAGAATTCCCACGCCGTATTTATGTCTTGGATGCTAGCCTGATGCTCGACGTCCGAAAACTGGGAAAAACCATTCGGACCGCCTTCAGATTCGCCATGTCCGCGCAAATCAATGGCCAAACTGGCATAGCCGGCATTCTGCAGTTCTTGGGCGAATTCATTCCAAGATTCCTTAACTGCGGGCATCATGTGAACTAATAAAAGCCAGCCCCTTGGATTAAGAACGGAAAAATAATTAGCAGATATATTTTTATTATCCGGCGTTGCCAAGTTAACTTTTTCCATATTTGAAAAGGCTTGATCAGATCCAAAAAATACAAAAACTAACCCAACGGTTAACGCTACCGCCACTAGAATCACCGCCCATCTAGCGAATTTCATAAGTAACGCTCACGTTGACCGTTACTTCTTGGCTGCCCGGTTCAATCCGGGGCGCAATAATATCTCCGCCGCCGAAACCGCCTATTTCCGCCTTAGCATACATTGGCATCGGATAGCCGCCGGTAAACTCAGAAAAAGTAATTACCTTTTTAATCCGGACTCGGTTTTGCTGCGCCATAGCATCGGCTTTCGCTCTGGCCTTCTGAAAAGCTTGTTCCCGGGCTTCGTTCAAATAAGTATCGGGCTCGTCTACGCCGAAGCTCAAACTGCCGATTTGGTTAATTCCTAATCCCGGCAAGGCGGCTAATATCTTGCTGATTTTAGAAAAGTCGCGAATTTTAACTGTAACCGTCTGGCTTAAGCGATAACCGTCAATAAAATTAGTCCGGCGTTTTTCGTCATAGTTATAACGCGGGGATAAATCATAGCTGGTGGTTTTAATATCCTTATCTTCCACGCCTTCTTCTTTAATAAAGCCCAGCGCTTTATTAATGATTTCATTATTTTTTGCGGCTAATTCTTCCGGGTCATTGCCTTCATTGACTACCGAGAAGAAAAAAGTGGCGATATCCGGCAACACTACGGCCTTCCCTTCCGCGCTGATAGTAATCGTCCGCGAAGCCGGAAGCGATTTCCCGTAACTATACAAGGCTTTTAACGAACTTAATCCTAATAAAACTAATACTGCTAAAACGACATTTAAAATCATCCAAAACCAATCTTTTTGTTTTTGTATTTGACTTGGCATATTCTATAAATTTCTAATTACTAATGTCTAATTTCTAAATTTAATGACCAGTGACTAGCTGGACCATTTTTTTAATTTGTTCCTTTTTGAGGCTTGCGCCTCCGACTAAAGCGCCAGCTATCTCTTTATATTGTAAGTAATTTTTTAAATTCAGGGAATTCACTGAACCGCCGTAAAGAACTTTGAATTTTTTCCGCTTTTTAGACAATAAACGGCTTATAAAATTAATGGCCTCTGCCGCCTCTTCCGGACTGTCCGGATCCCCGGTACCAATAGCCCAAACCGGTTCATACGCCACTAATAATTCCGCGGGCAGATCAATGGACAATTGCCGGCGCAAAACCCAATCCCGCTCGCCCGCGTCTTTTTCTTTTTTAGTTTCGCCAACGCATAAAATCGGCATCAATCCGCTTTCGGAAGCAGCTTTAATTTTCTTTTCAATCATATCATCCGTCTCGCCTAATTTATGCCGGCGCTCAGAATGCCCGAGAATAACATATTTTACGCCTAAATTTTTCAGTTCTCTAGGAGAAATTTCTCCAGTAAAGGCTCCGCCGGCCTCCCAAAATAAATCCTGGGCACCTAGCTTCGCTTTTTTTAAAATCCTGCCAACCTCTTCGATAAAAGTAAAGGGCGGGGCTACAACGATATTTTTCTGATCGCTGGCCCTAGCCAGAGCCAAAGACTCTTTCAATGTTGCCGGATTCATTTTCCAATTAAATATCAATAATTTAGCCATGAATTCGCAGAATTCTTTTAATAATATTTAAAATTTGCGTCCGATGATCCGGATCCTTCAAAATATGGATAGCCGTAGGTAAAATAGAAACAAAGATAATGCCTAAAATAATCGGGACTAGATATTTATCAATATTTGGAACGGTATTTCCAAGAAAATATCCCAGCGCCGGCAAACCCGCGCCCCAAAGCAGGCCGCCAATTAAATTATAACTAAAAAAGGTCTGATAATTCATATTGCCGACTCCGGCTAAAATCGGGGCAAAAGTCCTGATGCCGGGCATGAATCTGGCTAAAATAATAGTTTTTTTGCCATATTGCTCATAGAAAATCCTGGCTTTTTCCAAATTTTTCTTATGGAAAAGCAAAGAATCCTCTCTTTTAAAAATCATGGGCCCTACCTTTCGGCCAAAGGCATAGCCGACGTTATCCCCCAAGACTGCGCCAATAAAAACCAGTACTGCTAAAAGCCAGATATTTAGAACTCCCTGGGATGCTAAAAATCCCGCCGTAAATAATAAGCTGTCTCCCGGAAGAAAAAACCCGATAAATAACCCTGATTCGGCAAAAACGATGCCGAAGATTCCAATATAACCGGCGGTTTTAATTAAGGAAATTAAATCAAACATATTAGTGCGAGAATCTGGAATCTAGAATTTAGAATCTAGAATTTTTATTATTTTTCTACTTTCTTAATAATTTTGCGGCGTCGTCCGGATCCACCGCGTTTATTTCAATTCCGGTTCCGAGCTCAAATCCCGCCATAATCGCTATCTTTGGCCGGACTTCAACGTGCCAATGGTATGGCTTATATTTCTCCTTGTTTAATATAGGCGCGGTATGGATAAAAAAATTATAATCCGGATCTTTTAAATTGCGCTTAACTTTCCTCAGAACAACCTGAAGCGCCATTGCCACGTCTGCTAACTCCTGGTCCAAAGTATTTTCAAAATACGGCAAATGTTTTTTAGGAAAAATTCTGACTTCAAACGGCTCTTTGGAAACAAAAGGCGCGAAAGCCACCGCTCCCTTATTTTGATAAATAATCCGGCTTTTGTTTTTCAATTCTTCAGCAATCATCAGGCAATGAACGCATTTTTTATTTTTTTGAAAATATCCCCAAGATCCATTTAAGGAACGGCTGACGTCCGGGGGCAAAACCGGAATAGCCGCTATTTGATAATGCGGGTGAAAAATAGACGCTCCGGCCTTAGGCCCCCAGTTATGAAAAATTGCCACATAAGATATACAGGCATCGTTTAAAAGCATCAGATAGCGGTCGCGAAAAGCTTCAAAAACTTGATGAGCCTCAATGGAAGATAGCTTATCAAAGCTTTGATTGTGATTTCGAGTGATGACCATCTCGTGATGGCCAACGGTATGAGCCACCGAATACGGGCCCTGCTTAGTAACAAAAGAGCAAGTTTTACGATGGGTAAAAGCAGGAAATTTATTTTCAATAATCTGCAATTGCCAATTTTTAGCATCACCATAAAGCAAAATAGGCTTTTGGTGGCCGGTTTTTTGCGGATTTTCAAAAGGGCAGCTGGCCACCGGGGCCGCTTTTCTAATTTCAGGTTTTTTCACTAATTGATGCGGCCGTTTTCCCCGATTAGGAGCAATCACAATCCAATCGCCGGATACTAAGTCCTGCCTAAGTTGAGATTTCATTCTTTCTTTAATTATACTAAGACTAAGGGTTCGTGGCTAACCGATTCCAGTAATACCAATTCAAAACATCTTTTGCTACCGGCACCGCATTTAAGCTTCCTTCCCGGGCATTTTCTATTAAAACTAAAATGGCTATCTGCTTGTCTAATGGCGCACCCGCCTTCGCTAAAGCTTCGGCGGGCAAGTAGCCGACAAAGAAAGCGTTAGTTTGAGTATTATTTAAGATTTGGGCGCTTCCGGTTTTAGCCGACACCGCTACCGGCAAGTCGCTTAGTAAGTGGGCGGTGCCGTAGGGCTTATCAACGGCATCATTCATCCCCTCTTGCACTTCGGCGATATAACCGCCCAACGAAGAATAATCGGACAGTATTGATAGATTATTTTCTTTTGCGATCTCATTATCGGGGCCGATGATATTTTTTACCACGTAAGGCTGGTATAATTTTCCGCCATTGGCAATCGTGGCAATAAAATTAATCAGTTGAATTGGCGTTACCAAAAGATCGCCCTGGCCGATGCTGACGTTATAAGTATCTCCAATCCTCCAAATATCCCGGCTCTTCTGTTCTTTAAGTTCCGGGTCAGGCAAAAACCCGTTATCTTCAGACGGCAAATCAATATTAGTTTTTTGCCCCAAGCCGAATTTTAACCACCACTCTTTTAATTTTTCAATCCCTAATCCTTTAGTATCATTGAATCCGCCGCCAATTTCATAAAAATAAACATTGCTGGAGCGCGCCAGCGCCGAGTACAAGTCTACCCAGCCATGCGGTTTCCAATCTAAAAAACGGCTCGGCTTATCCGGAAAGTAGGGATTAGGAATTTCAATAAAACCAGCGGAAAAAATTTGTTTTTTAACATCTATTACTCCCTCGCTAAGCGCCGCTAAAGCTACTAACGGCTTTATGGTAGACCCAGGATTATAAGCTCCGGAAACTGACCGATTAAATAAGGGATGGCCTGAGGAGTTTAATACGCGAAATTTTTCGGCATTGTGCCCGCTTTCCACGAAAATATTATTATTAAAACTCGGCAAATTTACCATCGCCAGCACCTCCCCGTTTTGCGGATTAAGCGCTATCCCCACCGCTCCCCGGCTTCCTAAAGAATTAAGCGCGGCCGCCAATCGATCATAAAAATACGTTTGCAGTCCGGCATCCAAGGTGGTATTTAAACGATAGCCGTCGGCAGGCAAACTATTTATTTTTTCATCTAACGCATTGCCTAAAGCATCCCGATAAACAATCCTTTCTCCGTCTTGTCCGCGTAAAAATGAATCGTAAAAATTTTCCAAGCCGGTCTTGCCCACTATTTTATTAGCTGAATCTTGCCCGAGATATCCCAGAACATGCGCAAAAGCCGGCCCCTCCAAATAATGCCTCTTAAAATCGTTGATGATTTCTACGCCGTCCAAATTTAAACTTTTTAACCTATTGATTTCTTCCGGCTGAACATCTCTCGCGATAATTACCGAGGAGGTCTTTTCGGCATTAACATTCTTAAACTGCTCGATTAAAATTTCTTTGGGCAAATTCAAAGCTTCTAAAATCAGTCCGGAATTAGCTAATAATTTATTAATTTTTACCGAAACACTGAAAGTCGGCACATCTTCCACTAGCGGTTCGCCGAAACGGTCATAAATAATTCCCCTGGCCGAAGCCAGATAATAATCCTTGCCGGCATTAGCTTCGGCGCGGGCTTGATAAAATGATCCCAACCAGCCGCCCAAAAATAGCATCTTTGTTATCGCGATCAAGGCCAATAAAAATGCCAATGCCAGTATCAACTGGAAAGCCTGCCGGGACAAGGGCAGTTCCAAAACTTCCAAACCGTCTTGCGAAAAGCCCTCTATAGATTCTTCCAGGAAAATTTCTTTTTTAGATATAAACCGCATATTTCTTTTCTAAAATAAAATACAGCATTGATCCAAAAATTAGATTATATATTACTTCCAATAAGACAACGGCGGGATAACTAATTAAGAAACCGGGATTAATAATTAAATAAAAAGCGATGGTGGCCGTAAAAATTAAAATAATATTATTAAAGGCCGGCTGCCCGAATAAATAATTTTTAAAATACGGGGCGGCAATGAGCAGTGCCAGCAATACCAGGCTTTCGGTATTCCATCCGGGCTGCCCCGTAAGGGCAGTTCCTATAATGGCTAAGATGATACGATGCCAGGGATTATTAATAAATAATCCAAGAACTAAAACCGAGGCCAAAATCAAATTGATTTTTACGCCAAATAAATTTATCCAATCGGTATTTTGGATAAAGCCGGCTAAAATTACCAGCAAGCCGCCAACTATTAGTAATGGAATTCTTCTATCTTGCGGCATAATTCATCATCACATAAAGCTCTTTTAAATCATTAATAGTATAGGGCAAAGCGACGTCGGCTTTTTTGAAGTATTCATTCTGTACCTGAATCTTAGATCCAATATCGCCGATTTTCATGCCATACGGAAATTGCATCCCCGCTGAATAAACCGGCTCATTACTGGTTAGGTTCTGCTCTTTCTTAATCAAAGTAATCGTTGGCTGGCTCCCGCCCTCGAATAAAGCTTCTAAACCAAGCCAGCCGACCCGCACTGGGATTTTAAATGCCGGATCAAATATAGTTTTTACTAAGCTGTATTTAGGGAAAACTTCCTTGATTTGTCCGGCTACAATACCCGGACTGGCCATAACCGGCATCAGCTCTTTAACGCCGTCATCCGATCCAAGATTAATGCCCAATAAGCGCTGGTCATTAAAAGGATAACTGGAATAAATAAAAGCCTTCTTATATTCCCATCCGCCGGAATAAATCGGGCGTCCCGCAGCCGGGCTAGGAACTTGTAATTTCAAGCTTTCGTTTTCCAGGCGCAATTTCATCAGCTCGGAGTTCTCCGAAGAGTTAAATTGTCGCAGTAAATAATTCTTAACCGCCATAAATTGCCGTCCGAATAAAATCAGCCCCAAAAGTATTAAAATTGCCGAAACTTTAAGTAGGAAGCGCATAGATATTTTTTAACAAGCCCCGATGCCCCATTCTAGCATAAAAAAGCCCTCTAGAAAGAGGGCTTTTAAAAACTTTTAAACGCTGATTTCCCGAGGGCGAAGAGGGTTGTCTATAATAGAAGCGTATTTTTCAAAATTGTCGGCAATAACGCCGGTGCCTCTGGCAACGCAAGTTAGCGGATCATCAATTACAAACGCCGAAACCATCAGCTCTTTTTCAATTAATTTATCTATTCCTTTTAACAAGCTTCCGCCGCCGCAAAGATGAATACCCCTTTTAAGAGTATCGCCTACTAATTCCGGCGGAGTCGCTTCTACCACTTCTCTGATCGCGTCAGTAACGGACTTTAATGATCGGGAAATAGCGGCGCGGATATGAGTATCTTTAACTACCACCTCTTTTGGCAATCCCGTAGACATGTCTCGTCCCCGAACTGCTAATTCCAGCTTTTGCTCTATCGGCAAAGCGGTTCCAATGGCATATTTCAACTCTTCAGCGGTCGGCTCGCCAATCACTAATTTAAATTCGTCTCGCATAAGGCGGATAATATCTTCATTAAACTTATCGCCGGCTATTTTAATGCTTTTAGCTGTTACAATTCCGCCCATAGAAATAACCGCGATTTCCGTTGTTCCGCCGCCAATATCCACAATTAAATTAGCGGTTGGCTCATTAATCGGCAAGCGGGCGCCCAAAGCCGCCGCCAGAGGCTCTTCCACGACATAGGCCTTACTGGCTCCAGCGCCCAATAGCGCGTCTTCTACGGATTTCCTCTCTACTTCGGTTAAATTGCTCGGCACTCCGATTACTGCCCGGTGATAATTAAAGAACGATTTCCCGTTGCTGACTTTTTTTAAAAAATGACGGAGGATTTCCTGAGTCATCTCAAAGTCCGAAATTACACCATTGGTTAGCGGCCGGATTACGGAAATATGCGCCGGAGTGCGGCCAACCATTTTCTTGGCCTCTTCTCCAATTGCCAATACTTGGCCGGTTTTATTATTAACCGCGGCAATAGACGGCTCATTAATAACAATGCCGTGTCCGGAAACGTACACCAAAGAGTTGGCGGTTCCCAAATCTACGCCAACATTCTTAAACATTGATTTAAACGGGTTGATCATTTTAATAATTTAGCTAATTGCGTTTGAGTTATTAATTGAGGAGTTTTTTCCGAGCGTTTTTTAACTTCTATTTTTTTAGCGGCTAAGGTTTTCTCGCTAATTACTATCCGCCAAGGAATCCCGAATAAATCGGCGTCATTCAGCTTTTCTCCGGCCGACGCGCTTCTTTCGTCATATAATACTTCCATATCCAGCTTTTGTCCAATGGTTTGGTACAAGCCGCTGGCGGCCTTTTTAACTGCCGGTGAGTCGCCTAACTCAATCAAATGAACCTTAAAAGGAGCTACGGATTCTGGCCAAATAATGCCTTTTTCGTCGTTATATTGTTCTACAATCGTTCCCATGACGCGGGTAGGGCCGATCCCATAAGAGCCCATTATCACTAAATTTTTATTGCCGTTTTTATCTAAATATTGCGCATTGAAAGCCTCCGAGAATTTAGTCCCAAGCTTAAACACATTGCCGACTTCAATAGCCGATTCGGATTTTATTTCTCCATTACAATTTTTGTGCGCCGAAGCATTATAAATTTCTTTATTTTGGCTAAAATCACATTGCCGGCAATAGTAAATTACATCTTCTCCGGCCGGATTTAAAACCTGAAATTCATGGGTATATTCTTTCGTAAAAGCTCCTCCGCCAGCTTCGGTGACAATGGCGCCTAACCCCAAGCGTTTAAAAATCTTTTTATACGCGCCAATAGCTAATTGATAATAACTATTTAGATCTTCTGTATTGGCATGAAAACTATACAAATCTTTCATTAAGAATTCCCGGCCCCGAAGCAAGCCGGCTTGCGCCCTGGCTTCTGCCCGGAACTTCGTCTGAATTTGATAAACCGCTTTTGGTAGATCTTTATAGGACTGGATAAAATGCCGGGCGATATCGCCCACCACTTCTTCGTGGGTCCAGCCCAAGCCATACTCAAAATCTCCCCGAAGAACACGCTGATTAATAACTGCTCCAGTTTTATAAATTATATCTACGTCCCAGCGGCCGGACTTTTCCCAATATTTTCTTTGAACTAAAGACGGAAGTAATAATTCTTCTCCGCCGATAGCGTTCATTTCTTCACGGATAATCTGATTAATTTTATTTAAAACCCGAAGCCCCAACGGCAAAAAAGAATAAACTCCGGCCGAAGACTTATTAATAAACCCGGCCTTAATTAAAAGCTGGGCGTTTTTAGCAGTTTCGCCTTCCGGTAAATTTTTAGTGGTTTTAGAGAAAAGCTGGGATTGAAGCATAAGAGTGTTCGCGAATAATGCGAATTTAATTCAAAATAACGCGAATATTTATATAATACCGCAAAAATAGAAATAAAAAAATCCCTCGCTCTTATTCAAGAGCGAGGGACAAGCCAATTTTTATGGCCGGGAAATCCAGCTAGCCGTTAAAAATCCAAAATATCCCGCAGTAACTACTATTAGAAAGCCGATTAAAAGAGTCTTGAAGTCACTCCGATTGTTTACTCGGTTCAATTGGCCTAATTTAAAGCCTAAAATTATTCCGGCCGGAATACTAAAGAGGAGCGATGTAAAAAATTGCTGATAATTCCAGCAAAAAGCAGACGCGGACAGAGCCACCCAGCACCAAAATAAGGTCGGCATTTATCTTCCTCCTATGTTTAAAGTACTCCGATAGTTTAATAAAAAATTAGAGTAAAGTCCAGATATCTTTAGCGGTAATCACTAAAATGAGAGAAATCAAAAAAGCAAAGCCCAATCCATTAACCAGATTTTCCGTATAGGGCTTAATCGGCGAACCCTTAATCTTTTCGATCAATAAAAACAACAATCGCCCGCCATCCAGCGCCGGTATGGGTAAAATATTAAATACCGCCAGATTCAGCGACAACAAAGCCAGTAATTGCAAGAAATAAACTACCCCCAGTTTTGTAGTCTGGATAGCAGTATTTACAATTCCCACCGGACCGACAAATTTATTTAAAATATCCGCGTCTGTAAAAATCCCAATTATTAATTGCCCCAGCGAAAGAACAATAGCAATTACAACGCCCACTGCGGTTTTTAAGCCCTCCCAAAAACTGCGGAAAAATCCGGTCTTCGGCAAACCGGCCTCGGCAATGGATACGCCCAAATTGCCCTCGCCTTCAGGAACTATAACGCGCGGAGTAATTTTAATATCCATACCCTCTCCCGCCCGCGTAATTTTTAAAACTGCTTCTTGCCCCTTATTTTGATTTATAAAATCAATAAAATCGTCTGTTCTTTGAAAACTATTTACCTGGTCGCCTGGCAATAATCCGGCGGTTTCGGCCAAACTATTTTCCCGCACTTCGGTTATTAAAATTGATTGCGGAATGCCGGCCATAAACACCAAAGAAATCAACATCCAGCCCAATACAAAATTCATTACTACCCCGCAAGCAATAACCACCGCCTTTTTCCAAATTTTTAAATGGCTGAAGCTTCTGGATGGATCAATGCCGTTTTTTTCATTATCGTGCCGTTCGCCGTAAATTTTTACAAATCCGCCTAGTGGGAGCCAATTAAGGCTTACCAGAGTTTCACCCCAGTGCCTTCCCCCAGCCCGAGGCGGCAGGCCAAAGCCGAACTCTTCCACCAATAAACCGAAGTATTTAGCAGTAAAAAAATGCCCCAATTCATGGATAATAATTAAAACCGAAAGCCCCGCCACAATAAAAACTATCGCCAAGAATTCAAACATAAATAAATTATATACTTTTTTTCTTACTCTTGCCATTTGCATCCGGCCTGCCTGTAATTTATTCTGGTTCCCATAGAAATTACAGGCAGGCCGGAATAAATAAAAAACCGGTTATTTTAAAAAAACAACCGGTTAAATATTTTTAACTCAATGGGCCGTGAAAGTAACAACCATAGCTATCGGTTTGACTACCTTCAACTTTAGACCCACATCTTTTACACTGATATGTATAATTTTCAGTGCAGCAATTTAAACTTGATGTAAGCTTTTTATCTCCAACCTGAAAACTTATGTGGCCAAAGCGCCCGCAATAATCTTTTCTGGTAATGGAAATCTTTTTTAAAGACCCATAACCGCATTTTTCGCAACTTCCAGATTTTACCTGAACCCCACCGCAAGAATTACACTTGTAGGCATTCAACTTATTTGGCCTCGCCAGCTTTGACATGGGTTCACCTCCTCTCAATGTACGCCCACATATTAGCACACTTTTAAAATAATGCAAGCTTAAAATCCAACCCGATTCTAGGTCGAGGCTACATCTTTTTGATGAATATTCTGAAATTTTAAAAAGGCGAACTCGATACCACTTCCCCAATCTAAAATATAAAAGCGAGAAAACCTCTCTCAATAAAGCAACCTTATCCCTACCTTTCTGGAGCGAAGCCCCGCAAGAAGTGCGGGGTGAGCCGAACGGTAAAACTAAGCACCCTCATTTTATATTTCCTGGGTGCTTAGTTGAGTGAGGCGAAGGGTTGAGTCCGAAGGACGAAATCGCCCGAGCGAAAGACCGTAGGTTGCTGTTCGAGAGGGGTTTTCGAGGATTGAGGGGAGATGGTACGGCTGAGCGAAAACGGAAAAAGAAAAAGCCCCGCATTATTGCGGGGCAACTATCATCATTTAGAAATTCATTCCTAACCAGAAGTTCAAATCCTTTTTGCCAAATAGTCCCTTACTGAATCGGAAGTTAATTCCGGTTCCATAAACGATCGGGATATTGATGAAATACCCGACGCTGTACTGAAGCTTAAACCCCTGATGGGCGCCGTTATTATAAATGGGCTGACGGTCGTACCAAAGGTCGCCCACGTCGCCGTAGAATCCGCCACGGACATCAATATATCGGAACACCGGGCCGATCCAGTTATCCGCCGGACCGCTTATCTTCGCGCCGACAATGTCAAAAATCGGGAATCGCAAATCAATGCTTTGCATCCAATACATATTTCCTCGCTGGCTGAAAAGCGGAATGCCCCGGAAAACTTGGTTACCGCCCCAGACAAACGTTGTGGGATTCGGACCAAGGCCATAACCGCCGGCAAATCTAAATGCCAAGCCGGAACGATCCGTGAACGGCAAATACTGCCGAGCTTCCATGTTCAAATCCAAGCTCTGATATTTGAATTCAGAATTTACCCCGACTTCCGCCGAAGTAAATAGAGCGTTGCCGGAAACCGGTCCGTGAGGATCCACAATCGTGGTATCCACGCTGAAGGTCGTTTGCAGTTTAGTCTGCCACGACTTATGAACATAAAAAGTAGCGTTTCCATTAGCTTCGTACCGAAACCGCGAAACTCTCCAATACTCTTCCTTTAAAGCGATATCCCAGTTGAGGTATCGGTCCAAGAAGATATTTTGAGCGGCCCCCACGACAAATTTCTGGCGGTCTTTGTCCATGTGCCAGTAATCCAGGGTAAATGAGCGCCCGCTTACTAAATCGTAGTATCCCAAATCCACAAAACCATTTTTCCACTGCTTTAAATACAGATTTAAAGAAAACGCTCGGTCATCCAATTCATCTAAGGCCAGTAACCCAAGGACTACTACGCTTTGCCCTAAACTAAGATTTCCTCCGACTAAGCCCATATAAGGCTTCGGGATGGTTGAATAATCCCTAATGTTTTTAGGAATATTTTGGTCTACTTCAAAAGTCTGCCGATGTACCATTGATCTGGAACTGACCAGCGCCGTAGCAGTAATGTCCGAAAAAACACGAGACTCTTCCGAACTCTTGGTTTCCCCGGCCAAATTAACTCTGATGGTTTTTTTAAGGCTAAATTCGTTAACTGTTTCCATTACTAAATCATTTTCCTCAACTCGCGTTCCTTTTAAAACCCAAAGGTCCAAAGGAACTCGGCTAAGAAAATCATTTTCAGTATTGAGAATGCGGACATTAAAATTGCCGACTTCTTCCTTGGTAACCACAAAAAGAGTTTTCTTATCCGGCACAAAATGCCAGGACACGAAATCTTCAACGGTTTCCCAGGCCGATTGAGTTCTCTGTTGAGTCTCCAAATTTACGCTAATAAATCGCGTTGTCTTGGGATTCAATAAACCATCTTTATCTTTAGCGGCAACTATTAATTGGTTATCGGGAGTAAAAATTACATCCATTAAGTCAATAAACTTATCGGAATATACGGTCTTTCCAGAAACTGCGTTGAAAACGCGGATTCTTCCGTCATTAGCCAGCAATACGTGTTCCCGATTGGGAGAAACTTTCAAAAAAGTATTTTTAGGTTTGCCATAATCAAAGAACTTCCAGGTTACTCCCAGCAGGCCGCCGTTTTCCAGCGTCCACAATTTCCGGGATTCCCAATCGTAAATGCCGGCCAGCCACGAGCGCCGATTTTCCGAATATCTCTTAAAGAGAATTTTGGTTCCCGCTAAGAACTCCGGCGAATCGTAATCTTCCAGGGTCATTATTTTCGCAACCGTAAAGCTTTTAACCGAGCGATTAATCCGATCCACTAAATAGAATTTAATGGGCGCGTCGCCGCGCTTTAACGTTTCCAGCGAAAGTTTGCGGTTAACCGCGACTAACGCCTTAGTCTGATCCGGAGCAACAACCGTATCCATTACGGTTAAAGTTTCCCGCTTAGGAAGATAAGACAAAAATTCTTCAATCAAGGCGCTGTCATCGGTCTTGGTGGCGCTTTCCGGATTCTTGCTGGAAGCGGAGCTTCCGCTCTCCGGCAAAGGCGCGACGCGAATTACAAAAGACGCGTTTTCAAAACTATTGAATATCAATCCTTTGTCTGAAAGCCATTGGGGATGAAAAACTCCGATTTTAACGTCCGTAACTTGCTGAACTAATTTAGCCTCAAAATTATAGAGGTAAATGTTGTGCGCTAAGCCGCGGTCGCCGACATAGAGTAATTTCTTGCCATCCGGAGAAAATGCCGGGTAAAACTCGTTATCCGGCGTCTCCGTCAGCCAATACCACTCTCCGGTTCCGAGATCGCCCGCCGCCAAATCATAAGACTTGGTAGCGTCGTTTTCCCAGGAAACCACCAGAGTATTCAAGGATTGAGAATAAACCAAAGATTGGCAATTGCGCCGAAAATTAGTCAGCTTTTGCAAGCCGTTAGTTTTCCGGTTATACAAGAAAATTTCCGAAAATGCCCGGTCGCGCCCGATAAATACGACCTGATCTTCGTTGATCAAAGTCGCGTATTGAATATCGCGCACGCCCTTAATTCGGTGAGTTTCCGCCGCGCCGAGGATAATTTTAGTCTTTTTCGGATCCGGATCCCGGCTTAATGAAAAGCCCTGGATGCGAATTTCGTCATGTCCGCCGGCATCGATGGAATAAACCACCCGATTTCCGGAAGTTAAAGACGCTCCATGCTCCTGAAAACCGAACACTGGTTCAATTTCAAAAGGCATGCCCTTTAAACTTTCATTCCAAAGACGGCCATCTTCCACTAATTTCTTAGTGTGAATCTTCTGGCCATCCGTCCAATTAAGCAATAAAGTGGTCCGGCCTAAAATTCTCTTCTTAGTCACGAAAAACCCATTGTCCGCCGACAGCACTACGCCATTGCCCAAACTCTTGGACTGGTCAGTAATGTCTGTTTTAACGCGCAAGTGATAGTAACGCTTTTCAATTTCCAAACTTAATGCTTTGGAAAAATCTTCCAAGCTTTCGCCGGTTACCTGTTCAAAAGCTTCAGCAAAACTTTTTGCCTTACCGCAAGCGCGAATCAGCGCGCTAATCACCTCTCCTTTATCTTTGTATCTTTCCGCGATGAAATCGCAGACAAACCGGCCCTGTAAATAAACCTGGCCAGTAGAGTACCAATGTTTATTCATCGGTGAAGCAAGATTATTGTGCAAATACGCGTCCCGCATGAATATTTCCGCCATAGCGTCCCATGCGTGCGCGAAATGCTCAGCCGACCCTTCGGCCAGCCAAAGCGGAGTCTTGCTCAACTTGGAATAAATATTATTGAGATTCAACTTCAATATTTCAGTCTGATACCGATGATAAAGTTCGTGGCGAAGCAAATCGCGGAACCCTTGCGGAGAATTGCGGAAAGCAATAACCATCCGCTTCCAGCGGATTAATTCCGTAAGGCCGCCTAATCCGGAAGGGACAAATCCGGAAACTAAGTTAGTTTCCATGAAGTCCCGAGCTGAATTGTAAACTACAATCCTAATCTTATCCGAAAAAGCGTACATCCCGGTCTGCTTGCTGAATTCGTCAAAAGTTTTTTCCGCTTCCGACAAATACCAGTTCGCGACTTCGTCCGGAATTTCATCCGGAGCGCCGTAAACATAAACCCAAAAACGCCGAGATTCCTTAACTTTCCACTGATGCTTGCCGTATCTAGGCTTATTCTGCCCCAAATGGCCGCGCGTCAAATACTGAATATATTTATAGTCAAAATCCGGATATAAGATATCTTTCGCGGCATCTAATGGCCCCTCTCCGGAGCTTTTGGCGCTCCAAAGAACCCCCACTGCCGTTAAAACCAGCATCATTCCCAATCGCGTTCTCTTCTGCATCTTTCTCTCCTTTTTTTGCCTTTCGGACGCTTCTGCCACTAGACAGATAGTCCGAACGGCGTTGAGATTGTCAAAGATCGCCGTTGTATTATCGTAATATAAAAAAGCTCCGACGTAAAGTCGGAGCTGTCCGTAATTAACGGACTAACTTAAAAATTGCGGCCTACCCAGAAATTCATATCCTTTTTTCCGGCAAAACCCCAATTGAATCTTAGAGTAAAGCCCAAAGCGGTCGGAACATTCAAGAACACGCCGGTGCTGGATTGCAGATTAAATCCCGTATGATCGCTTTCAAGTAATCCTTCGCCGCGATTCCACATGTCGCCCAAATCGTTATAAATTCCGCCGCGAGCATCCACGGTCGTGGTAAACGGAAATAATATAGCGTCTATAATCGGACTACTTCCCTTAGCGCGGACGAAATCAAACAACGGCACTCTCAACTCGGTGCTTTGCAGCACATAGCTGTTGCCGGATTGGCTGAAAAGCGGAATGCCGCGAAAGGTCTTGTTGCCGCCCCAGACAAAGCTGTCGGGATTCGGACCCAAGCTAGTGCCGCCGGCAAATCGCAAAGCCAAGCCAGTACGAGCGCTAAACGGCCAGTAATGGCGGGCGTCTATGTTCAGATCCAGGCATTGATACGCCAAATGGCTGTCTACGCCGGCTTCCACTGAAATGAAAACCGCGTTGCCCGAAATTGCGCCATGCCAATCGTCAACGGTCGTGTCCAGACTAAAGGTGGTTCCAAGATAACTGCGCAGCCATTTACGCGTCTTCACATCCGTGACAAATCCCAGAGCGTCAAATTTATAACGGGTCGCCTCTACGCTTTGCTCGCGGAAAGTAACGTCCCAGTTTAACAGCTCATGCAAGAAAATATTTTGGGAAACATAGGCTTCCAGCTTCTTCATTGCGGTATTGCGATGCCAATAATCAATCCCCAAAGAATGTCCTGCCGCAAAGTTATAATAATTCGCGGTTCCAAATCCGGTTAATCCGCCGGCGATCCATTCCGTTTTTCTCCTATAATTAAGAGAAAAGTCTGTTTGAAACGCCCGGTCGTTCATGATATCCAGAGCCAGCAAACTGCCGTAAGCGGAAATATGATTAGAAAAATCAGTTTCCATTCCCGCCCGGCCACCATACATTTTCGGGAATTTACTCGGCCGGTAAGTTTTTCTGGGAAATGACCGGTCAATCGGAAATACCTGCGAAGACATTATAGTCCTGGATTCCACCACTCGCGTTGCCGTCACCGGAACGCGGGCTGGATTCTTAATTTCCGCGGAAGTCTCGCCCTTTTTATTGATGGTCAAAACCATTACTAAAGGATCATCAGTCTCTAACACCAGATTTTCTCCTTCCACTCTGGCGTTCTTAATGTTGGCCAAATCAGAACGCGCTAACCCGACGCCGTTATTTTCCACATCAACGATCCGGATATTAAAGCGCGGAGTTTTATCTTTGGTTTGAGTAACCAAAAACAAATGCCGATTATCCGGCAAAATATGCCACGACACAAAGTGTTCGTCCAGTTCAAAGTTTTGAGCCACGTTTCGGAAAGTATCAATATTCCACAGCCGCAAATTAGAATTTTCCGGCCAGCGGAGTTTTTGCATTACCAGCAAACAATCGCGGGAAAGCAGTTTTATATCCTGCGCGCGCTTAATTTTATGTTCGTAAACTATCTTTTTGGCTACGACATCGTACTCATAAACATACTTGTCCTTAGTAAAGGCCAAATAACGCTGATCCGGAGTTCGCTGAAGCCTTGAAGGAGTAATGCTCTCCAAGCCGAATCGGGCTCCCCTTTCCCAGTCACCCAGCCGAATGATTTTTTCGGTCTGCCAATCAAACAAGAAAAGATAAGTAGCCGTAGTGTTATTCGTAGGATTGGAGGATGAGAATTGGCCAGTAAGCAGAATGTTCGTTCCCGCTAAAAATTCGGCGCTTTCAAAGTTACGCGCTTCCTTAAAGATTCCCATCAAATACCAAGTAATGCTGCGATCTTCCAGATTGACCAGATAAAAGCCGACAGCGTCGTCTTTTTTCTTAATTTTATCCATAGACAAAACACGATTGACCACAAACAAAGCTTTGGTCCTGTCCGGCGAAATTACTTCTTGAATAATCGTGAGTTGATCCGCGTTTCCCAACAAAGCGCGAAATGGCGCGTCAGAAAATTTAGTAGCGCTTGCTGATTTCACAACCGAAGCCGTTACTGGCCGCGACATGGGCAACGGAGCCATAAGTACAGCGAGATCGCCGTCCGCCACGCCATTGAACAAAATCCCTTTATCCGAAAACCATTTCGGATTAAAGGCCGTCAAAGTCATGTCGGTCAGCGGGGCCGAAGCTTTATCCGCAAAATCATGAAGATACAGATTCTGTACCAATCCTCTGTCGCTGACGTAAAGCAATTTTTGGCCATCAGGAGAAAACTCCGGGCCATATTCATTGTCCTCGGTTTCCGTAAAGAAGTGCCATTGTCCGTTGGAAAGATCGCCGTAAACCAAGTCGTAAGAATCGGTCCGGTTATTTTCCGCGGAAGTAACCAACGCGTTGCGCGCCTTGGAATAAGTCAAACCGCGGTAATTGCGCTTCGCCGAAGTTAATTTCTGAAGCTTATGAGTCGTTAAATTATACAAATAAACCTCGGAGAAAATATCGCTCCGGCCGATAAAGGCCAGTTTATCCGGTCCGATTAAAATCGGGTGCTGGATATAGCGGATTCCTTCCGGCGAATATTTTAAATCCTTCCCAAGTCGGAATTTCTTGGCCTTCAAGTCAAAAGTGAAATGCTGAATCCGGATCACATCCCGCCCGCTGACATCAACGGCGTAAACCACTGTGTTATCAGGACCGAAAGACGCGCCCTGTTCGTTAAAACCGAATTCCGGCGAAATTTCCAATGGGAAACCGCGGAGCGCGACGTTTTTTAAACGCCCATCTTCCACCAATTCCTTGGAAACTAAATTAACGCCGTCCGTCCAGTTAAGAACCAACTGGGTTCTTCCCAGCTTCATCTTTTTGGTTACAAAGAATTGTCCGCTGGATGCCAGCACCGCTCCCGTATCAACGGGACGCGACTGTTCCAGTAAGTCTTTCTTAGTCCGCAAAGGCGAATAACGGTTTTCTACATGCTCGCTCAAAGCTTTTTGAAACTCCAACAAACTTTCCCCGGTAACTTTTTGGAAGGCGTCCGTAAACAGATTTTCCCGGCAAGCCGTGAAAATTTGGCTGATTACTTCGCCTTTATTTTTGTGCCGTTCCGCCAAGAAATCCATAACGAACTTGCCCTGGCGATAAACTAGCGCGGTGGAATACCAGTAAGGATCGGTTACCGACGCCAGGCCGTTAGCCAGATAAGCGTTGCGCATAACCAATTCCTCATAAGCATCCTTTCCGTGCGAAAAATGTTCCGCTGCTCCTTCAATAAACCACAGGGGCGGAAAATCCTTCGCCTTGCCCAACAGCAGCATAATTTCAATATGGTAGCGATGGGCTAATTCGTGCCGGATTAACCGGCGGAAGCCAATCGCTGAACCGCGAAACGCAATCACGACCCGCCGCCACTTTTGAATTTCGGTTAAACCGCCGAGGCCCTTCGGCACTAAGCCGGGAACCAAATTGGTTTCTTCAAAATCCTGGGTGGTGTTGTAAATCGTAACGCGAATCTTTTCCGAAAAAGAATTGAAGGAAAATGTCTTACTGAAATCTTTAAATGTTTTTTCCGCCTCGGTCAGATACACTTCCGCCGCCTCGCTTGAGGTGTCGTAGGTGTAAATCAAGAAATGAGGAGATTCCGTTACCCGCCACTGAAACTTGCCGTAGCGCGGTTTATTCTTGCCCAGATGCCCGTCGGGCAAAAACTGGACATTTCTGGTATCAATTTCCGGAAAATTATATTTCTTCAAAATTTCCGGAATATCCTCATTGCTTAAGGCCGAAATCGGGAAAAACAGAGCACCAAGCGCCATCACCAAGCCGAACCGTTTTTTCATCACTGTCTCCTTTTTTGGGCATTCTCTATTTCAAGAATGCTGGTTTCAAAGAACGGTGTAATTTTACCATAAAATTTAAAAATAAGCAAGTCTCTGCCTAAGAAAAAACCCCTTACTCTTTTACAAGAGTAAGGGGCAAG
>JAUYKI010000008.1 GCA_030700025.1 bacterium | reverse complement strand
AATTCGGAGACTAAAGATAAAATTGTTGAGCGGTCGGAATTAGTGGCCGGATTGCGGTCTACTTTAGCCCAGGCTGGATTTTTAGAAGTGGAAACCCCGATGCTTCAATCGGTTCCGGGCGGCGCCAGGGCTAAGCCGTTTTAAAACCCACCATAACGCTTTGGATGCGGATTTGTATTTGCGGATTGCTCCGGAGCTTTATTTAAAGCGTTTATTGGTTGGCGGTTTTGAAAAAGTTTTTGAAATCGGCCGGAACTTCCGGAACGAAGGAATGGATCGCGACCATAATCCGGAATTTACCATGCTGGAATTATATTGGGCTTACCAGGACTATCATGGCTTAATGGATTTTGTGGAGCGATTATTAAAGCCGTTTATCGGAGGCAGTTGGGGCAAAGTAACTTTCGCGGAGCTTTTTAAAACCCACACCGGGAAGGATTATAAATCCGTAAAACCGCAGGACTTGGATGAAATGTTTAAACACGAAGTCCGTCCGAAACTTCAAAATCCAACGCTGGTTATGGATTATCCGGAAAGCATAATGCCGTTGGCTAAATTCAAAGAAGGGGGGGCTGGATTAACCGAGAGCTTCCAGTTAATTGTAAAAGGGGCGGAAATCGTAAAGGGATTTTCGGAAATGAATGATCCTTCGGCGCAAAGAGAACAGATGGAACGGCAGGAAAAAGAATTTCGCGCCGGCAATGAGGAGGCATCGCGCTTGGACGAAGATTTTTTGGAAGCGCTGGAATACGGCATGCCGCCGGCCGCGGGATTAGGAATCGGCATAGACCGCTTGGTTTCTTTAGTAACTAAGGCCCACGCGGTTAAAGAAATTATAATTTTCCCGACATTAAGACCGAAAGAATAATATGTTAGATATAAATTTAATTAGAAACGAACCGGAAAAAGTTAAAAAGGGATTAAAAGCCAAAAATGCCGATCCGGCATTGGTAGACAAATTTTTAGAGCTGGATGAAAAATGGCGGTCAGTTAACACTAAATTTGACGAGCTCCGGCACAAACAGCGGGAGCTGGGCGAAGCCAAAGATATTTTAGGAGCCAAAGCGTTAAAAGAAGATATTAAAAAAGTGGAAGCAGAGTTAATGGATTTGGACAAATTCCGGACGGAAATTTTACACCAAATGCCGAATCTCCCGCTGGATTCCGCGCTGGTTGGCAAAGATGAGACTCACAACAAGGTTTTGCGAGAAGAGGGCGCCAAGCCCAAATTAAAAGATCCTAAGGATTATTTATCATTGGCTCAGGGGTTGGGCCTGATTGATACCGAACGGGCAGTTAAAATTTCCGGCAGCCGTTTCGGCTATATCAAGGGGGCGGCAGCCATGCTGGAGTTCGCCTTGGTGGATTTAGCGTTAAAAACGCTGATTAAGGAAGGGTTTACGCCGATTGTTCCGCCGGTTTTGGTAAGGCCGGAAATAATGGTTGGTATGGGAAAGGTTAAGTTTATTGAAGGCGGAGACGCGTTTTATTTGCCAGCGGATGATTTATATTTAGTCGGAAGTTCCGAACATTCCATCGGGCCAATGTATAAAGACGAAGTTTTAAAAACTCTGCCCCTGCGCTATGTTGGTTTTTCTACCTGCTTCCGCAAAGAAGCCGGTTCTTATGGAAAAGACACTAAGGGTATTTTACGAGTGCATCAATTTGATAAAGTAGAAATGTTCAGTTTTTCGGCTCCGGAAGATTCGGAAAAAGAACATAAGTTTTTGCTTTCTTTGCAGGAAAAATTAATGCAGGCGCTGGAATTGCCTTATCGGGTAGTGGAAATTTGCACCGGCGATATGGGATGGTCTGATGGCCGGCAATATGACGTAGAAACTTGGCTTCCGGGCCAGCCTTCGGCAGGCTCAGGCCAAGGAAATAACAGAAAGGGAGAATACCGCGAAACCCAATCTACTTCCAACACGGTGGATTTTCAGTCCCGCGGTTTGAATATTAAATATAAAAAAGAAGACGGAAAAACCGCGTTTGCGCACATGCTTAACGGCACCGCATTCGCCATCGGCCGGATGATTATCGCGATTATCGAAAACTACCAAACCGAGCAGGGAACTATCCGCGTGCCAAAAGCCTTGCAAAACTACTTAGGAATGGAAGAAATTAAAGCGAGTAATCGCGAATAATGCGAATCGGATTCAAAATAACGCGAATCACGATTTTATGTTGAAAAATTGTAAAACTTGGGTGGAGATAAATCAAAAGTCCGCTGCCCATAATTACCGGCTTTTTCGTTCATTATTAAAACCAAGGGTAAAGTTATGGGCCGTAGTTAAGTCCAATGCTTATGGCCACGGGTTAGAGGAATTTTCTAAGATGATGGACAGCTTTGGCGCGGACGGTTTTTGCGTAGATGAAATAATTGAAGGTTTGAAGTTAAGGGATGCGGGGATTACCAAGCCGATTTTAATTTTAGGGCCGACTTTGCCGGGCTTTTTAAAATTGGCCGGCAAGCGCGATTTGACGGTAACTATTTCCAGCACATTCGCTTTGGATAATTGGATTAAGAGCAAAATCAAACCCAAGTTCCATTTTAAAATTGATACCGGCATGCACCGCCAGGGATTTTATTTAAAAGACCTCCCGCCAGTAATTCGGAAAATTAGAAATTTGAAATTAGAAATTAGAAATTGCCTGACAGGCGTCTATACCCATTTTGCTTCCGCTAAGGATTTAAATTATCCCACTTATACTGATTTACAATTTAAAGAATTTAAAAAAGCTATTTCTTTACTGGAAAAAGCGGGTTTCCGTAATTTCGTAAGGCACGCGTCTGCTACCGGCGGAACTTTAATGAACCCCCGCTATCATTTGGACGCGGTCAGAATCGGTATTGGATTGCATGGCCTTTGGCCGTCTAAGGAGCTGGAAATGCAATGCCATCGGGTTGCGCTGAGGCCGGTTTTGTCTTGGCACACCTATCTTAGCGAAATAAAGAATATCCAGGAGGGGCAATTTATCGGTTATGATCTAATAGAACGAGTTACCCGCGTTGGGAAAATGGCGGTTTTGCCGATTGGCTATTGGCATGGATTTCCCCGGAATCTCTCCGGAATGGGCGAGGTTTTAATTAACGGCAGGCGGGCGCGGGTTTTGGGCAGGATTTCTATGGACTTAATCGTGGTGGATATAACCGGAATTAGCTGTAAGGCGGGCGATCGGGCAACAATCATCGGCTCACAGCGGGGCAAGGGGATTTCGGCATCGGAGGTTGCCCAGAAGGCTAATACCAGCCATTATGAAATTGTAACCCGCATAAACCCCCTGATAGATAGAATTGTGGTTTAGGCGGTTACGGGCCCTAAATCAATGCAGGCATATTTTGACCAAGACTCTTTATTAAAGAAACGGAGAAAAATCAGAATCCGGGTTTATTTATCCGCCGCGGGATTATTTTTTGTTTTTACTGTTTTTGTTTACGTTTTGGTTTTTTCCCCGATTTTTAAGGTGGATAGCTTCGCGGTAACGGGTAATCGCCGTGTTAGCGCGGAAACCGCTTTGGCGATTTTAAAACCGCAAGTTTTACGGGGGCCGATTTCCAGTTTTTTCAGCTGGAATAATTTTTTGGCCTGGCAGAGGGGCGACGTGGCTTTAACCGGCACGGCGCTGGCCGGCGCCACGATTGAAAAAGACTGGCTGAAGCGGTCCATCAATATTACGGTTCAAGAGCGGGAGCGCTTGGGCATCTGGTGTGTTGAGGGAGAGAATTGCTATTGGCTGGATAGCGATGGCGTTGTTTTTGAAGAAGCGCCGGCTACCGAAGGCTCATTAATTTTGAAAGTTTACGATTTGCAGACTGCTGATCTCCGGCTAGGCTTTCCGGTCATTGAAGAGCGGTTTATTAATAATTTAACCGGTATTTTGAAAAACTTGGGCAAATTGGATGTAGCAATCCGAAAAATAGGCCTGGACCGCAAGCTTCAGGAATTAAGGGTGGAAACTTACGAGGGCTCGGATATTTTATTCAGCATCCGGTTTGACCCGGCGCCTAATATTGAATCTTTTCAGAAACTTTTTGAAACGCTTGATCTGCGGAAAATTGATTATGTAGATTTGCGGATAGATAATCGGATTTACTATAAAAATTAAAAACCCCGACTAATCGGGGTTTTGCTTAATTATTGCCACGAACACATCAGTAAATTTTCTCCAGCAATCCGGACAAAATGCCAGCGTAGGAATGCCTAGTGTGGCGCTGGCCGGATTAGATAAAAACGGGCTGGCTCTCCCGCAGCGTTTAAAGATCTCGTTTAACGTCTCCGGAATATAAAAATCAGAATTGCCCCAAGTAAACTCTCTGTATTGGGCGCCGTCTTTTAATCCGCATAGATCGCAGACGGTGATTTTTGAATATAACTTGATTAATTCCGCGCTGTATTTTTCTACGCAATCGCTGCAGTGTCCGAGAACGGGAATTGGATAGTTTGAATTAGGTTTCCAGTCCGGATAGCCCATTTGTTTATGAACTTCCTGAACCATAGCCATATTAAAGGGATCGCCGATGTTAAGAGGAGCTCCGGAGCTGGCCCGTTTTCCGCAGGTATCACATTTTCATTCTCCGCGAACCATCATCCCGACTACGCCGGGAATGTTTTTAGGAACCAAATTCGGCATGGCTTTCTCCTTGTGGGATTATCAAAGATTCCTGTTATTTTACCTCAAATTTTAAAGTTTGTAAATAAAGATGGAAGTTCCGGCTTTAGCGAATGGAATTAATGGATTTTCCAGCCAGCGGTATTCATCTATCGGATTTCGGATGAATCCTGGCAGGGTCGGGGATACGGCGCTTTGGATGGTATTTATGGATACTGCCAGCCAGTTAATGCTTTCGTCTTTTGGATTATTGCGGGAGGAAGACCAATATTCTGCTTGGTTGCCTAAATAATATTGCGGATGGCCGCCGCCGAAGTAATCTACCGCGATTTTTTTATCCGGCTGGAGATTTTGTTCCGCCCAGATTTTCAGGCGCTTTAAGTCCTGGCCCCAATCATAATTGGAATCAGCCACATATTGATAACCGTTATTAACGCCGCCGAAGAATTCGTTGAAGCTGGAAAGATAATAAGGGTAGTTAAATAGAGAGCTGATTAAAAGCCATAGCATGAGCGCTCCCATGAGGACGAATTTTACGGAAAAGTTGACCAGCCGGCCGAGAAGATTGGATAATTTTTCCCACCAATTTACGGCCAGGGAAGCTGGATTGATAGCGAACCATTTTTTAATCGCGCTCGCGACGAGGATATACATAAACGGCAGAGTGGGAATCAGGTGCCGGAAACCGATATTCAGATTGCTATTCATGCTATACGCCCAATACATTACCGCGAATAAAAACATTGCCATTTCGCTGAAGCTGGTTTTGGCGTATTCTAAAAACTTTTGCCAAGCGTTCCGGATGCCATTTTTAAAACTCCTTAAGATATTCAGAGAACTTAGGACTAGGGCTAATGCCATAGTAATAAGGATGGCCAGCGGTTCCTTCATTACAAACACCGCCGGGAAATAATACCACCAGCCTGCCGCGGAAACTTCCCCTAAGAAATAACCGGTATTGCCTCCGGCTGAACGCTGCATCACCATTAGCACGCCCAGCAAGTATTGTCCGAGCGGCCGCAGAAATTTATTGCCCGCCATCCAGATATTCAAATCGGCAAGCGGACGCGCTCCGAAGGACTGGGTAATCGCTTCCGTGTCGGTTACTTGTTTTTCTGCCGGATAATTCCAGACGGCAAAAAGATAAACAATATAAATCAGCGCGGTTCCGATAATAAAAATCAAAAAGATATCCAGCAGTGATTTCCAGAATTTTCTATGCCGGCGGTTAATCAGCCAAAAAATGAAAAATATTCCCAAGAAATAGGGTATCAGCAAAACCGCGGAAAATTTCATTAATTGGGCGAGGCCGAATCCTAATCCTGCCCAAACTAACGACTTGCCGCCGGGCCGGTTGAGATACTTTAGAAAAAGATAAGTGGATAAAAGAATTCCAAAGGCCGCGCCAATGTCCGTGGTAACATAATGTCCGTGGGCAAGGATATTCGGAGATAGGGCGGTAAAAAATGCCGGCAAAAGCGCCCACCAGCGGCCTAAGATTTCACGAGCAACAATATAAACTAGGATTATCAGCCCCAGGGTCAGGAGCATTGGCCCCAGCCGGGCCCAGAAAAGAATATTGTCGGCGTTGTTTCCGGATTCGTATAAGAACTGGGATCCGGCGATCCATTGGCCGTTAATGTCGGTTATCCAGGAGGTTTGATCGGTTGGGAAATTAAGCCCTTGGAAAACTAAGGGGAAGCCGGCAAACATTTTAACTAATGGCGGATGTTCCGGATTAAGCCGGTAGTCCTGGTATTTCATATAGCCATATCCAGCGGGAATATGGGCAAGCTCATCCATAATCGCCGAGTCGCTGGCCGCCGGGCCGAGCATTAAAACAAAAGAAAAAGCCGCAAGCAGGATTACTATTGGCCAAGGAGAGAAAAGAGAAAGTCTAGCCATATGATATTATTATACAGGTATGTTATTCAAGTTTCCAAAAAACGATTCGGAATATATCTGGACCGACCACTCTAAGCACAAAATGCTTCAGTATCGGATTATGCCGCAAAAAATAAAAACGATTTTAAAAACTCATGACCGTAAAGAAGAGGGAATTGCTCCGCGAACCGTGGCAGTAATGAAGCGGAATGATAGGCCGGGGAAAGCCGCCTCGCCAAAGGCGGGCGAGCCTCGCCCATTCGGTAGAAGTGGGCGGGAAGAGCTGTGGGTGATGTACCAGCTTGCCGTTAAGCAAGCAAATCCCAAATCCCAAATTTCAAATTCCAAAACGGGTAAAATTAAAATAATTTCGGTGTGGCGTTATCCGGGGATTAGTCCGAAAGGGGCGCGGATTGAGATCCCGGAGGATACCCTTAGGTACTTGACAAAAGGCGAATTATAGAGTATAATACTTATAGATCCTTAAACGGCATTTAACCTTCCAAGGAGGCAATCAATGAAGAAGCTGAAGCGGTTCTGGAAGAAGACCCTTTCGGTCCTGGCCGGAGTTCCCCTGGCATTCGGCCTGAGCGTGAGTGTTTACGCTTGGTTTAGCGCCATGCCTGCTTCCGACAATACCTCTCCCAATTGGTGGCTTCTGGCGGCGTGCTTTGCGGGTGTTCTCGCGGTGGGCGCGCAGGTTCTGTACTTCCTCTGCCAGGAGGAACCCCAGCGGAAGCGGTGCTAACTCGGGTTTATCCCGAACCCCTCAACGAAAGTTGGGGGGTGTTTTTTATAACATTAAGTACTTGACACAAGCGAAATCATGAATTATACTATTACCGTAATTTAAAAATCGAAAAAGGAGAAGATAATGGCGCGCAGGAGGGGCACAAAAGCGAAAACTCGTCGAAGGACTGATTGTTATCGAAAGACTGATTGTTATTTTTTGGGGGTTTACTTGATTAGTTGTTTTATATTGTTTTTCATATTGCCATTTATCGCATTAGTCTTAGCCTTATTCTTTGGCGTGTACGTACTCGAAACAACGGATAGTGACGGGGGAGAGACAGGATGGTAAAAGATTAGTTGGTAATAATTAGCCTCGCGCTGATGGTTGAATGTAAAAACCTCGCAATGCGAGGTTTATTTTTTTATCGGCGGGGCAGAGCTCGGGCTAATTCAAAGTTTTTATATCTCGGGTCGGCGGTAACTTCCGTAACCGGCAGGAGCCAGTCCGGAATTTCAATTTTATCGTTTTCTTCGGTCAATTCAATTTCCAAAAGCGTCAGCCATCGCAATCTCGCGGGATTGATGAAAATATCCAGTTCAAAATACTGGTTTTGATGCAGGAAGCAAGCCCGGAGTTTTTGAATAATGTCCGTTTCCGGATTCTTTTGGGCTAACGCCTGATAGTATTCTCTGGCAGTTACCTGGGTTTCGGTTTCGATCCGGGAAAGCGGGGAATCGGTATCCAGTTTTTCCGTCCGGTAATAAACCGTTCCATGGCAGCCCTGGCTGCGGCGGCGGAATCGGACCGAAGCGCCCGCGATGTAGAACTGTTCAATTTCTATGATTTGCATCGGCACGGGAATCGCGTCCGGAGTAACAGCGTTGGTAACCAAAAATTTTCTCTCGGTTTCAATAGCCGCGGGCACGCCGAGCGTCCGGCGGACTTCGTTCAGCAGACGTTTCATTTTATCGTCAAAGCCCGTGGAATTATCTATGACCCGCAAATGCGGATGTCCCAGCCAAGCCTGTTTGGTTTTGCAGTCGGTTTCTTTGGCCTGATCCGGATTTTCCAAACGAGCCGGATTGTTTAAGTTATAAAATTCCGGAGCTCCTTCAGCGGCCGTTACCAGATGGAATACCGCGTCATAACGCTCGTCGCGAAGCTGGACGATATTCCAGTTATTGCGCCGTAGAATTTCTTTGAACTCGTCCGGTTCGGTGTAGGCGCGGAAATCCATGGCTCCGCGGTCAAAAATAATTATCCGTTTTTCTCCGCCTTTGATTTTTAGGGCTTTTTTAAAAGCTTCTTCGGATTGGATTTGAAGCTGAAGCAGGAAATTCTGGAATTCCAGACGGCTGAATCGTTTATTGGGATCGCGCGGATCAAGTCCGGCGTTAATAACCAGCGTGGGTATTTCCGGCATGAAAATAACAGAGAATCCCATATCGGACAGTTTTTCATAAAGATAATTACGGGCAGTGGTTTTGCCGGCGCAGGGACCGCCAGTCAGGACGATGGTTTTCATATCCGCCTCCTTTGAGTTATTAAAGTGCTTGTGATTATTGTATTAAAAAAATAACCCCAACGCAATGTCTGGGTTATTTTTTATAATCTTTAGGCTCTATTTTTTCAGAGCCCAGTTATATACTGAAGCGAATATCAAACCGAGCACATATCCGGCTACCAAGTGCAGGATCACCATCCAAACTAAGCCAGTCCAGGAATAGGAGAACCACGGGTGAAATGAGCCGAAGGTATGCAGGGTTCTGGTTCCAAATCCGGTTAGCAGGGATACACCCATCATTACTAGCCATCCAGCGCCACTTAATAATCCTACGGTTAATCCAAGAGCTTTAGGTTTAAGTTCCATGTAGTTAAAATGTTTAGAAACGTTTTTAACGACCTTTTCCTAATTATAACATTATGGTAATCTATTGGCTTATATGAAACTTTCAATCGGTATTGTCGGCCTGCCGAACGTCGGTAAGTCCACGCTTTTTAAAGCCCTGACGAAGGTGGAGGTAAACATCGCCAATTATCCTTTTGCGACCATTGATCCGAATATCGGCGTAGTGCCGGTGCCGGACGAGCGGGTGGATAAGCTGGCGGAGATGAGCAAGTCTAAAAAGAAAATTCCCGCGGTGGTGGAATTTTATGATATTGCCGGTTTAGTGAAAGGCGCCAACAAAGGCGAGGGCTTGGGCAATCAATTTTTAACTCATATCCGGGAAACCAACGCGATTGTGGAAGTCCTGCGCTGCTTTCCGGACGGAGAAATTATCCACGTGGAACAAACCGTGGACCCGGTCCGGGATATGGAAATTATCAATACCGAGCTGGCCTTGAAAGATTTAGACACGATTGAAAAAGTTTACAAAAAAGCAGAGGGCGAGGCGCGTACTGGAAATAAACAGGCTAAAGAAGATTTAGAAGCGTTACAGCAAGCCAGATTAGTTTTAGAAAAAGGCGAACTATTAAACATCGAAAAACATTCCAACATTCTCAAGAATGTCCGAATGAAAGAATTGAGCTTATTAACCGCCAAGCCGATTATTTATCTTTTAAACGGCAAGCCGGAAGACGCTTCGCCGGCTTTACTGGAAAAGATAAAGGGCCAGGGAGCAGATTATGTTGTAATGGATTTGAGCCAGTCGGCGGATCTCGGCGGATTAATCAGAAAATCTTATGAAATTTTAGGATTGATCAGTTTTTTTACCACCGGTGAAGACGAAACTCGGGCGTGGACTATTGAACGGGGAGCGAAGGCGCCGCAAGCCGCGGGCGTGATTCATACTGATTTTGAAAAGAAATTCGTGAAAGCGGAAGTAATTCATTGGCAGAAATTACTGGAGGTAGGAAGCTGGGCCGCGGCTAAGCCAAAAGGCCAACTGCGTTTGGAAGGAAAAGAATACGTTGTGCAAGACGGGGATGTGATGGAAATAAAACACGGCTGATTGGACAAAAATCTTTAAATCTGATATAATCCCTCCAAGTTCGTTAATAACTGCATAGGGAGGCAGAGAATGTTTACGCCGTCCGCGAAGATCATGGAACGGTACGCTGATGTTCTGGTGAATTTTGCCTTAGGCGGTGGAACGGGAATTAAGAAGGGCGAGGTCGTTTGGCTTCGGGCTCCCGAAGCAGCGCGTCCGCTTTACGCGGCGATGCAGAGGGCGATTTTGAAGGCCGGCGGGCACGTGATCCCGTTTTATACTCCGTCCGCGGACAAAAGTTTTTCTCCAAGGCGCGATTTTTTTGAAATGGCGTCGGAAGAGCAGATTAATTTTTTCCCGGATAAATTTTACCGCGGTTTAATTGATCAGGTTGATCATATGGCTGCCATTATGGCCGATACTAGTCCGTATGAACTTCGCGGCGTGGATCCCGCCAAAATTATGGCACAAGGTAAGGCGATGCATCCGTATATGGAATGGCGTGATGTCAAAGAGAGCCGTGGGAAATTCAGCTGGACGCTCGCGCTTTTTGGAACCGAAGCAATGGCCCGCGAAGCGCGGATGCCGTTGGAGGAATATTGGGACCAAATTACCCGTACTTGCTTTTTAGATGAGGAAAATCCAATCGCACGCTGGCAGGAAGTTTACAGAGAGCTTTACGCGGTCCGGGATCGGTTGAATGCTTTAGATATTGAATCTGCGCATATCGTTGGCGATGATGTTGATCTGCGGATTTGGCTTGGAGAGAGGCGCCAATTTATCGGCGGTTCCGGACGGAATATTCCGAGCTTTGAATTATTTACATCTCCGGACTGGCGCGGCACCGAAGGGTGGATTCGTTTTGACCAGCCTCTTTACCGCTACGGCAATTTGATTGAAGGAATCAGGCTGGAATTTGCCGGCGGAACGGTAACTCGCTTGAGCGCGGATAAGAATGAGGAAGTTTTGCGGGCGATGGTGGAAACGGAAAATGCCAATAAAGTCGGCGAGTTTTCGCTGACCGATAAAAGGTTTTCCCGCATTTCCAAATTTATGGCGGAAACTCTTTATGACGAAAATACTGCCGGCGTCCACGGGCATGGCAATACGCATATCGCGCTTGGCAGCGCTTACCGCGATTGTTACCGGGGCGATCAGGCGTCGCTGACCGACGAAGAAATGGAACGGTTGGGGTTCAATCAGTCTTCCGTGCATACGGATATCGTTTCCACGACTCCGAGAACGGTGGTTGCCCGGCTGAAAGACGGTTCGCGGAAACTCATTTACGAGAACGGAATGTTTACTGTTTAAACTAAGAAAAAACCTCGCTTGAAGCGAGGTTTTATAATTTAACAATCTTTATCGGCCCCGTATTTTTAAATATCGTTTATTTTGCTCAACAACAATAGTAGTATTTTTGGAAAATGGGACATTGTGCCGGCCCATGATCAAATAAGTGCTGCCGTCATTAAAATGAATAACCGTGTAAGCATAGCTAAAAAGCCCGCCGGAATTATGATAAGTTGCTTCTTGATAAACGCCCTGAACAACGACTTTATAAGGCGATTTTCCATTCAACGCGGGTAAAACATAACCTAACCCCGCCGAAAGAAATAATCCAAAGACCAGACAAAGAATGCCAAAACTAACGGGGAAAATCTTTTTTCCGTCTTCCGCGGCGCGGGCCCACAAACAAAAAACTCCGAGAATCAATATCAAGACTCCCAGCATGATAAATACGCTCTGAGCATGCGCGGTTAAATCCACCAGCATTTCTATTTCTTTCATGTTCTGCTCCATTCTCAAATTTAAAGAACAACGTTTGTTATTATATCGTATTTTGTTGTACAATACAATCAGTTCACGGCAAATTCCGGAGGATAACATGGGACTGAAATGGGGGTCGCTGATAGCCATTGGCTTAATGGTCTTTGCCATTTTACAGCCGGCTTTGGCGGCTGGAGCTTTACTGATTAGTAAGAAATATAAATTGGGAATGGTTTTTCTGATTTGGGCCTCTATTTTATTGGTTGTGGTGGTCATGTTCGCGTACCTGGTTGGATTTTGGGTTGGATCAGCTTATACCGGACCGCTATACTTCATTTGAGGGCTCCGGCTATATCTTTTTCGGGAAACAGAATAAATCAGCTCCAGCGGCTGATTTTTCTTCGCCCTCGGCATATTTTGTGGTCCAAGCAAAATACGCCTGCGGGATGTTCCTTCAAAAGACATAGCCTACACTTTGGTACATATAGGTAAAAAATAAAACCGAGATAATTCTCGGTTTTTAAATTTATTCTTTAATAGCAACAAAACAATAATCGGCAGTCCAGCGGATATTTTCCGGCCGAAGGCTCAGAATCGCTAAATCATTTTCCAGGTAAATTGCCGGCACTAGAATTCTGTTTTCTTCGCGCTGATAGTAAGAGCCCAGCGCCACCAAAGTTTTAGAAACTATAAGATCGGGATGCCTGAGTTTGAGAGTCAGGAGTTCATGAGCGCTGGCAGGCAACAGCCCGAGAAGAAACATTTCCTTGAATACTTCGCCGGTGCTGATGGTCCGGGAAAAACTAATAATATGGATTTCGGCGGTTTGAAGGCCGGTGCGGTAATTGGGAAAATTCTTAGAGCTGATTAATCTATTGCGCCAGGCGTAATTGCCGTTTTCTATCAGCCACTCAACCGGGGCGTCGTAGTTAATGGTAATTCGCCGGACAACTTGATCCGGACTTGCCGGAGTTGGACGGTTGACGGATTTCTCGGCAACGGTCGATTTGTGATTGGGAGTTAATTCCGGCTTTTTCGCCGATGTATTCATTGCTTCTGAGATTGCCAGGACTCCCACTAGAAAACAGGAAAGGGGGACTAGATAGGCAAAGATGTAAGCAGCAACAGCAAAAACATCCCGCTTCTTTTCCTCCCTAATAGACAACGCCATCCACAGGCCAAGAGCAATCGCCATCGCGCCTAAGATCATTAGTGGCTCCTTTTTGGGAAAGAACTAGTGGGTATATATTAACTTATTAAAGCTAAATTGTCAATTTTTTGATTTTTTACTTTATTACACTATACTTATTCTCGCCATGGCGAGAATAAGTATAGGTTGACAGATTAAAGAAATATTGATAACATATATTCGTTCTTTAATACTTTAATATTTATTTCATAATCGGTTGGTCCGCGGCCTCATACAAGCTGTGGGGCGCTTCGGTTAGCAGCCGGAGCAACTTAAATAACAAGCCCCGTAGAACGGGGCGAGGAGGATATGGCGATGGCAAAAAATCGTCATGGCTTGGCTGGAAAGCCGAGTCTGGATGTCTTGGGCCCGCTCCAGGACATTATCCGTCAAGCGCGGGAAGGAAAGATAACAGGATTGCAGTTGCAGTTGTTTGCGGAGCATAAAAATCCGTTTGAAAAGGTAAGGTCAGTGGCCGACGGCCTCGTCCGTTTGTTCGTCGACTACACCCGCCCTCTCGCCAACATGATCAAGGAAGACGGCCGGTTTGACTACGTCAACTCGGACATCACGGAAAAGAACTTCCAGATCAACCGGCGTCCCAATGGGGAAGCGGAAATGAAAGTTTATCACTTCAACCGAGACATTGACTCTGACGAAGCAATCCGAGAAATGGACAAAGAAGGATATCGCCCCGCCGAACTTCCGGAAGGCCTGGCCTACGCCAAAGCTAACCCGGACGAACAGCGGAAGTATCCGATTGTCCTGCTTGGTTCGCTTTCTGTCTGGCGGGGCTTCATTGGCGACCGCCGCGTGCCGTGTCTCTGCGGTGTCGGCGTCGAGCGGGACCTGGACCTCGGCTGGTTCTGCGGCGGGTGGGACTCCCGCTGTCGGTTTCTCGCGGTTCGCAAGTAGTTCGGCAAGCTCACTACAAGTAGCTCTTTGAACTTTGGTTCTTGGAACTTTGGGCCTAGCCCTTTGTTCTTTTGAACCTTTGCGGCCCCATACGCTTTTAGCGTATGGGGCTTTGTATTTTTTAGTCTTAAGTTATTTTATATAAGCAATATAATTTTTTTCGTTGGCCGGAATTTGATTTTCTTGCCCGGGCAATAAATAAGTTATATTTTTGGTTTTCTGTTTTTCGGAAGTGAAGCTGTCGGTTATAAACATTACCGTCTGGCTGGGCATCGGAATTCCCCGAACCAAACCGCCTCCGGCTTGAATAACCACGTATTTAGGCAGTTCTTTCGGCAATGAGTTTAAGGTCCGGCCGATTTGAATGTAATCGGCGCTGAATGCTCCCTGGACATTCGGATTTTTGCCCCAGGTTATAAAATAAGAATAAAAAGATTCCACAACTAGGACAGCGACAAATAAACAACCAATGACGGACGAGCTTCGGCTCCAATGCTGTTTTAAAAATTCGTAAGCGCTTATTCCGCCGAAGGCCGCTATGATAAACACCGGCGGGGCCATCAAAATTGCCCGCAGGGCATGGGGCAGGCCCTCATTGGAAACTATTACCGGCAACCCGGCTATCACAAGCCAAGCTAATAAAATTATGAAATTTTGGCGATTGTTATTATCGGGGTTGGGGATTTGCTTAGAAATTAGAGATCGCAAATTAGAAATTATAAAACCCCTGAACACTAAATAAACCCCATAAAAAATACTTACCAGAAATAAAATTCCTACCGGCCAAAACAGAAGTGGCCGTCCGGCGATATTATGCCGCCAATTCCAGTCGCCGGAAAAATTAAACATCCCCGCGGTTTTCAAAATATTTTCTCCAAGATTTTTTAGCGGAGCAGGGGAGTTAAAAACAGAAACTTGGGTCGTTCTTCCGAAAAATTCCGCCGGATTTTCCCAGAAATATAATCCCAAGGGCAGAAAAGTTAAAAAAGCAATAACCGTAAAAATAAAACCGATTCTCAAAACCGGTTCCCAGCCATACTTCCGAACCATTAACCAAAAACAAATGACTATTAACAATGGAGTGGCGCGGTAGGCGATATAAGTATGGAGGCCGAGCCCGTAAATAAAACCGGCAATAATCGGCGCGAACCAATGCGGTTTGCGGAAGGCGCGGATTAAAAGATAAATTCCCCAGGTCAATAAAAGCGGCGCCATAATTGCCCGAAAGCCGATGCGGGAAAAATTAATATGCCAAAAACTGACGGCAATAAAAAAGGCGGCTAAGAGCGCGAGTTTTTCTGCCCTGGACATCTTGAATCCCAGGTCCTTTTTGGGCCATTCCTGGAAAAGCTCTTTAGTTAAGAAGTAAATGCCCAAAACCGTTAAAATGCCGAAAATAGCGCTGGGCAGGCGTAATGCCCATGGCTGGTTGCCCAAGACTGCCAGGAAAAGGCCCTGGATGTTAATAAATAGCCCCTCTCGGCCGTTGTTTTCTGGATAGAATACCTTCCAATGGCCGGTTGCCCGCGCCTCCAGGGCATTGTTGCCGTTCATGGCCTCGTCCGGATACAGGCCCGGAGGCAGGTCGGTTAAATTGTAGAGCCGTAAAAAGGAAGCTATAATTAAGATAGTTAAAAGAAGAGCGAGTTTTTTCATATTTATTATTTTATCATGGAACCAAAACTAGAACATAACGCTTTAGAACAAGACGTGGCCCGCTTATCGCAGGAAGTTAAGGAGCTTCGGTCAAAATTAGGCGCCGAGAGGGCGGATGAGTCCGCGGTTCGGGAAGTTTTGCGTCCAAAAATTTATTCGCAAGCGCCTTCGGTAAGCGCGCCTAGCGTTAGCCAGCCGGCTGGCGATCAGTCAGTGCCGTCTCCGATGTTGCCGGATTATCTTCAAAAAGAATCCCCGGAATTAAAAATGAAAGTGGAAGAATTGATTAGTTTGACCTTGAGCCAGGGCATAGAAAAAACCGTTGAAGAGGCGCGGCGATACGGGCCGTTTCTTTTGGATGCTTATCACGATGCCTTGACTTCTAAAATGCATCAGGAGTTAAAAAACAGGGGATTATTACAATGAGCGCGCTGTTATTTTTAGGATTTTTTATATTCATCATATTGGCGGGCGCGATTGCTTTTTTTATTTCCCGGCATGTCCATCGGCGGTATTTTAGGGACGCGCTTAAGCTCCGGACACTGCTGGTCCGATTGCCGCAAAAGTTGGAGAAAGAGGGCGGCGACCGGGACGCCTGGCAGAAAGAAATAAATTTATCCAGCCAGCTTTTGGGAATTTTGGCTAATTTAAAAATTCCATTCGGATTGGAAGTCGCGGTGCAGTATGTCGGCGAAGAAATCCAATTTTTTGTGGCGGTTCCGGGAGATTCTTTGCAGTCCGTGTCCCGGCACATCCAGGGCCTTTGGCACGACGCCCAAGTGGAAGAAAGCGATGACTATAATATTTTTAACAGCCAGGGCGTCAGCTCCGGCGTTTATTTGACGCAAAACTTTAATTCAGTGGTTCCGTTGCGGACTTATGAAGAAGCGGGCTCGGACACTTTTTTGCCGGCCCTTAGCAATCTTTCTAAGATGGAGGCGGTAGGCGAGGGCGCGGCGATTCAAATTTTAGTAAAGCCCGCGGATAAAGAGTTTAAAAAAAGAGCCAGTAATTTTTTGGTTCAGCTGAAAAAAGGCGAAAGGCTGGACGCGGTTTTAAAGGCTTCCAAAGCGGGAATATCTTTTAAAGATGTTCAGCGGGCGCTGGAAGGAACCGAGCAGGATAAATCTTCCAAACCGGTTCTGGAAGAAGAAGCGATTAAGGCAATTGAAAAAAAATTAGCCAAGCCTATTTTTGCCGTTAATGTCCGGATTGTGGCTTCTACTCCGAACGAAGTTCGGACCAGCGAACTTTTAACCAGTTTAGCGGGCACTTACGACGAGCAGTTTACCGCTCCGTTCCGGAACGATATTGATATTATCAAGCCCAGAAACGAAAAAGAATTGATTTTTAAATTTATTTTCCGGCAGTTTGACGAAGCGCAAAAAATGATTTTAGGAAGCGATGAAATAGTCAGTTTATTCCATTTTCCAACTTCTCAAACTGAAGTGCCTAAAATTAAATGGGTAAAATCCAAGGAGGCTGAGCCGCCGGTTATTTTGCCCAAGGAAGGAGTCTTAATTGGAGAAAGCATATTCCGGGGCGAACGCCGGCCGGTTTTAATTACCGACGAAGACCGCCGCCGCCATATTTATGTCATCGGACAGACCGGAACCGGAAAGTCTAATTTAATCGTGAATATGGCCATCCACGATATTTATCAGGGCAAGGGCGTGGCGGTGATTGATCCGCACGGCGATTTGATAGATTCTATTTTGGGATTAGTGCCGAAAGAACGCGTTGATGATGTGATTGTTTTTGACCCGGGAGATTTATTGCATCCGCTGGGATTAAACATGCTGGAATATGATTTTAACCGGCCGGAAGAAAAAACTTTTATTGTGAATGAAATGCAGGGAATTTTTAACAAGCTTTTCCCGCCGGAAACTATGGGCCCGATGTTTGAGCAATATATGCGGAGCGCGCTTCTGCTTTTGATGGAAGACGCGCCGAATGAGCCGGCGACCCTGGCGGATGTGCCGAGAATTTTTACGGATGAGGATTTTCGGAAGGCTAAATTGGCGCGCTGCCAAAATCCGGTGATAAAAGACTTCTGGGAGCGGGAAGCGGTGATGGTGGGCGGAGAAGCGTCCCTGCAGAATATTACGCCCTATATTACTTCTAAGTTTAATAATTTTATTGCCAACGATTATGTCCGGCCGATTATCAGCCAGCCGAAGTCAGCTTTGCGTTTCCGGGAAGCAATGGATAGCGGAAAAATTTTATTGGTTAATTTGTCCAAGGGCCGGATCGGCGATATTAACGCCGGATTGCTGGGTATGATTATTGTCGGAAAACTTTTGATGTCCGCGCTTTCCCGCGTGGATATCGCGCAAGAACAGCGCCGCGATTTCAATCTTTTTATTGACGAGTTCCAGAATTTTTCCACGGATTCCATCGCCACTATTTTATCGGAGGCCCGGAAATACCGTTTGAATTTAGTCGTGGCGCACCAGTTTATCGCCCAATTGTCGGATAAAATTAGGGACGCGGTTTTCGGCAACGTCGGGTCCATTGTCACTTTCCGGATTGGCGCCAAAGACGCCGAGGAATTGATTAAGCAATTTGAGCCGATCTTTACCAAAAATGATTTGATCAATATTGATAATTTTAACGCTTACGCGAAGCTTTTAATCTCCGGCCAAACTTCCAAGCCGTTTAATATCCACACCCTGCCGTCTCCGCGGGGGAGCGCCGAGTGGCGGGAGCAATTAAAAGACCTTTCCCGGAATAAGTACGGTTTGCAAAGATGATTTTGATAAAAAATGTCCAAATAGTTGATGGCAGCGGCAGCCAGCCGTTCAGGGCGGATATTTTTATAAACGGCGATAAAATTTCCGCGATCGGCATTTTTCCGAATAAAAAAGCCGATGTGGTAATAGACGGACTGGGATTGACAGCCACTCCCGGCTTTGTGGATGTGGACACGGACTCGGACCATTATTTAAGCTTATTCACTAATCCTTCCCAAAAGGATTTTTTGCTTCAAGGAGTAACGACGATTATCGGGGGCCAGTGCGGTTCTTCTATCGCGCCGCTGATTTATGGCTCGCTGGTTTCCATCAGGAAGTGGGCTGATCCTTTTCAGGTGAATGTCGGCTGGAATACGCTGGCGGAATTATTCGGTATTTTTCAAAAGCTGAAATTAGGAGTCAATTTTGGAACTTTAACTGGCCACGCCACTATTCGGCGGGATATCGTAGGCGAAGGCGTCCGAGATATGACCAAATCGGAAACAGATGTTTTTAAAAAAGTCCTGGAGCGGTCTTTAAAAGAAGGCGCCGTTGGCTTGTCCACCGGATTGAGCTACATTCACGCGAAAAATGTCCCATACGCCGAAATACGAGAATTGGTGAAACTGGTTGCTAAATATAATAGAATTTATGCCACGCATCCAAGAGATGAAAAAGCAGGATTGGTAAAATCGGTGGAAGAAACCATTTTAGTTTCCCAGGAAACCGGCGCCCGCGCGATTCTTAGCCACTTCCGGCCGGTCAGGGGATTTGAAAAAGAATTTGAGGAATCGGTCAGCTTGGTAGAAAAAAGTTCCGGCACCGCGAATGTTTATTTTGACGTTAATCCTTTTGACGAAAGCCTGGTGCCGATCTATTCGCTTTTGCCGGATTGGGCGAAAAACGGCCCGTTGGAGGTTGTGCTGGCTAATTTGGAAGGCGAGACCACCCGGAAGCAAATTATTAAAGAATTATCCAAGCTGGATTTAAAAGATTTTATTGTGGCGGAAGCCCGGAACCAGGATTATGTTCTCGGAAAAACTATTGATCAGATTGCCAATGACCGGGAGCAAAAGCCGCTGGAGGCTCTGCTGGATTTGATGGACTCTACCGGATTGCGGGGCATGCTGGCTCATAAAAATTTGGATATGAATTTATTGGAAAATATTCTGGTTCACCCGCGTTCTTTAATTGGCTCTAACGGCGCCAGCTTGCCGGAGAAGGGCAGGGGATTAAAGCTGGAACGCTCCACCTTAACGTTTAAGAAGTTTTTGGAATTTTCCGCGAAACGCGGCATTCCGTTGGAGCAGGCGATTAAAAGAATAACCGCTTCCGCCGCCCAATTTTACGGCATTAAAAACCGGGGCCTGCTGAAAGACGGCTATTTTGCCGACTTGGTTTTATTTAAGGACGGAGCGATTACGGATGTGCTGGTTAATGGAAAATTTGCCGTCCGCGACTCGGTTTTAAGCAGTGAATTAGCCGGCCATGTCATTCAAGTTTTTTAAACAGGGGAGCGCCCCGGATTACGTCATTATTCTAGCTACTTTTTTATTGGTAGTTTTCGGCTTGATTATGGTGGCGAGCGCGTCCTCGGAGTTAGCCCGAAAAAATTTCGGAGACAGCTATTTTTATTTCAAGCATCAGCTTACTTACGGATTTTCTCTGGGATTAATCGGATTTTTTCTGGCCTCTAAAATATATTATAAAACTTATCAAAAGTGGGCCGTATTTTTATTTATTCTAAGCCTGGTCGGCTTAATTCTGATTTATACGCCTTTGGGAGTTTCGGCCGGCGGAGCCGATCGCTGGATTAAACTGGGCCCGCTGGTTTTTCAGCCGGCGGAAATTATGAAAATCGCCTTTTTGGCTTATTTGGCTGCTTGGTTAAGCGGCCGCGAAGAAAGGAGGAATAGTTTTTTTGGCGGATTTATTCCGTTTTTGATTATTAGCGGATTAGTATCGGCATTATTAATTTTCCAGCCGTCTACCAGCTCCGTGGCAATTTTAATGGCTTCGGCGTTAGCGGTTTATTTTGTCAGCGGCGCGCGCTGGTCTTATATTTTTGGCACGGTGGCAATTGGAATTATTGCTTTAGGAATTATTTCTTATTCTTCTGAATATCGCTGGCAAAGAATTATGAGTTATTTGAATCCTGAAACAAATGTCCAGGGATCGGCTTTCCATATTAATCAGGCGCAGATTGCCATTGGCGCCGGCGGTTTGATGGGCGTGGGTTATGGCCAGTCCACAACTAAAATACTTTATTTGCCGGAACCGATCGGGGATTCTATTTTTGCGATTATCGGCGAAGAGTTCGGCTTTATCGGGGGATTATTTACCATGCTGATTTTTCTTACCCTGGTTATCCGCAGTTTTATTTTATCCAGGAAAATTGGGGATAAATTCGGCCAGTTGTTATTAGTCGGTTTTGGCTCTTTAATCGGGGTTCAGGCCTTCATCCATATTGGCGCTATTTCCGGCCTATTGCCCCTTACCGGCACGCCCCTGCCCTTTATAAGCTACGGAGGCACGGCATTGGCGGTTTATATGACAATATCAGGTATAATGGTGAATATCTCAAAGCATGCTTAATTAATACCTTTAACCATTAACTTATGACTAAATTACGCATCATATTAGCCGGGGGCGGCACGGGGGGGCATATTTTCCCCCTGATAGCCGTATCGCAGGCTTTGCGGGAATTGTCCGCCCAGCGCGGCCTTGTTCTAGACGCCCGTTATTTTGGCGGCGCTCATGACTATTCCGGAGCCTTAGCGGAAAATGATATCCGGTTTGTATCTATTATTTCCAGTAAATTGCGCCGCTATGCTTCCGCGGCAAATTTTTTGGACATTCCAAAATTTTTTCTTGGCTTACTGCAATCCTTATGGAAAGTTTATTGGTTTATGCCGGACGCGGTTTTTTCGAAGGGCGGCCCCGGCGCGTTGTCAGTGATATTAGCCTGCAAGTTTTATATGGTGCCGATTATTATCCAGGAATCGGACAGCGTTCCCGGCCAAACTAATGTTATTTCCGGAAAATTAGCCAAGAAAATCTTTTTGGCGTTTGCTTCCGCGGCGGATTATTTTGATAATTCTAAGGTTTCGGTAGTCGGCAATCCGGTTCGCCAGGACTTGGCCGTCGCCGCTAATAATACTGAAGAAGCCCGCTTGGCGGCAAAAAAGAAACTGGATTTAGCCGATAATATTCCGGTATTAATGGTGATGGGCGGTTCGCAGGGCGCCCGGCGGCTGAATGAATTTATGCTGGAGAATTTAAATTCTTTAATCGGAGAATTTCAAATTGTCCACCAAACCGGAGAAGGGGAATACGAATCTTTTTTCCAGGAGTATTCCGCTTTAACTAAAGATTGGTCGGAGGAAGTTAAAAAACGTTATCGGTTTAAGGCATTTTGGGAAAATGAATTAAAAGATGTTTATTTAGCGGCGGATTTGGTAGTGGCGCGGGCGGGCGCCGGAACTATTTTTGAGTTAGCGGTGTTTGGCAGGCCGGCAGTTTTAGTGCCCTTGCCGGAAGCGGCCGGTGATCATCAGACTAAGAATGCTTATGAATATTCCAATACCGGCGCGGCTCTGGTAATTGAGCAGAAGAATTTTTTGGGCAATTTGGTTTTGGACCGCCTGGCGCGGCTGGCCCGCGATCCGGGTTTGTTGCGGCAAATGAGTGAAGCTGCCCGAAAATTTTATCGTCCGGAGGCCGCTCGGCAGATTGCCGAAGGCATCCTTAGTTTATTAAAATAAAATAATAACTAATGACTAATAATATCAGAGTAAGAATTGCGCCGTCGCCAACCGGGGCGTTGCATATTGGCACTGCCAGAACGGCCTTGTTTAACTGGCTTTTTGCCCGGCATATCGGCGGTAAGTTTATTTTGCGGATTGAAGATACTGATCTTGAACGGTCGGAAGTTAAGTGGGAAAAAGATATTATTAGCGGTTTACGGTGGCTTGGCTTGGAGTGGGACGAAGGACCAATCGCTGACGCTCAAAATCAAAAATCAAAAATCAAAAATCAAAATTACGCTGGTAAATACGGGCCGTATAGGCAATCGGAAAGGTTGGATATTTATGAAAAATATTTAAAACAGCTTTTAGAAAAAGGCGACGCTTATTATTGTTCTTGTACTAAAGAAGAACTAGAAAAAGAAAGAAACGAGCAATCAGAAAGAGGCATTGCCCCGAAGTACAGCGGCAAGTGCCGAAGCCGGAAAGTTTCCGAAGCCGATGCCCAAGTAATCCGATTTATTATTCCGGAAGAAAAAGTCCAGTTTTCCGATCTTATCCGGGGCGATATTGTTTTTGATACCTCATTATTCGGAGATTTAGCGATTGCCAAGGGTTTGCGAGTACCTTTGTATAATTTTGCCGTAGTGATAGACGACTTTGAAATGAAAATCAGCCACGTAATCCGGGGTGAAGACCACATTGCCAATACGCCTAAGCAAATTTTGCTTCAGCGAGCGTTGGGATTTTCGACGCCGGTTTATGCCCACTTGCCTTTGATTCTGGATCCGGACCGCAGTAAAATGTCTAAGCGTTATTCCGCGACTTCTTTGGAAGAATACCGCAAAGCCGGCTATTTGCCGGAGGCGCTGATGAATTTTATCGCTTTGTTGGGCTGGCATTTATCCGATGACCGGGAAATTTTAAGCGAAGAAGAATTAATCCAGAATTTTGATTTATCCCGCGCGCAAAAATCCGGAGCGGTGTTTAACGTGGAGAAATTAAATTGGCTGAACGCCCAATATATTAAGACTGCCGATGAAGGCCGTTTACTCGAGATAATAAAAGAAATTTTTGGAGAAGAATTTGGGAATTTGCCCCTGACTCGAAAGCTGATTGCTTCTTCTCGGGAAAGAATAAGCAAATTAGATGAATTCAAAGATATTAATAATTTCTTTTTTGAGTTGCCGGATTATGACCCATCGCTTTTAATTTGGAAAAATACGGAGCCGGAGCGGATTATGGAAAATTTGCGGGTGGCGCGAGAAATTTTAAAAGGCTTTTTATTGGACGAATTTGATAAAGCCAATTTAGAGGCGAAGCTTATGCCGTGGGCAGATACTCGGGGCAGGGGAGAGGTATTGTGGCCTATGCGGGCAGCCTTATCGGGAAAGGATAAATCGCCCGGACCGTTTGAAATAATGGATATTTTAGGAAAAGACGAATCGCTTAGAAGGCTGGATATAGCGCTTCAGAAACTAGAATCTAATAACTAGAATCTAGAATTATGTTTAAAACAATTTTAATTGGTTTGGCGTTTCTGCTCTCTACTTTCTATTTTCTATTTTCTATTTCTAACGCTTTTGCCGCCACTCTGGAAGAATTACGCCAGGCCATTGATGAGCAAAATAAGTCTTTGCAAGAGGTAAATCTGAAAATTCAACAGGCCCAAAAAGATTTGGAAGCCACAGTGGATAAGGGCAAAACTTTAAATCAAGAAATAAAGCGTTTTGATTCCAGCATCGGCCAGCTTAGCTTATTAATAAAATCCAGCGTTATAAATATTGACCGGACTAAGTTGGAAATTGAGGCTTTGCAATACGACGTTAATGAAACCGAGCTTCAAATCAATTTGAAGCGGGGAGCCATAGCCGGACTTTTGCGGGAACTGCAGCAAAAAGATAAAGACGCGGTTTTAATTACGCTTTTAAAATATAAAAGCTTGGCCGCCAGCGTGTCCGAAGTCCAAAATATTTTTAATGTTAATGTCGGATTGTCGGAAGAATTGGGCGAGCTTCAAATACTTAATGGCGATTTGAATAATAAGCTGGATACGGCAGCGGCTAAAAAACAAAAACTAGAGCTGGAAAACAGGAATTTGGCCAATCGGAAAGTTCTAACTGAAAGCCAGAAAAAAGACCGGCAATCGCTTTTAACGCAGACGAAAAATCAGGAAAAAACCTATCAATCCCTAATTAGTGAGTTGGAAAAACAGCAAGACGCTATTTCGGACCAGATCGCGAAAATTGAAGATACATTGCGGGCTTCGTTTGACCCAAGTCTTTTGCCGAGTAAAAGGCCCGGGGTTTTTGCCTGGCCGGTTAAGCTTAAAAAAGACGGCGGTACTGCTTATATTACTCAGCATTTCGGCGAGCAGTCATATCTTTATCGCGGAAAGCCGCATAACGGCTTGGATATCGGCGGAGCGCCTATCGGCACTCCGGTATTCGCGGCCGAAGACGGCAAAGTACGAGCGGTAGATAATAACGATGTCAGTTCCTGGAAAAAATATCAGTACGGAAAATATGTTTTAATTGAACACAATAATAATTTATCCACGCTTTACGCGCATCTTTCCAAGCAAATAGTGGCTGTCGGCAGTATGGTGAAGCGCGGAGATTTAATCGGATATGTCGGCAATACCGGCTATGCAACCGGTCCGCATCTGCACTTTGGGGTTTATTGGACTCCCAGCATTCTTTTGAAATCAATTTCTCCAGCTGCCGGTTTGGTGCCGGTTGGCGTAGTTATTAGCCCCGAAGATTATCTCTAATTTAGCGACTAGTGACTAGTGACTAGTGGCTAGTGGCTAGTGGCTAAGTATCTAGTATACTTAAAGTATGGACTGGCTTCTTCGATTATTTGATTTATTCTTTGGCACTGCCAAGCAGTTATCAGTCTATATTCCGCAGTCCGGAGATGATTTAATCCGCCTTGGGCAGCAATTTTTCCGTTTAGGGCGGGGATTGATGCTTTGGTTTTGGGTCAGCTTTGGCGGCCCATTGCAGGAGGTTTTATCCTGGCTTGGCAAATATGTAATGATCATAATAGATTTTACCGTGGAATTTTTAAAGAATATTGTAGCGAGAATGAATTGGTAAAAATTAGTATTTAGAAGCTAATATCTGGAATCTAGAATACGTATAGGTAAGTGTCATAAAAGATATAATGTGCGACAGGTAAGCTTGGGAAAGTTGGGCTGGTTTTCTGTATTCCCTACTAACGCAGATTGACTACTCGTTAATTTTTGGCTATTCTAGTACCAGTTTGCTCATTCATAACTAAAGAATAACTAAAGGAGGCGGTAATGCTGAAAGCGCTTTGGCTGTCGCTTTGGCCCGATAAAATCATTAATGCCGAGGGCTTGTCTAATTCTACCGGCTTTGAAGTGAAGTTTACCGATTCCGTTAATCGATCCCGCTTATTTTATACCCGATCTTATAATCCGGAACATAAAGAAGACAAGATTAGTAAGCCCGATCTGAAAAAGATAAGAGTCTTGTTTTGGGTTTTATCCCTTCCTTACGCGGTTTTATGCGTCTGGTCATTTGGTAATTTGCTGAGAGTAGCAATCATGTCGGCTATTGGAGCGTTCGGCTTTTCTTTTATCGCAACTTTTTTGATAACCGTCTGGGAATTTAGAAAAGCTACCGAAGTCCGCGAATGGCACGCCTGCGAACATAAAAGCATTATGTTATTGGAATTAGGCCTGTCCCCTACTTCGGAAAATCTGCGCGGTATGCCCAGTGTGTCTGTTCATTGCGGAACTTCCCAGCTTGGGATTATGTTTCTTGAGGCTCCTATATTTATTTTATTGTTTCTCTGGTCCGATGTGTATTCTGCGCAGTGGCGCGAGCCGATTTTACTGATTTTGAGCCTGGGTTTTTGGTGGATGAGCGCGTGCGCGGGATTGGTGTTGTTAAGTTTTGTCGCGGATTTTTTCAGCTCTACTAAATTCCATTACACTAATTTAGTGATTGCTCTGTCTTTTTCTCCCTTGGCTATCATCCCCTGTATTATAGAAAAATTATGCGTATTGAAAGAGCCCTCCGAAAAAAAAATATCAGCGACGGTTGAAGATTTGCGAAAGCTTATTGAGGAGCACAATCTTTACAAGATTGATTAAGAGCGGGTTAAACCGCTCTTTTGTTTTTTAATTTGTTTTAAGTTATCATTATTAGAACTTATCCTAAAATAATGAATTTTTTTACCAGCGAAGAAAATTTTAAAGAATCATGCGGTTATGACATTGATGGCAAATGGTATCCCCGTGTCACAAAAATAGTTGAAATAAAAGCCAAGCCCGCGCTTTATATGTTTTATGGCGCGGCAAAAAGTTATAAAGCTGCCCAAGATGTTGCTAAACTTTCTGCCACCGAAGGCACGAAAGTCCATGAGGCCGTAGAAAAGATTCTTTTAGGCGAAGCTCCGGAAGTGGCTCCGGACATCAAGCCTTCCATAGACGCCTTTGAGCTGTTTTTGAGCAGTAATAGCCTGCAGGTGAATAAGGAGCTGGTAGAACGGCGGGTGCATCATAAAGACCATCGTTATGCCGGCACGGTGGATTTAATCGCGCTTTTTAACGGTAAATTCGGGGTTATGGATATAAAGACCTCCCAGGCCATCTATCGCGACTATAACCTTCAAACCTCGGCTTATATGGAAGCTCTTTTGCCGGACTTCCCTACTTTGCAGACTCGTTGGATCTTGCGGATAGACCAGGTTAAAAATTGCTATATTTGCGGAGCCACTATGCGGCCCAAGGGCGGAAATAATAAAATTCGCAAAGGAAGAATGTCTTTGTGCGCGGAAGACCAGCATGAATGGTCAGATTTGCAAGGAGCCACTGAATTGCAGGAATTCCCCTACTGGAAAAATGATTTTTCGGCTTTTCTTAGCGCTAAAAAATTATGGGAATGGGAAAATGAGGGCTGGCTGAAGAAAGTTGGATATCTTTCTTAATATTTCATCTCGCTCAGCCATGCCACCTCTCCTCAACCCGCTCAGTTCGCTCCTGCGGCTCACTTCGCTTAGTCCTCGGCATTTGACCGCCGGTTGCTCCGCAAAGATAACGGCGGACCAAGCTCAAATGCCTGCGGGGGTTTCGGAGAGGTGGCATGGCTTCACTTTTATTTTTATTTAGATTTATAAAACCCAACCTTCTTCTTGGTTGGGTTGTTGGAAAAGAGAAAAATAAAAAACCCCGCATAGCGAGGTTATATAATATTAAAATTCGGAAGGAAAATGTTTTCCGGTACCGTCCATATTGTCCGGCGGCTTGGGTAAATCTCCTCGGCCATCTTTCAGTCTCCAGCTGGATAAAACCTTGCCATCTTTCTGGTGCGAGACATCAGTCCAGTTATCCCATTCATCATGCAGGCCAGGACCGCCTTTTTCTTCAATTACTACTTCGCTTCCGTCGTCCAGCTTCATAACGAATTTCTTTCCCAGATGATAAGCTTCCCGAATTATCCTCCCGCGCAGTACGTCTTCCATTCTTTCCCTCCCGCATTTCTCGCAACCATCATTTGAAAGAGCGTATCTATTTTAACCTATTTTTTCTAAAAAACAAGCCCTGACTTAATTTATGGTTTGGAATCGCGGGCTTCCTGGTCCAGTTTCCTGGTCAGATACCAAGTTGCCCAAGTTAAGAATACGGCTACTACAAGGATGGAAATCCAGGCCGGAATGGAATTAACGCCAGCTGAGACGCTAGCGTCTCGCAACATCTCTAACTGTAATTGAGACACTTACAAATCCTCCATAACCACCAAATACTGCCCAGTCATGATATTTGTCTCTCTTCCATCCCCCGTTTCAATTTCAATATATCTGCTATCCCCATCCCAATTTATATTATCCTTTGGCGCTACTTTTTCAAAAAGCACCCTCCCATCATTATTTAATACTTTCACCCGGCACTGCTGTGGCTTTTCTTCCGGCTCGTTTGTCCCTTTTCCGCCGAACCATCCCATTTGCTGCCTCCTTTTAGGCTCGTTTACTGCCTCCAGAATATAATTTATTTTTTAACAGCCGTCAAATTAAAAAGCGCTGAAATTAAATCAGCGCCGGATCATGGGTTTTTTGCAGGAACTAATCAACGCGGGGTCAAAGCGGGGAAATAGCTCGTCATGCGCCTCCGGCTTTTTAGTTACCAAAGTTCTAAAAAACCAATCCACGGGAATAATTACGAAATAGTTGGCGTTTACAACATGGTGCATATCGTGACAGCGCCTCGCCCAAACGTAATATTTTCTAAACCATTGGAATTTAAACAACCATCGCCAGCGCTTTGTCAGCTCCAGATATTTAATGTGGTATGAGTCATGGACAATGCCAATGGCTATTCCGAAAAGTATTCCACCGGCTATGATCAAAAGAAAACTTAATAAAGTTATCGCTTTTAATAAAACCAGGCCAAAAGCTATTAAACAGGTTAAGAATCCGGCTATAATAAAAGTGATGTCGCAGGATGTAACATAGCTTATATCCCGTATTTTATGCAGTGGATATTCTTCATGATGGTGAAAGTGCCGGCGCCTTAAAAAGTCGTTTGGCAGCCAGCTAAAAATTCCCACGTGAGAAATAAAGCGGTGCCAAAAATATCCGGAAAATTCTGCCATTAATGGCCCTACCACGCAAAATAAAAACAACCCTTTTAGCATTTTACCCTCCTCGTATAGAAGTTTTTAAGGCGCGTCTTTTAAGAGAATACTCTTAAATAGGGCTTATTACAAGTTACGGGTTGGTTTCTATTATAATCGGCGCCCGATCCCCCTCCTGGGCCAAAAGATACCCCAAGCCGAAGCTAAGAGAACAAAGCAAAAATAGGAGCAAAAATAGGATAACCGAGCGGTTCTTAAACCAGTTTTTGAGAGTTGACAGCATAGGGCAAATTGTAATACTATTTCTCTTAATAGTCATTAGTTAAAAGTTATCAATTAAATAGATTTATGGCACATACAAAATCACTGGGTACTAGTAAAAACCTTCGGGAGTCGGCTTCTAAGCGCTTAGGCGTTAAAAGAAACCACGGTGAAGCTGTGGCAATCGGCCAGATTATTATCCGCCAAAGAGGCACGAAATATTTGCCGGGCTTAAATGTCCGCCGAGGCGGAGACGACACGCTTTTTGCCATGAAAACCGGCAAGGTCCGAATGAAAGAAACTAAGAAAATAAGATTTGACGGCAATCAAAGATACGCCACCGTAGTTAGTATCCAATAAATAAAATAAAAAATCCTCCGTTATTCGGAGTATTTTTTTATTTCTTCTTTCAAAATTTCCAGCGCTTTTTCCAATTGCGGGTCTTTTTCAGCTTCAATATCTTCCTCGGTTATTTTTACTTCTACGTCCGGCGCAAGGCCGTTTTGTTCAATGGTCTCGCCTTTGGGCATCAGCCAATTGGCGATTGTTATTTTCAGCTTAGAATTATCCTTGAGGTCAAATAATTCCTGGACCGTTCCTTTTCCAAAGCTTTTTTCCCCGATTAATTTTACCCCGTTATTATCGCGGATGGCGCCAGCTAGAATTTCCGACGCGGACGCCGATCCCTTGTTGATTAAAATTACCAAAGGCAATTTCTTTAAAGCGCCATTGCCGTTAGCCCGGAAAATATTTTCTTTTCCGCTTCGGAATTTTTCAATGGCTACGATGTCTCCCCTGTCCAAGAACCAGCCGGCCAGATTTACCGCCACTTCTAAAAATCCACCCGGATTATTGCGCAAATCCAGCACCATTCCGTTGGCATTTCTCATAAGCGCGGTAAGCGCTGCCCGGTAGAAGAGAAAGGGCGCATTCTCATTAAAACTGAATAATTGAACGTGAACGATACCCCCCTCTTTAACAGTGAGTTTTAGGGTTGGCACTTCAATTTTTCCGCGGGTAATGGTGATTTCGCGCGGTTTGTCCTCCCCGTTTCTTACAATAGTTAAGGTAACTTGTGTTCCAATTTCTCCGCGGATTTTTTTCACTGCTTCGTTTACATCCAGTTTTGCGGCCGCCTCATTATTAATGGCAAAGATTTTATCGCCAGCCAGCAACCCGGCTTTTTCCGCCGGCGAGTTTTCCAAGGGCGCGATAATAACTAATTGTTCGTTGCGGACTCCGATTTCGGCGCCAATGCCGCCAAAATTTCCGGTTACGTCCTCTTCAAATTTTTTGGAGTCTTCAGGTTCAAAAAATACGGTGTTGGGGTCTTTTAGGGAATTGGTAATGCCGGCGATCGCCCCGTAAAGAAACTCCTGGTCTTTAATCTGTTCTCCCCGGATGTGATTATCTTTTAGTTTTTGCCAGGCTTCCCAGAAAAGGCTGAAGTCAGTGGAAATCTGCTGATCCGGCTCAAGGTCGCTGACGCCTCGGATAATCAACTCGCGCGATTGGCTGGCGCCAATAGCAAGGCCGGCGTAATAAGCTCCCCCGCCAACTAAAATAACCGCAATAATTGTGGCGATTATCGGCAGGCGTTGTTTGAGCTTGAGCATGTTTATTTAATAATAATATCTAAAGGAAATCTGCGCCAGCCAGCTTTTCGTACGGCGCTTCATTTTTGGAGAGATGCGACTCCATTAGGTCAACGCTAGCCGCGGTAAACTTCCAGTCAATTTTTTTCTCAATTACGGGCAAGTCTTGTCTGGTGGCCGCGTTAAATTTCGCTAAGGTAACATGAGCTTTAAATCCCCGAAATTCTTGCTTAAACTTGACTCCGGCATTGGCTAGGTTGTCCTCCAAAGAATTTTTGATTTCTGACAATGTTTTAGAAACGGACGCGGATCCATTGATCCAGACCATTCTCGGCGTTCTGCCCAACGGCCCATAAGTCAGGCTTTCCAAATGAACGGTTGGGGCGGGAAAATTATTCGCGGTATTTTCGGCGGCATCAATAATGTCGGCGATTAACTCCCGGCTTTGGTCTCCCAAGAAAACTAAAGTAATGTACCAGTCTTCCGGATTGGAGAAGCGGATATCACCGGAGAATTCATACCGGATTTTTTCAACTTCTTCCGCGATTTTTTTCTTAATGTCGTTAGGCAGATTAATGGCTATAAAAAGCCTTTGAGCCCCCTTTTTCATAAATATTTATCTCTTTTCTTTCTTTTTAATATAACATAAACTTAAGTAGTTATAAGCATGGAAGAGTTTAAAATAGACAGCAAAAAATACTTAGAACTTTTGAAAGAGCGGTCTAAGAAATCGCGCGTTTATAAGCCTTATCAAATGACTGGATTAATGCTGGCAGAAATTCTAAACGACCCGTCGCACAAGTCTTTATATATGCGCCTAGCTAAATCTTTTGATGCTCAAAAGCTGCTTATTTTGGCAAAGGGCCTGGCTGACCGGACGAATATCCAGAACAAAGGCGCTTATTTTATGAGAATGCTTCAAGAGCTGAAGAAGAAAAAAAATTAAAAAAGCAAAGATGATTATTAACGAGAATCTTTGGACAATTGACAGTAAAAGCGAAGAGAAGTTTTTAAGGCGCAAGGCCGTTAAGTTTGATTTTGCCAAATACAGCAAAAAAGAAATCCGGGAGTTGCTTCAGAAAATGCGGGAAATCATGCAAAAAGCCAACGGCATTGGATTAAGCGCCAACCAGATCGGGCTGGATTTTAAAGTGTTCGTGGCTCAACCGGATAAGAAGTTTTACGCGATTTTTAACCCGGAACTGGTTAAAGAGTCCGGCGACCCCGTTCTTATGGAGGAGGGTTGTTTAAGCGTTCCCCTTGCTTATGGAGTGGTAGAGCGGGCAGATAAGGTAGTTTTGACCGGCTGGGACCAAAATAATAAGAAGGTAAAGATTAAGGCCTGGGGGCTGTTAGCGCGGGTTTTTCAGCACGAAATGGACCATCTCAATGGCAAATTATTTATTGACCGGTGCAAGGACGTAAAGAAGCACGAGGCAACAAATAACTAATGACCAATTACCCACGATTTGTATTTTTTGGTTCTCCGGAGTTTGCGGAGATTATTTTAGAAAGATTAATCACCGCGGGCTTTATTCCGGCAGTGGTAGTTTGCTCTCCGGACGCTCCGGTCGGCCGAAAAAAGATTATGACTCCCCCGCCGGCCAAAGTTACGGCTGAAAAGTATAATATTGAAGTTTTACAGCCAGAAACTTTGGCAAATCACAAATTACAAATCACAAATTACAAACCGGATTTTTTTATAGTTGCCGCTTATTCTAAGATTCTTAAAAAAGATATTTTGGACATTCCTAAGTTGGGCACAATCGGCGTTCACCCATCGCTTTTGCCGAAATACCGCGGCGCTTCCCCTATTCAAAGCGCGATACTGGAGGATGAGCCGGAAACCGGAACCTCTTTATATTTAATGGATGAAAAAGTGGATAACGGGCCAATTTTAAAAAATCAAAAATCAAAAATCAAAAATCAAAGTTACGAAGAATTAATGAGAGAGCTAGCGGAATCAAGCGGTAACTTATTAGTGGAAACCTTGCCCAAGTTTTTAAATGGCGAAATTAAAGCTCGGCCGCAAAATGACAACGAAGCCACTTTTACGAAAAAGTTTTCTTTATCAGATGGGCTGGTGGATTTAAAAAACGATCCGCCCCGGCAGGTTTGGTTGAAAATCCGGGCATTGAATCCAGAGCCGGGCGTTTTCACCATTCTAAAATTAAAAAACGGAAAAGAAATTAAGCTTAAGTTATTAGAGGCCGATTTTCAGAATGAGAATTTAGAATTAAAAAGGGTTCAGCCGGAGGGCAAGAGTCCGATGGCTTGGAAAGATTTTCTCAATGGCTACCAAGATAAATTCCTAATTCCTAATTCCTAATCTGTTCAATCGCTTTTATTACTTGGGAATTTTCTCCGAGATTTTCCCAAAAGACTATTTGTTCTTTTGGAATATAAATTTGATTTTCCGGTCCGTAGATTTTTTCGCTTAATTTTACTAAATTAGTGGTGGTTTGCGATCCGGAGGGCGCTTGGAGATAATAAACATCTTTCAGTGTCGCGTATTCATTGCTGACTTCCTGGAGCCGGCCGAAATAAACCTGGTTATTGCTCAAGGTTATCGCCTGCCATTTATTAGAATCAATCAACGGAAATTCCAGAGAGGTCAGTACTTGCCACAAAAAAACTAATGTTAAAAGTAAAATTATCCATCCGGCTTGGCTGCGCGGCCATAGGAACGCTACGAAGTTTTTGACGGCCCGCCCGATAGCCGATCCCCCGCTTTTTGATTTAGAGAAAAGCGCGGAGATTGCCGTTACAATGCCGGAAAGCAAGCGGGTAATTAAATTCCAAAGAGCGCGGATTAAGCTCCAGATCAGCCGGAAGGGGGCGGTTATGATACTCCAGCACCATTTTATAAATCTTTTAAAAATAGATTCCCTGGGCGGCCTCTGGCCCATTTGCTGGTGTTTCCAGGGGTGTTTTATGTCGGTTAGCTTTTCCATAGAAATTAAGCGTAGTATAATTATAATAACATGAAATTTGAACTCCCCAAATTGCTTTATTCCTATGACGCGCTAGAGCCGTTTATTGACGCCCGGACTATGGAAATCCACCACGCTAAACACCACCAAGCTTATGTGGATAAATTAAATATGGCTTTGGAAAAATATCCAGAATTGCAAGAAAAATCATTGGAAGAACTACTCGTTAATTTAGACGCGATTCCGCAAGAAATCCGGACTGCGGTTCGGAATCACGGAGGTGGGCATTTTAATCATTCTTTTTTCTGGAGAACTTTATGTTCTCCAGCCCTGAGCCAGCCCGTGGCGAGCTTGTCGAATCCATCGAAAGGCGGAATACCAACCGGAACATTAGCCGAAGCCATTACTAAAACTTTTGGCAGTTTTGAAAAATTTAAAGAACAATTTACCGCGGCCGCTTCTGGCATATTCGGATCCGGCTGGGCATGGCTAGTCACCGAAAATCCGAAATCCGAAGCCCGAAATTCGAAACTAACAATCTTGACTACCTCAAATCAAGACTCTCCCATTTCACAGGGACTAAAACCGATTCTAGGACTAGACGCTTGGGAACACGCTTATTATTTGAAATATCAGAATAAACGGCCTGACTACATTGCCGCTTGGTGGAACGTAGTCAATTGGAAAGAAGTAGAAGAAAATTTTAAGGGCTTGTCTTAAGCGTGGCTTCCGGCAACATAGCCGGTGGTCCAGCAAAGCTGTAAGGAATAACCGCCGGAGGGCCGGCTGATGTGGAGCAAGTCTCCGGTAATATAAAGATTTTTATAAAGCTTGGACCGCATAGTTTTGGTGTCTACTTCGGCAAGCGCCAATCCCCCGTCGGAAATAACCGCCCGGTCATAACCCATTAATCCGGAAATGTTAACAGGCAGGGCTTTTAAAAGATTTACGATTTCTTTTCGTTGCTTTTGAGTAACGCTATTCACTTTTATATTGGAATTAAAGTTTTTCAATAAAGATAAAATAGCGCTAGCAGTTCCTTTGGGCGTAATTTCATTAAAGATATTTTTCGGCATTTTATTTTTATTGGCGTCAAATACTTTGGTAATTTGCTTATCCAGCGAGCCGAGGTCAGCGTCCGGATAGGCGTCAATCAGGGCCGTCACTGCGCCTTCGTGCAATAAATCGGAAACTTTCCCCGCAGAATTTAAAATAAGCGGTCCGGAAAGCCCGAAATGAGTGAATAGCACCGGGCCTTTTAGCGAGAACTTTTTTTCGTTGTTCAGGAAAAACGTAATTTTCATCATCGGCAAAGATACGCCGGCTAATGATTTTATCCATTGGTCGGAAACCGCGAGCGGAACAATGGTCGGGGTTGGGCTTTGGACTTTATGGCTTAATTTTTTAAGCCAGGAAAAGCCGTCTCCGGTAGATCCGGTTTCCGGATGGGAAATGCCCCCGGTAGCCAGAATATAAGAAGAAGCGGAAAATTCCTGCCCATTGGCAATTATTTTTTTGATTGCCCCGCCGGATCCGGCCATTCCGCCTACTTTCATATCAGAGAGAATTTCCACGTTTCCTTTTCGCAGGTATTTTTCCAGCGCCTTAAAAACATCTTCAGCTTTTTCGGTTTTCGGAAAAGCGCGTTTGCGCTCCTGGACTACCAGCGGCAAATTTTGGGATTCAAAAAAAGAAAAAGTATCTTTCATTCCAAATTGGGAAAATGGCGAATAAAGAAACGGCTCCGCTTTTCCGTAATGGGAAAGCAGAACCCGCTCATTTTCTTCGGCGTTAGTAATATTACAGCGCCCCCCGCCGGTTATTTTCAGTTTTTCGCCGAGATTCCGGTTTTTTTCCAAAAGTAAAACCCGCCTGCCCCGTTCGCCGGCCCTTCCCGCCGCCATCATTCCGGATGCTCCCCCGCCGATGACAATTACGTCGTAAATTTCGTTAGTTTTGCGCATACTTGACAAATAGGTTAAGGGTAGTGTATACTGAATAACAGTTTCGCGCAAAGAGAGCGTCGTCCAACTTTACTATTGCCGAGTTTATAATTAACCAAACAACCTACTAAAATGGAACGAGGAAAAATTGCCCGGTTAACCGACCGCGGATTTGGCTTCATCTCTCGAGAGGGAGCCGATAAAGACCTTTTCTTTCATTCAAAAGAATTGCGCAATGTGCAGTTTAATGAGTTGAGAGAAGGAGACCAAGTAGAATTCGAAGTTGCTCAGAGCGATAAAGGCCCTAATGCAACTAACGTTTCTAAAGTGTAACCATAAAAAACCCGCTGATAAGGCGGGTTTTTTATTTATAAATAAAGAACCTCTTCTCCCGCTACCGCTCAAACTCCCAGCGTGAGTTTTCACTGGGTTTCGGACTTCGCTCGCCCCGTCTGCCTATTTCGGGAAACATCCCGCAGGCGTATTTTGCTTGGACCACAAAATACGCCGAGGGCGAAGAAAAATCAGCCGCTGGAGCTGATTTATTCTGTTTCCAAGAAATAGGCAGGCGGGGCACCCTGCCCGCTCAGTCCTCGGCCCGCGCTACGGAGAAGAGGTTCTCTACTTAAATAAATTTTTCCTTCTGGATACGGTTCAAGATTTTCTTTACTGCTTCCAGGCTTTTTTCGTCATGTATGGAAATCGCCAGAGCTTCAGGATTTATCTTTTTAAGCTTTGCCAATTTCTTTTTTATTTCGTCCGGAGACGTTATATCGCTCTTGCTCAAAAAAAGATGCTCGGATTTTTGAAGCAGGGCTTTATTATAATCCCCCAGCTCTTTCCGGATAGTTTTATAATCCTTAACCGGATCTTCCGATTCCGCGGAAACAAAATGAAAAAGAATTTTAGTCCGTTCAATGTGGCGTAAAAATTTTATGCCCAGCCCCTTGCCCGCGGACGATCCCTCAATCAGCCCGGGAATGTCCGCTAAGATTAGTTCGTAATACACTCCGAGATTTGGTTCCAGCGTGGTAAAGGGGTAATTAGCTACCTTGCTTTGGGCTCGGGTCAATTCATTTAGTAAGCTGGATTTTCCTACATTAGGAAAGCCCACAAATCCGACATCGGCAATAAGCTTCAGTTCCAGGCGCAGTTCAAATTCTTCCCCTGGCGTGCCGTGTTTGAATTGGGTCGGCGAAGTATTGCGGGGAGAGCGGAAATGGAAGTTTCCCTTTCCGCCGCGTCCGGCCTGGGCCAGTAAAACTCGTTCCCCTATTTTCGTAATTTCTACATCCTTATTAGTATTTAAATTATGCACTATGGTGCCGATGGGAATTTTAAAAATTAAATCTTGGCCGTCTTTTCCGTCGCGGAATTGCATTTGGCCGTGTTCGCCGTCTTGCGCGTGAAATTCTTTTTTGTAGCGAAACGGGCTTAAGGTGCTTAAATCTGAAACTCCTTCGGCAAAAATACTGCCTCCGCGGCCTCCGCTTCCGCCCGCCGGACCCAAACTCATTAAATTTTTATTAAAAGCCACCCCGCCGTTTCCGCCGTTGCCCGCCTTGATTCTAATTTTTACATCATCAATAAGCATGTGTGTTACTTGCCAATTTTGCTTAAGTATAGTATTTTATTGGACTTTATGCTATACTATGCCTACATGATGCCAACCCCCGCAAATAACTTTTCCGGCCTGGGCATTGCCCCGGGTATTTTAGACGTGCTGAATAAGCATAAATTTTTTCAGCCTACTCCAATTCAGTCGCAGTCTATTCCAATTGCCTTAAGCGGACAGGATTTAGTCGGCATCGCCCAGACTGGAACTGGGAAAACTTTGGCATTCGGCATTCCGATGATCCAAAATCTTCTTCAAAATAAAGGAATGGGGCTGGTAGTTTTGCCTACTAGAGAATTGGCGCTTCAGGTGGAAGAAGCCATCCGCCAAATTGGAATATCGTTTGGCATCCGGACCGCGGTATTAATCGGCGGCGCGTCTATGGGCCGGCAAATTTCCGACATTCATCGGAATCCGAATATTATTATTGGCACGCCGGGCCGGATTATTGACCATTTGAATCAGCGCACGCTTAGTTTTTCCGGAGTTAAGATTTTAGTTTTAGACGAAGCTGATCGGATGCTGGATATGGGTTTTGCCCCTCAATTGAAAAGGATTCTTCAGCACGTTCCGGTTCAGCGGCAGACGCTTTTATTTTCCGCCACTATGCCGCCCGACATTATCAAGATCGCGCAGACTTTTATGCATTTGCCCACGCAAATTGAAATTGCTCCGCCGGGCACGGCCGCCGCTACGGTTACCCAGGAAGGATTTATAGTTTCCCGCGAACAAAAAGCCCAGCTTTTGCATAAATTGCTGGACGATTACCGCGGATCGGTTTTGGTGTTTACCCGGACTAAATTTGGCGCTAAAAAAATCGTCCGCCATTTGCGCGATGCCCGCCATTCAGCCGCGGAACTTCATTCCAACCGGACTTTGGGACAGCGCAAAGAAGCTCTGGAGGGTTTTAAAACCGGACGCTATCGGATTTTGGTTGCCACCGACATTGCTTCCCGCGGAATTGATGTCGTGAATATTGAAGTGGTTATTAATTATGACTTGCCTCCGCAAGCTGAAGATTACGTGCACCGCATTGGCCGGACCGGCCGGGCTGGTACAACCGGACACGCAGTTTCTTTTATTACGCCGGATCAGCAGGGGGATTTAAGGAACCTGGAGAGATTTTTGAAAAAATCATTGCCGTTGGGAAAATTGCCGGACTCTATGCCGGCTCCCCCGCCTTCGCTAGCCAGAACCGGCTTTGGAGGACAACGCCCGTTTCAACCGCGTTTTCATGGTCCCCGCAAGCCGTTTACCGGACATCACCGGAGCGGTGGAGGCGGATTTCCCCGCCGTCGATGGAAATAAAAAATCTGCCCTAGTTAGCAGATTTTTTATTTTGCCGGTTATAGTGTTTTCCGTCTTTGCAGTTGCAGAGTTCCAGGGGATGTTCGTGTTTCGGGCAATCTGGCGCCTGGCAAACTCCCGGCTTATCCGAAACGCCCAGGCATCCGCCGGTGCAGATATAGTGTTTATCTCCCATATTTAAATTTTACCATTTATTTTTTTAGTTCGCGATAGCGGAAACAGCCAGTTATGTGGTCATTCGCCATTCCGACTGCCTGCATGTGGGCATACACCACTGTCGGCCCCAGGAATTTAAATCCCCTCTTTTTCAAATCTTGGGCGAATTGCTCGGCTTCCTTGGTTATCACCGGAATGTTTTTCAAAGCTTTTCGTTTTCCATCAATGGGCCTTCCGCCAACAAAGCCCCACATATATTTAGAGAAGCTTCCGAATTCTTTTTGCGTTTCCAGAAATCTTTTCGCGTTATTGACGGTTGATTCAATTTTTAGGCGATTCCTAATAATGGCAGGATTTTTCAAAAGTTTCAAAACCTGCTTCTGATCAAATCTCGCTACTTTCCGGTGGTCAAAGTTCGCGAACAGCTTTTTATATCCCTGGCGCTTATGCAGAATAGTTCTCCAGGATAATCCGGCTTGGGCGCTTTCTAAAACCAAGAATTCAAATATTTTCCGGTCGTTATGAACCGGCGCCCCCCATTCTTTATCGTGATATTGGACCATTTGAGCGTCTCCTAATGGCCATTCGCAAGTTTTATTTTTAGATAGCATTCTTAGTTAGTCTCGCCGCCAATGCCGAATAAAATTTTAAAGTTATTTTTACTTTTTGACGTCGTTTTAAATCCATCTACAGTAGACAGAATAAATACCTTTTTGAATAACCAAAAACGAAAATAGACTTCATGTATTGCGGTTGGAAGTATAAATTTGGGAATTCTGTATTCGGTACCCTCCTTTTCAAATTCCGTTGAGAAAAACGTATCGTTTCCAAGCCCTATTTCTGCAAATACTTTTTTCATTTTTTAATTAAAGCTAATTTTTCCTTCCGGTTCCAGTTTTTAATCTCGGCTTCGCGTTTCCGGGCCTTGCCAAGGGTCCGGAACGATTCCGAATACACTAATTTTACCGGCCGGCGGATTTTTGTATAGTGCGCGCCGCGTTTTGATTTATTGTGCTCTTGTAATCGTTTTTCTAAATTATTAGTGCAACCGGCGTATAAGGATTTATCTGCGCATTTTAAGATGTAAACGTAATATAACATGACGCATTTTTAATTGGCTGTGTTCTCCGGTCTGAGACCAACCTTTTAGAGGGAATTATAACATTTTTTAGAGCTGTCTCATGATGGGTCTCGGTCGGGGCTGTTTTAAAGCTAAAATGAGACAAATGAGACACTTTTGTGGTGTCTCGTAAAATATGTCTTAATTTAAAATGTATGTTATTTTACCAACAAAATACTCGGAGGGGTTGGAACATCCTAAATATCCATTATTTTTATCAAAGCCGGCTAATTTATAACTGAAATGCAAATGAGGGCCCTTACTTGCCGACCCCAATGCCAAGAAATGATGCAAAACTAACAATAATTAAAATCACCCATAAAATTCTTTGCATGGCTTAATCTTATCATAAATATTAATTATGTTATAATAACTTCATATGTATGAAATAGATAAGGTTTTAAATACTAATGAAAAAGTTATCTGGCAAAACCAACCGCAGTTTTTGCCATACCTTTTCAAAATGTTCATTTCAATCTTTGTAGGATTAGTTCTAATTGGTATTGCTTTCGCTTTTAACCAACCATCTTGGAACCTAGGCACTATCTTTTTCGGCGCTTTCGGCTTTTTTATTGCCTTTATAAATCCCTTTATTTCGATGCTAAGTTATAAAAATATATGGTATGTGATTACTGATAAAAGAGTTATTTTACAAAGTGGATTAATCGGCAGAGACTTTGACTTTGTAGATTACGATAAGGTAGAAAGCTCCAGGGTGGATGTCGGTATTGTGGATAAAATTTTTGGCAAGAATTCCGGCAGTATTGCAATCTATGCCAATCGCATTATCGGGCATCCAGGAACTAAAGATAGCTCGGCTTATTCTGAAAATGTTCCGTATACGCTTAGCCACATTACTGATCCATACGAAACTTTCCAATTATTTAAAAAGGTTTCTTTTGATGTTAAGGCAGATATTAATTTCCCTAATATTTTAAGGCCAAAAGAAGATACTGGTTATCAAACGAAGTACGAACCTCAAGATAAAAAATAGTTTTAGTGGCGGAAAATTTATCAAAATCGGGTATTATGAATAAATAAAATGATTCGGTAAAATAGACCCATGACAAATAGAAATGGTAAAAAATTCAAATTTATAGACCTGTTTGCGGGCATTGGCGGTATCCGTATCGCTTTTGAGCGAGTTGGTGGCAAGTGCGTTTTCACTTCCGAATGGGACGAGCCGTGCCAAGTCATGTACGAAGCAAATTTTGGCGAAAAACCTTTCGGGGACATCACGAAAGTTGTTGCCGATGAAGTGCCAGATCACGATATATTGACTGGCGGTTTTCCTTGCCAAGCGTTTAGTATTATTGGCAATAAATTGGGATTTGCCGACACGCGCGGGACTTTATTTTTTGATGTTGAAAGAATTTTGAAAGCGAAACAACCGAAAGCGTTTTTGTTGGAAAATGTAAAACAGCTCACCACTCATGATGGGGGTAAAACTTTCAAAGTTATTTTAGAGCATTTGGAAAATTTAGGATATTTTATTCATTACAAGGTTCTCAATGGGCTTGATTTCGGTGTTCCGCAAAAAAGAGAGCGAATAATGATTGTCGGCTTCAAAGATAATTATCCTTTTGAATTTCCCAAAAACGGGGCAGAAACAAAAACACTTTCTAATATTTTGGAGCCGAACGATCAGATTGATAAAAAACATTTTTTAAGCGACTACTTCCGTAAAAAACTTGAAAGAAAGTTAAAAGAGCAAAACAAAAAGATTACCGTTCGTCCTGTTGTATTGCATGAAAATAAAGGCGGCAATCTTGGCATACATCCTTTTTCTTGCGCTTTGCGCGCCAACGGCTCGTATAATTATTTGACGGTAAACGGAGAAAGGCGTCTTACGCCGAGAGAAATGTTGCGCTTACAGGGCTATCCCGATACTTTCAAAATGGTTGTGCCTGACACACAGGTTAGAAAACAAGCTGGCAATAGCGTTGTTATTCCGAAAATTGAGGCTGTCGCGCGCGCGATGATGCAAGCGATGAATCAAAAACCGCAACTACATAAGACCGCACAAAGAAATTTATTTAATAGAGAGGAAAAAATTGAAAAAATTTATGCCCACTAAAAGCAATCTTTCAAAAATAGCGTTGGACTTGGTAATACGCAAATCGCGTGTTCATTTATATAAACCAATTCAGATTGCCGAAATTTTGTATCATCACAGAACAGAGCGGGGCTGGGATTTGAGCGACTTAGAATCATACCGAAATATTTCCAAGCGTTGGCGAGACGAAGTGTCTTTGCTTTTGGTTGGCCGGCGAAGCACCTCAAGCCAAAAATATCAGGACAATGTTTTTGAAGCCAACGCCATGCCGCCTGAATTGCTTGTAAAACTTGGCGAGACAAATAGGAAAGGCAAGGGTGTTGTTGAGGCACATATTTACAAAGCGTTGGAAGCGCGCCTTTCATCGGTTCGAGAAGTTGAGGACTATATCAGAAAATCAACGCCGGACACCTTTGATCTCAAAAAGCTGGTTTCTATTTTTCAAACTACGCCTGGGTTGCGCCGTAGCGTAGATAAAATGTACGAAATTTTAGTTTATGCTCTTTTTACGACAATAGTCCGCGCGTTGAAAGCGCAAGTAACTTTGGAGATTGGAAATAAAGATAAGGAAATTTTGAAGGACTTTGAAAGGTTTATTAAAATGGTTCTTGGCATTGACGCAAAGCAAACTCGACTTATTTCGCCCGCCGCACTGTATCGCGTCGGCGTAACAAATGCCTCAGACAGAGGTTTAGACATTTGGGCTAACTTTGGTCCGGCAATTCAAGTTAAGCATCTTACGCTTACCCCGGAACTCATGGAAGATATCGCGGATGATATAACTTCTGACAGAATTGTGATTGTTTGTGTTGATACCGAGCGAGAATCGATTGAGGCATTGCTCAAACAAGTTGGGTGGAGTGAGCGGATACAAGGCGTCATTACCATTAACGATCTAGATGATTGGTATAAACTTTGTTTGAGTAAAAAATACAGGGCTAATCTCGGCGCAAAATTACTGCAAGATGTTGGGCGAGAATTTGTCGGAGAATTTCCATCAAGTAAAGAAATTGTGCCGTTTATGGCGAAGCGCAGGTACGATAAAATAGTCACGCCCGCTGATTGATAAATTTAAATTTAGCGTATGTATGGATACTGTTTCAAAACAAAAGCGAAGCGAAATAATGTCTCGGATAAAAAGCCGAGACAGCAAGATTGAAGCATTATTTAGCAAAGCACTTTGGAAACGCGGTTTTCGCTATCGCAAAAACTCCGGCACATACTTTGGCAAGCCGGATATTGTTTTGAAACGGCATGAAACTGTTATATTTGTTGACTCTTGTTTTTGGCACGGCTGTAAAAAACATTGTCGCATTCCAACTAATCATAAAACTTATTGGAAACAAAAAATTGCGAAGAATACGGCAAGGGACAAAGAAGTTTCTAAATACTATAAAAAACAAGGGTGGAAGATTTTTAGAATTTGGGAACATGAAATAAAGAAAAATCCGAGTAAGGCGGTTAATGAAATTGTTAAATTTTTGAAATAGATAAAGAATTTATGAAAATGAGTATTCCAAAAATTGAAGCCGCTAAGCGACAACTCGAAACTGCTATTTTTTTATTTTTTAAAAATAATGAGCCAGTTTCAATACATACTTTGACCAGGGCAGCACATGAGATATTAGAAACTTTGGGTAAGGCCCAAAATCTTCAAAGCGTTACTCAGTGGGGAATGACAATGATTAAAGAAGAAAAACGAAAAGAAATTAGTATTAAAATGAACGAAGCAAAAAATTTTTTCAAGCACGCTGATAAAGATGCGGATAACATATTAAATTTTAATACGGAACTTTCTAATTTTTATCTATACGATAGTGTTCGATTATATCAAGGATTGACTAAAAAATTGCCAAAATTATTCTTAATATTTTATGTATGGTTTTTTATGAAGAACCCAGATATTTTCTCTAGCGAGGAACAAAAAAAGCTTTTTTCTCTCCCCGGGAATCTGAATTTAGATTTAGAAGATAGAGAAACTTTTTTTAAAGCAGCTCTTATTGCAACTGCAAATATTAAAGAATAATTTGCCTATCTAACAATTCTCTGTTATTTTATATAAATCGGCTAAATGCCGATTTTAAATTTATGAAAAACTTAAAAAGTTTGGGTATAAACGGAGACGAAAAGATCAGTGATTTTCCTAAAAAATTCAATAAGCTTTTAAATATAATAGAAAGGCTTATTTATGTTGTATCGTTAATTTTTGCCATTTTAATAACCTTGATATTAAATTCAGTATTTTTTGAACAGATATCTTATGTATCAAACTTTTTTAATATTGGATGGAATAAATTATCAGAGGGTTATCAGTTATTGCTTTTAAGCTTACCAATAATGATTATCGGCGGAGTTATTACTCATATAATAAATAAAAAATATATAGATTCATTATTAAATAGAAATTAATTTTACAATGACTACTACACTCAATTTAAATCAAATAAAAGAAGCCCTAAAAAATAAAACGCCATTTCAGCGGCAGGATATTCACTCAACTTTTTTAGGGCATGAATTTGAAGATGACTTGATCCTCGTAGCCCCATTTAATCTTGGGGGTGGAGAGCTGGCGCTTAAGTTTTACGATCAAGAGGGCAATTCTGACCCTGCTATTATATGTAAGTCTAGTATTGAACAATATCCGGAAATTGATAAATTTTTTTACTATTTAGCCCACGTGAAAGGTAAAATTGATAAGGCGCCCGCTCATAATAGTTTCATCTATCATAGCGGAATTTATTTAAAAGATGCTCAGGTGAACTTTATTAGACCAAGAAAAAAAATGGAAGCTGGGAAACAATTTTTATTACAGCAATTATTAACTTTTATTGATAAACCGAATAAAGCATCAGATAAGATGAAAATTCTCATAGACGAAATAAATGATTTGCCAAAAGAAAAATTTTTATCATATTCAAATTTAATCGCACATCAATATAGAACTATTCTACTTTTGGCGCTAAAATATTATCTTCAAATAGAAGGAAGAGGTTTAGTTCTTAAAGGCGACGGATTAAGTGTGTTGATAAAACATATTGAAAATAACCCTATAAAGGGAGATAGGGCAAATCAAAGTTTAATTCAGGAATTGAGTCAGGTTCAAAGATATAAAACACTCACAGATAATGTTATTCACGATGAATTTACATTGGTAAATATTGATGAAATTAGATCTTATGGTACTCATTTAAAAAATATTTTATCAAAAATTTACAGATAGGAAGGAATGGAGGGGGGGGTGTTTCAATTGAAATAGTTTAAAAAAATAAAAATTTACTACCTTAAAAATTTCAGGGGCCCATCTTATAAACTTTGACAGGCAATGTAAACCAAAAAAATCGCCTAAGGCGATTTTTTGGTTTGAATACGGCGCTCAGCCGGTATGACATTGTAGGAAAAAGAGGTCAGTGAGTTTGAGACGCCTCGGTCTAGAACCGAAGGGTCTCGGTCCCTCGATACTGCGCTGACTGGTGCTGCCGGACTTGGATTCGAACCAAGATGAGCGGATTCAGAGTCCGCTATCCTACCATTAGATGATCCGGCATTATTTATAAATTTTCCAGGATTGTTAACTTTTCTCTGGATCCTTTATAGCTCTTTAAATATTTCTCCCTGTCTCTAGCTGTTTTTCGATCACCAAAGCTTTCATTATAAATAAGTTTAAAGGGAACTCTATGCTTTGTCGATTTTACCAACCTCTTATTGTGATAATTTAATCGTTTTTCAAGGTTAGTGGTCATTCCTACGTAAAACCCATCATCTTTTAAGCTTTGTAAAATATAAACAAAGTACTTCATTGTATTCTACCATTAGCCTGCCCGGCCAGGGATGATCCGGCATTATTTTGCCATTAGTCTGTTCCGCTTGCCCGACGAGGGGCCAGGGATGATCCGGCAATAGTGATACTATAAATTATCACGGGGCATTTTTCAATCAAAAGATCCGATCTATAAAGCCCCCTAGATTGTTATACTTAATTCATGGACATTAAGCTCGTTTCCTACATTTGGCAAAGATTGCTTCAAGAAAACCCAATTCCCGTTAATGGCGTAGTAGTGGAGGTGGCGCCCGGTTACGAGAAAAAAATTGGCGACGCGCTGGCCCTCATTGGATTTACCGGGACCGTTATTCTAATCGAGCCGGACAGTTCCGCCGCCGCGCACGTGGAAAAATTATATAAACAAATCTTGCCGCGAGCCTCCGTAAAATTAGTCAGAAAATTTTTACAGGACGTGCAAATCGGCCAGGATATTCCTTCGCGGGTGGATGCCCTGCTGTCTAATCATCCGTTTGACGATATGGCGGTAGCGTTTGCCATGCGCGGAAAAGAGCCCTCTTTATTTTCCAAAGAAAGAGAAGCGGGATGGGAAGTTCCGCCCAGCATTAAAAAACTTTATGATTCCGTAAGCAACCGGGATTATATTCACGGAGTTTTGGCCACGATCGTCCTTTGGAAAGATTTTGTCCAAAAATTAAAACCCGACTTGTTTATCATCAGCCAATACCCGAGCCAAAAATTAGCCTTAAAACAATTAACCAAACGCCAAAACAGCGGATTCATTGTTATAGAATTAATGCGGGATTATTACGAAAATTACCTGAAACAGCAATATTGGGATAAATCTTTCGGCCGGCAGGGCGATCCGGCTTGGTGGATTATTGCTCGGAAACCTTACATTGACTTGGCCAGCGATTTAGCGGAAATGCCCTTGGCTATGCAAAGATTGGGCAAATCTATTTTTGTTCCGCAAACGGCGCGGCGGCTGGATCCGAAAGATTACGAAATAGTTTATACGGATCAGGCGTATTTTAAAAATCGCGGCTACGAAGGCGATTTGGCGGAACAAGTCCGGAATTTCGCGATAGCGCTCAACTATAAAAATCCGGCTTCCAAACCAATCACGGTTTACGCGGACCGGCAAAAAGATTCTACGGGCATTGGATTAAGCGGGAATCTCGGTTCCGGAAGAGCGGTTTATTACGGAAAGAATTTTAATGTCATGGGCGTCGGTAAAACAACTCTTTGTGTTAGCCTGATTCCCAGCCACAGCACCGGAAAAATGGAATTAGTGGGATCATTCCGGCGGGTAGTGCTTTCCAGGTGGATGAATCACTTTACTAAAAATGCCGTCCATCACCCCGTAGTTATCGCGCTTAAAGAAACCGAACAATATAAATGGAGCGCCAATCCGATTCCTTCGGCGTTGCTAGTGCGGATTGACGATGGCGCGCTGGACCGGCCCAGCCACATTGAATATTCCCCGTCCATTGCGGTTGATTTTCCAAAAGTTCTGGACGAATACGCCAAATTAGACGCGCAATATTTTGCCTATCGGATATTAATGGGAGCATGGTCAGTCGGAAATTATTCACTGACCGGCCATTTGATTGACCCGGAAACTGTTTCTTTCACGAAATACCGGGGTCCGTACCATTCCGCTTCCGGCAAGTATTCTGAAAACCTTTTTGGCTACGAGGGAGCGGGCTTTATCAAAATTTTGCGGCAACTGGCAAAAGTAAAAGGAATAAAAAACCCGGATGTGGAAAAACAATTTTCCGCGCAAAGGCGCCGATATTTAGGGAATTATCTTTTGTCCCTGCTTGGCGTAGACGATGCCCGCTCCCCTATTTTTTTCTCTAAGCACTCAAAACAAGTCCTGGCGCTGTCTGACCAATTTGAAAAATTAGCCAAAAAAATCAGCCCTCAAAAAACGAGCTTGAATTTATATAATCCTGTTCCAGATGGTCAAGATCCGGCCTTGTTGGACATGTCTAACTTATTCCGGCATCTGGCCGGGCTTTATAACCTTTCGTCCAAAAGAGAAGAGCGGGCTTTAAATTACTTGATTAGAAAAACCGCTTTGGCACAGGTGAAGCCGGGCATTGTTTATGAACCCCAGCTAATCAGCCAAGGAGAGGTTAACCAAGGGGAAATTTTTATAAAAGAAAAAGCCGTGGTTACGCATAAGGAATTGAGAGGCTTCTTATCCGAAACGAAAAACTTTATCCGCGCGCTTTTTAAAATGCTGGATGCCCTGGATTCGGAAAAGTGCCTCCCGCGGCGTTCTTATTGGAATGACCAATTAAAAATCATCAATCGAAATTTTCCGAGCCTCTATGAACTGAATGAAAAATTAAAATACTGGGTGGAAGAATACCGGTCCGGCAGAATAAATCCGGAAATGCTGGGCGCGGAAATTGAAAAACTGTGCGAACTGCCCGATTATCCGATTGGTGAAAATTTGGATTTTAAAAATATTCCTCTGGTTGATTATCTAAAATCCAACCGCCGTGAACAGCGGATTTTAGCCCAGCATCTTAAAGCCGTGGATCGCCCAAAGGGCGGGGTTATCGTTTCCGAGGGAGACCCAGCCAATTCTTTATTTATTTTAGTCCAGGGAACCTGCCGGGTTTTGGTAGGCGGAGTGGAAATCGCGAAAATCAGCAACCGGGGCGCTATCATCGGCGAAGCGATTGTATTTGAGAAAAAAAATCGGAAGCGGACTGCCACAGTGATAGCGGAAACTTCCTGCCGCCTGTTGGAAATCCAAAGAAAGGATTTAGGAAAGTTGAAAACCGCCTATCCAAAGCTCCGGAGGCTTCTCGCTAATGTTTTGATTCAAAGAAAAAACAGCGTTGGTAATAATGTTTTTGGATTGGAGATATTTAACGGAATTAACCCCGAAGATATACGGATATTTTTAGCCGACAAAGCTTCGGAAAAGAAATTCAGCGCCGGCGATTGTTTGATCCGGCAAGGCAAAAAAACCGCGGGCGTTTATATCCTAATCCGCGGCTCCGTTATCCTAAGCCAGGCCAAACCCGATTCCGAGACTGAGCCGATTGAATTATCTGACAAACCATTAGAATTCGGGCTTTTTGGCGAACGGTCCGTTATTTTAAACACTGGGGCGATTTGCACCGTAAAAGCCCATAAAGAAACCGTTGCCTTATTTATCGGCAAAAATGATTTCCAGAAACTGCTGAACCATCACCCCCAGCTTCTGCGGAATTGCTTAAACCATATCTCCGATTACTCGCGATTGAATCGTGAACGCGTTTCGCTGATCTCCAGCCTGGAAAAAAGAATGCTGGGTTCCGATTAATTATTTAAAATCCTTCCCCAAGCCAAAAGTGCCGCAAAACAACATTCCAACATTCTTGAGAATGTCGGAATGTTGTGGTAGGATAAACAGACATGAAAACGGCGAAGCAATTAGAAAGGCATTTCAAGGGCGCGGCTAATCACTCCCGTATTGAGATTTTGCTTTTAGTTTCTCAAAGGCCCGACATTACCCTGGAAATGATTTCTGAAAATTTGGATAAAAATTTCAAAACCGTTTCTGAGCATACGAGACGGCTAGTTCAAGCGGGACTTCTCAATAAAAAATATCAGGGCCGCAACGTGGGACATACCCTTTCGCCCTACGGAGAAACGTTTATAAAGTTTATAAGAACATTCCAACATTCTTGAGAATGTCGGAATGTTATATTGTGGGATTTGTGTTGTAATAAAGTAAAGTAAAGTAAAGTTTTATTGTTATGGCTAAAGAAGAAGTAATCGTAAGGTTCAATAATGTTAATTTTGAATTCGGGCATAATAAGCCAATTTTAAAAGAGGCGGATTTTTCCATCCGCCGGGGGGCGAAAGTTACTCTCATGGGGCAGAACGGCGCCGGTAAAAGCACGATGTTCCAGCTGATTACCGGAGCGTTGAAGCCGGATTCCGGGAAGATCAGCCTGGAGGACGGCTTGACCGTTGCCACCGCCAGACAGGTAATTCCCAGAGATCAGATGGAACTGACTATCCAAAAGTTTTTTGAGAAATGCTTCTCTCAAAAGGTTTACGATATTGACCCGCGGATTGACGATGTTTTGGAGGTGGTCAACTTAAAAGCCCCGCATGACCGGATAATTAAATCTTTTTCCGGCGGACAGCAGGCGCGGCTTCTTTTGGCGTCGGCGCTGATTCAGGACCCGGATTTGCTTCTGCTGGATGAGCCAACTAATAACTTGGACAAATCCGGCATCGCCCATCTGACTAAATTTTTAATAGACTATAAAAAAACCTGCGTGGTTATTTCCCATGATGCCGATTTCCTTAACGCGTTTACCCAGGGCGTTTTGTATCTGGATATTTTTACCCGGAAAGTGGAACAATACGTCGGAAACTATTTTGACGTGGTGGAGCAGATAAAAGTCCGGCTGGAAAATGAACGGAGAAAAAATGCCCGGCTGGAAAGCGATATCGCGCACCGCAAGGTGCAGGCAGGATTTTTCGGGCAAAAAGGCGGGCACATGCGGGACGTGGCAAGGAAAATGCGGGAAAAAATTGAGGAATTGGAAGAAGAAATGGTGGACGTCCGCCAGGAAGATAAAACCATCCGAAAGTTTGTTATCCCCTGCCAGGAGGACATCAGCGGACAGCTTTTGGAATTAACCGCGGTTTCCGTGATAAAAAACCACAAACCAACAGTTAAAAAAGTAAATGTTATTTTAAAGAAAAACGAACATCTGCTTTTAACCGGTCCGAACGGAATCGGCAAAACTACTCTTTTGGAAAAATTGGCAACCGGCCACGCTAAAGGCGAACACATTACTAAGGGCATCCGGGTCGGCTATTACCGCCAGGACTTCTCTACTCTGAACTTTGAAGACACCGTGTATGAGTCGCTGGCATCGGCAGGCAGCGATCTTATGGAGTGGGACATGACCCAGGAACGGCTCCGCTCCATTGCCTCGGGGTTTTTAATTGACGAGCATATCTTGCGGGCAAAAATCGGGAATTTATCCGAAGGCCAGAAGGGATTGGTGGCATTCGCGCGGCTGGCGCTTCAAAAGCCGGGATTGCTGATTCTGGACGAACCGACTAACCATATTAACTTCCGGCATATTCCGATAATTGCCGCGGCTTTGGACAAATACGCGGGCGGAATGATTTTAGTCAGCCACGTCCCGGAATTTATTAAACAAATCCGAATTGATAAAATTTTAGATTTGGAGGAGCTTTAAGAACTGATTTTTTATCTTGTCACAACATTCCAACATTCTGCAGAATGTTGGAATGTTGCATGGAAATTTGTTATAGTTAAGCGATGGGAAAAACACCAAAGCAATTAGAGCGTTATTTTAAGGGAGCTGCCAATCATTGGCGCATAGCTATTATATACACCGTAAATCAAAGAGATGGCATTACAGTTGAAGGGATTGCTAATGAGCTTAACGGTAATTTTAAAACTATATCCCAGCATACCCGCTCTTTAGTTAACGCCGGTCTTTTAAACAAAAAGTATCAAGGCCGCCAGGTTACCCATTCGCTCTCGCCTTACGGAAAATCATTTTTAAAGTTTATGCAAACATTCTAACATTCTGCAGAATGTTAGAATGTTATGTTTCTAAGTATTTTGACAAATTCTTGAGGCTTTGCTACTTTTTTAGTAACGTCTTCGCGTCCTAAAACCTCCTTGAAATCGCTTTGAATAGTAATATCTGATGTAGTTAATCTCCCCAGTCTACGGCCGCTTGACGGCGTTGCGGGAACGGGAGCCCCGCCGGATATATCAAAAAAAACGGTAAAGCATGCCTTACCGTTTTTTTGCTTAATTTTTCCGTTAAGGCTGAATACGCCACCCGTCTGGCGTATTCACAACATTCCAACATTCTGCAGAATGTTGGAATGTTATTTACATATTTTTTATTTATAAAACCTCTTTTGATTCTACCGCCTCGTCTTCGTCGAGGCCGGTTTCGTCCATCAGCTCTTTTACTTTTTCTGCCCCATCCTGATCTAAATCATGATTTTCCATTAGCTCTTTAACTTCTTCCTCCGGCTTATCTTTTTCTTTATCACCCGCTTCATTTGTATCGTCAAATAATGGTTTAGGCATAAATTTATTCTCCTATTTTTTTATGGCGAAGCTTTGTCGCTTGAAACTTAGGATACCTGTCTTTAAAATTCTTGACATCATTGTATTCAACATGAAAATCCGCAGTATCATTTCTTCTTATTTTTCCATCATGATCCTTTTTATACTTTTTACCAAATATTGATTTTGCCTCTTTATCTGAAAGAATATAATAATTAGCATGGCGGTTTTCTAACCATACTATGACATCAACAAAAACATAAAATAGATTCGGATTAAAATTATTTTTTGAAAATAGAGATACGTGTTGTTTTCCATCTTTACCGATCTTAATATTACAAAAATTCCTCGCTTTCTGTCGAACCCATTTGGGTCTACTATCTGACTTCGACGCTGGCGTTGTAGTTGCTTTTGCATCAAATAGTATAGATTTGCCATTAAATCTAAGCTTAATGTCCCATTCCGCGTTAGAACTACCGGCATAAAAAAACTCGCCACGAGTAGAACCAAGTTGGGCCTTATATTTTTCCAATAATCGTTTTAAAACCAATAATTCTCCTATAAATCCTCTATCAAAAGGTTTTTCGCATAAGCTTCGAAATTCCCAACAATCATTCAATACTTTTTTGATTAATCTCCCCCACTTTTTAAAATTCTGATTTTTCATAAATTTACTTTACCGCTTCTCAATTTTTAAGCCAATCATTCCATTTAGTTTTCTTATATTCTTTCTTATCAACGTCCACGAGCCAAATTTCTAATTCCGGAAATGCTTGACCAATTCTTTGCCAAGCCAATCTACCATATTGACGAACGCGAGCCGGCAAACCAATTTCAAATAAATCAGGTAAGGCAATAACACAATGCTTGGCGCCATCTTTTATTCTAGAAATAGCTCCAAAAAATACAGTATAAAAATCTCGCGATCGTGCTGGTGGCGATTTTTTATAACCGATAACTTCTATGTAGAATTCTTTGCTGTTATTCTCTATGGCTATAATATCGGGACCCGTTTCGCCATTTTTTAACTGCCGACTTAATTTAAACCCCCCTTTTTTTTCAAGACTATCACGAAGCGCCGCTTCAGTTTTTTGATTTGATACCCCTGGCATAAATTTAGTTTAACATAAAATTTCCAAAGGAGGTTTTTTTATTTTTCTATAATTTTATATTTTCTTAATTTATTATGTCTCATTAAAAATTAATCCTGTTAAATCTTTTAGTGAATATTTTTCTGTAATATTTTCGTCTTTCCAAACAAATAAAATTTTTCCGTTCCATTCTAAATCACTAAAATGCTCGTAAGTAGTTTTAAAATAAGAATAAATTTTGTCGTATTGTGTTTGTAAATCTCGATTCGTCATATTCTCTTATATAAGCCGATAATATCCACGCGATACGAAATCAAGATAGCCCTTATCGCGTAAAAATTGTAATTGCTGGCGGATTTTATCTTTAATGTGCTTGTTGTCCGGGTGAAGTTTGCCCAATTCTTTTTCAAAGGCATAAATATCTTCAAGCATAAATTCACGCTTTCCAAGTTTTTCGATGCTTCGCATTGTATCAAGTAACCAACTCTTAGCAGAAATTTCTTTCTCCTCTCGCAAAAAAGTGTTTTTTGCCATTCAGCAAGCACTTTTTCTTTAGGCTCAATCCGTTTATTTTTTATGAAAAAGATTTTACCGGTTTGCGGAATACTTTGTAGAAGGATATTACAACCAACCCAACCGGCACGCTGAGCCGTCGGCGAAAGTGGCTTCCGTTTTTCGATTATTTCTGGTACAAAAAAGTGTTTCGGAATAACAAGAAAATTTATCACTTCGAGATTTGATAAGTCGTAATTTAGCAGAAAAAAATTCGGGTTATTACTACTTGTCAGCCGTTCAAGCATCGTGCGATACGCACCGTCTACAATTTTTGTACCGATTGTGTTTTGCTTACTTTTCAACTCGTATTCTTCTTTGCAATTCGAACAGTAAAAATCGGCAACGGGTTGATTATTTGGATACTTGTCTATATTCAATCGTCCGCAATTCGGACAAAAAATTGAATTATCAACCCATTGTTCTGTTAAAATGCGCGCCTTTTGCGATGCGCTTTTGTAATGAGTTACAAGTTGTTCGTTAAGATTTAATTTCATACAATACCGCCTTAAAATGGAGCTTCTCTAAGTTGAATATATAAATTATGCTTCCTTTTGAATCTAAAATCAAACAATTTATTTCCCGCTTGCGGCGGGAGGGGTTTTGGGGTAAAATATGGGTAATTTGTATTATTATATTTAATAATCACTTTAATGATAAATAGAATAAAAGAATGTTTTAAAAAATTATTTGGTGAAGATTGGAATCTTTTTAAGATTCAGAGGGAATTAGAAACCCTATACAATAATAAAGATGATGTTATAATTACTAATTCTACTCAACAAAGACAAGACAGAAAAAATATACTAGAGAGTAGAAAAAGTTTTATAATTCAAACTATTGGAATAATTATCCCATTAATTATTATCCTACCAACAATATATTTTTCCTACTTACAAAATAATAGAGCAAATACAGAATTTGAGTTGCGCAATAGGCCATACTTAGTAATTAAGAGCATTCATCCGTCGGCTACTGATTTTATGCTTCGTATTAAAAATGTCGGAATCTTACCAGCCCAGGTGATAAATGACTCAATATTTTGTCCTAAGGACAGTCAGGCGCTCCCAGAAGCAGGAAAAATAATCATTGGCAATGGCGAAGAAATGGTTTTTGTTTTTCCAATCCCTCAAAATTTTAATTCTATAGAATGTAAATTTTTAATAAAATATACTATTGCTACTAAATTATTTACTCAAAAGTTTTATAGTACCGAATATATTTTTAGATTTAAAGATGATAAAACCCCGCTTTACGAAAGCGCTTTTATTAATTAGTTTAAACTCTGCAAATCTTTTAACACAGCTCTGAAAAATTAGTATAGAAAAAAAAATAAAAAGCCGCGTTATTGAACGCGGCTTAATGCTTTTCATTGAAGCGGTACGAGAGCTGTCCGCAAGAAGCGGCAATATCGGCGCCGTCTGTTTCATAGTATTCAGTAGAAATTCCACCTTCTTCCAAAATACGCCGGAATTCTTCTACCCTTTCGCGCGGAGCGGGCAAGAACGAAGAATTGGTTGCCCGATTTAAACGATTAAATTTTACGTGCCAGCCTTGTTCAAGAAGACCTGCTAATTGTTGGGCATGCGCGGGGCTGTCGTTGATGCCCTTGCACATTACATAATTCCAATCAACTGCGCGGTTGCATTGTTGTAGGTAATCACGCACGGCCGGAATAATCTTTGCCAGGGGCGCGGTCACAGGGACAATTTTACGGCGAACTTCATCTGTTGCTCCGTGGAGCGAGACTTGAATTTTCAGCGGAACCGAAAATTCAATTCCTCCGAGCTTCCGAATTAAATCGGGCCTTATGCCAGAGGTAGAAACCGCCAGGCGTATCGGAGTTGGCCCAAGGGGCGTTGCCGATAGCGCGCGGAAAGAATCCACGACGGCATCAAAGTTTAGAAACGGCTCCCCCTCTCCCATGCACGAAAGAAGAAGCGGTTTGGGACTTGTCATAAAATCAATTTCTGCCAAAACGTTTGCGCACTGATTTACTATTTCGGATTTCGTTAGAGACCGTTTAAATCGGCTGACAATTCCCGAAGAACAGAATTTGCACCCAACTGCGCAACCCACTTGCGAAGAAAAGCAGATAATATGCTTTTCGGGGCGGTTGACGTAGGTTGTTTCAACAGAAATCCCGCCAGAAACCGTTTGTAAATACTTGACGGTAATTCCATCGGGCGATGCAATTCGTTCAGTTATCTCCATTTATTGCCTCCTTATAGGAATATGAATGAACTGCTGATATAATATCATAAAAAAGACGTTATGACAAGGTTATTGGTATACTATATTTAATAATGCAAATCCCACAGCATAGTAGGTTCGGCAAGCTCACTACAAGCTCTGAAAAATTTAAGGTTCGGGATACCGGGCCAGTGTATTTGACGCCGGAGGGGCTGAAACGATATTATAAATATATGGATAAAAAGATTACTAAAATAGATAAAGAAAAAATTAAGGACTTAAGAAGTAAGTTTTCTGCGCGAATAAGCGTAAAAATTAGCCGTTCCGAAGATGGGGGCTTTGTAGCTCAAATACTTTCTTTTCCGGGCTGTTTGACTCAAGGCGATACATTATCTGAATTAGTAGAAATGGTTAATGACTGCGTAAAAACATATCTCAATGTGCCCCAAAAATTTTTTCAATATATGCCCACATATCTTCCACCGGTTAGCGTTGCTCATCAATTAGATGCTTTTCCGGCCCCAAAGAGAAGCAGAGAGGTAGAAATGAAAATTTCATCTTATGAGGGGGTTGGGAATTAACGCTTCTGACTGTTCGTCTGAAGAGCTTATCAGGACCGCCAAAAAGTGCGGTCTTGTTGTCAAATCAGGAAAGAAGCATTTTAAAATTGAAGATATAAATGGCCAATTTGTTACTACAATTCCAAGACATTCAAGGTTAAAAAGAGAGTTAGTTAAAGGCATTGTTGAGCGATTTAATCAGTTTGGAGTTAGAAAGGTTAGTATAAGATAGTTTGCTCATGCAAATCCCACAGCATAGCTCTGAAAAATTTAAGGTTCGGGATACCGGGCCGGTTCATTTGACGCCGGAGGGGCTTAAACGCCTCCAGGAACGGCTGGCAAAGCTTAAGAAGGCGCTTCCCGACTATATAGCCGAAGCCGCCAGGACCGCCGCTTATGGCGACCGCTCGGACAATGCCGAATATAAGGAAGCCAAGCATATTCTTCGCCGGACGCACCGGCAGATTTTTAGTTTAGAAGACCAATTAAAACGCGCGGTAGTAATTAAATCCGGCCGGAATGCTTCGGGAACAATCCAAATCGGTTCGGTAGTTTTGCTGGAATTAAATGGTTTGGCAAGCTCACCACAAGTTCAAAAAACTTTTGAAATCGTCGGTTCGCAGGAAACCAGTCCGGAAAAAGGGCGGATCTCCTACCAATCCCCGCTCGGCTCGGCCTTAATGAATCATGAAGAAGGCGAAATAATCAAAATCAAAACTCCCAAGGGCGAGCAAGAATACCGCATCCTCGAAATTAATTAATCTTAATCAAAACATTCCAACATTCTGCAGAATGTTGGAATGTCCGATATTCTGTCTATTGTCATAGCTCTAAAAGTTTTTACTTGCTATAATAAATACCATGACTAAAAAAACATTATTAACTTTGTTGGCGGTTGCCGTAGTCGCGGCGGGCGCGTATTTTATCTTTAAAACACCAGGCGATATGAATAACGTAACCGAATTAAAAATTGAAGTATTAAAAGAAGGATCTGGCGCGGAAATTAAAAACGGAGAATTGGCCGGAGTTCATTATAATACCGGCTGGCTGATAGATGGAACTAAGTTTGATTCCAGCGTGGATCGCGGGGAAGTATTTGTTTTTCCGCTGGGCGCGGGAATGGTAATTAAGGGCTGGGACCAGGGCGTCGCGGGAATGAAAGTCGGTGAAAAAAGAAAATTGACTATTCCCTCCTCGCTGGCTTATGGCGAATCTGGAGTCGGAGGCGCTATTCCGCCAAACGCCACGCTTATTTTTGAAGTAGAGCTCTTAAAGATTAATTAAAATATTATCGTGAAATTCAGCTCTAAATCCTGGCTGGCTTTGGTTTTTATAATTGTTTTCGCGGGCGTTTATTTCGGCTTGCGATGGCAAGATAATGTTTTGCCGTCCATGCCGGCGGAAAAAGCCGGATTGATTAAGGCGACCAGCCCTTTGCCGAACCAGAAAATCACCAGCCCGCTGTTAATTTCCGGCGAAGCGCGCGGGTATTGGTTTTTTGAAGCGTCTTTTCCGGCGAAGCTTTTGGACGAGGACGGAAGCCAGCTGGCAGTGATGCCGGTTCAGGCCCAGGGAGAATGGATGACGGAAAACTTTGTGCCGTTCCGGGCGAAACTAATTTTTCCAAAGCCGAAAGGAAAACAAGGAATTTTAATTTTACAGAAAGACAATCCATCCGGTTTGCCGGAGCATGATGATGAGCTCCGGATTCCAGTTCGGTTTTAGGATAGCTCAAACATTCTTTCGCCCGCTATCAATATACACTCGCTCCGCCAGATTACCTACGGGAAACAGAATAAATCAGCTCCAGCGGCTGATTTTTCTTCGCCCTCGGCGTATTTTGTGGTCCAAGCAAAATACGCCTGCGGGATGTTCCCTACGGCAACCATGGC
>JAUYKI010000003.1 GCA_030700025.1 bacterium | reverse complement strand
GCCGCGCCGTTGAACTCGATGCCCGGATCAGTCGGAGTCGGGGTCAGCGAAATATCAAAAGTGGAATTGATCAAAGTGGTGGTGGCGTTGTAGTCGAAGACCCGGATGTGCTTGCCGTCGTCAATATCCGAAGCCGCGAAGTCCTTGATTTCAAAATTCGCCGTGGACGAAGCGTACAATCCCCCTTCCAGATTTCGGCGGGATTTGATGGTCTCGAAAGTAGTGGACGCGCCCTGGTCGGCTTCCGGGAAAAAGCCGCGGAACATGTTAGTAAAGACGACGTCGGTTATAGTATTTGTCGCGTTAAGCAACCTTATAGTATTCCAGTTCTCAAAACTGGTTCGGTTTGCCTCCACTTGCCCATTCCAATAAAGGTCGCGAGGATTGTCCGGAATCGTGGTTGCCGCGGTTTTATGTAGAATAATAGTGTCAAAAAGTTTTAATTTTGCGGCAGGTACTCCCGGAACCAGCGGCTGGGCGGTTGAGGTGGCAAGCATAAACAATTCGCCTTCTCCAAATGTTGTCGCGTCTTCACCAGAAAATGAAATAGTAGAGCCGGCAAAAGGCGAACCAGTGGCCGACACTTCGCCGGAAATAAAGGTGGAGGAAGCGTACATTCTAAGCTGTTTTGCAAAGTCAATGGATTGGGAAGAAGTTTTCACGAAAGTGGTTGATGCGGTGGTGGAGCCGATGTTCATGAATCCCAAAACTGAATATGTTCCTCCTTCCACTGGTTCGGTAACCGCGCATTCACCAAACGCAAACGCCGCAAAGTCGCGGATTTGATCAAAAGTTATTGCCGTTGCTTCGGAAATTCCTCTATCCTCGTCGCAAGGAAGATTGCCGTAAGCTCCGCACCCCGCGTCATTCTGTTTCGCGCCCCAAATTGTAATTGTCGGAGTAAAACCGGGGACAGACGAGGTAGAAACTTCAATCGGATACGCTTTATCAGAACCAATCGGGTCGCAGGCAGAAGACAAAACCACGGAGAAGTTCTGGGCGGCCTGGATGTCCAGAGTTTGAGACACGTCAGTTTTACCGGTTGCCGTTACCTCAAGAGCAAAGGTATTAAAATTAGTCCTTTCAGGGCCGTATTTAAATACGTCAGTGGTAATAGTTTTCTGTCCAATCTCGCCATTCTCGTCAGTTGTTACGCCGGATTCGCCGAAAATTTTATTTCCTTCCGAATCAGTAAGTTTCACGGTAGCGCCCTCTATCGGCGCGTTCAAGCTGTCCACAATTTTTAAATCCAAAGTAAAGGCCCGTTCAATCGCGCCGTTGCCGGAACCATTAAACTCAATGCCCGGATCCTCCGGCGTCGGCGTCAGGGAAATATCAAAAGTGGAATTCACCAAAGTGGTGGTGGCGTTATTATAATTGAAAACGCGAATGTGCTTGCCGTCGTCAATGTCGGTTATCGCTAAGTTATCAATTCGGAAAGAAGCCGAGCTGGTGGCGTAAAGTCCGCCGGAGGTAATTTTTCTCGACTTAATAGTATCAAAAGTGGTATCACTGCCCTGATCTACAAACGGCAGAAATCCGGCGCCCATATTGGTAAAGACCGAGTCCTCTACGGTATTGGTCGCGTTTTTGAGTTTAATTTGGAACCAGTTTTCAAAAGATGTTCGGTTGGAATTCAGTTGCCCAAAAATATTCGGGGTGACAGCAGGAGAGGTTGAGGCAGTGGTTTTATGTAAAACAATGGAGTCAAAAAGTTTAAGAACGGATGCGGGGGCGCCGGCGGTTTCGCCAAGAGTAAAAAGCTGTCCTTCGTCGGAATTAATTGCTTCATCTCCCGAAAAAGAAATAGTGGAACCGGCAAAGGGCGAACCGGTCGCCGAGACCTCGCCCGAGATGAAGGTAGAGGAAGCGTAAAGTTTTGTTTGAAATCCGAAGTCAATTGACTCTGATGCCGTTTTAACAAAAGTGGTGGAAGCGGTGGTGCTGCCGATGTTCATAAAACCGATAACGGCGAAAGAACCGGCGGCCGGGCTTTTAACGGCGCACTCACCGTAAGCAAACTTCGCAAGGTCGCGAATTTGATCAAACGTTATTGCCGTGTCTTCGGAAATTCCGATATCCTGGTTACCGCCAGTGTTTGGATCGCCGTCACAAGTTAAATTTCCATAAGCTCCACATCCCGCGTCGCCTCCTTTTGCCCCCCACAGAGTAATGGTGGGAATGAATCCTGTTTCAGAAGACGTGGATACACTAATAGGATATGCTTTGTCAGCGCCTGATGAAGTGCAGGCCGAAGTCAAAAGAACTGTTAAATCTTGCGCGGAGCCTATGGTAACAGTCTGCGAAGAAGCATCTAATCCAGTCGCGGTAACATCAAGAGTAAAATTATTTAAATCAGTAACAACAACTGAACCAGAACTGGTCGCGTGAGTTATTTGAAAAGCCGTCACAACTTTCTGGGTAATTTCTCCGTTTTCGTCAGTGGTGGCAGTGAATACTTGGCCGCTTACATCGCTGGTAAGCGTAACCGAAGCGCCAGAAACAGGCTGTCCGCCGGACTTAACCGTTACATCAAAAGTATATTGTTTATTTAAAGTCCAGCCGCGCTCTTGATTTAAATAAGTTGTTGAAGCATTAGTAAAAGAAGAGTTAATCGTATTTACGATATACGGATTTTCAATCCGGATGTCGTAACCTTTATTATTGGAAAGCGTGATGTTTTTCAAAGTAATCTGATCGGGCCCGCCGGTAGTGGTGGCAATGTCTAAAGCATTAGTCGGAGAAGCAAAAATACGGATGTTTTCGTATTCCTTATTCGGCGTTATGAAAATTTTCGCGGTTGATGTCGCGGAACTCGTTGAATGGTGGATGTCAACATTTTTAAATTCAAATCCATCGCTAGCAACGCCCGCGGAATAAATAAAAGTAGTAGAGGCATTGTCAATTTCGGTGTCAAAAATCTGTCCCCTGCCGATTGCCGCCGCAGTTGATGTGCCGAAAAATATATCGTGCGCCCCTTTAATGGCCGAAGCGTAGAGATACAATTCGGGCAGTGGCGCGTAACTTGACGGGAAAACAAACGGACTTGAACGGGTATCTTTATGTATTTGCGCGGAGGTGCTCGCGGTTAGCGGGTATTTGATAATGTTTCCTGATATGGAAAAACCGTCTTCAAACGCGCCAAAGGTTGTAGTGCTTTTGGGTTGTAAAATAAAACTTATCTTATCGTCCGTGTTGTACATGTCCATAAACACAAACTTGTCTGTGTCCGTAAAAAATGTTTCCGTGGAGCCGTCTCCAATCTGAAGACCAGTCCCCATATTCACAAAAGTGCTCGCGACAATGCTGACCGAATCAAAATTTTCGGTAGTAACATAGTCCTTCATGTCCTGGAAGGTGACCGGATTGGAAGCGGAGCCGCCGGTTACAATTATTTTTGTCCCCGACCTCATAAAATCCCACCCCTGCGAAGGGAAACCGGCTTTAGCAGTCATTTTTGAGGAGACATCAAACATTAAAGCAATACTTGCGGTGTTTACCGGGTCAAACTCGGCGCCCGATATCGCGTCTGGTTTGGTTGTATAAAACTTGATGTTATTCCATGCGCCACTCGTTAATTTCGTGGAGCAGTCGCCGGTGCACGCGTACCAAGTCATTGTGTTCCCTCCGCAAACGGAGCCCGCCGCGCCGACTGCTCCGTCACAAAGCGTAACGCCCATATTACTGATAAGGTCTTTAACGTTTCCCTGCGTTACGGCGCCGGGAAAAAAATAATACCAGACCTGATTGTTATTTAGATCTGCCGCGTATGTCTTTTTCATTCCGATGTTAGAAAAGGCGCCGGTAGTATTATTAAGCGTCCTCAAAAATCCCGCGCCTTCTGCGGTTTCAAATGCGGTTTCCGCGCCTATCACCGTCTCTAGGGCAACATCAAGCCAGCGCCCATCCGCGTTGTCTTCCATTCGGTCTATGTCCACAAAGTCGTCTGAAAAAGTGCCGGTGGCAAAAGCCGGAATAAAAGTTTGATAGGCAAAGTAAAAAGCAGCCGCGGTAAATACAATAAACAAAGCGGCGAATATGAGATTCGGCTTTATCTTGTTGTATATTTTGTAAATCGTTTCGCTCATTTTTTAAAAAGGCAGTTTAATAGGGCCGAAAACCTCTTCGCATTTTTTCCAGGTGTCTTCGGCGGCTTTCGCTCCAGTGTTTTCTCGCGCGAAAAGACCCGCAACAGTGCACGCTTGTGAAATGCGTATTTCCATAGACGGCAAAATTACTCCGTTTTCATCACGCGCTTTTCCGTAACCTTCAACTGCTTCGTATAAATGCACCTCCGAGAGAGCGGCTTGCACCGGCAAAAGCGCCTTTCTAAATTGAAAATGTTTCTTGAGCCGTTCCAGTTCGCCGCCTTCTTCAAGGCCAAAAATAAAAAGGTTAAGTTCGTTCCTTAAAGAGTCGATATCACGAAGCGCTTCAGTAATGGTGGATTGATAAATTGACTTTGGAGCGGAAAATTCAAGAAAATTTTTATCATCGATATTCACCCGAGCGTCTTTTACGAATTCCCTTAACCTTTCACCCTCCGACACAAGATAAGCAAGAAATTCATATGGAGTCGCGACATAAATGCGAAAAAGTTCGTTTGCGATTTTCTCATCAGCCATTTTTTCGGAAAGCGCGCCAAAATTAAGCGCCACCGCGTCCGGCTCCATGGCGCCGATCACAAACATATCGCCGGAATTTGAAGCGTTAAAAAGATACACGTACGGAAAAACTTCCTGAAAAGTCTTATAAACAGAGCGCACATTCTCGGACGTTAAAGCGTACGCCTGAATCCACTGGAACATAAGGCCGTTTTCTTTAAGACGTGAACGCGTAAGCTCATAGAATTCTTTTGTAAAAAGATTGGCATTGCCTTCAACCCACAAATTCGAAGGCTGAGAAGAAATAACATCATATTTTTTATCCGCTAAAAGGAGATGATTTCTGCCATCAGCAAGAATAATATTTACGCGCGGGTCGTTCAATGCATCATGATTAGACTCCTTGAAATATGAGGCGGCTTCAACTATTGCCGGGCTAATTTCCACTACATCAATGTCTTTTGCGGAATCAAATTGCGCAACGGAGCCAAGGGTGATGCCGGAGCCAAGACCGATCACCAAAACATCTTGCGGGTTTTGATGGAGAATCATCGGCAAAGCGCCGAGTAAAACCATTGTTTCCAAATCATCAACGCTATTTGAAGCATCCACCTTTCCGTTAACTTTCAAAATTCTGTTAGGGCCCCTTTGCATAACGGCGACATTTGAAAGTCCCTCTTTGTAAAAAAGGAGCCTGTCCCGCTCAATGGTTTCTTTAACTGCGTCAATTCCATAACCAAGATACAGCGGAGCGTAAGGAAATGTGCCTACCGTAAGATTTTTCTTTCCCCAAGGAGAAGAAAAGACGGCAAAGATGGCCCAGAATGCAAAGAAAAAGATAAACGCGCCTTTTGCTGCCCACCCCATTCCTTTCTCACGCGCCACAAAAAATCCTCCAAGCGCGAAGTAAATCGCCAAAATCAAAATAAGCGCGCGGGTGTAGCCCAAAATCGGCAAAAACAGAAATCCCGCTGTGAGAGACCCCAAAACCCCGCCGAACGTATTAGCAAAATAGAGTTTCCCGACTCCCCCGCCAAGATTCGTAATATGCGGACGGGCAAGGTGGATTCCGAGAGGAAAAATAACGCCCATCAAAAAAGTGGCCGGGAAAATAACGAGAAAAGTGACGAGTGACTGGGATAAAATAACCGAGCCAAATTCAAATGATTCACGAGAGCCAAGAAAATTCAAATACCAAAATGGCACTTTTTCAAAAAACTGAAGCGTCAGAAAAAGCCAAAAGCCGATTAAACCGAGAAAAAGTCCGAAATACGCGTAGCCGCGCTTGATTTGGTCAACAAAAAATGACAACGCCCAACTGCCGAGCGCGATGCCAAGTAAAAATGTGATGAGGATTAAAGAGAACGCGTAGGTGGAAGAACCGATGAAAAGAATAAGTGTTTTTGTATAAAGCACTTCCAGCGCGAGCGCGAGAAAGCCGGTGATAAAAAGAGCATAGAGGAAAAGCGGATTATGAAGCTTTTGGCTTGTTTGATTATTGGTTATTTGAATTTGAGTATTGTTTGTGATTTGTGATTTGGAATTTGTGATTTCACTTTTTGAAAAAAAGTATAATAATCCTCCAACAACTAAATTTAATACGGCGGCAGAAAAAATAGTCGCGTTATTTCCAAAAAACGGGATCAGCCAGAAGCCGGCCAACGCCGCGCCCAAAACACTTCCGAAAGTATTTATGAAATAAAGGAATGAAACTTTTTTGCCGACGTTTGATTCGCGATAAACCAAAATTTTGGAAACCACCGGAAATCCCGCGCCGAATAAAATTGAAACGGGCGCGATAAAAATAAACGAGAACAAAAACGCGACGAAATTAAAACCGGAAAAATTCAGCGGCGAAACAGAATTAATCGCGAGAATCAAAAAGTTCAATAATTTAAAGATAAGCGGGAATAAAAACCCGTAGAAAGCCGTAAGAACGAAAAAAGCGGTATAAAACTTAAAAGTTTTTTCTTCGGAAAATTTATCGGCAAGCTTTCCAAAAATTAAACTTCCGAGCGCGAGCCCGGAGAAAAAAACTGCCAGCACGGTGCTTACGGCAGGCGCGGTTAAACCGAATAAAAGGACTAAATTTTTAGCAAAAACAACCTGAAATATCAAAGAAGTCAGTCCTAAAATTCCAAAAGATAATAACACGATATTGCTATTATTTTGCCTGTTAATGCTAAGCATAGTAACTTCTTTATTATACCATTTAACTTGCGGTCAATTCCCGTTAAATTGTGGATAACAAATAACGATATTTTAGGAGATGAAAACCACACTTATTTAGGCGTGATTTTTGTATCTAATTGTAGTCCTTCGACAAGCTCAGGATATCCCTCACATAAGAATTAATGTGAAGGTCAGAGTTATTCACAATTTTATGTTTTAAAAACAATATTAAAGCTTTATACTATTAGTAAGGTTTATAAAGGAACTATGAAAGATTATTTCAACATTAAAGAAGCCGCGCAATTGCTCGGGGTAAGCCCCCTAACGTTAAGAAACTGGGACAAAAAGGGAATGTTAGTCGCGTATAGAAACCCAATAAATAATTATCGGGCCTATAAAGTCGCGCAGGTAGAAAAATTGCTTGACGAAATGGAAAACGAACGAAGAGGCAAAAAATTCAAAATTAAGGTGATGTTAGTAAAAGATTAAATTCAATAAAAAAATTAATGCGTTGTCTTGGCGTTCATTATTATTTCCGAGCCGTTGATTTTCACAAAATCCGCGAAAAGTCCTCCATAAATATTATGCCCGGAACCGCCCAATTCAATAGATCCGGCTGGACTGCTAACGTAAATTATGCCTTCTAAATAATGATTGGAGCCGGTCATTTTTATTCTATTAGCAGTAGTTAAAAATAAAAGATCGTCAATATAATTACTTAGATTGAAATTTGACCCGTTAATATTTGTATTAATTTCAAAATCGGATAGCGCCACAATCGTGGCAATGCCCGTAATGCCGCTTCCGTTAAGTTTTACTTTTCCGGTCACAAAATATAATCCATCCAATACGGAATTTCCGGGCACAGTTAAATCTCCATCCACGAATGTATATTTGCCATTAGCTTCGGCGGCCAGCGCTTTCGCGCCTCCCGGTTGGTAATCTTGAACATCAAATAATAAAGGGAGCTGGCGCGCCGAGGCCTGAACAATAATAGGATGGATATTATTATTCCCCGCATCAGTAAATGTTGTTACAAATGTGGTTGTAGAATTAAATATCTTTCCGGAACCGCCAATATAAATATCGTTATTGGAATGTATTCTCCCATTAATTACGGTTCCGTCTCCTGAAAAATCAACAACATTGGTTCCTGTCGCGTAATTCCCCCATACGGCGTAATTCTGCTCTACCGTCAAAGTAAGGACATTTGTTCCAATTCCACCATCATTATCAGTGACCGTAAGAGTTACTGAATAAACCCCCGGTGAATTAAAAAAGTGGGATACGTTAAGCGATCCGGTTGTCGAAGTGCCGTCTCCAAAATTCCATTCAAAAGTATGCGTATCCAATATGCCGGGATCGGTAAAAGAGCCGTTGAATCGCGCTTCATCAAATACTTCTATAACTTGATTGGAACCAGCGTTAACTGTGGGCGCAACGTTTTCTACTATCACAGTTAATAAATCTGACCCTATACCGCCATTATTATCAATAATAGTAAGTGTCACAATAAAGGTGCCATTATCAGCATACGTATGAACGGGGGTAAAAGTTCCGTTAATAATTGCGCCATCTCCAAAATTCCATTCCAAAGTATGCGTATCCAATATGCCGGGATCAGTAAAGCTTCCAAAAAAATGAATAATTTCTCCCTCATTTATGGCTTGGTTGTTACCTGCTATAACTAAAGGCGCGACATTTTCCACAGTAACTGACGCGGTATCCAAGCTGAAAAATTCCCCGTCGGTAACTTCCAGCTTAACTGCGCCGATATGATCGTCATCAAATGTAAATTGCGCCGTCGGGCTTGCGGAGAAATCCGTATCCCAAACACCGTCATTATTAAAATCCCAACGATATTGAAGCGTATCGCCGTCAGGATCCGATGAACCGCTGCCGTCAAAAACTATCGGCGATCCTTCCTGTCCGATATAGGGACCGCCCGCGGAAGCTATAGGAAACTCATTTGGGGGCAATGGAAATATTAATGGTAACTGATCCACATTTCCAGATAAGAACTGTATAACGAAGGAATTATCGCATATCCCATCTCTACCGGCATCATTAACGCATTCTTGGCTAAATCCGGTACTGTTTGGATTCGCCCAGAAATTGCCGCCGAGATATTGCCCGCCTATAATATTTGTCCCCGGGGTCTTGGAAATATTCCACAAATTGGTAGGTTGTAATGCCCCGATTCCAAATACGTTTACTGCGTTATTAAAATAATTGTTATAGATTACATTATCCCTGGAACTGTTAATATTAATTCCGCCCGCCCCGTTATGGGAAATGGTGTTGCCGATAATGCCACTACCCCCTCCATTCGGGAATTGAAATAAATGAATTCCGTATTGTCCATTATTTGAAATAGTGTTGTTAATAATAGAGCTATTAGATTTGCTCAGATCAATCCCCCTGTTATTATTCGTTATGATATTTCCAGAAAATACACTAGGAGACCCAGACATTATTACGCCGAAATTCTGATTATTAGAAATAATATTATTATTAAACACGGTTGGGGAAGACGACAAATCAATACCAGCGCTATTAGCATCAATAATATTATCAGAAAGAACATTATTAAGAGCTTCCCCTAATCTTATGCCATTTAAATTATTTGTGGCGGTGTTATTAAAAATATGATTGTTGCTAGATCTTCCAATAAGTATTCCCATCAGAGCATCTGAGATGACATTAGCCGATACGGCATTATCATTGGAAGAACTACGGATTGCAATTCCAAAAAGAGGATGCGAAAAATTATTTCCGGCAATCGTGTTAGTTGTAGAATTATCTAAACTAATACTAAAAGGACTATTGCCGGAATTATCATGAATAGCGCCGTTATGGGAGAAAAAATAATAAATACCGCGGGTAAAATTGTTAACAGCGCAATTTTTAACAGTAACTCCGTTTTTATTTGGCACAAATATCCCTATTCCGGAATCCTCTCCGTTTACACTATGGCCGGCGCAATCTAGTACAACGTTAGGAGCTGTTATTTCAATGCTTTGAAAAACATCCGAAGTTAACGTTGTGTCTTCGTTAATAAAAATTGTGCCGGGTATTGGTTGAAGCCAAATAAAGTGGGGCTGGCTGATATCCTGACTAAAAATATAGCCGCCATTGCTATCGGTAATTATCGTTGTTCCGTTTGTATAACTGTCCGCGTAAAGATGGAAAGTCGTGGAAGAGGCGAGGTTACTAAGGGTTATCGTAGTAGACGAAGCCGCTCCCCACTCCTCAACCGTGGAAGAGCCTATATACAAACTTATTGTATTAGGGATAGATTCCAACCTAAGCTCCAACAACTCTGTGCTGTCAACGGAAACATTAAAATATTCGCTGTTCGTTAACGCAAAATAAGTGCTTGTGCCATAAACTACGCCGGGTAAAAATGGGTCCTCTTCAACGCTCGCCATAACCGGGGGCGTCCCTAAAAAAATCAAAAACCCCAAACATAAAATCAATTTCAATATTTTAATTTTCATTAACGTAATTATCTTTCAATATCAAAAACAGCTTTCTTGTTCTGTGTTTCGCTCATCACTATAAGCTGAAGTTTCTTGGCGCCCGGATCAATGGCCGGAAACAGAAGATAAACTTTTTCACTTCCGATGTCGCCTCCTCTGATAGTCCGAGGATAAATTTCCCGCGCCGGGCCGAAGTCCCTTGCGCCGTCAACATAAAAATCTATTTCCTTGTCTCGTTCATACTGATTTCCAAGATCATCAGTTAGGCCGAAAAGAAGAAATTCTTTTTCATTGTAGGCGGTATTAAAAATCATAACTTGAGCTCCAAAATATCCCCGCGGAGGAACTCTTTTAAAGTTTTCATCCACTTCCAAAGGATGATAAGTTCCTTCCATGGTATCAAGGAGAGTAATTTCTAAATCGCCCATTATCACTTTTGAGCCGACCGCGCCGGTTGCCGCGAGCTCTCCTTTTCTAATGGCCGAAAAGGTTGGACTTTCGTTTCTATACTTCCACCATTTTAAAAGATAAAAAGAAGACGCCCCAATGCCCGCCAACACCATTGCCGCTATAAAGCCGATTAAAATCTTTTTCTTATTAGCGAGAGCTTTTTGGTAAAGCGGCGCTGATTTTCCGCCTAAGCTCGCGTAAATACCCCTAACGCGAAACGTTAAATTCGCCGTCTTTTCTTTCAACTTATTTTTTAATTCCTCCATAGATTTTAATAATAACATATTAAAGAGCTTTTAAAAACTCGTCCACTTTTTGCCGGATAGTGGGGTCCTTGCTTAATGCCTCTAAGGCGTAAAATCGCGCTAGTTCTTTTTCTCCAAGAGTGGCGTGTATTTGCGCGAGTATAAGCGGAACCGAAACTAGTTTTTCATCAAGCTCATGGATTTTTTTAAGAAATGGAACCGCGTCTTGGCCGTGCCTGCCCGTTGTTTCAACAATATTATTCATCATTTCCGGGTCAAGATTTTGTTCTGCGCCGCTGTATTTCGCGCTAATTTCCGCCAACACGCTATACGCCTCGTCATAGCGCTTGACCGCGGTATAAAATAAGGACAAGGAATAAAAAGTGCGCGCATCATATCTGTCGGCGGATTTCAAAATTTCCGACGCTTTTTTAGTCAGCATTATAGCTCCGTTAATATTTCCTGTTTGCGCCAGTAAATTGGCGTAAATCGGATAAACACTGACATAATTCGGCGCGGCATCCAATATCACTTTTTCGTAATTTTCAAAGGATTTTTGGAGCGCGGTTCCATCACCATACGAAATGGCTTTTTGATGATAAAGCTGGGCAAGCAAGATATTATGTTTAATTTTTGGATATTGGGAAGAATTTTCAGCAACTTGTTTTTCCAACTCGTCTCTGGTAAGCGAATAAAGCGCTTCCCCGTTGGGACTTCTCAAGACATCGGGGTAAGAAAACAGCTTGCTGGAATTAAAAGCAAGGTGTTCTCTAATTTCAGTTGTTCCTATTGTCCCGCGCGACAACCTCAGCGCTTTTTCAAAAGAGCCGAGGGTTTCTTCCAGATTCCCTTCCCCGAACACTATCAGCGCTTTCATTAAAGCGCGGTTTGCTGTAAGCGGACGGATATTAACAAACGCGACCAGCAAAAAAACCGCCAAAAACCCGCCGATTATGCCGGTTAATCTGAAAGACGAGATCAGCGCATTAGCGGCAGTCGGCGGAGAAACCAGAGTATTTTTCCTTGCCCATTCATCATTACTGCCGGAACTTACCGCGTGCAAAAAACCGAGCATTAATATGAATGTTAAATAAGTCGGCAAAGTATCAAAAACTAACAACAGCTGGATCAAATAAGCGGCAAACATCCCGATAAAAATAAAAGTTGACGGTTTTTGTAAAATATTTCTTTTTACTCCCTGCGCGAGCGCCGGCGCGATTGAGCCCAAAAGAATAACATAAGCCAAAAATCCGACTAAGCCGCCGGAAACCAGCCATTCTAGTGGCATATTATGAGTTCGATCATACCACGGCTCCTGGCCATACATCCGCGGGTCGTAATATTTCGCGAATGGAACATCAAAATTGCCCGCGCCCCAGCCTAAAATGGGACGTTCTTTAAACGCTTCCCAGGCCATGCCCCAAAGAGTAAAGCGAGTTTTTCCGGCTTCCAGCGTAATATGGGAAAGCCGAGAAAGCACTTCTTGATTTCTTATAAAAGAAAAATCTTGAAAAACATTCAATAAAATCGGCACGGCTATTAAAAAAACGGCAATACTGCCTAAAATTACTCGGGTTTTTAAACTCTTGGCGGTAAAAATCCAAAAAAGCAAAATAATTGCCGCGCCAGCCAGCATACCCACAAACGCGCCGCGGGAACCAGTAAGAAAAAAAATGGGAATTTCCAATAAAAGAACAGCGGCTAATATCCATTTTAAAATGGCAGATTTAATATAAAACCATAAAAAGGCAATTAGAAAAATATGAAAAGAGAGATAGGCGGCGACGTAAAGCGGGTTGCCGAAGGTTGAAATAATCCGGGGGCTATCACCGAATGAAGAAATTACTCCGGAATATTCCAGCAGCCCGTAAAAAGCAACCAGGAAACTGGCAGCGATGGAAACGCCAAAAATGCCAAACCATTCGCGGCGCGTGTGAAAAGTTCCGGTTAAAATAAAAAATAGCGCGAGGAGATGCAAATACGTGATCACCCCCTCCATCCGTTCAAAGTTAGACCAAAAACTATTCTTAAAATCAACGCCAAAAATCGCCGACAAAAAGGCGGCTCCAAAAAAAATTACCAGCGCTACGCCGACCAAACTCCGGCGAGGCCAGTACTTTTTGAAATTAATTATCAAAAGCCCTAGCCAGCCAGCAGTGATTATCTCTACAATAATGCGGAATGCGAAATTTTTTCCACTAATAAAAGGAAAAAATAAACTGTGGGAAATTATTAAAAGGGTAAACGGCAAAATATAAGCCCCGACCCGCACCATCCAATAAAGAGCCTTTTCAACTCTTAACGAGTTCATAGATAAAAGTGTAATATAAAATTGCCAAAAGAACAAAAGTTATGTTAAACTAACCCTATAATGAATACTAATAAATTATATATTCCCGGCGCGATTGTTTTAGCGGGCATTATCATAGCGGGGGCCATGATATATTCCGGAAATTTGAGTAGCGATCCACAAACGGCAAAAGTAAGCGATTCTGTTTTAAAAAACGACCCATCGGTTCCCAAGGAAGAATATCTTAAACCGATATCTTCTGAAGACCATATTCTTGGCAATCTCTCCGCCCCGATAAAAATAGTGGAGTATTCCGATACTGAATGCCCTTTTTGCAAAAATTTCCACCTCACCATGCACCAGGTAGTTGAAGAATACGGCGGCCAAGTGGCTTGGGTTTATCGCCACTTCCCATTGCCGCAACTTCATCCAAAAGCTCCAAAACAAGCCGAAGCCACCGAATGTGCGGCTGAATTAGGAGGGAACGATGCTTTTTGGAATTATATTGACCGGATATTTAAAATTACGCCTTCTAATAACGGTTTAGATATGGCTCTTTTGCCCGAAATCGCGGAATACGTAGGATTAGACCGCGGCTCTTTCCAAGAATGCCTTGATAGCGGCAGGCACGAGCAAAAAATAGCCGACGACTACAATAGCGCCGTGGAATCCGGCGGACGAGGAACGCCCTTCAGTATAATAATTTCTAAAGATGGCAAAAAAACAGTAATCCCCGGAACTCTGCCTTATTCTTCAATTAAGTCAGTTATAGATAAAATCCTGCAAGAAGAATAAAAATCTTGTTCTAAGACGCAAATCTTTACAGCTTTTTTAATTAAGCTCTGAATAACAGACGTTGATGGCGCGCTGAAAAAATTTTAACTGCTAGCCCGACAAGAAAAATTAGGAGGGTTTTCCTAAATTTTGCTTTAGACAAAAAGATCAATTCTTCAAATAATATTCTAGAGTGTGAATCCAATCTTCATCCTGACTGCCTTCTTCTATCTTTTTGCTAAGCATCCATTCCAGGTAACCCCTATCGGTCTTGGCCACTTCTTCAATTTTTTTATCTTTATATTTTCCAAAGTTGAATAATTTAAATAGCGATGGCCGGCTGGAAACATCCAGCATTTCCGCAATCGCCTTTTCTTCAGTTAATCCTTCCTTTATCATTTTTGCCAGCAAGCGGTTAAAAAGCGCGTAAAGCACTTTTACATCCCCCTCCGCTTCATGAGCGTAAGCGCCTTCCACTTCCAAATCCAGATAATAACGCAGGTAAGACAAATTATATTCCGGAATCTTATTTTCCGGATCCAAATGCCTCGCGACCCGGAAGGTACAGATACGCCGGGGAACCGACATTCCTTCGGCCTCCAGCATTGCGCAGTCAAACTTCGCGTTATGCGCCACCAATATCCCATCGGCCAGTCGAACCTCAAGATCTCTTTTCATAGCGCTGTCTTTAAATGCTTCCTTATCTTCAAGCATTTTGTTAGTGATATTGGTAATGCTCATCGCTTTTATGGATACCGGAATCGGCGGCTTAAAAAACCCGCTATAAATTCCATCGGAAGTTTTATAGCAAACCTGGCACAAACGATCATTTAATAAGTCGTTGCCGGTAGTTTCGGTGTCTAAGAAGATAAATTTGTCCATAAAGTTAACTTATCACTTTTTCTAATTCCTCCAAAATTCGAACCATTGCGAATGTGTCCAATTTACAATATTCAAGCATATCACCTTTTAACTTACTCTTTTCTTCTGGTGAAATTTCATTGCCGATTAATTTAATCCAGCTGGAAGCGGCGGTTCCGCCCTCCTGGATAGCCAGCCCTTTATATAATAACTCCGGCGCTAATACTGGCAATACTTTTTTAATGGAAGCGCTTCCCCTAAAATCCTTGTGAACATAGTATTGTTTTGTAAAAACATCCATTAAATCATAAGTCCGGTTATTTATGGAATCAATAAAATCTTTAAACTCCGGCAATCGCTCCGCTATCTGCTTATTTATGGAGCATTCAAATTTCTTGCTCCACACGATAATGCTTCCGATATTTCCAAGATGATTTTTTATAGATTCCGCGAAGGCCCGGCTCGGGTCGCTGTTTTCGGCGTGTAAAAATTCAAAATGCTTCAGCTCGGCCGGCTTGCCCTCCGAAGCCTTGGCGAAGGAGGGAGATTCCAAAACATAAAGCGAATATTGAAATGGAATTTGCTGATATGGGGAAAATCCATCAAACATCGGGATAGCAGACGGAAAAGTTTCATAATCAATAAAATAAACTGGGTAAACTAAATTTTCCAGCTCCTCCGCTATTTTTCCTTTATTTATAATGACCTTATCAAAAGTATGGGAATCAATCTGATTTCTTTGAGGAACAGATAGCTCCATATCTTCCGGAACCTGATGAATATGAAAATTTCCGCTATCCGCTAATTCCGTTAATTTTTTCTTACTTAGGCCGATTCGGGTAATATCATGAACGCTATACGCTGGAACATGAGGATTAGAATGATTAAAAGTAGAACAATGATTAGATCGTCCTTTATAAATACAGCAACAGGAACCTTTCGGCTCGGCTTCTTGGGAAAGATAATCTAACGCCTTATCCATCTCAATAGCGACCTCTCCGCAAAGCCCATTAATCTCTTTGGTAATATCATCGCTTTTAAAAAGCTTGAATATATCCAGTTCGCCGGAACGGACATAATCCGAATCAAGATGCATCAAATTTATCACACCAACTTTTACCCCGCATTTCCGAAGTAAATTAACCTGAAATGCCAAGTCATAAAAATGCCGCTTCTTATCAATATCATTTGAGGCCTTAATTTCGTAAATATTGTAACTGCCGGTTTCTTGGTTAAATTTTAAAACGTCAACGGCGGCAAGAAAATTATCTTTTAAGAAAATGGGCTGGAATAATACCGGCTGTTTTTTCGCGATATATTCCTGCGTTAATTTTTGCGCCGCTTCGTGCCGGCCCTCAATCAATACAGCATCGGGAAAAATCTGGCGAGCCACCAACTCCACTTCATTACCCGTTTCAATAATATGTTTTTCAAAATCAGATAACTCGCTTTTGTAATAAATATCCGGCTGGTGAATTTTATACCAAACATTCTTAGGGCATTCCCGAAAAAGAATATAATCAGTTTTTGATAAAGTAATCATTTTTATTTCAAATCCTCGATGTAAGTTTTGATAAATTTCTGAATTGCCTGCGCGGTCGCGTCTTTTACTTTGGCATTGCTTTCCGCCACCCAGACGACAAAGTTATAAAGCTCCTGGTTGTCCAAGCGCATCCATTTTTTATTTTTATATAAAAAATAAAAAAGCGTAGCCACGGCAATTCTTTTATTGCCGTTTTGAAAAGGGTGATTTTTAACCATCAGATAAAATAAAATTGCGGCCTTTTCTACCAGGCCGTGATACGCGTCTCTGCCGCCAAATTGATTAAATGGGGTTACTAAACAGCTTTCCAGTATTCTTGGAAATCTGGTTTTAAAATCCGGAATGGGCTCATTCCATTCCATCCATTCTTTAGCAAGCGAATGCGCCACATATTCTACTTCAGCTAAGCCAATTGTTTTCATTATTCTTTGCCCAAAAGTTCTAAAGCGCGGCTATATTCTTTAACGGTTTTTTGAACTGATTTTTCAATCTCATGCTTATTCTCTTCGGTTAAGGTCTCCCCTAAAATTTCCGGAATGTCTTTTTTTTGGATAACATAAACCCGGCCGGATTTTTGGGCCTTTATCTTTCCGGATTTAATTTTTTCAGCCACCGCTTGCCGGCTGATGCCTAAAATCTGAGCCAGCTCAACGGTTGAGATAAAATCTTTATTGCCGTTGATATTGGCATTTGTCTTGTCTATCATGCTTCAATATTAACTTATCACTTGACCTTCGTCAAGTGATATAAAGTTACTTGACGAAGGGTGTCTAACTTATCTAAGTTTACGATGTCTAACCTCAATGGCCATTGATTTATCCCCTCTTTCGGATTTCGAGTCCGTCTTTTTTCGCTAAACAACATTCTCACATTCTGCAGAATGTGAGAATGTTTGTAATCTGTAACTTAATTGCGCTTCATGCATTTCATAACCAAAATCCCAGCCCTGCCACTAGCCCGGCGAGAAAAATTAGGAAAAGTTTTATAAGGTTATTTTTTGGTTTCCAGCCAAGTTAATTTGAAAAGATCTTCCTTGATTCTCATAAATTCAAACAAGCACTCACCACCCAAACATTTTTCTTTGTCATCCCATTCTTCAACACTAATCATATTTTCATCTTTCAAGCAATCAACCGTAGTCAAGCCATGTTTATCGCAAATATCAATAATTTCTGACAAGGAGTAGTTTTTATTTTTTATGAAGATTTTCATGGGTTTACTTTTAAAAAAGCTTAGCAACGGATTTATATCCCAAAACCGTTATAGAAATACGCCTATCATTTTTATAAGTTACTCTTGCTCTAATGAGAAGCTCTTTTCCCAAGAAGCCCTGCTTTTCTTCTAAATTAAAATTTATATCGCTGAAATATAATGGTATATCCCTAGCAGTTTCATTTACGCGAAAACTAAAGGGACTAGCGTCATACAACTTACTAACACTAATAACTCCAAAAAGGTCTTCTTCTTTTATAATTTCTTTCTCGGAAAGAACTTCTTCGTGTTTTTTTAACTCTTCCATGATTTGCTCCTTAGCAGAATTATTGATTTCATAAGTAACATTTCCCGCATTGATTGTCACGGAATTATCGTTACCCGTTATTGGAATAAGTATGTCTTCAAAACTTTTTCTGATCTTTTTATTTCCTTCTAAAATTTCTACTATTTCTGAGTTGGTATCTTTACGACGATTTAAATAAAAATCAAATCCTGATTGTAAAAATGGCATAACAAAAGTACCCAATAAAGTAAGCACCGTAGCGTTTTTCTTAATTATTCTAATGACCTCTTTGACTGAGCCGTCCTCTACTCTTACATATATATCAAAAATGACTTCGGAATCAGATAATCGATGCTTTTTCCTATAGAATTCTACGGATTCCCGTATCAATACTTCTATACCTCTAAGTTCAGATATTAGACCGCTTAATTCAATTTCGCTGTTTATAAATTTATCGCCTTTATAAGTAAAGATTATTACTTCTTCTTGCGTCAAATTTTCTCCAAATATGTCGTTCATAAACTAAATTATTAGGGGGGGGGCGGGCTTGTTACTACTTAGTAAATCACGGGCCAAGCCTCTTAGAAATAAATTTTTTAATTCAATGTGTGTATCTTGTAAAACCTTCAAATTTTATCAAATTTTTTGAAAAAGTCAAGTTCCAAAATTAGCTCCGCGGGCCTTGACTAGTAAATTTAATATTTTAAAATTAAGATGGGTTCTTTAAAAAGCTGGCGAGAAAAATCCAGCACTTAATTTTTCTCAGATTAAGCCTTCTTTACCTCTCCTCCGCAAAATCTATAAAAGTAGATTTTGCGGCGGGGAGCAAGTGTAAAGGTCCGGCTCTCTGACTTTAATATTAATGGTGGATAAAATTTCATGATAAAATTTGAAATTTTCCGAGATATTAGAGGGCAATACCGTTGGCGGTTAAAAGCTGCCAATGGGGAAATTATAGCCGTTAGCGAAGGCTACGTTTATAAATTGTCCGCTAAAAACTCGGTGGCCGGGATAAAATCCCTGGCTCCGCATGCTATCGTTGTTGATTTAACAACGTTCTAGCATGTGCAATCTCGTCAGCTTTTTAAAGAGTCTAAAGCTTAACCCCACCCCCGAAATTAAACAATCAACCAATAATAGCTAGCCCAAAAAAACGCCCATTTAGGCGGTTTTTATTACTTTTCGTCTGTTATTACCACTTGTCTTCCAGATTCGCCGTTTAAGTAAACCGGCTCAACAGCTGGAATATTATCGGCCATGGTTACTTCTGCCTCGCCGCCAAATTTTGCTTCAATTTTCTTTAATTCTTTAATGAGGGTTTTTAGATTCATCGGGGGCTTTATTTAATAATTGTAGTTTTTTCGTATAACATAGGTAAGGCGTCCTGCCTCATACGAAATTTCGTGCCGTGATTGTGCCCAGTACGAGCATCAAAATCCACGAGAATTTTTCCTTTTTCTAACGCTTTCAGAAATCCTTTAAAACTAAATTTCTGTAACATCATTATTTTTGTATAGTGATAGTATTCTTTTTTGCGTTCTATTTTTACTTCGGCTTGAACATAAAAAGCGTTGAGTAATTTTGTTCCAGCCTTATGTTCTAAGTCATCAAAACCCCAATACGGTTGTGGATTAAGCTCACTCAAGCCGACGTGCTTCTTTACTAACTCAAGCCAATCCCCGTGTCTTGAATCAACGCTTTTGGCGTCAAACGAAATTAAAATTTTTCGCTCTCCCCGATCGATCACCACTTTAAATCCTCGATCGCTGCGTGATTGCCCATGGATTGTTTGCCGAAAACTCATTTCACTTTTTGGATACCTCCGACCGCCTTCTTGATGCGCCCAGCCATATTTAGGTAAAAGCACTTGCGGAACAAAACGAATAGCGCGTGGCGAAGGCTCAATGTGAAAAAGCGTTGTTAGCGACGTTGAATCAAGACGTTGTGCTTTTAGTTCCCACTCCGCGGCGTTCGGTATCGGTAAATTATTTTCCCTAATACCAAGTAAATCCTCAAGAGTATTACCAATACCGCCCGCATTACCGCGTCGCGCATTTGGAATCCAGCCCATAGCTGAAATTTCTTTCAATTTGGCTATCAATTCCGGTTTTGTATAAGTTTTGGGTTTATTCTTGTTCATAATATTAACAAAGTCTAGTTTGAGATTGATGCTCTTTTATTCTCTTTCGTGCCATTTCACAATAGTCTGGCGAAACATCAATGCCCACATAATCACGCTTGAAGTTTATAGCCGAAATTGCCGTGGTCCCCGAACCCATGAATGGGTCCAAAATGATTTTGGCACTTGTTGAAGAAATTATACGATCAATTAATTTAGTGGGAAATGCAGCGGGGTGCTCATTGTTCATTTCTTGCGTAAACTCCCAAACATCACCATGGGCATTTGCTTTTTCAATAAGTCTAAATTTGGGTTTCGCAATGACATAAATAACTTCATAAGTTGGCAAAAAATAGCCGGGGTTAAAATTAAGGCCACCCTTACGTTTCCAGATAATAATTTGTCGAATTGGAAAACCACTGACAATATCTTGACGATCTTGCAATAAACCTCCTTGTACACGCCATTTATGATTGTAAAAAATTGCCCCGTCTTCAGGAATAATCCTAAACATCTCACTCAAGCAATCTCTCTGCCATTTCACATATTCCTCATGAGGCATACAGTCATTGTGGTGCGAATACCCTTTTTGTAGCGCAGCATTAGCCCATTTACCGCCACGGCCATCTTTCATTCCATTTCCAGTTGAATTTTTTAGGTTATAGGGAGGCGAAGTAATCACTAAATTAACAGAGTTATCTGGTATCTGCTTCATTACATCAACGGCACTGCCGCAGATAATTTTATTTAAAAAGTCTTTGGAAAATTTCATATTTTAATTTTACCTAAATTATCCTCCATTTTACGGATAAAATCAAAAACCCCGCATAACGGGGTTTAAGGTGCACGGACCCTAAAATTGACAGCTATACGGATTTTGTGGGAAAAATAGGACAGCTTTCTTGAAATACGCTCTGTGCGACACAGAGAACGCCTACGAGGAGGGCCGATGAACGGACGAGTCCATAGCCGAACTCCGGGATGCTATTTTATTGATTTGTGGGGAGACGACCCGTTTGAACGCGGAAAAGCCCACGGCGAACTATTGCGGGAAGAAATTACTTCCATTGTGGACAGCATACCGATATTTATCCGGGCGGTAGCCAGGGGAAAATTACTCGCTTGGTTAAAATTCAATCCGCCCCAGTGGCTGATTACTTTAACCAGCGCGTACTTAACCAGCCAGTTTGAAAAAGCTGGCCGCCATTTTTTCCATTATTTTCCCGAAGAAATCCAAAAAGAAATATACGGCCTGGCCGAAGGCTCCCAACAGCCGCTGATCGGCATCCTCCTTATTAATACCTTTGACGACATCCATTCCGCGGCTATCGCCTGCTCCGGAGTCGCCATCAAGGAAAAAGACGGATCTTTTCTTTACGGCTATAATCTGGATTATTTTTCCTTCACCAGGATAATGGCAAAGTTAACCACGGTTTTCCGGATTAAAACTTCCAAAGGAAGTTTTTTCTCGGTCGGTGTCCCCGGCTATATCGGAATCTTGCGCGGAATGAATAATCACGGATTAGCAATCGGTTATCTCACTTCTTCGGCTTCCGGAATAAAAAATACCGGCATCGCAGTCGGCATTTTATTGCGGATCGCCTTAACGGAAAGTAAAACCGTAACTGAAGCCGTTGATTATTTATCTTTCCATCGCGCGCTCCACGGAATTAATATCCTTTTAGGCAACGCGGATAAGGCAATTGTTTTGGAATCGGCTCCCAAACAATGCGCGGTAATTGAGCCCCGGGCGCAAAACGGCCTGAATGTTCTGGCGATAACCAACCATTACCGGAATCCGGAAATGCAAAAACTTCAAACCAATCCGATGCCTTTGCCCGGACTGGGAACTCCGCTGGAATTATACGGCCTCGCTTACAGCCAAAAACGCCTGGATCTTCTGGAAAAGCAATTGCAAGAAACTACTTCGGGAAAGTTAGCCGACTGCTTAAGAATGCTGAAAAGCGTCTGCCATAATTTCACGGTTTCCTCCTGTCTATTCAATCCCGCGGAGCAGGAATTGCTTTTAATCCATAATAACGGAACTACTCCGGCCACTCTTGGCGCGCCAACCAGTATCCGACTTCATCCCCTGATGTAATCAGGGGATTTTTATTTGAAAAAAATCCCCACAAATGTGGGGATAATAATTTCAAGCCTTATCGCTTACTTTCGCGCCCTTGGGCACGACATAGGCGTAAGAGAAATTATCCGGATTAAGATAACGCTCTACGGCTTCCGTGACTTCAGTTAATAAAACGCTTCTAACTTCTTCATTGATTTCTTCCGGGGATTTCGGCTTTCCGGAAACAATCACGTCAAAAGCGGCCTGGGTAAGAATAGTGCTGGGATTGCAAAACCGAATGGCATTGCTGCCTAACAGCAACCCCTTGGCTCTCCGCAATAACGGTTCGTCGTTCCGATGCTTCCAAACAACATCCTTGATACAGTTAACGGCTTCTTCAACGCGTTCCATATTAGTGCCGACATAAATCTGAAAAATCCCCCGGTCGCTCCAGGAAGACACATCGGAATAAATGGAATAACACAGGCCGCGCTTATCGCGAACTTCCTGAAACAAAGGAAAGGACATTCCGCCCCTAAGCATCGTGGAATACAATTCCAAGGCCTGGGTGCTTCGAGCCATAGAACTTCCGACTGCCACGCCCAGGCAAACATTCGCCTGCTGGATATCCCGCTCCACGACCCGGACCCGTTCCGACTGAACAACTTTAGAAATAAACGGCCGAAGATTCCTTTCTCCGTTATTTCTCCCAAAAGAAATTCCATTGATAACTGCCAGGGCTTTTTCCAAAGTTATATTGCCAACAACTAGGAAAACATAATTCTTCGGAAAATAAAACCGCGACTGCCAGCTTTGGAAATCTTCGGTTTTAAAACCAATCACCGCTTCCCTAACTCCCAAAGTATCTTTCCCTAACGGATGGCTTCCGTAAACAACATCGCTAATCGTCCGCTCACAAAATCCGGCGGGATTATCGGACGCTCTTTTAATTTCCTCAACAACATTTTTCATTTCTTTATCAATATCAACCTGCCGGAACAAAGAAGCGGACAGCTGGCTCGCCAGCGACTGCACGGCAACGCCGAAGGCATGATCCGGAATAACCCGGTGATAAAAGGTCATTTCTTTGGAAGTCCAGGCATTGACCATTCCGCCGGTGTCTTCAATTTCCGCGCTGATTGCCTGAGAATTGCCAAGCCGCGTGTTGCCCTGAAAAACCATATGTTCAATAGCGTGGGCGATGCCGGCTTCTTTGGGCCAGCTCTCGTCACGGGTTCCGGCAAAAACCAGAACGCCGACCGCAATGCTTTGAACCTGGGGCATAGAGAAAACATACAAAGGCGCTCCATGGGAAGTCATCGCGCTTTCAAATTTCATTAATCTTTCTCCTTTTTGGCACCGAGAGTGCTTTGCTAAAGATCTGCCAGGATATTCTACCCTAATCGGCGCGTTTTTGGCAAACAAAAAAAATCGCCTCCGCGGACGATTGTTTTATTTACTCTTTAGATAGATAACCGGATTTTCAATTTGGATGGCGCTTGCGCGTCGAAACAGCAAGGCTAATACTATCCACGCGCAGGGCGAGTGATTGAACCGAGATAAGAGCTTTGTACCCCTTATAGCAAAAAACTCCCGAAGTGGGAGTTTTTTGCGCATGATCACACATTTTGTCGTTCACGGCTCAGGGCGTAAAAAACAACGCCCGTCCACATTGAAATAAGACCAAACAATAAAATCATACCAGAAAAAACATAGGTCAAAATTCCTACATGTAAAGCTGTGCGAAGGGTCGTTGCCGTTATCCAAATGTCACGAGCGGTATTTGCCACCATAACGGGATTACCCTCCGTATCCAAAACGGAATTCCCATTGTCGTCTAATTTCAGTATTTGGCGGGGCATTTCCGAAAATGTTTTGCCTCCTGTCATTTTTAATGTATGTTCTCTGATGATATCGGCTTGCGCTTTAAGAGTTAGGGGGCCGCGCACCGGTTGTTCGGGAATGGCGGAATCTTTCGGGGTTACGATTTTTTCTTCGGATACATTTTTATATGTAAAATAAATGCCCCAGATACCGCCCGTTACCAAAATAACACCTGCTAAAATAGCTAATACCGATGAAACGATAAGTAATTTTTTCATTGTAATTTTTTGTTAATTATATTTATAGGTTCGATGGCTTTTTAAGCGATTATCCGAACACTAACACTTTATCCGATTCTTCAACCATTCTAAGTAAATCCGTCATCGTAGAAACTGGGCATACCCCGGTTTCTTTTTTGCCACGAAGCTCTAAACAAGTTCCGCAGGCGTAAAGATTTCCTTTCAATTCCTTGTATTCCGCAGTTTTCTTTGAAATATCAAAATCTTTAGTATCGGAAATTGTCTCAAGTTCAGCCCCCTCGTTCATTAAGAATATCGTTACGGTGTGGCTTGCTTTTAATGCAGTGATGCCGAAACGAAATGTGTTCCAAACATGCTCCGGTTTATTTGATTGTAAGATAATGCCGAACTTCATGATTATTTCCTAACCCACGCCCAAAATCTCTCATGTAGATAATAAGCAAAGGTTAATATTAGACCTGCGACTACTGAAATTTCTCCCGACTTCTTGATTTCGCCGGTATATGCATAAACAACCGCGCCGGTAATAATCATGGCGAGTATTCTCCAGCTTACCGTTTTTATTATGGGGCGGATATGACTATCTTGAACCGCCGCTTTGATAGAGTTTGTTGCCATGGGTGGTCAACTTAAATCCTTTTTCTTTTCCTCGAACTCCTTTTTGTCTATCTCACCTTTGGCGTAGCGTTCTTTTAGAATCTCGAGCGCCGACTTTTCGCCTTCGCGGGAACCGCGAGATTGACCGGCAAGCCATTTAATAAGCGCGACAATTCCGGCGATGATCAGAACCCACCAGAGAATCATAAAAATCCAGCCGAAAGAGCCAAAGGACCACATCCCCGAACCAAAAGCTCCGCTTTGGTACGGGGCAAGCATGTTCATCATCGGCATCCAGCCGCCGCTGATTCCGGGAACGGTTGCGGAGGTATCGCATCCAGAAAGCCGTTTACCCATGATAATGTGAATCTGCTCTTCGCCGTCTTCGCCATGCATTCTCGTCATCATCTCATTCATTGCCTCATGCGAATCTCCCAACATTTGTCCCATGTAGTATTCACCAAGCGCGCCAAAATCTTCGTCAGATAAATCTCCGCATACAACCTCTTTTGATTGAAGTTTCTGCCACACGATCTCACCCTCCGCTTCTTCGCGAGCGGTATGATTATCCGTTTGAGCGCCAACAGGAGAAACAGCAACAAAACCACCAAAAACAATCACCCCGGCGATTATGAATAAGTTAAGTCGTTTCATAATTCAATTTTATCACTTGTTACCCTTTGTAGCAAAAAACTCCCGACATGGGAGTTTTTTGCGGGAACAGCGAGCGGGAGAGATAAATCCCTCTTGCGCCCCTCGACCCTCGGCCGAGCTCCCTGCCTGCCGGCAGGCAGGTCGGTGAAGCCGTAACCGTACCGATTCTCACTATTTCAGTAGAAATATTACCACTTTTCAGAACTATGACAAAAGTGTATCAGATGTGAAATGCGCAAAAATCGCGCAATAAATTATGCTTTTTTATTCTCCTCGGCATGAGCCGTGAATTTCCAATACGCCACCCGCCTGGCGCATTCACAACATTCTAACATTCTGCAGAATGTTAGAATGTTATTTTGGGCGATAAGTGACGAAGTGGCCGATTTTGCCGACTTGCTCCACCTTGCCCTCGGCTTCAAGCTCATCCAGATAGCGCACGGCTGTGCGGCTGGAAACTCCCAGCGCCTCGCGAATGTCGGAGCTGGAGAGTTCCCCGCGCGAGCGCAAAAGCGCGAGCGCGCGTTCTTTGCGGACCTCCTTCTGCGAAGCCGTCTCAATTGCCGATTTACAAATTCCGACAAATTCTTCCTTCGCGCTCGTTCCGTGTTTCTTAGCCTCCCGCCGCGATATTACCAATACAAAACTGACAAAAATAATAACTAACGCGATTATAAATAAAGATATTTGTCCCATGAATTTATTTTTTACTCACTAGTCGTATTTGATTTACCATTTTGAATAATAAATTCATTTAGAAGTGCGGTGTATTTAATCTGAAGCTCTTTTGGTATCTGAGGATGAACAAGTGGTGAAATTATTCCTTTTTTCTCAACAATAATACTAGCCATATCAAAGAAAAAACCTTCCGGAGTTGCCAGAAATAGATACGATGGCTTCCAAGATTCATACATCCGCTTTGCATCACGAAGAATCCATTCCGTTCTTGGTCGCATCATGTACTTTACTTCAATAAGATGTACGTCGTGTGATGAGTTATTAATTACTGCGAAATCAGGCGCTCGACGGATAATCTCCATAGTCTCTTCGGCATTCATATCATGCTGACGATGAGCAAGCTCCGGAAGTACGCTTTCGTATCCGAAAGCGAGAATCGTAAAACCTCCCGTATCGCGCAACATCTGCTCGAATATCATCTCGGCAATCCGTCCTTTTACTAATTTTCTAGAGAAATTAATTGGGTCGTAATTCATAAATTCATTTTACCGCCTTTCGTTTTTTTAAGCCAAATTTTTGAGTTAAAAGCAACTTTTAATATAAAAGTGGGGGCTGTGAATATTTAGTTCCTTAATACGCTTTCTCTAGCTCGGCGATATCAAATTTTTTCATGGCTCTTTTATCCACGCGCAGTGAGCGAAATGAGAAGCAGTATCACGGTTCCTACGGCAAATACTCCTATCGTTTGAAGAAACAATTTGATCCCCTTTTCGCGCTGACCGTCGAGAAACATTATAATCGGCTGATAGAAAAAGAGGTACGCCATTACGGCCGCTGAAAGCGTAAAAACCGCGAGCCCCAGCATGGGATAAATAATGCTTTCTTCCGGACCGCCCAAAAAACGAGGTCCAAGGATCGCCCCAGACACGAGCGCTACGATAGAAATGATCGCAAGTAATGCGTTATAAAAAGGGTTAGTAGTCATGTTTTAATTAGCTACGATTATTTTTGTTGGCTTCGCCTTATTTTTAATATACCTATAATACTGGCAATGACCACCAGCAATCCCAGCAATTGTCCTCCGGGGCTATCGTCATATTCGCCATATACAAACATAAACGCGCCGAATAATATGGCAAGCGTAAAACATAGCAGTTTAATCTTATTCATACAAAAATTCTAATATAAATGAACTAAGAGTGTTTTATTTTACCGAAAAAGTAATGAATAACTAAGGCGAGAATTGACCAGTAGAAAATGAGATAGATACCAATAAATGGGGGTGGCGGATCATCCCGCAAAAAATCGGTAGAAAGCAACAAAGGTCCTATTAAAACAATTTTGATAGGCGATATAATCGTGGATACGATATTCTTCCAGGCTATTGGTGACGCCGTTCTCAGAAAAGAGTCCGGGTGCTTAGGGAATCCTCGGGGGCCTGTTGATCCCAGAAGCGAAGTAGTAATAAACATAAAGGCGAACCCGGAAATGAGGAAGATGATAACGAATTTTTTCCTTGAAATATTCATACTAATAGAACGCCGATTTCCTGGCGTTAGTTACAAAAAGAAGCAAGTCGTATTTTTTGGCTCCGGAGACAGGATTTTTGACTAAAATACCTATTTTAGATAGACTAAATTCAGTTGTTTTTATATTCCGGAGTAGCTCAGCGGTAGAGCGGCCGACTGTGGGTTAAGTTCCATCAATGGTATACTTAACATATGTATGCCAGATAAACGAACTTATGCCGACCGTGCAGAATATTTACGCAAGGCTGTTTCTAAACGCCGTAAAAAGCTTAGAGAGATGGCGCGTGAATATAAAGGCGGCAAATGCATTTTGTGTGGTTATAAAAAATGCGCGCGCGCATTAAGCTTTCATCATAAAAATCCCAAAATAAAAGAATTTGGGTTGTCCGTAAAAGGACTTACCCGATCTTGGGAAAAGATTAAAGCCGAAATAGATAAATGCGTTTTATTATGCGCGAATTGTCATATGGAAGTGCATGACGGTATTTCGCAGCTTCCTAAAGAAATTTAGGTTGAAAAACGAGGTGAATTCGGGGAAATCCAATTTTTGGACAATCCCGAGCCAAGCTCCAAATTAAATTGGAGAAGGTGTAGAGACTATCCTTTTTAGGAGTAGTCCCGCGTTGCGGGACGAAGCGCCTCGGACCCTTAGGGGGTCATGATATAGTCCACGCCATTAGTAATAATGGATTAAGTGTAATCGGCGGGTCACAGGTTCGAATCCTGTCTCCGGAGCCATAAAATAAAATCGGCATTTGTGCCGATTTTATTTTGTCTGTATATCCGCAGGATTCGAACCGAAGGCCGAAATTACGAAGTAATGAGGTCTCGACTGAAAGGAGAGGCGAATCCTGTCTCCGGAGCAAATTTAAAAACTTCCACGACGTGGAAGTTTTTAATTCGCATAAAATACCCTCCTTCGCAAAGCTTCGGAAGGATTATTTCCCTAAAAATCATTATTTTTAGGGAAATAAAAAAGAGGCTCTTATCGAACCCCTTCGCGTTCCCACATGCCGATTAACGGCTCTGTGGCAATAAACGTACGGATGCCATGCTTGAACTTCAGCGCTTCAATCCGCAAAAGATCATGCCGGCAAAGAGCGCCTTTGACTTCAATCGCTTCCACGGCGGCGGAAATGCCCAGCAATTTTTGCGACGCTTCAAAAAGAAAATCCACAGTGTAGCTGAACGGCTTGCCTTCTCGGTCCATGCATTCAAATTTCACATGCGGTTTAAAACGGACACCGCATTTAATAAAGACCCGGGCGCAACGGGCTTCCATCTTGCTGTCATATTCATGGACGTCTTCGACTAATCCGATTTTGGAATGCCCTTCCACTTTTTCTTTGATCGCCCGGCCGTGATAGATGTTCGGCATTTTATCTCCCCCCTGTTTTGGTGAGTTCGGCCCGCAAAGGCGGTAATCCAAATTCTTCCCGCAGAAAAAATCTCGCCCAATCGTCGGCGGTAAAACCTTTTTGAGTCCAATGAATCCAGAATCCCAGCGCCGACGGCTGGCCGTATTTCGGATTGAGCGGATAAGGCGTCCGGCCAATTTCAAAATCCGGAATAATTTTTCCGTCAAAAAGAATTTTATTATCTTCGCCGTAAATCCGCAGATGATCGCCGAGTTCAATAAGCTTCATGGCATCATAGCCTTCTTTTCCATCTTCCAGTAAAACCCAAATTTGGCCCTCGGTTCCGGTTTCAAAATACCCGGCTAAAACGCCAATATATTTTGCCATGTTCCCCTCCCTAGCGCTGTTAAAAAAACTAAGTTTAGTATAGCAAATGTCGCGCCAAAAAAAAGACCCCTCGCATTGCGAGGGGTTTATTCTCCTTAAACTCTTCCCAAGAGACCGCGGCGGCCGGGAGAAAACCCAGCGCCCAAGATCATTGAGAGGTCAATCATATCGGCGTCGATCACGCCTTCGTCAATCAGCTCTTGCGCCTCTTTCTTCATCTTGCCCATAATCGCGCCCACCACCAATCGCGCCCACTCGTCATCCAGCGACGCCATCGGCTGTAAAAGATTCAGAATATCCGCGTTCGGCTTAACCGGCTTATTGTTCTGCCAGAGATAAAATCCTTTGCCGGTTTTTTGTCCCAGCATGGTTTTATCTTTCAGCAAATTCGGGAGCCTGGAAATTTCCGGCAAATGCCCGGGATAATAATTGGCTGATAATTCCATAACATGCTGGCCAATATCAAACCCGATCAAATCCACGGTTTTCAACGGACCCATCATCATTCCCATTCTTTCAAACATCCGATCCAAGTCCCACGGATTCACAGCCGCTTCCGCGTCGCTGTTTTTCCGCGAGACATAGAAGAGCGCCCATGCTAAGTAATTAATCAGGATCCGATTCACAATCAAACCGGAACATTCTTTCTTCAACACCACCGGGGTTTTGTTCATCGCCTTGGTCAATGCCAAAGTTCTGGCAATCGCGTAGGGCGAAGTTCCAGGATGGCCGGCAATTTCCACCAAGTCCATCACGTGAGCCGGATTGAAAAAATGCATCGCGCAGAAATATTCAGGGCGCGGAAAACCTTCCACGATATCGGACGGCAGAAGCGAAGAGGTGTTGGTGGCAACCACCACATCCCTTCCCAGCTGTTTGTCCAATTCCGCCAGCACCTTGTGCTTCACCGCGACATCTTCCAGCACCGCTTCAATCACAAAATCGGTTTTGGCGAGCGGCCGGAGGCTCGTCCCCCACGCCGTGGTCAAAAGATTACGGCGCTTCATTGCCTGCTCAACAGTCAATTTGCCCCGCTTCACTTCCTTCATCAATAGTTTCGCCACGAATATCACAGCGGCATGAATGGCCTGCGGATAAGGATCGTACAGCACAACCGGTACATTGGCGGAAAGCACCGCGTAAGCAATGCCCCGTCCCATCACACCGGCGCCCAAAACGCCAACGCATTTCGGACATTCCACGGACGGATGATCCACCCACTTCCGGGAACGGGCTTCCTTCCGAAGGAAAAACACGTCCATCAAATTTTTCGCTTGATCCGTATTCAGGCAGTCCAGGAATTTTTGTTTCTCGGTCCGCAAACCGGCTTCCAACGGCCGGACAAATTGCGACATTGCGTCCAAAGCGTAAAGCAGAGCCGGATAATTTCCATGCGTTTCTTTCAGAATTTTTTTCCGCGCCATGGAAAGAACGATCGCATTGCCGATGACCGGCAAACGCTCCACGCCTCTCCTGACCCAGCGGTCTTTGTCCCGTTCCCGGATTGTTTCGGCCAATTTCTTGGCTTCCGAAACCAATTCCGCGGGCATGGCCAGCCGATCCACTAACTTATAACGCAAGGCATCGCCGGCAGAAAGTTTTTTCTGGCCGACAATCACTTCCAAAGCTTTTTGCAATCCGACCAAGCGCGGCAACATCTGCGTTCCGCCAAATCCGGGAATAATTCCCAGACTGGTTTCCGGCAAAGCAAATCGAGTCCGCGGAGTATCCGCGGCAACCCGGCCATGGCAAATCATTGCCAATTCCAAACCGCCGCCTAAACATTCTCCGGAAACCGCTGCCACTATCGGAAACGGCGCGCGCCGGATTTTCAGCAGAAGCTTATGCGCTTCATCCAAAAAATTTCCGACCGCGGCAGAATTGTTCGCCATGCTTTTGATTTCTCCGATGTCCGCTCCGGCGCAAAAACTATCCGGCTTCGCGGAAACGATTACCACCGAATTAACGTCATGGCATTTCCCGAGCAAAACATCCATTGTTTCCGAAAGCTGTTTCAACGCTTCCGACTTCAAAGTGTTTTGGCGGGTATCCGGTCCGCAATCAAAATGCAGAACAACATTTCTGTCGTCGTCGGCATCCGCTTTCCAAAACCGATGTTCGCTCATTGCTTCCTCCTTTGGATTGCGAGCGCTTCGCCCAATCCGCCGGCCGCGCAAAGCGCCACCAGCCCGTTTTCCTCATTCCGCTCTTCCAGTTCATGGACGCAAGTCAAAAGTAAACGCGCTCCGCTAGCTGCCAGCGGATGGCCAAGAGCAACCGCTCCGCCATTCACGTTGGTAACTTCAAAAGCGAGATCGCCCATTGGTTCGCCCAAGCCCAGCTTCGCGCAATATTCTTTTGACGCAAACGCCCGGCTCTGAGCCAGCACTACGGTCGCGAAAGCTTCATGCGCTTCAATCACGGAAAAATCTTTCAGAGTCAAACCAGTACGGTCCAGCACCTGCTTTACCGCGCCAACCGGCCCCAGTCCCATCATCGTCGGCTCACAGCCATAAGCTCCGGAATTCCTAGAAGAAATTACCGCCCGAGCTTTCAAACCGAGAGATTTCGCGTATTCCTCTTCCATCAAAAGAAGAGCAACCGCGCCATCCGTGATCTGCGAAGCGTTTCCGGGAGTAACTGTTCCGTAGGGATAAATCGGCTTCAGCCGGCTCAACTTTTCCAAAGTCGTGTCCGGCCGGATGCCGTTGTCTTTCGCGAAAACGCCAAATCTGGCATCTCTGCTAAAAGGCGTAATTTCTTTTGCCAAACGTCCGGAAGCTTGCGCTCGCGTTGCCCGGCGCTGAGATTCCATGGCAAAGAGATCTTGCTCCTGCCGGGAAATTCCCCAGACTTTCGCGATATGATCGCTGATTTTGTCCATGCGCATATCACAGCTCGGATCGGTTAAACCGGCGCTCACCATCCAGATTGGATCATGAGGCATGGTTTTCACTTTCGCCAAAAGCTTCAGCTGATTGGCCATTTTTTTAATGGCCGGATCTTTGCTACGGCTCGCCATTGCCAGCGCGGCAAAAGCTTCCCGCTGTTCCCGGCGATAAACCGCGATGTAATCTGACATGACTTCCACGCCGACCACCAACGCTCCTTTTACCAAACCGAGTTCAATATCTTTGGCGGCATCCAGAGCCGCGTGCAAACCGCTAGCGCAATTAATATTAATCGTGCGCGCGGTAATGCCCAGCGGAAAACCGGCGTTCAGCATAATTAAACGCGTAACGTTGGATCCGTCCGGAGCTAGCACCTGATTGCCGATATTCGCGCCAACCACCTCTTCAATTAAATCTTGAACCGGAAAACCAAACATAGCAGGACGCTTCTGTAAGCCACGAACCACGGCCGAGCCAAGCTCCACCGCCGTCAGTCCGGGAACCGTTCCAGCTTTCAAAAGCGGGGTTCTCGTTCCGTCTACCAGCACTGCAGTTTTCATTCTCTGTCCTCCCTAAATCAAATTTGCAAAGCAAATTTGATCGGGCGATCATTCGCCTTAGGCGAATGATTTAGCCTTTTTCTAGTTTCAAAGAACGCCCCTATATTACAACAAAAAATAAATTTCTGCAACTCAAAAAGGCGGAAAGTCTTTTATCTCCCAACTGATTCGGAACTAAATCTCGCAGACTCCGCCGACGCAGGCTACTTCCCTGGCACCTTCGGTTTCGTCGTCTTTTTCGTAAAGCAAAATCTGGGAAAAATCTATTTCCGGGAAATTCTTCATTTTTTCATTATAAGTTTTTTCATCAATCGCTTCGTAAGGCGCGAGGGTATAAACGTAATCGGTGCGGGGCAAAAACGACAGCCCGCCGATAATGTCCCAATTTTCATAAACCCAATTGGCTACTTTCACCCATTCATCCGCGCCAACGGAAATCGTTACCGACGGATTATGTTCGGTAAAATTGATTTTTACTTTTTTCCAGTGCTCCAGCTGGTCAATCGCGCTGACGTCTTTCAAAATTACCGCGCCCTCCGGAGCTTTAACCGGAAACTCTACCACATAAGTCGTGGCCGTGCCTTCGGCCTGGCCGACTTCCGGATAATACGGAACTTTTTGATCCCGAAGCATATGAAGCAAGCTGTCGGTCGCGGAAATCCGGATGCGGCGCAAATAATATTTGGCGTGGCGGGGATGCAGACCCGAAGCCGCGTCTACGAATTGCGAAACCGTGCCGGACGGCTTCACGCAGGTGACGCAGGTGGAAACGCCGACGCCGAATTTGGGGGCGTATTTTTGATTGATGGCGATGGATGCGGATTTCAGCTTCCGCAAAATCGCTTCTTTGCGGACAACCGAACAATCCCACTGGCCGGTAATGGAAACTCCCAGCAATCTTTCTTCTTCGCAGTGTTTTTTCCAGTCACTGGATAAATATGAAAAATCCGTAAAGGTAGACTGGTAAGTTCCAAGAATCGCGGCAATCCGGACTTTTTTGAGCAGGCTGGCGGCGGTATCTTCCGCGCGAGCAACGACTTCGGATAAATTACAAAACTCTTTTGATTTCAAAACTATTTCCCCGCAAGGATTGGTCCCGCAAGTTGCCAGATCTTTTTTAAATACTTTCCAGCGCCGTTCCGGCAATTGCTTTTGCAAACTCCCGCGGTTAACAATGCCCCGCTCGCCGGTTCCGCCCTTCGCCAGCGCCAGCCATTCATCCATAAACTCCGTAGCCAACGGCTTATTATTATAAACCGCGGAATTATTTGCCATCGTCCGCTGGGGATTATTCAAATAAAACTGGCCCTGCTTGGCGGCGCGCATTTCCTGATCGTCCAAGTCGGAAAGCGAAATCATAGCGCTCCGCCGAACTCCGCCCATTTCCACGATATCTCCGATCTTACAAATGATGTCATGGACATCCAAACTGGAAAGCCGGCTGCCTTGCCGGCTTAAAATTTTACTCCGGGCAAAAGCCAGCAATTCCTGAAGCGGACGCGGCCCGGAAGTTTTTCCGCCCATAGTTTTCAAACGCGCTCCCTCCGGCCGGACTTTAGTAAAATCAAATTTAATATCCCCGCCGTTAAACCAAGTGGTTAATCCGATGCTTAATGATTCCGCCCAGCCCTCCTTACTATCTTTAACAATGTGGATTGGCAATACCTTTCCGGTCTGGCGTTTAATTTGAGGCAGAGCGTGGACATTCTGATGCTCCACGGAAAATCCCACGCCCGCGCCGCACATGGACACATACATAATTTCCGAAAAATCTTTTAATTTCCGAGGAGCGATAAAAGCGCAATTATAGACCGTCACATTAGTGGCCTCCGCCGCTACTCCGGCTGCCCACATCAGGCGCATAGAGGGCATGACTTCTTGTTTTAAAATCGCCTGCTGGATTTCTGTGTACTCTTTCGGAGACAGCTTTTTACCAAGCCGAGATTTCATGTAATTCATGAAGCGGTCCACGGTTTCAATCCAGGTTTCCCGCCGGCCTTCATTTTCAATCCAGCGCGAGTAAGAGCGGTAATAAACAAATTCGCCCAGCGGATTCCGGAAATATTTTTTGCTTTCCGCCGCCAGCTTCTTCACATGTTCCGGAATTTCTCGCAACTTTTCCCGGAGCTGGGAACGCTGCTGCCGGTAAAGAATGAAAGCCTTCGCGGCCTTGGGATAGTCCAATAAAATCAATTGAGTTTCCGCGATGTCCTGGATTTCTTCAATATTCGGAATGGATTTTTCCGGAATTATTCCAGCTACCATATATTTTTTTATCAGAGCTTTGATAACCGCTTCGGTGACCTCTTCGGTAAACTGGCCGTCGCCTTCACCGGAAGCGTGCATGGATTTTTCAATCGCGTTAAAAATACGGCCGCGGTCAAAAGGAACCAACCGGCCGTCTCTTTTTCTTACATACTTAAATCCAATTTTAGGCGGCATTACAATTATTTTAACAGGAAATTTTCTAATCGCCCCTGTGGATAAGTAATAATTTTGGATCGCGAATTGACAAGGTACGGATTTTAGATTATAATCTTGATAGTTTTAAATTTGTCCGAAGGAGGTAACATGACCGATCAAGAACGTCTGGTAATGGAAGCTCGCCTACAGGAACTGCTCTTTACCATGAAGATTCCCCATTGGCGTGCGGATCAGAAGGATTGGGGGCACATCGCCCGCAATCTGGCGATTTTCGAACAGAACCGCTTGCATCCGGACTTTCCAGAGGTAATGCGCCTGTTACGAGCTTTGTTGGGTTCGGGCGCGCTTATCGTAGGCGAACATTTGGCGGGCCGCCGATAACAAAAAGCCAGGGATTAATTTCCCTGGCCTTTATTTTTATCCCTCACTTTTGAAAGAGTGCTGATATAAAAAACTCCGCAATTTGCGGAGTTGGCTCTTTCAAGAGTGAGGGATTTACTTCTTCTTTCTTAAAAACGTTGGGATGTCCCAAACATCGTCAGATTTTTTAACCGCGTGGGGTTTTGGGTTTTTGAATTTTTCTTCACTAACCGCCGATTCCCGCTGAGGCAACGGCAAATCCATTTTCTTCACCGGCTCGGACGACACGGAAAATAATGTGGAATCCGCCATTAACGGCTTGGGAGTGCCCACTCCGTTGAATCCGGTGGCAATCACTGTTACCCGGAGCTGTCCGGACTTCATTTTATTATCATGGTAAGCGCCAAAAATAACTTTGGCGTTGGAATCAATTGCATCGGCAATATTCCTCGCGATATCGTTGACTTCGCTCATGCGCAAATCTTTTCCGCCCGCCACTCCAAAAAGCACGCCCTTCGCGCCTTCAATGGAAACTTCCAGCAATGGCGAGTTTAAAGCTTCAGAAACCGATTTAGCGGCCCGGTCTTGTCCGGAAGCCGAGCCAATGCCTACTAAGGCAGTACCGGCTTCGTGCATAATGGATTTTATATCGGCAAAGTCTACATTGATAATTCCGGGCATCGCCACCAAGTCTACAATTCCAGCCACGGAATCCCGCAAAACATCATCCACGATATCAAAAGCTTTTACTAAAGGCGTGTCTTTATTGATAACCGAAAAAATCCGGTCGTTCGGAATAATAATTAAGGTATCAACTTTTTCTTTTAATTTAACTAAAGCTTCCTGCGCAATCCGGGAACGCTGGGCGCCCTCAAACGAAAACGGCTTAGTGACTACCGCAACTGTTAAAGCGCCCATTTCTTTGGCTGCTTCCGCCACTACCGGCAAAGCGCCGGAGCCAGTGCCGCCGCCCAAACCGGCGGTCAAAAAAACCAAATCCGCGCCTTTGATGGCTTCCACGATTTCCGCGCGGGTTTCTTCCGCGGCCTGCCGTCCCAATTCCGGATTCATTCCGGTGCCAAGGCCCTTGGTTAAATTCTTGCCGATATGAATTTTCTTTTTGGCGTTGCAATATTCCAGGTCTTGCGCATCGGTATTGATAGCAATGAAATCCACGTCCTTGGAAAAATTCCGGCGCATCCGGGAAATTGCGTTGCCTCCTCCTCCGCCAATGCCAACCACCTTAACGTTAGCAACGCCGTGGGCTATAGATTCTTTATCGTTGAAAATTTTCTTTGCCATTCTTTTAATAAATCAATAACTAGTTAATTCTATACGATATAATGCTTTTTATAAATAGGGCTAAGGAACTAAATAATTGATTAACCTTTTCCAAAAACTACTTGCTGATTCTCTGCCTCCGCCAGTCCGGTCAAACCCCCATTCTAATAATCCCATAGCGCCGGCAAATCCCGGATCTTCCACCTGCAAATTCAATTCGCCGCTGGCGATTTCTACGGAAGAAGTTTCCGGTATGCCGATTTGAGCCGGCAATTTTAATTCGTCTTTCGCCAATTCAACAATTCCCGGCAATTTGGAACCGCCGCCCACCAGCACTATTCCCGCGGGCAACTGGCCGGCCCGACTGACTAATTTAAGCTCATTATTAACAAATTCAAAAATTTCCGCAAGCCGAGATTCTATAATTTCCGCGATAAATTTTCTGGTAACCGGGCCTTTGGCCGCCGGATCAATTTTTTTTAGATCAATGCTTTCCCGGCCGGAGGTTCCGCGCGCCACCGCCGATCCAAAAGACAACTTTACTGTTTCGGCCGCTTCCGGAGAAGTCCTTAATCCGATAGCCAAATCATTTGTAATATTTCCGGAACCAACCGGAAAAACCGCCGTATGTAATAATTTATTTTCATCGTAAACGCACAAGCTGGTGGTGTTCGCGCCGATATCAATAACCGCCACGCCCAGATCTTTTTGATTTTTAGAAAGCACGGAACGGCTGGCGGCAAACGGACCAAAAATCAAACCGCCGATATTAGCGCCCGCCATTTCCACGCATTTAGTTAAATTTTTCACATTCGGTCCGAAGGCATCCACAATCAAGCTGTGGACTTCCAGCCGGTTGCCGATCATGCCCAATGGATTCGCAATATTGCCTACGCCGTCCACCACAAACTCTTTAGTGATGCTATGAACAACCATCCGGTTATTTCCTTTTAAATTAACCGCTTGCGCGCCCTGAAGCGCCCGGTCAATATCTTCCTGATGAATTTCGTAATCGGAACGAGAAACCGCCACCATGCCGCGGGACGATTGAATGTTAATATCGTGTCCTCCGATATTCAAAAAAATATTTTTCAAAACATCTTTAGAGATTTGCCTCAATTCGCCAAAAACTTGATTGAGCGAACGGGTCATCGCCGCCAAATCATCAATCGTTCCGCGGCGCATTCCGGCCGACGGAAATTTCATTGCCCGAATTACGGCCAAACGGCCGTCTTTTTTTAATTCGCCGACTACCACCTTAATATTATTGGAGCCGATATCTAAACCGGTAATATACTTTTGAGACATAATAAATGACTAAAAACCAATGGCTATTAACTGATGACTTTTAAAAGCTGACGCTCTTTCTTTTCCATAACAATTCTATCACTTTTTTTCTTGTGATCAAAACCTAAAATGTGCAAAACTCCGTGCACCAGCATCAAATTCAAATCTTCGGCGTTTTTTTGGATATAAACCGGCCCCAAATATACCTCGCCGAGCGTTTCGCCGGGAAATCCCAGGGGTTTTATAAAAGAAAGCACATTGGCCGGCTTATCTTTGCCTCGGAACTGTTTATTCAAGCGCCGCATGCGCTGATCGCTGACTAAATAGACTTCCGCGCTCCCCCGTTTAGGCAAAAAACCCGCCAAGCGGCGAGCCTTCTTTACTGCTAAAGCTTTAAATTTTTGAACTCCCTTATCCAAGGCAATAACCTCTAACGTCATTAGAAAATGATATCAAAATTTTACCTAAATAAAAAATCCCTCGCTCTTATTCAAGAGCAAGGGACAAGCCGGCTTCGGTCGTTATTAATTTTTTCTCATTTCTATTTCCCGCTTTACCGCTGTCCATGCCTTTCTGGGACTAAATACCACCAAAGCAATAATTGCGAAAGCTACGTATAATGGGGCAAACAATCCGGCGAATACCGCGTCTTTCCAGGGCATTCCCCCACTCAATATTTTCCCCAAAATTACCATCCAGCATATTACATAAACCAGACCGAGGTAAGCCGCAATCGCAATCAGCACAATGTTCATTCGCGCCCCCCTTAGGCATTGTTAAACTTCCGTTCAGAAGTTTAACACAAAGAAAAACTGGGGACTACCCCAGTTTTTCTTTTACAATCTCGCTTATAAGTTTTCCGTCCGCTTTTCCTTTTAGTTCCTGCATTACCGCTTTCATTACCAGTCCGGCATTACTTTTATCAGCGAGGCCGGACATAATTTTTTCTACCGCGGCCGCTATTTCTTCCCGGCTCATTTGTTTTGGAAGGTAGATTTCAATAATGGCTAATTCGGACTTTTCGTTTTCCGCCAGCTCCGGCCGCCCTCCTTTTTCAAACGCCTCCACCGATTCTTTTCTTTTTTTCTGTTCTCTCCGCAAAACTTCCATCACTTCTTCATCGGATAAAACCGCGTCCTTGCCCTTTTCGATTCGGCGATTCTGCAAAGCAGAATTTAGCATTCGGAAAACGCCAACCCGAGCCGAATCACCGGCCTTCATGGCATTTTTTAAATCTTCTTTAAGTTTTTGTTCTAAAGGCATTGCGAATTGAATCGAGTTTTATAACAAACCCATCTTCTTGCTCCGTTCCACTTCCTTCTTTTTATCGTCCCGATAAATCGCGGCTATTTTCCGCTTAATCCGGCTCTTAGCGCGGTGATGAAACTTGCGCTTCTTTACTTCGCGCAAAATTCCGCTTTGCTGAACTTTTTTACTGAAACGGAATAAAAATGATCCTGTGGTTTCGCCTTCTTTTCTTCGTACAAACATAATGTTCTTTATATTATCAAGTTAATGATTATTTATCAAGGCCGGGGCGCGGCATCTTCTCAATGCCCTCTTTAATGACCTCGCTGGTTCCATCCGCCCAAAAGGTGGAGGTGCAGATGGTCAATTACCTGTCCGCCCTCCCGGCCAACATTAAAAACCAGCTTATATCCCTTTAAATTGGACTTGGCCGCCAGCGACTTGGCGGTAAAAATCAATTTGGAAATAATTTCATTATGATTGCTTTCCAAATGAGCAATGGATTGGATATGTTCCTTAGGAACCACCAAAATATGAACGGGCGCCGAAGGCCGGATATCATTAAAAGCCATTACCTGGCTATCTTCATAAACTACATCCGCGCCGATTTCTTTGGTGGTTATTTTACAAAACGCACAATCCGTCATGCTAAATTCTCTTCTTAATTTCGTTAACAATTTTTTTCAACGGAACCGTTTCTTGGGCGCCGGTTTTCATATCCCGGATAATAATGGAGTCTTCAAAAACTTCTTTCTGGCCAAAAATCAAAGCCAAAGCGACACCCGCCTTATCCGCCGAGCGCATCTGGGCATTCAGCGAATCCTTACCCAATGATTCCGCTACCAGGATATTCGCCTCGCGGAATTCTTCCAACAAAACCAGGCTCCGTTTTTTTGCTTGAACGCCCATATGCATTAAAAATACTTTCGCCCGAGAACGCGGCAAAACATTGATATTGGCTGCTTTCATAGCTTCGATTACCCGCTCTACTCCAATGGTGCCACCAATGGCTGGCAACGGCTTACCAACTAAAACATCAAATAAATAATCGTATCTGCCCCCGCCAGCCAAAGCAAAATCCAACTTCTGTCCGTCTGGGGTGTGGAAATCGCTGAAAATTTCAAAAACGGTCCGGTTATAATAATCCAAACCGCGGACCAAGTACGGATCCAATTGATACGGCAATTTTACTTCTTCCAGATATTCCAGCACTTCTTTAAAATGCCGATGGCAAGTGGAACAGATGCTGTCCAAAATGCTCGGCGCGCTTTTTTTGATTTCCTGGCATTCCAGCTCTTTGCAATCCAATAAACGAAGCGGGTTGAATTGATAGCGCCGCTGGCAATCTTTGCAGGTATTTTTAAGCCGGCTCCGGTAATAAGCTTTTAATTTTTGCACGTAGGTTGGACGGCAATTTTTACAGCCGATTGTATTTACCCGGATTGTTAACTGCTTTAATTTAAGCCCCTCCAATAAACGAAAGATGGGCAAAATAACCTGCGTTTCGTGAATGGCATCGCTTTCCCCGCCTAAAATCTCAAATCCAATCTGATGGAATTCACGCTGACGGCCGGCTTGCGGACGCTCATAACGGAACATCGGGCCTTCATAATAAAGCTTCAACGGCTGGCCCAAGTGGCTTAATCCGTGCTGAAGATACGCGCGCGCCACAGAAGCGGTACCTTCGGGACGCATAATAAAACCGTCTCCGCTCCGGTCTTTCAAAACAAACATTTGCTTTTCCACGATTTCCGTTCCCGCGCCCAAAGACCGCTCAAAAAGATTTACCGGCTCTAAAATCGGCGTATCAATTCTAAGATAATTATAAAAATCCACTACTTCCCGGGTTTCTTTTCTAACCTTGTCCCACCACGGCTGATCTTGCGGCAAAATGTCATGCATTCCTTTTGGCGATTGAAAATTAAATTTTTTAGACATTTTAATAAGAAAACGCTTGCACTTGGCTAATCGGCAATAGCCTTAATCTTACTAGACCGGTGATATTTTTACGAGGAAGCGTCCCCCAGCTGCGAGAATCAAAACTATAATTTCGATTATCGCCCAAAACAAAAAAATTATTTTCCGATAAAGTTACGTCTACATTGCCCGTAGTCCTAACTCCCGGAGTTAAATAATCCTGCTCGATTTTAGCACCCTCCGGAAATTGCTGGTTATAAATCAAAACTCGGCCGTCCTTAACCACCACTCTTTCGCCCGGCAAACCGATAATTCTTTTAATATAGAAGGTAGATGGATTTTGCGGATAGCGGAACACTACCGGCTCCCCCCTCTCCGGCTCGCGGAAGCGGTAAGTGATTTCATCTATTAATAAATAATCGCCGCTGGAAAAAGTAGGCTCCATGCTGGCGCCGCTTACCAAAAAAGGCTGAATCAAAAAAGTGCGGATAAAAAATACGGTAACCACCGCAACTAACACTACTTCCGCCACCTCCCAGACTGCGAGTAAGAAACTCTTCATAAGCTTTAAAAATCAATAACCAATAATCAAAATAGGAATTACCGGATTATTAAATATACAGATAGTTTAATATAATAGAGAGATGGAAACAAGCAAGCCCAACTTCAAACTTATCTTCGCATTAGGAAATAATGATCCGCAATACAAGAATACCTACCACAATGTCGGTTTTTTAATGGCGGACTGCTTAAAAGACTCCGGCCTGCGAATTATCACCAATCCCGGCTATATGAATGAAGCGGGAAAGCATCTCAAAAAAGCCATGAAAGGCGTAAAACCGGACTGCCTTTTGGTGATTCAAGACGACTCCGATATTACTCTTGGCAATTTCAAATTATCCTTTGGCAGGAGTTCTGGCGGGCACAAAGGCGCCGAAAACATCATTCAAACTCTCAAAACTAAAAACTTCTGGCGCTTGCGGATCGGCATCCGGCCTTCGCCCTCCGTAGCCTTGGCGAAGGGGGGCCGCCGACTAAAAGCCAGTGAATTCGTTTTAAAAAAAATCTCTTCTGTGGATCAAAAAATCTTAAACAAAGTTTTCCAGGAAGTGGTAGAAAACTTCGGGAAATAAAAAATCTGCCGCATTGCGGCAGACCTGCCTGCCGGTAGGCAGGGATTAATATTAGGATAGGGGTCGGGCGGATTAAATCGCTGGAATAGGATTTCGGACGGTTCTCGCATACTCCTCGCCGGCATAATTGTAATGGGTCATTTGAACCCAATAAAACCGGAGCCAGATCCATTGATTCTCCACGGATATAAACACAGGGAAAAGCGCAAAACGCTTGTGCCAAACAAACAAATCCGGCTCATGTGACCTTCTCCCGAGTTCTTCAATCATTTTCTCCTCCTACCGCTTCAAAGTTCCGAGTAATATTCTAATAGATTAAATCTCAAAAGTCAAATTAAAACTCACGCCATTTTTTCCGGAAATAATTCCGGAAAGGGGCAGAGAAACATTTTTATAAGATTCGTTAAGCCCCAGCCGGTTTTTAAAATTAATCACGCTCGCCTCATTGCCCGCCTTGCCAGTCAAAGATACCTTAGAACCGTTAATTAATAACTCCGTCAAAGTCACGTTGTGCTGTTTTGCCAGGCTGGAAACGCTGTCCGGCAACAATAAAAGGTTATTGCTTTGGGTTTTCGCGCTTAACACTTTAGCAAGCAAAGAATTAAACTCTGCGGCCTTGCCCTGCAATAAGACAGCTTGTTGAAACTCCAAACTTTGCGACTTCAAAGCCGACTGCTCCGCTAAATCAGCAGCGGTGTTTTGAAAGAGAAAAAATACTCCCCAAAATAAAACAGCTAAAATCCCCAGCCCCCAAATCGCCACCCTCTGCCAAGAATTAAAAAATGACTGCCATTCCAGTTTTTTAAATCCGTTATCCGCTTCTTTCCGGATTAAATTAATGTTGGAATCTTCGGGGTCAAAACTTTCGCCGCGCAGAGCGCCCCCCAAACTTACATACCAAAGCCAGCCCAATCCACTAAAGCCGGAAATAGATAATGGCCGGATATTTAAAGAAGGGTGGCTTTCTTGGATTACCGCTCCTATCTTGGATTGCGTTTCCGGAGTAATTAAAATCAGATCGCTGATAGCCCCGCCCCAGCGGCTGTGATAGAAATTTAAAATTTGGGAAATCTCCTGATTTAAAACTTCCGGCTCGCCGGAAGACCAGTCCGCGAAAGAATGGGAATACAATTGCCCGTTCCGAACAATGGACAAATCTAAACCGCTGCCGGTTAAAGCCAAAACTACCAATGGCTTGGATAAATCAATAACCGCGGAATGCCGTTCTATCAGCCGCGCCAATGCCAAAGCCGGAAATTCCGCGGCAACCGCCAGAAAACCATTCGCGGATAAAATATCCAAATATTCCGCCACAACGGATTTATGCGCGAAGGCCGCCAAGAATTCACCGTCTAATTTTTGCCAATCATAAAAAGCGCTTTTTAAATCTATCGGGGATGCCAACGGCAAATTAATATCCAGCGCCTCGCGAAAATCATCAACCGGCGAAGACGGCAGTTTAAAAGTCTGGGTGTAAATTTTATTAGGCGGTAACGAAACTACCACCGGCAATTGGGCTTGCCCGGACCCGAAATTCTGCTTTAAAGAATTTAATGCCTTGGAAAAACCGGACCGGTCAATCAATTTTCCATCCCGAATAACGCCAGGCGCCAAAGCTATTTCCGATTTTTGCAATCCGCTTTCGTTAATGGCTAAAAGCCGCGCCGCGTTATCGCTGATGTCCAAACCGGCAATTTTTATTTTAGGCGAAAATAAGTCCGAAAATTTCATAATCCTAGACCAGGCTTAGTTCCAACTTCATAAAGACCGGGGTTATCGCCGCCGTCGGCTGATTCCACGTCGTCCTTGCCACCTTGCGAATAACGCGAGCTTTCCATTTTAGCGTTTAATTCAAAAGTCCGAGTAACGTTATCGCAGGCGAAAGAATAAAAATGATCCCCATCATTAATCGGGTCAACCGGCAAAAGCGCGAACCGCAATTCTTCGTCTCCCGTAAAATCTGCCGGCAACCAGCCGCTGCCGTCAATTCCCCGGCCCGCCTGCTCAGAAACTGTTTTCCTAACATACCGGGAATCACAGCTTTCTCCGATTCCATTAAAACTGGCGTAACATTTATTGGAGCAATCAAAATCAAAACGCTGGCCGCTGGCCGTTGCCAAATAATCCGAAAGCGCGCTTTCTATTTTATTCAAATCGGCCATCCGGTTGCTGTCCCGCCATTCCGCCAAAAGCTCGCGCGGATTAATTACGTAAATAATAGAACCGACAAATAATAAAATTCCGAAAATAACTAAAAATTCCAGCAAAGTAAAGGCCCTTTGATTCATAGTCTAATTGTAGCAAAAAAATAACCCCCGCTATAATAACCAAAAATTCCGCGTTAACGCGGAATTTTTGATTTGAACTGAATTAAAAAATTTTTTAGTCATCCCAAGGCCGAAACACGAAGGTTCCTCGGCCAATACCGTTTTGTGTAAAAATTTTCATCTTACATAACCGTACTCCGATTTCTATTTTTCAATAGAAATCTTGTATTTAATTGATCCACGCACAGCTTCCGCTACGCGTGCCTTGTTACGACTTATTCCATGTCACCGAATTTACCCTAAGTCGTCTAAGACGACCATCGGGTATTCCCGGCTTCCTTGAATTGACGGGCGGTGAGTACAGGACTCGAGAACGTATTCACCGCGGCATAGGTGATCCGCGATTACTAGCGATTCCGACTTCATGAAGGCAAGTTGCAGCCTTCAATCTGAACTGAGACCGGTTTTTTGGGATTAGCTCCGCCTCGCGGCTTGGCAAACCCTTTGTACCGGCCATTGTAGCACGAGTGTAGCCCAGGGCATCAGAGGGCCATGCGGATTTGACGTCATCCTCACCTTCCTCCCCCAAAAAGAGGGCAGTTCCCGATGACACTTGTAACATCGGATAAGGGTTGCGCTCGTTACCCCACTTAAGGGAACATTTCAAAACACGAGCTGACGACAACCATGCAGCACCTGTGCTTACGTCCTTGAGAGACGATTTGCCTTTCGGCGAATCTTCGTAAGCATTTCAAGCCCTGGTAAGATTTCTCGTTTACCGTCGAATTGAACCTCATGCTCCACCGCTTGTGCGAGTCCCCGTCTATTCCTTTGAGTTTTAGCCTTGCGGCCGTACTTCCCAGGCGGTTCATTTAACGCGTTAGCTACGCCACCTCGAGGGTCGATACTCGAAAT
>JAUYKI010000010.1 GCA_030700025.1 bacterium | reverse complement strand
GATTTCACTTCTGTCCGAGTTACCCCAATCTGGATCCATTTCGGAGCAATCGGATTTTTCATAATTTGAAAGTGGACAAAGTCAGCTAAATTCTCGCCAAGCGTCCGGACAAAATACGGCCAAGTTTCAAATCCATTTTTTCTGGGCTGCACGCCGCCAATAGCTCCCGGAATATACATAACTTCTCCGCCAGTAAGGCGCCCCAATCTTTCATACAGATAATAAGGAAAGTCGGCGGTCATTTGCATTGTCATGGCCACATCAGCATGGCAAGCATAATTCACCAGCGTAACCGGACCCGTATTGGAAAAAAGTACCTGTAGAACGGAAACAGACGGATCATTCGGATTTTCGTGCCTTCCTCCGGCATAATTCGGAAAATCAGCCCCGCCAAAACGAATCTTGGCGTCTTGAAGGTTTAAAACCGCTTCTTTAATAGAAGCAATAATTTCTTCCCGCATGAACTTCTGGTAATTTCTGCGCTTACCGGTAAAAGGCGGCGGTCCCCAAAGACCCATAGTATCCGGACCGGAATGCGTATGAGTACAGCTGATAAACATCCGATACTCATTAACGATGCCCAAAGCCCCGTGCTTGATCTTGGCGATTTCATCCGGCAAAAGGCCGATTAAATCAACCGAAACAAATACCGCTATCTGCCCGTGATCATCCTGCAACGCCAAGCTCTTCACCCAAATCTGATCATGAATCGAAGTCTTGGGATGCGGAGGATAATAACCAGCCAGCCAGACCAAGGTTTCTTTTGGCGTAATATCCCTTTTAGAAAATCCCGCCTTAATCGGCGCGCCAAAAGTTTTCCAATCATAGGCGTCCGGCGGACGGGAAAATTTCGTTGGCTCTGGAAGCTCCGCGGCTAACGCCCGAAGAAGGGGCTCAAAAGTTACGGCCTTATAACCAACAAATAATGCGGCTAAAACAGCTACTCGCACTGCCCACTTTAAAGCAGTCCACATTTTTACAGCCTCCTTGCGCTTTCTAAGCGCTTATTTCAAATAACGCTGAAATTGTATCTCAAAAATTGAAAAGAGTCAATTTAAAAATACCGCACTTCTTCTTCTAAATTTATGCCGAATTTTTTCTGAACTTTATTTTTTAAAATCCTGGATAGCTTTTTAACATCCTCCGATCTGGCTCGGCCGTCATTGATCAATAAATTACCGTGAAAATCAGCGATCCGGATTCCGCCCATCCGCATTCCTTTGGCGCCGATTTGCTCTAATAAATAGCCGGAGGGAATCTTGCCTTCTATTATTTTTTCCTGATTTATCAGCTTTAAAGATTTGGCGGAAATTTCTTTCACCAGTACGTTTTTAAAAAAACTTCCTGGGCAACGCAAACCCGCCGGATATTTTTTTAAACGAGTGGCAATAATATTGTTAGAAATTGTTTTTAATTCAACAATTCTTTCTTTGTTTCCGCCGGAGGCGGATCCGCCTTTGGCGGAAAATTTAAAAACCGCGCGCAAAATTAAATAGGGCTGTTCCTTAAAAATACTGTGGCGATATTGAAAATGGCATTCGTTTTTATCCAGCCACAATTTCTTGTTTTGAACCGGGTCCCAGACTAAAACCCGCTCCAGCGCGCCGGAAATTGACTGCCCATACGCCCCGGCATTGCCGACAATCGCTCCGCCGACAGTTCCGGGTATGCCCGAAAGCGTTTCCAGCCCGCTCAATCCGCCAGCGACCGCTTTTTTGATTAACCGCATCAAATTCGCTCCGGAATCCGCTTCTATCTTGGTTCCGATTGCCTTTATGGCAGGATAGGTCAGATTTTTAATTTTAATAAGCAAATGATTCAGCTGGCCATCCGGAAAAACAACATTGCTTCCGCCAGCCACTATTTTATAAGAAACTCCCGATTGTTTAGCGGTCTCAACCGCTTTTAAAAAATCATTAAAGCTCTTAACTTCGCAAAAATACCCGGCCCGCCCGCCAATTTGGAAAGTAGAAAGCTTAGCAATCGGGTAGTTTCTTCTCAACTTAAACATATCTAGATTCTATCATGGCGAATATCCCAAAGTAATCCTTCGACAAGCTCCCTTCGATAAACTCAGGGCAGGCAGGAAATGGAAAATAAAAATCCCTCACTTTTGGAAGAGCTTAAACTCAATCACCCTTGCAGAAGTATTTTTTAAATAATATTATCACTCTCGCCAAGAGATGAGAAAAATAAAAGCGCCTCGATATTTCGAGGCGCAACTCTTCCAAGAGTGAGGGAAAACAGCCCGATAGCGAGCTGTTACAAAAGGAATTCTAAGTTATGCTTTTTCTTTTCTTCTTCCAGCCACTCGGCGGTAATTTCCTGCTTAGCAGCTAAAAGAAGCTGTTGCTGATATCTTTCCGGCAATCCAGAATAAGTTCCGCAGGTGGGGCACATTTTAGGCTCTAAAATATCATGTGCCGCCCAATCTCGTAAAAATTCCGCTCCGGCTTCCAAAGCGCGTTTTTGGGTTTCAAATGCCATTACTTCCTCGCAAACCGGACACTGCAGTTCCACTTTCATTACCAGAAACAAATCCCGGCCCTGTGGATTTCCGCCATTAGTAACTATCGGCTTCCAGCTTTTTAAGAACATCTGTCCTCCCTTATAGTCATTGGAACTAAGAGTAGTGTAAATTACTCCTAAGCCATTAGCAAGATTTATGTCCGCCGAAAAATAAAAAATGAGGCCCCGCCAATGGCGGGGCATAAGAAAATCTAAGCTCATTATATTCACTAATATTTTCTAATGTGCGCTCGACAGGAATCCCTGCCTGCCGGCAGGGAACCCGTATTGTGTCCCCAGTAGGAATCGAACCTACATCTCAAGCTTCGGAGGCCTACGCTCTATCCATTGAGCTATGGAGACAAAACTTACTAATAAATTTTTTCTTTTCTGAAAAACTTCTTTTCAAACGATATTCTCTAAATCTTGCCATATTTCTATCTGGATACTCTTCATGTCCTAATAATTTCCAAGGAACTCTATTTTTAGTGGTTATCACCTTCCCGCTATTATGTTTAGCCAACCTTTTCTCAACGTCTTCGGTTTGACCTATATAAAAACTGTTATCTTTCTCGCTCTGTATTAAATATACATAAAACATGATTACTTCAAATTTTATCACTCCCTTCGGCCTCAGGCCCGTTGGGCCTTACGGCCCAGAGGGAGGGGAGTATTGTATCCATTCAACCACGAGCGCTTAGAGTCTGTTATAAAATTACTTATTCGAGAGAAACTCTACCACAACCCTAGCCGCGTTACTAGGCTTATGGTCAAAAGAAATTTTAACTTTAGTGTTGTTAAAAAGGTTTTTCATTTTTCTTCCCAGCTTGCTGGCTAGCTCATTTTCCGTTACCGTCACCGCGATGTCCTTTCCAAAAACCTTAATATCAATCAGCCGGTCCATCGGATCCCGCTGATAGGCCCGCAAGCAAAAACCGCGGACAAAACGCATAACTTCTTCTTTTAATTTTTCCGGAACGTTTTTTATAATTACTTCTCCTTCAAATTGCCGATTCTTAATCATCTGGCAAGCCGGACAAAGGGCAAATTTTACCTTTTTATCGCTGTTCTTTTCCAAGCTGGCTGATTCCGACAAATTCAATTTTAATAAATCGTGATGCCAGTGTTTTTTAAAATAAACCGCCTGGCAGCCATTGCACAAAACCAAGCCCGATTGGCCGGAGCCAGACTTCTCGGCTCCTTTTCTTAATTTCGGAATATTGCTTTTGGGATATTTAGATCGGGGTTGTGATGCCATAAAAAACTAATTATTCGTTATATCAATAATAATATTTTTTCGGGCTTTTAGCCATATGGCCACTATTAAGATAATCTCTAGCGGTAAAAATACCGAGCCGACAAGGCTAACTAAGCCAATGAAGCTCTGTAATCCAAGAAAATAAAGAATTACCGGCAAAAAAATGACTAGAGACGCGCTTAGCCCAGCCGGCCAAGAAAGATCATGTTCCAATACCTTGCGGGCGTTCAACCCAATAACGATATAAGAGCTGATTAAAGATAAAAATCCTAAAACGCCCACTACCGCCAATAAGACTGGGGACACCCTCCCCGCTAATCCGGAAACCGCGTCTTCGCTAACCACGGAAGACAAACCCCAAATACCCATCACAAAGACAGCGTAAGCCAGCGCCGGCGCCAAGCTTCCCAATATCAAAGACGGCTTTAAGAAAGAAAAAGACAGCCGAGATTCCCGAAAATAACCGATTATTTCCGGAATAATTAAAGTTCCGGATAAAGAAAACAGGATAGGCCCGACAACGGAAAAACTAAAAAGGTTAAGCTTGCCCCAGCCCTGGAATGTCCCCAAAAAATCTTTTAAGCCGGATCCAAAAATTATAAATATAATGGCTAATATTCCCGCGACCATTAAAAACTCCAGCAAGGCTATTTTGCGGACGTTTAATAAAATAGCTGTTGACCCCAAAATCCAAAAGGCTATTAAGTGATAAATAAAATTATCGGCGATAAATAATTGAGAAAAACTGGGCGCCAGAATTAAATAAATCGTCAGCACAAAAAATAATTGGATTAGCCCGATGAAAAGCGCCGCCCCAAAACCAAGCCGGCCAAAATAAATTTTGGCATAGCCGACCAAGCGGTGTTCGCCCGGAGTTTTTCTGATTAAGTCGGAGTAAATTAAGTAAACCGCCAGGTAAAAAATAGAAAAGAGCGCTAAATAAAATAAGCCGGTGGTTAAGCCTACGGCTTTAAAAACAAACGGCAGGGAAAAAATTCCCGCCCCAATAACTGTTCCGGCTAAAATGCTGGCGGGAAAAAGTATCTGCTTTAAAAACATAAATTAAGCAATGAGATGGGCTCTTCTAATCTGAATCGGACTTTTCCTCTCCCCTGGGCCGTTTAAAAAATCTTTCTTCTATCGGCCAAAGAATCATAAAGATTAAAATCTGCACTACTGTGGCAAAAATTGCCACCGCGTAAAGCTTAAACCCGACTGCCATGCCAATAGCCGCTATAGACCAGATACCCGCCGCCGTAGTTAAGCCCCGAACTTTAGAATCTTGAAAAACAATGATTCCGGCTCCCAAAAAACCAATACCGGTCACAACCTGCGCCGCAATCCGAGTGGGATCGATCGTCGGTCCGGATAAAACCGAAGAAACGATGGAAAAAAGGGCGGAACCCATAGCAACTAAAGCGTGAGTGCGCATTCCGGCAAACTTATAAGCCATCCGCCGTTCTATGCCCACTAATAATCCTAAAAAGGCCGCTAAAGCCAGCTGGCCGAATATTTCTAAAGTTTTCGGGTCAAAAAAATCAGTCATTAGTAATTAGTAATTAGGAATTTAAATAAACCCCGTCTCCTTCCCGGACTTTATCTTTAACTTTAATTCCTACTTCTTTTCCTTTCGGCGCAACGTTTATTGTTTTGTGGTCAAACTCCATGGAAGCGAGGTCTTGTGAGAAATCCGTGGTTTCTCCTTGAAAAGTAACATTTTTGCCAACCGGCATATCTTGGTTAAATCTAACAATCGCTACTTCCGCTTTTCCGTAATAATGAGTTACTTCGCCCACGGGCTTATCAGTCCGCGGAGTTTTCTTTAAGAAGCCAAGCGCTTTTAATAATTTTTTTAACATATGCATGTTTTAATTTTTAAATATACATTATACGACCTTTGAACCCTATCCCCGAGCCGACTTATCATATCTTTCTGGACCTTTATTATTTTTCATCTGCTCTAGTAAAAGAACAACTTTATCTAATAACTTTTTGGGGTCGGTTTCGTAAGCGATATTCCCCGGCCCGCGATGCATTTTAGCGACAATATTTTTTATTTCATCCGCCGCGCCGCCAGTGCCCTCCAAAACACCAATCGGTTTTTCGTCTTCAAAGCTAATAGTAAATTCGTTTAAAGTGCCCATCCGTCCGCAAATAGTAATTATGGCATCCGCCGCGCGCATCAAAAGTAAATTCCGGCCCGAATATTCAAAACCGGTATAAACAATCAAATCGTGGTAGTCAGTCGGCAATTTATAATTTTTAATATGGTCCTCTTCAGACTTAGCCGGTGAAATGCCGATTACCATTCCGCCCTCTTCTTTAGCGCCCTTGGCGGACCAATACGGAATTCCGGTAGTCGCGCCTGTGACCAAAACCATGCCCCGCCGGGCAATCTCCCTTCCCATTTCCTCTGCCTTTTCCACCGCGTCTACCGCGCAATGGCCGGTGTCCGCCGCTCCGGAAACGCAGATTTTGTATTTAAGATGCTGCCGAACGTGTAATTTAGTGGCCATAACTATATTATAGTATATAAATTCCTAATTCCTAATTTTCAATTCCTAATAAAATAATAAATGTCTAACGCAAAAAAAATTAATTATTTAGTTATTAGAAATTAGTAATTAGAAATTATAGCTCGTATGTCTTTCCCTTTTCCGGAACTTCCGCGTGAACCGCTAAATCATTAATAACTTTCTTGGCAAAAACCGTGGCGGCTTCGTCTTCGCCCTGCACTACAAAAACTTTCCGCAAAGAAGTCCGCATTGGAGAAAGCCAATCTAAAAGCTGTTTTTGGTCAGCGTGCGCGGAATAACCGCCAATCGTAACAATCCGGCAACGCACCGGCACATCCTCGCGGTGGATTTTTACCATCTTATCGCCCCGCTGGATCCGGTCGCCCAATGAACCCCGGCTTTGATAACCCACGAATAAAATTGTATTTTTAGAATCTGATAAATAACGTTTTTCGTGATGGAGAATTCGGCCGCCTTGGGACATGCCCGAACCGGCCAAAATAATTTTAGGCGGTTTCACTTCATTAATAGCTTTTGAATCGTCAGCGCTAACTGTAGTTTTTAATCCCGGAAAATCAAAAAGCATATTGTCGCCTTTCAATAAATGTTTCGTGTCTTCATCAAAATAATCTTTATATTGCTTGTAAACCACCGTCACCTTCGCCGCCAGCGGACTGTCTAAAAATACCGGCACCCGGGGAATCCGATTATTTTCTATTAATTCGTTAATTTCAAAAAGCAGTTTTTGGGTGCGCTCCATGGCAAAGGCCGGAATCATCAGCACGCCCTTAGCTTTCGCGGTTTCTTCAATCACGTCTTCAATAATTCCCGAATGCATTGGCGGATGAATCCGATCGCCATAAGTAGATTCAATCACGCAGTAATCCGCGTAATCAATTTTTTCGGTGGTTCCGATAATCGGCGCCGGGCTGTTTCCCAAATCTCCGGAAAAAACAATTCTTTTTCCTTCCGCTTCCACCACCACAATGCCGGATCCTAAAATATGGGCGCCATTATAGAGAGTTATTTTCATCGGGCCGACTGTAACCGGCTGATGGTAAGGAATGCCAATCCACTTGGCCATTAATTCTTCTACTTCCCGGACGCCATAAAGCACCGGCTTACCCAGTCTTTCCGCTTCCTGAATTAAAACATGCTCGGAATCCAGTAAAAGCAAATTGGCAAAATCCCGGGTCGGCGGAGTAGAATAAACTTTTCCCTTAAATCCGCCTTTGACCAATTTCGGCAAAAGACCGGTATGGTCAATGTGGGCGTGAGTCGGAAAAACCGCGGCAATCTCTTTCGGATCATAAGGAAACGGGTCCCAATTAGGATTCTCCGAAAAAGAACCGCTTTGGTGCAATCCGCAGTCAATTAAAATCTTAATGCCTCCGCTTTCCAACAGATAATTCGCGCCGGTTACTTCTCCTACTCCACCATAGCAAGTAAGTTTCATATATAATAATTAAATCTCTATTCTCTCGTTATTCAAAATCTTGGAAACGATCTCCCGCTCGTTCCAAGGAATTTTTTTATTATTCGCCAAGCGCATATAAGCCTCGCTTCCCTTGCCGGTAATAATAACGGTATCGCCTTTTTTAGCGGTTTTAACAGCCGCGCGGATGGCATCGCGCCGATCCATTAAAATCTTAAATTTCTTGTTAAGGCCGGCATTTTTGATGCCTTCCGTAATTTGATGGATAATTTCATTGGGATCTTCGTCAAAAGGATCTTCATTAGTCAAAATAATTTCGTGGCAATAGCGGGCGGCAATTTCTCCCATAACCGGACGTTTCCAAACATCCCGCCCGCCGCCGGCCGCTCCTAAAACGCAAATTAATCTGCCCGCTCCCTTGCGATGGACATGGCTAAGCGTTTTATAAACTTTTTCCAAAGAATCTGGAGTGTGAGCATAATCAATAACCACGGAAAACGGCTCCTTTTGGATAAATTCCAGCCGTCCCGGAACGCCGCCGAATTCTTCTATTGCTTCCCTGACTATGTCCCAATCCAAGTTTTGCGAACGGGCTAAGGCAATAGCCGCGGCGATATTTTCCAAATTAAATTCTCCGAGCAATTTAGTCTTCAGCTTATACTTTTCAATGTCCTTTCTATTATAGGGGATGATTTTCGCGGCGTTGCCGGCCAAACTGGCGGCAGACGCAAAATGATCGTAATCCTTCATCTTGCTGTTAATAAAGAATTTTCGATCCGGCTTTCGGGATAAAAGCGCCACGTTCCGGAAAAATCGAACTTTGCTGAAACGGTATTTTTCAAACGAGCCGTGCGCTTCAATATGCTCCGGCTCTAAATTAGTAATCAGCGCCGCGTCAAAATCAATAAACCTATCTCGGTGCTGTAAAATGCCCTGGGAAGTCACTTCCACAATCGCGTATTGGCAATCCTTATCCGCCGCTTCCCTTAAAAACTTCTGAATAAAAAACCGTCCGGGCATAGTCATGCCGGTCAAATTAGGCCGGCTTTCTTTATCAACCTTGATCCGCACCGAAGAAATTAACGCGGTTTTTTTTCCGGCTAATTCCAAAATAGCATTAACCAATTCCATTACCGTGGATTTTCCCTTGGTTCCGGTAATTCCGATAACCAAAAGTTTTTCCGACGGGCGCTTATAAATAACACTGCCCAGCCAGGCCAGAAAATAATGGTACCAGAATTTTAAACTTATCCTCATGATAGTTATTGTTTTAGTATTTTGAGAGCCTCCTTAATCCGATCTTCAGTTTTGGTTATTTTTGCGCCTACTTTGGACACGGCCTGCTTTGCCTGATTTTTGGTATAACCCAGACCGGCCAGCGCCTCCACGATATCGCCGTCCGATTCCATCATCCCCACCAGCTCTTTAGCCCCCTCTTGTTTTAACTTCCCGCGCAGTTCTAAAATCACGCGCTCGGCGGTTTTTTGCCCGACTCCCGATGCCTTAGTTAAAAGCTCCGGACGGCCTTCCACTATCGCCGCTTTCAAGTTTTCCATCTTATCCACGCTTAAAATTCCCAAAGCCGACTTCGGCCCGATTCCCGAAATGGAATTTAACAATTCAAACATCCGCAATTCATCCGGATTTAAAAATCCGAACAATTCCAAAGCGTCTTCCCGGACATGCAAGTAAGTAAAAACGTTGACTTCCGCGCCAATTTGCTGTAAACTCTTCAGCACATTAGCCGAGGAAAATACTTTGAAAGCCACTCCTCCGACTTCCACGACAAAAAAGTTTTCTCTTTTAGCAATTAGTTTTCCTTTTAAGGAATAAATCATTTACTTTAATTATAACTATGTTTAAGCTCGTCTCCAACTTTGCCCCCAAGGGCGACCAGCCCCAGGCAATTGAAAAACTGGTCAACGGAACTCTTGCCGGCGAAAAAGACCAGGTGCTTTTAGGCGTTACCGGATCCGGAAAAACCTTTACCATGGCCTCGGCGATTGCCAACTTGAATTTGCCGACCCTGGTAATCTCCCCGAATAAAATCCTGGCTGCCCAGCTTTACCAAGAATTCAAGCAATTTTTTCCCGATAACGCGGTGCATTATTTTGTTTCTTATTACGATTATTACCAGCCGGAAGCTTACTTGCCGCAAACCAACATTTATATCCAGAAAGACGCCCGCATCAATAAAGAAATTGATAAACTTCGGCACTCGGCCATCCAGGCGGTGCTCAGCCGGAAAGACATTATTGTCATTGCTTCGGTTTCCTGCATTTACGGCGTCGGCGATCCGTCGGAATATGAAAAAACTAAATTAGACCTGCAAGTCGGCCAAACCCTCAGCCCGGCCGATATTGCCCGGCATCTTAATTTCTTGCAATACGAACGCACCACCCAGGTTCCGATCCAGGGGCAATTTAAAATTCTTAAAGACAAGTTATTTATTAATTTAGTAACCGGGGAAGCGGTTACCATTGAATTCCGAGGCCGGAAAATAGTTCAAATGTTTAATACCGATTTTCAGCCAATTCAGAAAACCGCTATTTTTCCGGCGAAGTTCTGGGTTACCCCGCATCACAAATTAAAACTTTCTATCCAAAATATTAAAAATGAGCTGGAGGACCGGATGGAGCAATTGCAATCCGCCAACCGGTTTGAAGAAGCTGACCGGCTGGAAAAACGGACGCTCTTTGATCTGGAAATGCTCCGAAAAAACGGCTACGTAAACGGAATTGAAAATTATTCCCGCCATCTTGCTTTCCGGGAACCGGGCGAACCGCCGACTACATTACTGGATTATTTTCCCAAGCCATTTTTGCTTTTCGTTGATGAATCGCACATCACCGTTCCCCAGCTGAATGCCATGCAAGAAGGCGACCGCCGGAGAAAAAGCACTTTGGTTAATTACGGCTTCCGGCTGCCATCGGCGCTGGACAACCGGCCATTAAAATTTTCCGAGTTTCAAGAAAAAATTAAGCAAACCATTTTTGTATCCGCCACTCCCGGGCCTTACGAATTGGAAAAAGCCGGAAAAAATATCGCCGAGCAATTAGTCCGGCCAACCGGAATTTTGGATCCGGAAATAGAAGTCCGGCCGGTTAATACCCAGGTGGAAGACTTAGTGAAAGAAATTAAAAAACGCGTCAGCCGGAATGAACGAGTGCTGGCATTGACTCTGACCAAGCGCTCTGCCGAAGACCTAACCGAATTTTTACTCCGGCAAGGAATCAAAACTCATTATCTGCATTCCGAAATTAAAACTTTGAGGCGCCCGGAAATTTTAAACGATCTCCGGAAAGGCAATGTGGATGTAGTGGTCGGGGTTAACTTATTGCGCGAGGGGCTGGATTTGCCGGAAGTCAGCTTAGTGGCAATCTTAGATGCCGACCGCGAGGGATTTTTGCGGAATTACCGCAGTATTATTCAGACCGCCGGCCGGGCCGCCCGATCCATTAATGGCCGGGTAATTCTTTATGCCGATAAAATGACTAATTCCATTAAAATGGCGGTCAGCGAAACTAAACGGCGGCAAAAAATTCAAAAAGCCTTTAATAAAAAATTGGGTAAAATACCGATGGCGCTTAATAAAGCGATTATAGACTCCGACCTGACTCGCTTAGCCAACGCCGAAAAACCTTAAACTGCCAAAGTGCGGGGTTGACTTTTCTCCAAATTTCACGTACTCTATCCAAAGTTCTCCAAAACTAGCCACGAGCTAAAAAGAGGTGCTCAATGCGCGTCGTCAAACTGCAAACCGATTGCGGCGCTCCGCTTTTTGTTGTGGAAATGCCACACGTTCACAGCGCGGCGCTGGGAATCCTGGCGCGCGCCGGAACCCGCGATGAGATTTGTCCGGAAGAATCCGGACTGGCTCACGCCTTTGAACATATGGTTTTCCGCGGCAATCAGCGTTTTCGGACCAGCGAACAATTAACCGGCTATTTAGAAAAATTGGGTGGAGACGTTAACGCCTCTACAAGCCCGGAAACAACTTTTTTCCACGCGACGGTTCCCAGCCGATATTTGCAAGAAAGCGTTGAATATCTTTATCACCTGGTAAGCACTCCGACTTTCCGTTCCCAATATATTGCTCCCGAAATGGACAATATCGTTGGTGAAATTAAAAGCCGCAATGACGATCCTGAAGAATTCGTAGACGATTTAAGCGATGAAATTATTTATAAAAATCATCCGCTGGGCCAGCCGGTTCTTGGAACCATCCAATCAGTATCCGGATTTTCCCGGAAAAGCTTTTTGCGCTGGCAGGAAAAATTCTATCATCCGAATAATTTCAGTTTTATCGCAGTGGGCAATCTGAATTCTTCCAAAGCCCTGCAAACCTTTAATAGATTTTTCCGCCAAACATCTAAAAAGCCTGGCAACCGCGCAACCTCAATGCCGATTTGCGAGCCTAGTCAAAAATTTAAATTAGTCCGGCGAAGCGTGGAGCAAGTGCATCTTTCCCTGGCTACCGCGGTTAGCGGCGCCAATAATGATGCTACCAAGGCCCTATTTCTGTTTGAACGCATGATTGACGGAGGAATGTCCTTTCCGCTTTTCCAAGAAGTACGGGAAAAGTACGGCTTGGGTTACGTCGTCAATGCCAATCTCACTCCTTGGTCTGATGTCGGAACTTTCAAATTCTATCTGGGAATTGAGCCGAAAAAGCTGCCAAGCACCATAAAGCTGATTTTCCGGATTATCACAGAAACTGTAGGAAATAAAAAGCTTTTCCGCGAGGCCAAAGAGCTGATGATCAATCAGGTCTCTATGGGTCCGGAAAGCTCCAGCGGCGTTTTGCAAAAATTAGCAATGGACTTAGAACTTAAAAACCGGATCGTGACTCCGGCTGAAGTTATCCGGAATATTCACTCTATTACTCCGACGGATGTTTCTACGGCAGTAGCAAAATACTTGCCACCGGAAAATTTTATCCAAGCTATGGTCGCCCCTAAGGGCTTCCGCCCCAATCCCTCACCCCTTTAAAATCTAGCCCATCCGTTGAACGGATGGGTTTTTATTTTACTATTGACGAACTCTCTAAAACCCTATAACCTAAACCCTATAACCTAAATTATGATTACCAAGTCAGCTAAAAAGGCCTACCGCCAAACTGTCCGCCGGCGGGAGGTAAATATCCAAAGAAGCAAGGCTTTAAAAACCGTGCTCAAAAATTATAAAAAGTTAGTCCTGGCAAAAGATTTAAAAGGCGCCCAAGAACAGCTTCGCCTGGTTTTTAAAGCGCTGGATAAATCCGCTAAAGTAAACTTGATTAAGAAAAATACCGCCTCCCGATTGAAATCCCGCCTCTCAAAACTATTATCTAGAAAATAAAATCTAGTAAATAGAAGTGTCTACAACAAAGTCTTTTAAAGATTTAATCGTTTGGCAAAAGGCCCGCGACTTAGCCGTAGAAATTTATAAACTGACGGAACAATTTCCCAGGTCAGAACTTTATGGCTTAAGCAATCAAATGCGGCGAGCGGCAATATCCATATCTTCAAATATTGCCGAGAGTTACCACCGCTTTCATGTCAAAGAAAAACGTCAGTTCTTATATATTGCTTTCGGATCGGGATCCGAGTTAGAAAGCCAAATGGAAATAGCCAAATATCTCTTCCCTAAAATAGAATATTCTAAAGCTGGTGGCCTTCTTTCGGAAACGATGAAAATTTTAAATAGTTTCCTGCAAAAACAATTCTAGATTCTACTTACTACATTCTAGATTCTAAACATATATCAATCAGCGCTTCTTCGTATTCCAATTTTCCAGATTTTATAGCTACATCGTAATCGGCCATTTTTTCTTTATCCGCCGGAGTTTTAACAAAAACAGAAGACATATTGAAAATCATCGCGGCGTCCTGGCTTCGGTGAAAAAGCTCCTCTAAAATAGAAAGCCGGGCGCCCACGCCCCTTGCCGATTGCATCTGCCCTAAAGCGCTAAAAATGTTCAGAGGCAAAGACATATCCAGATGTTTATCTAAAATTACCTTAGTGATTTTCTTTTCATCCAATAAAGCCAGCTTGTCTAATTCGGTTATCAATCCCCAAGTGTTGCCGTTATAAACTTGAGCCAATAAATCCTGGCTTTCTGAATCCAAGCTAATGCCGCGCTTTTTGGCTTCCATTTGAATAAAAATTCCGAATTTTTGATAGTCATAATTTTCAAACTCTTGCGCCAGCGTCGGCTTTTCCAGTAAAAATTTAAAATCTTTATTCGGCGCCTTCTCGTCCAATAAAACCAGGGTGGGCTCCTTGGCGTCCGCGTTTTCTTTTAATAAACCGGCAAATTCTTTCAGCTGGCCGTCTTCCAGCTCTCGATAACCCTCAATAATTCCCAATCTTAATTTATCAAAAAGCGACTGGGATTTTAGAAAATCTTTTAATTTATTAAGGGAGCCGGATTCCGCTAAATCCAGCCGTTCCACCGCAAAAGCCGAGTGTTTCTTTTTATAGTCGGCAATTATGCTTTTTAACTTTTCCTGCCGACGATAGCCATCCGGGCCATAGAGGTAAATAATCATATTTCTTATATTAACACTTGGCACCTCGGACAGAAATGGGCGGATCGGCCGCCGATTTTTTTGCGGACAATTTTTGCGCCACAACGCTTGCATGGCTCGCCTTCGCGGTCATAAGCTAAAAGTACCTTGTCGTAACCGCCTTTTTTACCGGCCGTATCCCGATAATCGCTAGAGGAAGTACCGCGCAGTTTTAAGGCCTTGGCCAGAATGATTTTCATGGCTAAATACATAATTTTTATTTCCTCATCTTTCAATTTATTGGCTGGCTTAAACGGATGAATTCTGGACTGCCACAAAATTTCATCCGAATAAATATTGCCAATGCCGGCAATTACTTCCGGGTCCATTAAAACTTGTTTGATTTTCCGGCGCTCTTTCAAAATTAGAGTTTTAAATTTTTCCAAAGTTAATTTCGGGTCGTTGGCTTCCGGGCCTAATTTTAATAATTCCGGCAAATTTTCAATCTGCTCCTTAGTTCCTAAGACCGCTTTGGCAAACTTCCGCAAATCCGAAAGCGCCAATTGCTGGCCGTTATCTAAATAGAAAATAATGTGAATATAACGATTGTACGGGTCATTCACCATCTCTGGAGGAGAAATCGGAATAGCCCTTGGGCGAACCCCGCGGGTTTTAGCCCTTTCTATCTTCCACTTTCCAACCAAATAATGCCCGGTCATTTTTAAATGCGTTAAAAGCACAAGATTGCCGGAAAGATACATTAAAATATTTTTCGCCCGGCGTTTTACTTCCAAAATTTTCTTTCCTTTAATAACTTTTTGGAAAACTTCCACATGCTTATGGGCAATTTTATTCCTTTGCTGGTCCAGCGGGTCTTTCAACATTTTCGGCCAATCAAACCACACGCCGGTAATTTTCCGCCCGGCAACTCTTTTATTTAAATCATTTACTACGGTTTGTACTTCCGGTAATTCTGGCATGTGCCAAATTTATCCACAAATTTGAGCATCCCGCCATCGGCGGGATAACATTGATTTATTTTAATTCTACAAAATTTTTAATGGAAAACAAAAAGCCTCGCATAGCTGAAAGCTATGCGAGGCCAAAGGTTCAAAGAAACAAAGGGCTAGGCCCAAGGTTCCAAGAACCAAAGTTCAAAGAGCTACTTGCGAACACCGAGAAAGCGGCAGCGCTCATCCCAGTCATCGTCGTACCAGTGGAGGTCCAAGTCCCGCCCGCCGCCGTCATAGAGAAACGGGACGTACCGGTCGCCATCGAAGTCCCGCCAGACAGAACCGAGAGCTACGATAGGGTACTTCCGCTGTTCGTCCGGGTTAGCTTTGGCGTAGGCCAGGCTTTCCGGAAGTTCGGCGGGGCGATATCCTTTTTCTTTCAGGGATTGGATGACTTCTTCCGAATTCACGTTTCTGGTTTCTCCGACCAGGTCTTGGGTGGTGAAAACTTTCATTTCCACTTCCCCGTTTTCCCTGCGGTTCACCGGAAAGTTCTTTTCGGTGATGTCCGAGTTGATCCAGTCAAACCGGCCGTCCTTGAGCATCTCTGCCAGAGGGCGGGTGTAGTTGACGAACAGACGGACGAGTCCGTCGGCCGCTGACTTCGCCTTCTTCAGAAGCAGTCCCACCATGTCCTGCCGAACCTTGCGGTCGGTCAGAATCCGGGAGACGTCCTCGTCGGTTCCGCCCTGGTTCTTCACCTCGTCCACGATCGCTTTGCAAATCTCGAAAAACCTTCCAACAGAGCTCAGCATCTCGCTCGCCGTTCTCGCCATTTTCGCTTCTCCTTCGGCTCGCCGTCCATCCGTCCCGCTGAGCGGGATTAGGACATCGGGCACACCGCTTGGTCTTTTGATTGTTCAAGGTACTTCTGTCTCCGCTTTGGAGTTGAATACATAGTAACAAATTATTTTAAATTTGTCAACTCTCCCCAATTAACGCCGGTTTTTGCTTCTACCCTAATGGGCACTTCTAATTCATAGGCCGATTCCATTATTTTTTTGATTTCTTTTACTGCTTCCAAAACTTTATTTTCTTTAATTTCAAATAAAAGTTCGTCGTGAATGGTTAAAAGCAAGCGGACGTCTTTGTTTCCTTTAAATTCTTCTTGGATTTTCACCATCGCCATTTTTAAAATATCCGCGGCTAATCCCTGCACCGGCATATTAATCGCCGCCCGCTCCGCTTCGCCGGCTTCCCGGGAATACATAGAACTGGCTTCCAAAGTTAAGCGCCGCCGGCCGTTCAAGTTAGTAACAAATCCCTGCTGGCGCGCCTGAGCCTTGGTTTCTTCCTGCCATTCCCGGACTTTTTTAAAATTGGCAAAATAATCCTGAATAAATTTTTTGGCTTCCGCCACGCTTAATCCGCTGGTTTTCGCGAAAGCATTCGCTCCCATTCCATAAGAAACGCCGAAATTCAAAGTCTTCGCCAGCCGCCGCATGTCCGGAGTCACTTTTTCCAAAGGAACTTTAAACACCTGGGACGCAGTCAGCTTGTGGATGTCCACGTCATTATTAAAAGCCTCCATCATATTCGGATCGCTGGAAAGCGATGCCAAAATGCGAAGTTCTATTTGAGAATAATCTAATGCGGCAAGTTTAAACCCTTTTTCCGCGATAAACGCTTTACGGACTTCTTTCGCCCATTCGCCGACCGCCGGGATATTCTGAAGATTAGGGTTTTGCGAACTTAGCCGGCCGGTAGCAGTGCCGGTCTGGATGTAGGTGGTGTGAACCCGGCCGTTGGCATCCGCTAATTCCTGGAGCGGGCGGACATAGGTGGAATGAAGCTTAAAAAGTTCGCGGTATTCCAAAATAAGCGGTACAACCGGATGACGGTCTTTAATAGTCAAAAGCGTGTCTACGTCCGTAGAAATAGCTCCGCCCCGGGTTTTTTTCACGCCCCCAAGGTCAATTTTTAACTTATTAAAAAGAATGTCTCCCAGCTGTTTGGGCGAATTAAGATTAAAAGTGTTTTTTGTTTTTTTATAAACATCCTTGGCCAGTTCCGTTAATTGCTTTTCCAGTTTTTTATCCAAGTCTTTCAAATGTTTTAAATCCAGCTTAATTCCCGCCAATTCCATGTCCGCCAAAATTTCTACCAATGGCATTTCCACTTCATGAAAAAGTTTTTCCAGCTTGTATCCTTTTAATTTCTTCTCGGCAAATTGAAAAAGTTTGCTGAACCCTCCTGCCAAAGGGTCAAACCCCTCATGCAAATACCGCCGGCTTAAATTTTCCGGGGAATAATCTTTTTCGTCCGGATTAATCAGCCAAAAAGCGAGTCCTAAATCTAAATACTCCTTAGGAAGCGGCTTTCCTTTGGCTTTTAGTTCTTTCAGGATTTGCTTGAGATTGAAGTCTAATAGCATAAATATGAGAAAATAGAATTTAGTAAGTAGAATCTAGAAGTTTTTTATCTTCTATTTACTAGATTCTAAATTCTAGATTCTTTCTATTAATGATTTAAAACCCTTTTCTTCAAAATAATTTTTAAGGCCCTCTTTGTCTAAAGAATTCAGTTTTAAATCCTCTAAAGAAATTTCTAATGGGACGTCTCTTTTTATTGTTGCCAGCCTCTTGGAAAGAAAAGCGTTTTCCCGGTTGGCTTCCAATTTTTCCTGTAAAAGTTTTTTAGGAATCAAACCGACTTCTTCATAAATTTTTTCTACCGAGCCGAACTCTCTGATTAAATCCGTGGCGCCTTTGGGGCCAATGCCAGTTACGCCCGGAATATTATCGGAAGTGTCGCCCACTAAGGCCTTATAGTCCACTAACTGCTCCGGCGCGAATCCGTATTCTTGTAAAAATAAAACTTTGTTATAAGTAACGGTTTTGCTGACGCCAGTCTTTAAAAGCTCTACCACCACCTTATCGTCGTCTACTAACTGCAAATTATCCTTATCTCCCGAAAAAATAATCACGCGCATATCCGGTTCATTTTTAAATCGCTCTGCCAACGTTCCCACGATATCGTCCGCTTCAAAGCCCGGCTTTTCTATAGCCATAATGCCGAATTGTTTAAAGGTGTTATGGGCTTCTATCAGCTGAGAAATCAGTTCATTGGCGGTTGGCGGACGCTGGGCTTTATATTCTTTAAACATTTCCTTACGAAAAGTCGGCTCCGGCCGGTCAAAAGCCGCGGCAATATAATCCGGCTGATGATCCCGCAAAACTTTCAATAAAATGCTGGATAAGCCGTAAATCGCGTTGATCGGCTCGCCTTTCGGCGTAGTCAGCGGCGGCAAAGCGTGGAAAGAGCGATGAATTAAAGAATTGGCGTCAATAAGAAGAAGCTTACGCATGACTATATTTTAACATGAAAATTAAAAATCCCCGGATTAACCAAGGGATTAAAATATATTAGCTACTTCCAGCTGTTCCAGAATTTCTTTTTTAGTAAATTCGGGGAAAAACTTTTTAACTTCCTCGCTGATTAAAAGATTGTTCTTAATTAATTTTCCAATTACTTCTTTCATGCGTTTACTGCGAACCAAACAGGGAATCAAAAAGAATGGTTCCTGACTGCCATTCCTAAATTTTTTTAACAACCGGCCAAATTCCGATTGCCTTATTTGAAGGGCCAATACTTTATAAAACCAATCACCAACTACTTCGCCCATTCTAAAATCAAACGGGAAGCCGATTTTTTGCAAGACCCTATCCCCGTCCCCAGGAGCGGCCTGAAAATTTTCACTTTCATCATCACGAAGAAAAGAATACCCAAAATCCTGCCACGGCTCTGGTGTTTTATCAAGAATAGCCCTAACTGCTCCTTTGCAAACATAGCTTAAGCAAACTGCCGGGCGGTTAACGCCAAACAAACATCCTTTTTGGCCCAGCATCAAACAACGGTAATGGCCGCCGCTTCCCGGATCTTTATTAATTTCCCGCCAATCCGGCTCCGGTAATTGGAAATCCGGATTTTTTACCAATAAATAAGCGATGTCGTAATCGCGGAGCGGGGAAGCATTAGGAGCGCTGGCATAATGACAGCAATGGCAGGCGTCTTTTCCTTTATGGAATGCGGGGGTTTTTTTATTCTTAAACGCCTTTATTAATTTTCCGCGCAATTCATCAATTACCGAAACGTCCATTTCCGCCGCCAATACCCCGCTTTCCCGCAATAAAATCCGGAAAAATTCCACCCGGCGCTTTAATTGTTCAAAATTCTCTCTGTATTGGTCCGACTCTGTTTGTCCCAAAACCCTCTCCCCGCGCTTTCTGTTTTAAAAAACTGAAAAGAGTTTATAACTTTTTTTGGAAAAAGTCAATTTTCCGCTCACTCTGCTTTTTCCCATGACCGAATTTTATCCAAACCGTATTTTTTGGCAGAAATTTTTTAATTACTTCCGGCCATTCAATTAAAACGATATTTTCCGGATTATTAATGATTTTTTTGAATCCCAGCGCCAAAATTTCTTTGGACTTCCGTAAGCGATATAAATCAAAATGATAAACATGCGAAAACCTAGAATCTAGAAAATGGAATCTAGAAATCGGGTGCTTTCTAAAAATAATGAAGGTCGGGCTGGTAACGCCGTGCTTTACGCCCAGCGCCTTGCAGAACCCCTGGATAAAAGTCGTCTTGCCGGAGCCGAGATTCCCTTGAAGAGCGATTATTGTTGCCCCTCGCTTCGGCTCGGGACTAGTCTTCAAAATTTGCTTTACTAATTTTGAAGCTAGCTTTTGAGTTTGAGATTTAGATTTGCTAACCATCTTTTAATCTTACCAAATCTTAGCACCCAATTTCTTTTCAATTTGTAAAATCAAATAAAGTCCAAGCCCCGCCAAAATCGCGGCAATTAGAAAATCAAGAAAGATAACTTTATGAATCGGAAACTGATAATCGATAACTGGGGAATTAAAATTTGAATCAACTAACTTTTGATTATTGGTTATCGGTTTTTGACCTTTAACGATAATCTGTCCCTCGCTTGCCTGCCCGGTATAACTTAGCTGGTCAATTAATTTTCCTGAAGAATTATAAAGAAAAATCTGCTCGCCGTTATTATTTAAAGCAATTTTAGTTTGGGAATACGGCAAAACCAATTCTTTCTGGGAATCTAAACTGCCGATTAATTTAAAAGTCTTTCCGCTGGCATCTTTCAGGCTCCAACCATTAAGCAAAACAGCCGCCGGGCTGTCGTTAAAAATCTTTATGTATTCGCCTTCCTGGTCGCTGCCAACCGGATTAGGCAAAAATTCTTTAATAACCATGTTACGAATTTACGAAAATATACGAGAGTACAAAATTTACACGAGCCCGCCGTCGCCGGGTATTTTTATGCCTAAGTGCTGATAGGCCTCTGGAGTAGCCATCCGCCCAGCTGGGGTGCGGTTCAAAAGGCCGATTTTCATTAAATACGGCTCATAAACATCCTCAATAATCCCCTGGTCATCGCTTAAAGCCGCGGCTAAGGTCTGAATGCCCACTGGCCCGCCATGGAACTTTTCAATAATAATGGACAAAAGCTGGCGATCGGTCGGCTCTAATCCTAAATTATCCACTTCCAGCATTTCTAAAGTATTTTTAGCCGCCGCTTCATCCACTACTTTTAAATTATTCACTTCCGCGTAATCCCGGACCCGCCGCAAAAGCCGGTTAGCGGTCCGCGGAGTAAACCGGGAAGCGGCCGCAATCACTACGATCGCTTTATCGTCAATCTTCAAATTCAAAAGCTTAGCCGAACGGCGGACAATCGCTTCAATATCCACCGGCTCGTAATAGTCCAGCTTGAAAGTCGCGCCAAATCGAGAACGAAGCGGTCCGGATAAAAGATTCGCTCGGGTAGTCGCCGCCACTAAAGTAAATGGCGGGAGATCAATAGACAAAGTCCGGGCGCCCGGCCCCTTGCCGACAATCAAATGCAACTTACGGCTTTCCAAGGCCGGGTATAAAACTTCTTCAATCATCCGGTTCAAGCGGTGCGCTTCGTCAATAAATAAAATATCGCCTTTTTCCAAATTAGTAAGAATAGCCGCCAAATCGCCGGTTTTTTCCAAGGCCGGGCCGGAGGTCACTTTTAGGTTCGCGTTCATTTCTTTCGCGACTAAATAAGCCAAAGTGGTTTTCCCCAAACCGGCTTGGCCGTAAAACAAAAGATGGTCGCTGGACTCGCCCCGTTTCTTAGACGCGTCTAAAATAACCTTAAGATTTTTCTTGGTTTTGTCCTGTCCGACGTAATCTTGCCAGGCGGTTGGCCGCAAAGCCAAGTCTACGACAACATCCTCTTCTTTTTTCTTATGGGCGTTTAAGATTTTCTTATTTTCCATAAAATTGCCTAAATTTGACTACCTATTGACAAAACCTTGTTTCTATGCTAATATTTGGAGAGTAAAGAAAAATAGCGATATCTATAGTTTTATAATAGCAGTAAAGAAGGCATTGATCTGTGGGCGGGAATTATTTCTTAATCGGACGGTTTGGCTTCGGCGAGATCGCTCCTAAGAGCAATTCTAACCTCTTTTAAATCTAATTTAGAAGAGTTTCACCATATTGTCCTCCAAGGACGTTATGCCCACAGATCAATGCCTTCTTTTTTTCCCTCACTTTTGTAAGAGTGCGAAGTCCGCTTCGTAAAAACGCTCTTACAAGAGTGAGGGATTTTTGTTTTAAAAATTCAAAGGGCCGGTTAACGCTTCCACTTCTTCCGCGGTGGTAATGCCGGAAATCATCTTTAAGACTCCGTCTTGCTGTATCGTCACCATTCCCTGCTTCAAAGCAAATTCCTGGATTTCAATTTCACCGCCGCTCTTAGTCATTAAAGATTCTATCTCTTCACTAACTTGTAATAATTCATAAATCGCAATCCGACCTTTATAACCGGTATCATTGCATTTTTCACAGCCCTTCGGCTTATACATCTGGATATCTCCATAATCTTTTTTCGCCACTCGCGCCGGCAGATTATTCAAAAACTTTTCAATTTTATTTTTAAAATCAGCGTCTAATTTCACTTTGGTTTTGCAGTCCGGGCAAAGCCGTTTTACCAAACGCTGGGCAATAATCAAATTCAAAGCCGGGCCAATGCTGGTCGGCTTTACCCCTAAATCCATAAAGCGCGGAATCGCGCCAGACGCCTGATTAGCGTGCACCGTGGAAAAAACCAAATGGCCGGTTAAAGCGGCCTGAATCGCGATTTCCGCGGTTTCTTTGTCCCGCACCTCGCCGATTAAAATCACATCCGGATCCTGCCGCATTAATGAACGCAAACCGGTAGCAAAAGTATATTTAGCCTCCGGCTTAACTTGGGTCTGTTCAATGCCCGCCAAATGATATTCAATCGGGTCTTCAATAGTAACGATTTTAATCGTCGGGGTATGCTTATGTTTCAAAAAAGCATAAAGAGTAGTGGTCTTTCCGGAGCCGGTCGGTCCGGTGTTAAGAACCAATCCGTTGGGCTGTTTCAATTCCGCTTCCACAATTTCTAAATCATCTTTCCGCAAACCCAAATCGCTTAAATTCAGGCTTAGCATGGTCGGATCCAAAACCCGCATTACGATAACTTCTCCGAATTCCGAAGGCGCGATAGCAACCCGGATTTCAATTTCTTTGGCGCCCAAATTGATTGTGAACCGGCCGTCTTGGGCTTCGTCTTTAATATTCAATTTTAAATTTGAAAGCAGTTTAATCCGGGAAACAATCACCGAGTAAATAGCCGGGGAAAGATCAGTCATCACGTCCCGCAAATCGCCGTCAATCCGATAACGCAATTTTCCCGCTTTTTCTCCTGATTCAAAATGGATATCGGAAGTCCGGTTTGCCAAAGCGCCGGCTAAAACAATTTCCAAAATTTGAGCGGTGGGAAATTTTTTGTAATCAAAATTAAGTATTTCTTCCCGGACCTTATCCAGCTTCGTTAATTTTTCTTTTAATAATTCTATCCTCTCTTTATCAATATTGATTTTTCCGGTAATCGGAGCGCTCTTTTTTAATACGTATTTATAAAAATCCCAGGCTCGCTGGAGACTGGTTAATGAAACGATAAAGATTTTAAGTTTTAATCCCTTGGATTCAAGTTCTTTAATAATTGCCTGAGCTGGCGCTTCCTTATCGTCGTTGGCAACCAGCACGACATTGTTGGCTTTGTATTCAATGGTGGCTACTTTTGCCTCCCGAGCTTTGGCTTCCGGTATCAGTTCTAAGGCTTCGGTTTCTACCGGTATCAAAGCTAAATTTAAATAAGGATGTCCGCCCTTGATCGCCCGCCTTTGGGCATCCCGCTCTTCAGCTTCTTTTCGGCTTTTGTCTAAAATGTCCGTTAACTGATCCTTATCTTGGGCCATTGTTTGTATCGTAAATTAAATTAGCTAACATTACAAGTTAATAACTCAATTAAGCCCCAAATTGCGACAAGGTAATAGGTATTGACAAAATGGCGTTTATATGCTATTCTTTATATAGAACATTAAAGGCTTACAATTCGGTTAAGGAGGCTGAAAATGAAGAAGTATTTGCTGGCAATCGCGCTTCCGGTCATCTTTTCGGGCTGCGCCGCTCTGAGTGGCACCTTCCCGAAAACGGCTATCAGCACGAACATCCCCCTGTTCTTCCGCGCGGCGATCACGACCTACAATTCCAACCATCCGTCCGTGGAGATCATCCCGGAACTGGCGGGGCGGGGATATGTGGCCGAGTACCGCGACGGAAAGAGGCTCTGGCACACGCTCTGGCTGGCAAAAGAAAAGATTCCGACCAAGGCAGTAACGCTCAAGGGCGGACAAAGCGCCACCTTGCCGCTTCCTCTGAATACCGGCGACCGCGGAATGGATGTTCCATTCGTGCTGCGGGTAAGCGAGAACGGCAAGTTCATCGGGTTCTACAGCTACTGCGTTCGGATCTATCCGAGCCAGAACACCAGCGCCGAATTCAACTTCGGTCCGCGGGAACTGGCAGATCTCAAGAACGGCCATACCGGCTACCAGTGCCGGAGAGGTTTCTGGTAACTCCTGTCTGCCGGCAGGCAGGCCTCACCTTACCCCCCCTCGGACGAAAGTCCGAGGGGTATTTTTTTATCCCTCACTTTTGAAGTTATGGATTTTGTTGACTAATTGGCCTTTAACGCACTAAAATAACGGGAGTTATTCAGAATGCCCTTTGAAAAACTTCTGTCCCGCCAAGCGGGACAGAAAAAGGAGACAGCAATGACTAAGTCCCGGAATCAATTTCTGGCCGTCCTGATTGTTATTTTGGCTTTTGGAATTGCGCCGCCGGTTTTCGGCGACTCAAACGACAAGCCTTCAGTGGCTTTACTTCACAAATCTACCGAATTTATTGACTGGCAAAGCTTACGGCCCGGACAAAAGGGTTATGGCCTAACAGTTTTCCAGGGAGATAGCCCGGAAATATTTGAAGTGGAGTTTGCCGGAGTTACCAATCTGACTTCAAAAGTAAAAATGATTTTAGTGCGAATGGGCCACCCCCTGGAAAAGTCCCAGGTATTATCCGGCATGAGCGGTTCGCCGATTTATTTCTGGCATCGGGGAAAATGGAAATTGGCCGGAGCGCTGGGATACAGCGTCGGTTCTTTTTCCAGCGATAAATTCCTGGGGGGAGTTACGCCGATTCAGGCCATGATTAATCAGGAGCAGTCTTTAGGATTGAATAATTTAGATTCAAAGATTAAAGATCCTAAAATCCAGCCCATTCAGCCGAAGATGACTGCCTTGGCTGGAGTTGCCGCGGAAAACTCGGCTCTGCGCACCGTGAAGCCATCCCGTCCGAAACCCGGAGATGCCGTTGCGGTTCTAATAGCCTATGGAGATTTCCGTTATGGCGCCGTTGGCACAGTTACCTACGTTAAAGGAAATAAATTCTACGCCTTCGGACATCCGTTTGTCGGCGCCAGCAAAGTCGCTTTGCCGGCTTATAAAGCGGAAATTGCCGCTTCTTTCAAAAGCCCGCTGGAAGGATTTAAGATTGGCTCTAATAAAAAAAATTATATCGGATATATTTCTTTTGATAATGTTTTCGGCATTGAAGGAGAAATTAAAGACTTGCCGAGTGGCACCATGCTTCCAGTTTCCATATCCGTGGAAATTGACGATAATGGCGTCCAGAAAAAAGCTAATTTCCGTTCTTTCGTATACAAAGACAAACTCTTCACTCAAGATTTAATTGACATGGCCGCTAACTCTCTGCTCTCCCGGCTTTGGGACAGCCGCAACGAAGGAACGGTAATTTCCCATTATCAAATTAGTTTTGAAAATCGCCCCCCAATGGAATTTTTTGACGCTTATTCAGTCGGGCAAATAACCCAATTCGGCCCGTTTCTAATGGTCTCCGACCCATGGCTGGCAGTTAACCGGGCGGCCGACGACGTTGGAAAGCTACTGCGAAGCGATTGGGATTTTAAAATCAAAGACGTTCAAGTAAGTGTCCGAATCCGCGCTGGCGACCGAATACTGGTTTTAGACGCCCTCAGGATTATTGATGAAAAAGGCAAACCAGTTACCAAAGTTAAAATGGGCCAAACTGTTAACCTGGCGCTCGGCTTGCGAAATTCAGACGGAACCAATCAATTTATCGCCTACATTCCCCTGCAAATCCCCAAGAAAATGAGCTTGAAAGAATCCGGCCGAGAGACTACTACCGAAACTATTGAGATTTTTGTGGAATCGGGAAGCCACTTTGTGGAACGGGATGAAAAGAAACTGCTCCGGCACCGGCCGGATAATCCTGAAGAATTTATAAAAGAGTTCTTAGTTCACGAACGGGAACCGCGCAAAATCTATATTCAGATAGTCTTTCCGGAAACTACCATTGAAGAAAAAGATCCCGCCTCGCTGATTATTCCAAAAGAAAGCTGGCAAAAAGTTCCCAATTTGAATGCCCTGCGTTCGGTAAAATCTTTTGAAAGAAAAGTCGCACTGAAAGAACTGGGTTCACCGCTGACTAATTACGTGCTCAGCATCCGGACAAGTTTCCAGTTAAAGTTAATAAAATAATAATTAAACCCCGTCTATGACGGGGTTTTTCTTTACTTGATGTTTATGAATTATAATAAAGGAGTAATGTCCGGACACTCGCATTGGAAACAAATCCAGCACAAAAAAGGGGCTAACGACCAAAAACGCGGGCAAATTTTTTCCAAACTTCTGCGGGCTATTTCTATCGCGGCCAAAACCGAACCCAATCCCCAATTTAATCCGCGCCTGCGAACCGCCGTGGAAACCGCCAAAGAAAACAAGGTTCCTCTGGAAAATATTGAACGAGCCATCAGCAAAGCTTCGGAAGAAAAAAACCTGGAAGATATTGTTGTAGAGGCCTACGGTCCGGAAGGTTCCGCCCTTATCATTGAAGCTGTTTCTGACAACACCAATCGGACCATTAACGAAATCAAGGGCGTTTTAAATGAACAAGGAGCGAAATTTGCCAGTCCCGGCAGCGTGCTCTGGGCTTTTGAAAAAAAAGATTCCGGCTGGCAGGGGAAATTCCCCCAAAGCGTTTCCGATAATGCTAAAGAAAAAATCCAAAACCTTATTTCCGCGTTAGAAAATCTAGACGACGTTCAAAGCGTTTATACAAACATTGGTCATTAGTTAATAGTTAAAAGTTATCTATGATTATATTAGGCATTGATCCGGGCAGTACTAGAATCGGTTATGGGGTTATTGAAACAGCTAAGGGCTTGTCCTTAATTGACTGCGGCATTATCGGCACCGACCTTAAAAGTCCCAATGACCAATTACTGGAAAATGTCCAAAGGCTTTCGTCTTTAATGAAAAAATATCGTCCAGCAATAGTCAGTATTGAAAAGATTTATTTTTCTAAAAACGTTAAAACGGGTATTGCCGTGGCCCAAACCCGTGGAGCTTTGATCGCGGAAATTTCCCGATATAAAACTCCGATTAAAGAACTGGGTCCGTCAGAAATTAAGCTAGCGGTAACCGGTTATGGCTTTGCGGATAAAAAAGCCGTTGCTAAGATGGTAAAACTGATCTTAAAAATTAAAGATGACCGGCTTAAGGGTTACGACGACCTGACGGATGCCCTAGCGATAGCTATTGCCGGAGCCGGTAAAACTATAGAAAATTAGGGGATTGACAGGTTTAGAGTCTAATATATACTTCCTTTATTATTGTAATTTAAAAGGTCGCCCAAAGTAGAACTTGTCTAAATATTATTAGAATTAGTTCTTAGAATTAATGGCCAAAAAGAAGTTTCAACCAAAAGACGGGCTAGACGAAGGCGTTTCTAAGTTTGCGGAAGAAACCGAATCAGAGCTCGGAGAAACAGAAGACGGCTTACTGGACGAAGAAGAGCCAAAAGATGGCGATTCCGGTGACGAGTCCAGCGACGAAGAATATTAAAAAACTTAACCCCCCACTTATGCGGGGGGTTGTTTTTAAATCGGATATAATATAGGTTAGGGGTCTATAATAAATCTATGCGGAAAAAATTCACTAAACTTTCTCTTATTATAAGCGTTTCTCTGCTGGGAGTAATCGCCTTTGGGCTGGTCGCTTTTGCATTGATAGTTAACGGCCTGCCTAATCCGGAAGAGTTTGAAAACCGCAAAGTCGGACAATCCACGAAAATTTACGATCGGACCGGAGAAGTCCTTTTATATGAAATCCATGGAGAAGAAAAAAGAACCGTTATCCCATTTGAAGAAATACCTGGATATATAAAACAAGCTACGATTGCCATCGAAGACAGTAATTTTTACAAAAATCCGGCCTTTGACTGGAGGGCAATAGCGCGGGCGGTACTGGTTAATCTCCGGCTCCGCGAAGGATATCTCGGCCAAGGAGGGTCAACCATCACCCAGCAATTAGCGCGAAATGCCTTTTTATCTTCAGAAAAAATATTTATTAAAGATTTGATAAGAAAAGTTAAAGAATTATTTTTAGCTATTGAACTCGAAAAACAATATACCAAAGATGAAATACTCGGCCTTTATCTCAATCAAATTCCTTACGGAGGAAATGCTTACGGTATTGAAGCCGCTACTCAAACATTTTTTGGAAAATCGGCTAAGGAACTGACTCTGGCGGAGGCCGCCTTGTTGGCCAGCCTGCCCAGAGGAACAAGTTATTACTCGCCCTGGGGAAAACACGTTGATGAATTGTATAAAAGAAAAAACCAGGTCTTGGATCGGATGGAATCGCTTGGTTTTATAACCGCGCGGGAAAAAGAACAAGCGCAAAAAATTGAATTTACTTTCACTCCTCAAGTCACCGGGATCAAAGCTCCTCATTTTGTTTTGACCGTTCAAGATTATTTAAACAAGAAATACGGCGAGGAATTCGTGCAATCTTCCGGAATGAGCGTCATAACTACTCTGGACTGGAACTTACAGCAAGCGGCGGAAAAAGCCGTCAATGAAGGAGCGGCCCGGAACACCGAGCTTTATAAAGGCAACAACGCCGCTCTAATGGCTCAAGACGCCAACACCGGCCAAATTGTCGCTATGGTTGGCTCTAAAGATTATTTTGGCGAACCCGAACCGGAGAATTGCATGCCCGGAAAAGATTGCCGTTTTGAAGGTAATTTTAACGTAGTAGTCCAAGGCTTGCGCCAGCCAGGATCAGCTATGAAACCTTTTGCTTATGCCACCGCGTTTAAAAATGGTTATTCTCCCAGCACGGTAGTTTTTGACTTGCCGACTGAGTTCGCGGCCAGCAATCCGAAATGCCCGGCGACTGTTGATTTTAAAAATGAAAATAAAGAGTGCTTTCATCCCCAAAATTTTGATAATGATTTTCACGGCCCGGTAACTTTACGAAATGCCTTAGCGCAATCCATCAATATTCCGGCTGTAAAAGTCCTATATTTAGCGGGATTAGACAATACTTTAAAAACTGCTAAAGATTTTGGAATCACTACTTTAACGGAAAGGGGCCGTTATGGCCTTTCTTTGGTCTTAGGCGGCGGGGAAATTACTCTTTGGGACTTAGTTGGCGCGTATTCGGTTTTTGCCCAAGACGGCAATAAACACCAACAAACCATGATATTGAAAATCACCGACAATAAAAACGAGATATTAGAAGAGTTCCGGGATAGCGTAGCTTCAGTGATAGACGCGCAGTCAGTCCGGCTCATTAACGATATTTTAACCGATACTCAAGCCCGTTCACCGCTTTTCCAAAGCAGTTTCGGCTTAACGGTCTTTCCCGGACATGAAGTGGCTTTAAAAACCGGAACTACCAATGATTACCGCGACGCCTGGGCAATGGGCTATACGCCGGATTTAGTGGTCGGCGTTTGGGCGGGAAATAACAATAACCAGCCGATGGAAAAGCACGGCAGCAGTATTTTAGCAGCCGTGCCGATTTGGAACGCCTTTTGGAAAGAAGCTTTAAAAGACCGCTCATTAACGACTTTCCCAAAGCCAGATATGGCTTTTAACAAGAAGGCTATGCTTCGGGGAGAGAGTGTTGCTAAATACCGCGCTGGCGATAAGTATTATCCGCAAATCCACACTATTCTTTATTACGTGGATAAAACAAATCCGAACGGTCCCGCCCCGGAAAATCCGGAAAGAGATTCTCAATTCAAAAATTGGGAAGAGCCAATATTAAATTGGGCCGTAAATCATATCTCTAATTTTTTCAATATCTATAATCAACCGCTTCCTCCAAATGCCGTGGAAGAATCAATTGACTCCGAAATTCCTCCGGGAATTACTTTCCTTTCTTATAAAAACGGGGATTTCATTAAAACTAAAACCATCTCTATCCAGGCGCAAATCATTTCTCAAATCAATATTAAAATCGTGGAGCTTTCCTTTAACGGCCTGTTAGTTGATAAACGTTCGGGGGATTTAGGAAAATCTTTCAACTACCAATATAGTTTTACTCCTCAAGATATTGCTCTTCAAAATTCCGTAAAAATAAAAATCACTGATTCTTCCGGAAACCAAAATGAAAAAGAAATTATTCTTTATAAATAGAATTTAGAATCTAATATCTAGAATTTTTGATTTAATTTTTCTAGATTCTAGTTTCTAGATACTAAATACTAACTTTTAATCGGCATTAAAAGATAAAAATAGGAGGAGTCGCCCGCGGATTTGATCAGTGTTGGTTTCGCGTCTCCATTAACAGAAAAAATTAATTCTTCAGAATTGAAATTCTTTAAACCTTCCAGTAAATATCTCCAATTGTAAGAAATTTCAAAATCATCTCCTTTAATTTTTGTTGGGATTAAATAATTATTTTCTCCAAAATACTGATTAGCGGAATAAATCTCTACTGTTTTTTTTCCTTCTTTAGTCCGGATTTTAATATCATTTACCTTTCCGGTGAAATTACTGACTAATTTTACCGCGTTGGAAAATAATTCCCGGTTTAAGGAACATTCTGAATCCAGTTCTTTTGGAATAATCGCTTCATAATCGGGATAATATCCGTCAATTAGGCGGGAAATAATTTCTAATTCGTCGTTTTTAAATAGAATTTGATTAGGATCAATATAAATATTTAAATCTTCTTTATTAACTACCCGGACTACTTCTTGAATAGTTTTTAAAGGAATAATAGACTTAAATCCTCTTGGGAAATTTGTTTTAAAATCTTTCTCTAAAATAGTTTTCTCGGCTAACCGGAAGCTGTCAGTCCCGACTAATTTAAAATTTGTTAATTGAAAATCAAATAATAAACCGCTGATTTCTGGACGGATATCCGAAATTTGGATTGCTGGAAGCACTTTTAAAAGTGCTTCTTTAAAAATATCAAAATTAATACTTAAAAAATTTTTATCATTTTCAATTTTAGGAATTATAGGAAAATCTTCTTCGTCTAATCCTTGGATATTAGCTTCGTAATTATCGGTTTTAAAATTTAAAACATTATTTTTTACTTCTAAATTTATTTTATCGCTATCGCAATTATTAACTATCCCGCTTAATACCGAAAAAGGGACAGTGATACCGCCTTCCTCAATAATTTTTCCTGAAATTAAATTAGTAACTGCTAATTCTAAATTCGTGGCGCTAAGTTTAATTTTATTATTGTAGGTTTTTATTAAAATATTCTTCAGAATTGGAAGATTATTATTATCCGCCGTTGCTCGGCCAACAGTTTCTAAACCATTTTTTAAATTACTCTGTAATATAATTAATTTCATATATTTATAAATAGTAGTAGTTATAGAGGGTGTTAAATTGGGGAAAAGCCGATTTTACCTATGATTTTTAATTAATTTCTTTTTAATAGCGGGTTGAATAACTGTGTAAAACTTGATAATAATTTTCAGCCATAAAAGTAAATTTTATTTTATGAACATTTTATTAATCTGTTTTACACAAGTTATACTTTTAATATTTTATCTTTAATAGTTAATATTTGGTGGTTTAAAACCTGATTTTTAATTATTTCTTTGGAAAGTTTTGAGAAAGCATAGATAGCGGTAGTATGATCTCTATTCCCCAACTTCTCTCCAATAGATGGATAAGAAAGGTCTAAAATGTCTCTTAAAAGATATATGGCAATTTGTCGCGGTTCTACGAGGTTTTTCTTTCGAGATGGGCTAATTAGATCGGCAATAGAGATTTCAAAATGGTCAGCAACACCTTTAATTACCTGATTTGGGTTGATATTTTTGATAGGCTGTTGGGTGGCTTCATTAATGATTTCCTCGGCGGATTTAAGGGTAATATCGGTGTTTTTGGTATTTTGATAGAATAAAATACGATTTAATACCCCTTCTAATTCACGGAAGTTTTTTTGAACCTTAGTAGCGATTAAACTGATGATATTATCCGGTAACGAAGATTCTTTGTCTTGTAGTTTGGTTTTTAAAACCGCCATCCGCAGTTCAAAGTCCGGCTGGTCTAATTTACTGATCATTCCACCTTCGAAACGGGAGCGCAAACGTTCTTGAAGCGTCGGAAGGAAGTGCGGCGGCCGGTCGGATGAGATAATAATTTGTTTATTATTTTCGTAAAGGGCATTAAAAGTATGGAAGAATTCCTCTTCGGTTTTTTCTTTCCCCTCAATAAATTGAATATCATCGATGATTAAAACATCAATTAAGCGATATTTTTCTTTAATATCCTCCATCCTTTTATTTCTCATTCCGGCTACTACTTCACTAGTAAAAGCTTCCGAAGAAACATACTTAACTTTTATTTTATTGTCATAGAGATTTTTTATTTCATTCCCCAATCCTTGCATTAAGTGGGTTTTACCCAAACCAACGCCGCCATAAATAAATAACGGATTATATTTTTTTCCAACATCTTTAATAACCCCTTGAGCGGCGGCGTAAGCTAATTCGTTAGAAGACCCGACTACAAAAGAAGATAGAGAATAACGCGGATTAAGATTAGTTTGGGGATCAACGCGCCACTCCGAAAAAGATTGCTGATCTAAAAAAACTTTTTTTACTTGAGCCCGACTCCTTAATTTAGTAAGTGAGTTTTGCTGGCTTTCTACCACAAACTCGATTTTTTTAGTTGTTTCGTCTAAATTGCGGATAGCCGCCAGAATTATTTTATTATATTTATTCTCTACCCACTCTTTAGCAAAATTATTTGGCAAACTGACTAACGCTACGCCGTCCTGCCTCTCAATTAGGCGGCTATTTTTCAGCCAAGTGACAAAATTCGGTTTTGAAACCTGTAACTCAATTTCGCTTAATGCCGATTGCCAAAGTTGATTAGGATCCATAGATAAAAAATAAAAAATTAAAAACTTTAAATTGAAAATATATATAAATTTCAACTTATGAAATTCATAAGCTTAATTTTATTCCTGTTTGGGAAATAGTCAAAAGAGCAAATCACTAACATTCTGTTGATTGCCTGTGGAAAACTTTTTTGAAGGCTCTGTTAAGAGATTATGAAGTATAGAATCTATCTTGGCAATATCTTCCAACCGCGCTAGCGGGTCCAATAACTGCTTGTAAAAACCGCCAGCCCCTGCTATACTGATGCTATCTTATAAAAGCTATCTATGTCGGAAACTTATAGTCCAAAAAAGAAAAAAAGAGCCCGAACCCACGGTTTTTTGAAGCGATCTCGGACATATGGCGGACGGCGCGTCTTAAAACGGCGCCGAACCAGGGGCAGGCACCGATTGACCGTATAATATCTAATTTCTAATTCCTAATGTTGGCGAAAAAATATCGTTTGCCAATCCAATCGGTTGTTAAAAAAAGCGGCCAAACAGCAAGAAGCCGCTATTTTTTATTAAAATTTTTTCCCAATCAATTAGAGTTTAACCGGATTGGCGTTATAATCAGTAAAAAAGTAGCCAAAGGAGCGGTAGTTCGGAATAAAATTAAAAGAACCCTTTTTAATTCCTTAAAGGAATTTGTGAAAAATGGCAGCAATGATAAAAGAGATTTTTTAATTATTGTCTCGCCCCAAGCCGCGTCATTGAACCCGGAAGAGTTAAAAAAAGAAATTCAAGCAATATTTAAAAATTATTAATTCCTAAGAGTAAAATCATTGGATATTCTATTAGGAATTAGAAATTAATATAGTATTATGTTTAAAACTTACCTATATAATCCTATTTACGATTTCGTAATTTTTCTTTACAACAACTGGGCCTTCCACGATTTAGGCATCGCTATTATTTTACTCACTCTTTTATTAAGGCTGGTTTTATTCCCGCTTTTTTATAAAGGAGCGAAGAACCAGCTGATTCTGCAAAAACTCCAGCCGGAAATCCAAAAGATCCAGCATGACCATAAGGACAATAAAGAAAAACAAGCCCAGGAAATGATGGGGCTTTATAAAAAATATAAAGTTAATCCCCTCTCCAGTTTTTTGATAATCTTAATCCAACTGCCGATTCTAATCGCTCTTTACCAAGTTATTTTGTCGGGAGATTTTTCGGGAATCAACACTTTATTTTTAGGCTTGATAAATCTGAAAACTAAGAGTATATTTATTGTTGGTTTAGCCGCTTTGGCTCAATACTATCAAGGGGTGCTGACTTTGCCGCCTGCCGTAAAAGGCAGGGAATTGTCCCAGCCGGAGAAAATGGGGCGGTATATGGTCTATTTTGGCCCGGTTTTCACCCTATTTATCCTCACTACTCTGCCGTCGGCTGTCGGCCTTTACTGGCTGGCGACGTCGGTTTTCTCCATTATTCAGCAGATTTACATTAATAAAACAGTTAAAATATAGTATGCGAATGCCTTAACGAATAGGCACATACCAATATTCGTATCATTAGCATGAATTCGTATATTAGTATCTCATAAGTATAATTAGTATGAATTCGTATATTAGTATTTCATAAGTATGGAACAACTTAAAGAAACAATCCAACAAATTTTTACTTTAGCGGGATTTAAGGATTTTTCCGTGGAAATTGAGCCGGACGGAAAAAGAGCCTCTATTTTTATTTACGAAATGGATTTAAAAGATTTCTTTCCAAGATTGATATGGGATTTGGAGCATTTGATAAATTTAATCGCCAAGCAGAAGAAAATGGAGAGCTTGATAGTAGACGTGAATAATTATCGTCGGGAAAGGGAGCGATTGATCGTTGAGCTGGCAAAAGCGGCGGCGCGCAAGGCAATGTTAAATAAACAAAACATTGACCTTCCGGCAATGAATGCTTATGAACGGCGATTGATTCACGTAGAGCTTTCTTCCCGGCCGGATATTAAAACCGAAAGCATCGGCGAAGGAAAAGACCGCCACGTAATAGTTTCTCCCAGCGGTTTATAAGGACAAATTATAGAGTTTGTTATCGTAGCGATTGAGGAAATACAATTTTCCGTTGCCTAAAGAAAGGCGATAGGCATCAATTAAAATTTCGTCTCCGTTTAACAATAAGGCAGATTCTCCGGATATTAAATCAATGGAATAAATGTCGTCTTGGAAATAGACGGCTTTTTTATAATAATCATCGGGTAGTTGGATGCCGTCGCGGATAAATCTAGGCACTCCGCAATAAATTTTACTTTCGCTAAAGGCGCATTTTTCCGGCAGAGTAACAAAAGACAAGTCTTTTAAAATACCGCCGGCCTGATTAATCAATGAGACTCGCGGAACCCGGCTGACATTAACCAGTTTCAGCCCGTAATTTCCCAGCAGGGACCAGTTTAGGGCCAGTCCGATCTCATCCCTGAATAGGGGCTTTAACAGCTTGGTTTTTAAATCTAAGCTCCAGAGGGAGGACGGCATTTCTATGGATGGCGCGGAGATTTGGACCAGAATCGTTGACGGATTAACCCAATATAGTTTTATGTCTTTTTGATTTAATTTAATTACTTCCTGGGTTTTTTGCGAGGTAACATTAAGAATTTTTAAACTGCCGGCTTTGCCGTCTAAATAAACCAGCTGGGAAGTGCTGGCGGCCCAGGCGGCGGCGGAAGTTCCTTCCGGAAGCGGCTGCCAGGCATTGGTAACGGTATTAAAAATACTGAAGGTCGCCAGCGCGGGATAATTAAATTTTGCCAGCGCCAAGGTGCCGTCCGCGGAAATTTGAATGCCGTTCAGATTATTCAGGGTTTGGGAATTAACCGGTTTGTCGGATTCCCCGGCTTTAAAAACCTGGCCGGACAAATCCAAATAATAAACCGCTCCGGTTTTAGAGTTAATCCAATAATCAAAAATCGGGGTTTCCATGACCGTAGAAAAAGATGGCGTGGTCGGAATATCCACTAAGGTTTGGGTCGGAATATTGTTAGGTTCCGGAATGGCCGGCGGAGCGTTCAGGGTCTGCCAAATATAATAACCCCCCCAAATTACGGCAATGGGCGTTAAAATTCCAAAAAATATTTTTAAAATTCGTTTCCAGTCCATCCCGTTAGAGGCAGGTCGCCATAGGCGACCGTAGCAGGCCGATTAAATATTTCCGACTTTTTATATTTTTAATTTTGATTGGCATAATATTTTAGGTTTAGTTGCCTCTAACGGGATCCATCCCCATTTAATTTAATTATCTTTAACGGCACTCTAAACCCGTTGGGCCTTGCACTGGATTTGTTCCGCCCGGGCAAGGAATTCCCCCCGGTCCTAAAGGCTGTCCAGTAGAGCCGGGAACGCCCGCGCCGGTCTGATCTTGCGAGGGCTGAATTGGCTGGCAAGTAGTGCCAACCAAGTGCTGTCCGGCCGGGCAATCCGGCACGCAGCTATTACCTACGATATTATTTACTTCCAAATGCTGTCCGGCCGGGCAAACAGAAGTGGCAGTCCGTTCCCCGCTAGCGACGCAAGAGCCATTTTGGAATGTCCCCGGAAGGCCACTGGTAGTAACGCATTCGCCTTGGGCCCTAAAAGTTCCTCCTAAAGAAGGATTTTTCAGCCTCACCAGATCCGGATTAATGGTATTTAAAATCAAGTAAGCGCCTAATAATAGAAGAACGCCATAAATAGCGCTAAGTATCTGGTTTTTGGCTTCGCCTTGGTCAAAGACATTGCCGGCTGAGAGAATATATTTCGTGGCGCCGAAAACCAAAGCGCCTAAAGCGGTAACGCCGGCGGCCAACAGGCCGAATTGGTAAATCCTGGCAACATAGGTGGCGGGATCAGAAATATCGGTTCCGGATCCGCCGGCGCATTGCCCAGTCAGGGAAGTGCTCTGACAGGGAATCGGAACGGACAATTGGACGGCAAATGCCGAACCGGCTATTAGTAAAAAGAAAATTGTTAAAAATGTTTTTTTAGGCATTTATCGGACATTTAATTCTACTGCGCCACTGCTTAATTCTACCGGATTAAAACGATTGGAAACAATGGCAGAAATGCGGATATTAGTTTCGGCCGGCGCGCTTTCAGAAGAGAAATCCACATCCAAAATTTGCGGATCTCCTGTTTCACCGCTAACCGGCTGATTATTAGCGGACCAGTCAAACTTTAATTCTTGAAGCGAAAAGATGTTGAAAAAATATGGCAGAGCCTCTAAACGGTATTTGCCTAAACCGGCGTTGGAATTAGGCAAGCGGGTATCAATAACCAGTTTAGGAGTTTGCGCTGGAATAATAAATATTTTTTCCAAATTCACCCCTTTATAGTTCGCGACTACGACTCGGATTTGCTGGCTGGCGCTTTTGCTGTTAAGCCGGATAGTTTTTAGCCCGTTGCCGGATCGCAATAAATCGCCGTTGAAAAACCAGCGGATTTCATTAGCAGTTAAACTAACGATTTTCCCGGATTCTACGATATCCAAGCCGATTTCAATCGGCGTTGAATTAATAGGCAAGGCTTTTCCCTGATAACCGGAAGGAACGTAATTCATTGCCCGCCAGGAAATTATAAATTCCGGAGCGGTCTGGGCTTCGCTTAAACTCCAATTTCCAAAAATCAAAACAATAATTAAAAACAAAACACCTCGAGAAATGATTTGTGATTTGCTCCGATTGCTTTGCAATCGAGAGTCCTCGATTCCCGCAGAATCGGGATAATTTGTGATTTGTAATTTCATACCCGATTTTATTTTGTGGCTACGGCTGATTTGGCTGTTGGCTTAACTAAACCAGAAGCTTTTTTGAGCAGTGGCAACCGGTCTTCGGCAATTACCGCCAAAATAGCCGCGGTGCGCAAAGGAAGCGCGTTAATGCCTGGAATCAGCTCCAAGCCGCTGCCGCCCAAAAACCAGCGCATACTCAATCCCTTAAAATAAATCCAAGTAAGGGTTAGGGCGGTTACGGTAAAGCCATAGAGCCAGGCAAAAAGCATTAATGCGGCGCCCAATCCTTGGCCGACTACCGGAATAACCTGAATCGGAATGGCAAGTAGGCTGGCTAAAAACTCCATTAAATCCGCGCTAGCGACAAAAATTACGGCTAAAATTGCTTCCACGGTGCTAATTTTTCTTTCGTTATTTTCCATCGTATTTGGCTATTTTATTTTTCCGGCTAAAATTTGTTCCGGTTTAGTAGTAACGATTTTATCTTCCAGATAAGAAGCGATGATTTGGATGGAAACATGGTTTAATCCGGCAAAGAATAATCCTTCGCCGACATTGGCTGCTAAGAGCAGTCCTTTTTCGCCTTCGGTCAAGGCAAAAGCTTTTTGAACAGTATCAATCATAGCCGGCGCTTGTTTCAGCAGAAGTTGAATGGAAGAGTTAGTGATAATCGGGCGGCCAAAAGGCGACTTCAGGAAGTCTTCCACGTCTTGGGTAATGGTGGTTACGCCCAGGAAATATTTTCGGCAGCGCTTTACTAATCCGAACAAGAAATTAGCGCCGTCCTCGTATTTCATAATTACCCACGCCTCATCAATAATCAGCACCCGTTTTTTTAATTGGGTCCTGACCAGATTCCAGATAAAGTTAAGAACGATATACATGGCAATCGGGCGGAGCTGATCTTCCAAGTCGCGGATAGAAAAAACAATCAAACGGTTTTTAATATCAATATTAGTTTGTTGATTAGTAAATCCGGCATAGCTGCCGCTGGTAAATTTATAAAGCCGTTCCGCTAATCCCCGGCCCCCGTCCATATTTTCCAGAATTTTTTGAAGCTCTTCCAATAAAGGAGGAACTGCCGTAGAGAAATCTTTTCCAGGCACGATATCGTGGGAAGCGAAAGTTTCGGAAATAGCGCGGTCCAAAATCGCGTCTTCTTCGGAAGTGATTTGGCCCAGCATTAGCTTAAAAAGGCCGGCAAGATTGACGATATGGGACCGCAAGACATCCGCTGGATCTTCTCCTTCCGGAACCTGTGGAATGTCAAAAGGATTAACATGGTGTTCGGAGGCCAGTGAAATTTTAAAGAAACTGCCTCCAACAGCCGATGCCAGATTTTCGTATTCGTTTTCCGGATCAATGACCAGGACGTCAATTCCCATCATAAGAAGCCGGAGAATTTCCAGTTTGGTGGAATAGCTTTTTCCGCTTCCGGATTTGGCAAAAATTACCATATTGGCATTTTCTAAAGAAAACCGGTCAAAAATAACCAGGGTGTTATTCTGGCGGTTAATGCCATACATAATGCCGTTATCTGAAGTGAGGTTGGCCGAGGTGAATGGGAAGATGGACGAAAGCGGTCCGGAATTAAGCGGTGAATGGATTAGCAGGCGGTCGGAATTAATCGGAATATTAGAATTAAAGCCTTCCAATTGCTGGAAAATCGCCGGTTTGACGTAAATCAATCTGCTTTCCAGAAGATTAGTTATTTTGCTCTCCAGCTTTTTTAACTCTTCGGCGCTATTGGCATAGAGCGTCAAATAAACCCCGACATTAAAAAGCTGTTCCCGGGCTTGTTGAAGAGAATCCCTTAAATTCTCAATATCTTGAAAAGCGGTATCCAGCATAGGGTCGCGCACCATTCCTTTTTGCTGGCGTTCTGCCAGCTGGGACTCCACCTGGGCGGCTTTGCGCCGGAGATTTTTTAAAGCCGCCGCGGTTTCTACCGGATGGATGAAAATTGAAACATCTAAAAGTTCCGGCATATTAATTACTCCGGAGAACCAGCCGGTGGAAAGATAACGGGGATAGGAAAAAACAAAAAGAGTTTTAACGAACTTATCGCCTAATTTTAAGAAGTTGGAATCAATTTCCAGGGCGGGCGGGGAAATAATCGCGGAAATTTCTTCTTCGGCGGTGGCGGGCAAGCCTCGTTTTTCTACGGACGCCGGATTATAAATGTTATAGAACAATTCTAACAACTCCTCATTATTTAACGGCACAGTCCGCAAGCCGATTTGATTTAAGCCGTTCGTTACTTCATCTACCCGGAGGTTTAATTGTTCTAGATTAGCTTTTAATTGTTCGGTGTCTTCCGGAGCGGGTTCGGCAGCCGCAGTTTTTTTCTTAAAGAGCCCGCTTAGCGCTCCGGCAACGCCGGCGCCGGACTGAGGCAGAGCGACAGGATCATAAGGAACGGTTATGAAAAAAGTTTTATCCATGATGGCATTCTGGCTGACAAAAGTCTTGATGAATTCCCGATACTCGGCTATCTGGTTTTTTAATAAGTCGTTGGATTCTTGGCTTTCCCGTTCAGCAATTTTTTGGAGATAGCCTTCAATGTTTAATTTGCGGGAATGGATAAAAACTTGAACCGAAAAGCTCAAAGAGTTTAAAAACCCTTGAAAGGCGTAAATAATCAGGCCCTGTTCTTCTTCGGACTTAAGATCAAAATTGACTCCGGAGACGAGCAAAATTTTACGGAGGCCGCCGCTTTTTAACTTGACTATATCATTGGCAATAGACTCAATTTCAACGAATTGTTGCGTGGATGTTGTTCCTGGTTTAGCCATAATGTAATGCTAATATACTAATTCATACTAATAATACTAATTATACTAATAAATCATTAAAATTGCTTCTGGCCGCCGTATCAATTCTGACAATCCTTAATGGCTTAAGATATTTAGCTTGAAAATTTATCAACAAACCCAATTTTATATTTGAAGCTTGCAAGTACCTTTGTACTTGGTAATAGTCTTGGCGATCAACGGTTATTTTGGTTTTCAATTCTAAAATAATTTTATTATCTATTAAAAAATCCAGTATATTGCCGGTATTAGCAATCGGAAACTCTCTCTTATAAGGCATTGCTATTCCTTTAAGCCGTTTTTCGATTTCATCCGAATATTGTTTTTCCCGACCATATCTGCCAATAGTATTGTGAGTATCAAAGCAAATGCCAGTGATTGTATAAGAAAGCTCGGGATAAATTAATTTAGTATTTGTATTATTCGCACGCATTTGTATATTGGTATTACGCTATCTAAAATCTACTCGTTTGGCCTCTTCTTTTTCGCCGGTAATCTTTCGCAGAGTTTCAAATCCCTCCTTGCCTTTGGCGCGCGTTACCATAGACGGCCTAGACAAAGTTTTTTCTCTTTTGGAAATCGGCGCGGTGCTGGTATTCAGTTTTTGCCAAAGATTCCCCAAGGCCGTTCCTTCTTCTGCCGGGGCCTCCGCGGCCGGCTTAGTTTCTCTTTGCCATAAGAATAACCGCGGTTTCATGTAGAAAAATAACGCCGCTATTAATACTTTCGGAAGCGGCCGGCCGTTGATTTTTATAAACGCCAAAGCGGCCGCGAACACTGCCATGAAAATAGTAAGGATCAGCCAAATAACGGTTTTTAAAAAGAAAAATAAAATAAAACTGATTCCGCCCACCGCTACAAAATATAAAAACTGCTTCAGAGTCAGCGGACCAATAATTTTATCCTCGGTTTCTATAAATTGTGGAACTTGAAATTGCATATGTTTACACTAAATGATGCCAATATACGAATGGTACTAATTATACGAATAATATACTAATTTTTACATATTCGTATTTTATTAGTATTATTCGCATGCATTGGTATATTAGTATCTCATTATTATTTTAAATAAATCTTAAATCAACGACATTGCCGTCCACGAAGGCGGAATCAGTTTGTTTGGGATTTTTATCCAGGCCAAAGTTGTTGAGCGGAGTAAAGAAGTCGCTGTAATGAACCACTCGGGCGATCTTTGGTTCATTGGCCGTTGATGGCTGGGAAGAAGCTTGTGTTAATGGATTGCGGGCGGGTAATGGCGCCGTGCCTTCGCGTGAACCTGCCTGCCGGTAGGCAGGGCTACTAGCAGGCAAGGACCCTCCTTCGCGCAAGGCTTCGGAGGGCAAAGGCGGGACCATTCTCGGTTTAAGAGTAATTTCCGGCTTGGCTATGGGAATCCGGCCGACCGTGCCTTCCTTATATATAAGTATAGGAGTTTCTCCGTTGGCGGAGGTTTCTTTCTCAACGCTCCGCGAAAAGGTCGGAGTTTCAACGATTGTTTTAACGGGCACAGTTGGTTTTAATTCGGCTGGTTTTTCTTCAAAGGCTAACGGCGCGGGAGCGGCATCTAATTCCATCGCTTCTAATGGGTTTAATCCCCCCTCTTTAACCTCCCTGGGCTTTCCAAAGAAAATAGTTTTGACATCTATACCGATATCTCGGCGCAACCCGATTTCAATCGGCTGAAGAGTTTTATCAAAAATTTCCTGGGCAATTGCTTTAGCGGCGGCTGGCGGAGCATTTAATGTTTTAGCCAGTTCGCCGATAAAATCGGCCGGCAATAAATCCTTAGTTACTAATCGAACTATTAGCCGGGGAATAATAGAGCGCTTTTTTCCTTTAATTCCCAGTTTCTTATTAATATCGGAAATATAATTAGTGATTAAATCCGAACCCAGCCAGTCCTTAATGCTTTCGGGCAAGGCCTTAAAAGAATCGGCGATAGATGGTTTTAATTGTATGATGTCGGCCATAGTTTATTAATTTATTTAAGCGGTAGCTTGGAATTGCGCTTGTAATACTTGGGCGGAAGGATTTTCCGTCAGGAATTTATCTAAATTATCCAATCCGCGCGTTAATTGGTCTTCTCTTACTTTATTTCCCCGGGCTAAAGCTTTCCACTCTTCGGAACCGCTGGTGTAGGATTCTTGCCACTTATTCAGCGCCTCGGTCATTTTGGTTAATTGGTCGCCGCTGGCGTTGTTGGATAAAAATTTAAATTGCGGCTGGGTGAAATTAAAGATAATTTCCGGAGTTTCAAAAGCTTCCGGCGAAATATTTTCCAGGTCTTTCGGCGCCATCTTGCTGATGGCGGTGGTCATTTCCGCGCTGACAACATCTTCAAATTCTTTCAAGACTTTTCCGTTATCATCAGTCCGGCCGAGCTTAGCCAGGAGCGGATTTTTCTTATACAGGTCTTTTTCGCCTTTTTGTTCGCGAACTTTTTGCATGCCCGCGATTAAACCGGCCGGGTTTAATTGCTGAAGGTCTTTAACGCGGTTATTTTCGGTGGCGGCTTTCATGAATGTAGAAGCAAAGACCGGGTCATTCATCCGGCTTCCGGCCCCCAATTTTCCGGCATTGGCAAATGCCACCGGATCAGATTTAGCCATGCTGGCCAGCTCTTTATCCAAATTAGTTTTTCGTTCTTCGGTTCCGGCCGCTGCCCATTGGTTAACTGCTCTGACTGCTCCTCCGACAACCGGAACGCCAGTAAACTTAGCAGTGATTCTTTGAAGCGAGCTGCCTCCGGGCCTCAGGATATTGCCCCGCTCATCCCGCTGTTCGGATTGATAACCTCCGGTGCGCAAAACTCTTTGGAATGTTTTTCCCGGAGCGGCCACGGCTCTATCTTTCCAGCTATTAACTTTGGTAATAGTGGCTCCGGCTAATTTACTTCCCATGTCCGAGGAAACTTTTAATCCGCCCAGCAGGATTCCGATCACCGTAATCATTTGCGCGAGAACAGCGCCCAAATTTTTAATCAGCGAGGTTAAAGCCCCGGCATTTTTAATATCCATCGTAATAACGGCCGTCGGTCCGATAACCACCGCGAGATAAATGAAAAAAGCGGCCATTGGCGCGAACCAAACCCATTTAAAGAATTTATTCCACCACTCATTCCAGTGGCTTTGAAAATCCGGAATGACCCAGGCTAACCAAGCAAGAGGCGCGGTGATTAAAAGCAACATCAGCGCTAAGGCCCGGGTAATCAGCATTCCGGCCAGGGCCAAGAGAGCGACTGCGGCCACAATGGTGAGAACCGTAATAAACACCAGAGCCATAATAAAAATTCCAAAATCTTGGGCTACCGCTTGAGCGGCGCTGGCTTCGGTTTGCAATAGGGCATTTACTTTAAAGCTGGAAGCAATGGCGGCGCCAAAATCATTTCCGCCCGCCCGGGTAATAAAAAAGTTGGTTAAAATGGCGGAAAAATCCAAAAACACTCCGGCAATAACCAAGCTGAAATTCACGAGTAAGGCCGCGATAATCAAACGGCCAATAGTTTTTTTCATTTCATAACTTTCCAGCCGAAGAATAGTGGCAAAAGCAATAACAATGATGGCGAGGACAAAGCCCAGGTTGGCTAAATCGCGGGTAATCAGCCAGCCGTTTTGTACCAGCGGGCTGCTGAGCAGGCTTTGGTTGAACTGAAGAGACCAATTGGCCAAAGCTCCGGCTATGCCCAGGAAAGCTCCAGCTACCTGTCCGGCTAATCCTAGTAAACCCGCGAGGGCGGTGTTAAGGTCTGGAGCGATCCAAGAAAGAGGATTCCACCACGCCGCTTCCGCGGTGTGAGTTTGTCCGAAATAAATAATTAAAATCAGAACCGCGAAAAGTAAAACTTTAAAATAAGTATTCTTAAACATAATTTTCTAAAATCCTTGTTTCACGTCATCAACCTGCTTTTTAATTAGTTCATTAAGGGCGGTATCAATAATAACTTTTAAGTATCCGCCCAATTCATCCGCGCCAATAACCGCTCCAATCGGGGTTTTCACCAAAACTTCGGCGGCGGCATTGCCAATGAGACTGCCGGGGTTGGTTGTGGTGCATTGCTCTTTGGTTCCGCCGCCGGGAAGCGCGACAGTTACGCAATTTTTTTGAGAAAGGAATCCTTGGTTGGCGATGCCTTCATTTTTGGCGGCATCGGCGGCTTCATCATGCACTCGGTTGGCTTCGCGGATAGCCAGCAAGGTGGCGCCGTAAAAATTATTCTGCGGAGCCCAGGATGTCTGGTAAGCAATCCAGCCGCCCTGCCGGAAATCGGTATAAAAATTATCAATGTTGCCGACAATATCGTCTAAAGTGCACCTTGCTTTAGTATCAAAATCTGGATGCTCGGTTAACAAAAATTGGATTTGGAAATTAAATGGTGAACATAAAAATCCCGCGCCGATGGATTGGGCGAATTCACCGACCGCGGCTTGGCCGGCATTGGATACCAATTCCCTCCAATCGGTAACAATAACTTTTCCTTTGTATCCTCTTTTAATCCAAGCGGTAATATCGTTGACTAGGGCTTGGAGAATTTGCTGTTTAAAGGCTTGATTTAGCGCTTTTTTAATGGAATCGCAAACGCTGGTGATAAAAGGAACGGCTGCCGCGGGACCGGGGCCAAGGCCAGTGCCGGCTGCGGTAGCAATACCCGCAGCTCCGACGCCGGTAGCTACTGGGACTTGGGTGGTGGGCAGACAAACGGCTAGATAAAATACGCCTAAGGCGGCGACGGTTACTTCACCAATGCTAAGCGCATCTAGAAAATCTAAAAACCCTCCATCGTCTTCTGCGTTAGCTTCGTCCACTGCCGCTTGCTGGTCTGCCGCTGCCTGATCGCATTGGTCGTGGGGAACCCCAGCGGCATAACAATCTTGTTTAAACTTTTCGGCATCAAAATTTATTTCTACATTGGTGGGATCCAACGCATCAATGGCTTCCGAGAGCCAGCTGGCATTAGTTTTTTGCAGTTGCAAACCCCGATTAAAAGGCGTCAAAATAATGGCTAAGATTAACACCGTTATAATAATTTTTGAACTAAGTTTAGTCGCCATAGTTTAAGATTCTGCGCTTAGATTAGGCAAAACTTCCATCCAATGGGCAAATTCCGAATCAATAGTTTGCAGCATTTGCTGGTTCAAAAGCGTGGTTAATGGATCCCTGGTTTTCGGAGTTTGGATTTCGGTTAGGATATTTTTTCTGGCAATTACTAAAGAAAGCAGATTTTTATGAAGTTCTATTGCCGGCCGAGGAACAGAAACGGCATATAATTTACCCTCTAAACCGCTCAAAAGTAGTATTAAATTGGAAAAATATTTATAGTTTAAAAACATCAGGCCGAGATATTGTTTTTGAACCTCGGGGTTGTTTATCGAGCTCTCGGGACTGGCCAGATTATTTAAAAATTGGCCGCTATCGGCTTGGTAAAGCTTGGCGATATCGGCCTGTTGCTGGTTGAAAGCAGTAGTTAATCCAGAGCGGTACCCGGCCAAAAGATTTTTTACGCGGCTGCTGTAATTTTTCAGATCTTCATTGGCAACGGAAGCGGAAATATTTAAATCGGCATCGCTGATGATTGGCCGCAAATCATTTAATTTGTCAGAACTTTTAGCTAAGATACTGTTTAAGACATCTTGCTCCGTTGGAACTTGGATAAATTGTTTACCGCCGGAAACGTCGGGCTCTTCCGGATTATTTTCAATTAAGAATTGGGCCAGGTCCCCTGAAATTTCGCTGGCTAAGCCGCCTTCGGTCCAAGAAGATTCTGCCAGCAAGCCGCCAGCCAAATAATTTTCTAAAGATGGGGGCATTAACTGTTCCACTAATGGCTGGTTGGAAACAGGATTGTTGTTAAGCGTTAAAGCAGTTGGTTGGCTTTGGGGAGCAGTTGGCAAATGATAGCTGGTAACAAAGTAAAAACCGCCGGCAAGCCCCAGGCTGATAATTGCAGTTGAGAGAAAAATACGGAACATTTTGAGATACTTTATTATAAGTATCTGTTATTATTATAACTCTTTTTTTCCGAGAGAAACAAATAGAAGATTAGTTAGTAACTCTAGTTGGGCAAGGGAGAGATTTTGGGGCCGGCTTTCGGGGTCAATTTTGAGGGTTTTGAGGGCGGTTTTAAGCTCATTTTCCCTTATCTCCAGTCCGGATCGGAGGTTATTGAACAGGGTTTTGCGGGGTTGTTTATAAACAGCCCGAATTAGCCGGTAATAGTTATCGGGCTGGGAGCTATTGGCGGCGGTCCGTAAGGCCAGCTTTATCACCGCCGACTCCACTTGGGGCGGGGGGCTAAAGTCGCTAGGTTGTAGAGTAAAAAGCATAGCGGGATTGGCCCAAAATTGGACAGCGGCGGCAAGTAAATTCATTTTCGGCTGTTGGGCGCAAACTCTCTCCGCCACTTCTCTTTGGATCATGAGAATAGTTAATTCCGGCTTGTTTTCCAATTCGCTTAAAACCCGCAGTAATTTTCCCGTGATGTAATAAGGAATGTTGCCGACAACTTTATATTTTTGAATTTTGAATAAGGAATTAGGAATGATGCCGGACAAAACTTTAAGCGCATCGCCCTCAATAATTTGTAATTTGTGATTTGTAATTTGGATATTCTCGCCAAGTTCCTTGGCGAGCGTGGGGTCTTTTTCTACCGCAATCAATTGGCAATTTATTTCTCGGCAGATTTTTATCAGAGGAAGAGTCAGCGAGCCCTTGCCCGGGCCAATTTCAATAACCGTATCGTTGGGCTGTAAATTTAAAGCCGCCACTATTTTTTGAATAGCGGATTTATTGATTAAAAAGTGTTGCCCAAGTTTTTGCCGCATAAGAATATCTTTTATTCCAGATAAATTGTCTCGTCGTCCCAATCTCGGTTCTCGGTTCCGTAACTGGTGGTCTTTTGGAATTCAATCAGTTCCGGCGGCAATTCTCCTAAAAAACGGGACGGCAAATCATAAAAGCCGATAAAAAGATTTTTTTTGGCGCGGGTCATGGCCACATACATTAAACGCCGTTCTTCTTCCAAGTCGTCATTGTTGCCCAGCGATCTTTCGTGCGGCAACAATCCTTCGTTGGCGCCGGCAATAAAAATATTATTAAATTCCAGCCCCTTGGCTAAATGAATAGACATAAACTTAACGGCATTTTCTTCCAGCTTGGGCCGGCCATCCAGGCTGGATACCAAGGCGATTTGTTCCAAAAATTCCTGGGCGTTTTTAAATCCGGAAGCGAAATGAATCAATTCTTTAATGTTTTCCCGCCGTTCATCCGGATTTTTAAAGTGGGTCTCCAGGTATTCAAAATAATTCGTGTTGGTCAAAATATAATTTAATAGCTCAATTATGGATAATTCTCCGGCTAATCGAGGGAGTTCTTCCAGTAGCGCTTTGCTTTGGGTTTTGGTGAAATTCTTCACTATCCGTTCCGCGCTTAGGCTGTCTTTGGGGTTAGTGGCGTATCGCAAACCGGCGATTAAGTCCTTGATTTCTTTCCGGGCATAGAATTTTAACCCCCCGAAAATTTCATAAGGAATTTGGTTTTGGATCATTGCCTGTTCCAGGGCGCGGGACTGGGCATTGGTGCGGTAAAGAATCGCGATATCTTTGATATTTTCTCCGGCCTTGAGCAATTCCCGAATTTTTTCGGCAATGCTCCAGGCTTCTTCCTCCGGACTCTGGTAAGCGCTGACGCGGATTAGCGATCCTTCTTGATTCTGGGTCCAAAGGCCTTTCGGCTTTTGCAGCTTATTATTTTGAATCAGGGCCGAAGCCGAAGCTATGATATTTTTAGTGGAGCGGTAATTTTCTTCCAGTTTAATTACGGCGGCGGTTGGCCAGTCGGTGTCAAAATTCAGGAAATTGCGGAAATCGGAACCGCGGAAAGAATAAATGCTTTGAGCGTCGTCGCCGATAACAAAAAGATTTTGGTGTTTTTGCGCCAGCATTCTTATCAAAAGATATTGGCTGGTGTTAACGTCCTGATACTCATCCACCAAGATTTGCTGCCAGCGGTTTTGGTATTTTTCTAAAATCTCCGGATGATTCCGGAAAATCCGCACCACCTTTTCAATTAAATCGTCAAAATCAAAAGCATTATATTGTTTGAGCGCTTCTTCGTATTTCGCGTAAACCGATAAAATAATTTTTTCATAACTATTCTCTGGCTTTAATTCATCATCGTCTAAAACCTCATTTTTAATCTGGGAAATCCGGTTGGAAACTTTCATGGGATTGAATTTTTCTTTGGCAAGATTTAACTCTTTCAAAATATTTTTGAGCAGGCTTTGGGAATCGTCTTCGTCAAAAATAGTAAAATTCCGGCTTCGATTAACCAGCCCAGCTTCATTTTTCAAAATTTGAACGCCGAGCGAGTGGAAGGTCCCGATGAACAGACTATTAACTATTGACCCCTGACCATTAACCCGGCTCCGCATTTCTTTGGCCGCCTTATTGGTAAAAGTAATGGCAATAATATTTTCCGGCCGAACCCCGGATTTTAATAAATGCGCCAAACGGCTGGTGAGGGTGTGGGTTTTTCCGGATCCGGCGCCGGCGGCAATCAAAATCGGCCCGGCGGGATGCTGGACAGCTTTTTTTTGCTGTTCGGATAAATTATTTAATGGATTGATCCCACCCATAACAAAGACTGCGAAGTTTTTCGCAATTCTTCAGTTTTTAATTTAATGCGACATTTTGATTTTAATATCATGGTTATAGTTCAATTATCTTACGGTCTTTGTTATGTGTGGGATTGAGTTTCGGACGGCTCATTGTTATAATGATAGGGTTGAAAAATAAATTGGGTAAAATTTTATCCTGGTTTAGAGAGAATCTGACAACCGCTATGCCGGTTGTTTTAGTTTTGGTTGCGTCTGTTACTAATCTACTCCTTTTGTTCTACTCTCGGCAACCCATAGACAGCGAACGCTTTTATTCGCTGGCTTTCGGCGCGGAAAATATTCTGGTTGTCGGCAATACCGCCAGCGTGGAAAGTTTTTTCCCGATAGATAGCGGGTCATTCAGCGGCGAGGGCGGAATTAATTTTATTATCGTGGATAGCGACGCCTTGCTGAATTCGGGCAATCCGCTGAGTAATGTTTTGCCGACGAGGGATGGATTGTTGATTTATAAAGTCCAATCAGGAGATAATTTATCCAAAATTGCCGCGAATTTCGGCATTTCTTTAAATACGATTTTTTGGGCGAATCCGAGCGTAAAAGCGCGCTTATTATCGCCGGGGCAGGAAATAATGATTTTACCGGTGTCCGGAGTGTTGCACCAAGTGCAGGCCGGTGAAACTTTGGAATCCATCGCTAATCTTTATTCCATTGATGTTCAAAGAATTTTACAGCTGAATCTTAGCGCTCGGCAGGAATTGGTGGTTGGTTCTAATATTATTATTCCGGACGCTAAGCCGGTTCAAAGTTCCCGGCTGGCATCGTTGGCGAGTTTGCCCGACTTATCCGGTTATTTCGCAATTCCGACTACCGGCTGGAATTGGGGCCGTCTTCACAATTATAATGCCGTAGACATTGCCAATGCTTGCGGAACGCCGATTTATGCCGCGGCCGAAGGATTAATTTTAGAATCAGTTTCCAATAACGGCTGGAACGATGGTTACGGAAATTATATTTTAATCGAGCACTCCAATGGCACTTTCACGAAATATTCCCACAATCAAAGAAATGTTGTTTCGCCGGGCGATTATGTATTAAAGGGAGATTCCATTGGTTATATCGGCAATACCGGAAATGTTCACGGCCCAACCGGGTGTCATCTTCACTTTGAGGTTAGGAACGCGAAGAATCCATTCGCTAAGTAGTTTATTTCTTATTTTACTTTATCTACTAACTAGACGACCGTCACGTTAGTAGATAATCAATTTTATACACGATATGAAAACATAAAAGAAAAAACCCCGCTACGTTTCCGTAACGGGGTTCCAGACCGGCTTACTTAGGCCGTCTGGGTGGACTTGACTGAGTTCTGGATCATGCGTTGCATGCTGCGCCGCAGGCTGTACTCGCGGCGAACATGAGCGATGGTGCCATAGGCAGTCCGGAGCTTGTTGGAGAACGCCATCCAGCGGCCATAGCCGTTGCTGATGACGTAATTCGGAATGTGCCGTTCGGCTGAAAGCCGAAGCGTGATCGAATCCGCGATGGCGAGAAAGCGCTCGAAAACCGCGAACTCGTACTCCGTCGTGATGTCGGGCTTCGCCAGTTCGTCGGTCACCGACTTGCCCAGCTCGCTGACGACATCCAGGTAGCCATACAGGTAGGCCTGCACGTTTCCCTTGAAGTCCTTCCAGTTCGTGAGTTCGGGAACGGTTTCCGACTTTCCGTTGATGACGGGCCAGATCCTCCCAAAGAGTTCGGCCTCCATGTGCTCTTGCCACATGGTACGGCTGAAGTTATTCGGGCTTTCCGGCAGAGCGCCATCCTGGACCGATTCCTCGAAACCAGCGCTGAGCTGGCGAATGCCGACCTGAATGTGAGCTGCCTCTTCGTCATCTCCGTGTTGAACCGCGGTGATGAAATCCTTGGTCAGGTCGCTCATCAGGTTCTGGCCGGAATAGCCCACCCGCCCGTATCTGCTGCGGAGGCTATCCAGGTACTCGTGAATTCCCTGAAAAGCTCCATCCATCCGGCCGTACATGCCGAAGTCCTTGGTCGGATCCGGAATGCGCGCCGTAGGCATGGAAATCGCTCGGAGAAAATCATCCGGTCGAGGCGGTCGATTCATCATCTGTATCTCCTTCCTGTATTTTGTGGCCTTGCGGACACAAGTTTGTGCAATCTCTGCACCAATATTTCCCCAAAATAATTTTTAGTAAAAAATATTGGTACAGATATTGCTTTTCTTAAAGAACTTATTTTTCACTCTTAGTTTGAGGCTGAATCCAATTATTAAAAAGAGATTCTAAGAGTGAAAAATAAATTCTATAAAAATTCGTATGTGCCTATTCGTTAAGGCATTCGCATACAAAAAAATGTGAGCCCGGGGCTCACACATTCTTTCGAATGTGTGAGCTCCCGGAACTCAGTTACTGCCCTCGGCCTGAGATGACCGAAGGATTACCGACGCGAACGCGCGGGCCGCCGTGCCGGAGCGGGCGTCGGAGTCGTCTCCGCCACCGCCACCGCCGACTGCACTTCCGGTCCGACCTGCTCCCCGATGGAAGCGTTGGCCGTGGCCGGCTGCCGCTCAGTGAGCCACCGCTCGAAGAGCGAGCTGGCCCGGCTGTTGAGCCCGTTCAGATTCGCGACCGCGACACCCAGGTTTCCCGCCTCGAGAAGCCGACCCTCAGTCTTGGCCGTCTCGTAGCTCTTGCGAGCCTCGGCGATCTTGCTGGCGAGCCGTTCCAGACTGTAGCGAACGCTCGCGGTGTTCATGCCGTACTTCGGCACGGAACCGGTCACGTCGCACAGATCCAGGAACGTCCCAGTCCGCTGGAGGTGGTAGCGAACGAAGTTCTCCGCCACCCCAGGCATGTGGCGCAGGCTCTGGATGGCATTCACCACCCCGCGAGCCACGCCGACATCGAACGTCAGTCCGCCGCTCTCGCCGGGGGTGAGCGCAACGCGCACCACCGCCTGCTCGAGGTAGGCAGCCATCAGCCGAATGTCGTCCTGCGTGTAGCTGGCCGTGGCGTTCCGAATGGCTTCGTCAGCCGCCCGGGCCCCGGTCACCAGCTCCTGAATCGTCTCGGGAGAAACCGTTCCCGGCTTCTCCTTGTTCTTGCCGTTGGCCTTGTGGATCTCTCCGTGCGCCCGGCACGCCGCGATGCACAGCTGCGCGACCGGTCCGTACTTCTGATCCTTCTGTTCCGGCGTCAATCGTTCCATGGTCGTTGTCCTCCTTGGGAATTGCCCACAGGGGCTTGGTTTTGGGGTTTCCTTTCGGATTCCCCAGCTTCAAAGGTCTATGGTAAATACTACCATAGAACGAAGCCGTTGTCAAGCCCCACGCCAAACAAATAAGAATGAGTTTGGCGTGGGACACCATCCAGAATTATTTTGGAAAAGTTTGAGCCGTTCGCAGAAATTCCGGAACCGCAGATTCCGGGACTCGCGCCACAATGACATACGAATCCTCGGTATTTTTCATTTTCGGCGGAATTCTTCCCGCCTGAATTTCCAAATAACCGAACTCCGCGTCTTTAAGCGGCGTTTGCCGCCGGTATTTCACGAAAAGCGGATTCCATTCTTTAGTTTTGGAAAAGAAATCCAGATTCGCATAGGGACTGTTATCCCGCTGGCGGATTGGAAAAGCTTGCGCTTCTCCGGATCTTCCGCAAATCAATCCCGTGAAGTCGCGATTCGGCGACTGCCGGAAATTTAATCTTTGAAATTGGATTTTGATTCCCGGAGGAATGTGATGGAAATGAATTACCCGCAAAATTTGGGCTTCGGTTGTCGGAATTAGCAGTTCGGCCATTACGTTCGGAACGTGATGGATCACCGTACCTGGATGGGTCAGAGAAACAGTTTTCGCGTTTGGCTTATTTCCCCGGTCATTGGGATTCCGAACCAGAAATCCCTCCGGCAAGCTGATGCCATTTGCGTCTTCGGCGAGAACCGTTGTTTCCAAACCAACTTCCAGAGCTTCTTCCAAAAGCGGATAGAATCGCTGGGCCATGGTTGCCTCCTTCAGACAGTTTTAATTCAGTTTTAGAGAACTGCGCGTATTGTACCACGAAGCTATTTATTTGTAAAGTGGCTTGCTAAATCGAGCAGGTGTAGTAACATTTTATTTATGGACTCAAAAATATTACAAGATTTAAAAGAACAATTAGAAAAAACCGCTGGTGAGCTGGAGGTGGAAATAAAAGACGCCAAAAAGTCTCCGGATTTTGGCAGTGACACGGAAGGCGGAGTATTTGAAGAAGAAGCGGACGAAGCTGAAGAAGAAGGATTGCAGTTGGGTGTTCAGCAAGCTTTAAAGGAACGGCTGGGCGACGTAGAAAACGCGATAGAAAAAATTGTCCGGGGAAATTATGGTAAATGTGAGAAGTGCAGCATGGAAATTTCGATGGAGGTTCTGCGGGTAAATCCGGAGTCCCGCTTTTGCAAGGACTGTAAAAATAAATAACTAAGAACTAAAATATTGCCCCGCCTTGCGGGGCTTTATTTTTTGATTATTGATTTTTAATTCTTTTGCCTCTAATATATTAGGAATGAACCTATCTAAGGTCTTCTCGGCTTCAATTGACGGAATTGAAGCGAATTTAATTGAAGTGGAGACCGACATAAATGTCGGTCTCCATAGTTTTAATATTGTCGGATTGGCGGATAAATCGCTTTCGGAAGCCAAAGAGCGGGTCAGCTCGGCTTTAAAAAATAGCGGTGTAAAACCGCCATCTAAAGAAAATCGGAAAATCGTGGTTAATCTCGCGCCGGCAGATTTGAAAAAAACCGGATCGCATTACGATTTAGCAATCGCCGTCGGTTATCTTTTGGCGACCAAGCAAATTAAAGATTTTGAAAGCGCCACTAAACTTTTTATCGGCGAACTGGCGCTGGACGGAGCGCTTCGTCCGGTAAGCGGAGTTTTAAATATTTCCCAGATGGCAAAAGAGGAGGGCTTTGCCGAATTATTTGTTCCCAAAGAAAACGCGGTGGAAGCGGCGATGGCGGATAAAGTAAAAGTTATTCCGGTTAATAATCTTTTAGAAATTATCAACCATTTGGAAAATCGGAATGTAATCGCCCACCAGCCAAGAACTCCAATCCAGCCGTCATTATCTTCCGAGCATTCTATGGTGGATATCGCGGATATTAAAGGCCAGGAAAATGCCAAGCGGGCTTTAATGATTGCCGCGGCCGGCGGGCATAATCTTTTAATGCAGGGCAGTCCGGGAGCGGGAAAATCCATGCTGGCGCAAGCGCTGAATTCCATTTTACCGGCGCCCGGCGAAGAAGAAATTTTGGAAATTACCAAGGTGTACAGCGCCGCCGGAATGCTGGAGAAAAATTATTTTATTAATTGGCGTCCGTTCCGGGCGCCGCACCAAACCGCGTCGCTTCCGGCGATAATCGGCGGCGGGCAAAATCCCCGTCCGGGAGAAATCAGCTTGGCGCATCGTGGAGTTTTATTTCTGGACGAATTGCCGGAATTTCGGCGGGATTTGCTGGAAGCGCTTCGCCAGCCGATTGAAAGCGGAAAAGTTTTAGTTTCGCGCGCTAAGGGACACTTAACTTTTCCAGCGCAATTTATGCTGGTAGCGGCTATGAACCCCTGCCCGTGCGGTTATTACGGCGATCCGGAAAAAGAATGCCGTTGTTCGGCGTTTGAGGTGTTCCGCTATCAAAAGAAAATTTCCGGGCCGTTGTTGGACCGGATTGATTTACAGATTAATGTCCCGCGGGTAAAAGTGGAAGAATTGCAGAATAAAAACCGGGACGTGAAATCAGCGGATGTAATGCGGAAAAAAATTATTCAAGCCAGAGAAGCTCAGCGGGAACGTTTTAAAAAACTAGGCCTGCCGTTTTTCACCAATTCGGAAATGAGTTCTAAGGCCTGTGATGAAATTATTAAATTGGATAAAGAAGCGGATAATTTTGTAAAAGATATGTTTGAAAAATCGCTTTTATCCGCGCGCAGTTATTACCGCGTTTTAAAAACCGCCCAGACTATCGCGGACCTGGAAGAAGCCAAAAATATAACCGCCGGGCATTTAGCCGAGGCGTTCCAGTATCGTTTGCGGGAGAATAGTTAGGTACCTATTTCTTAAAAAACAAGCGAATACTAATACTAAAAAATTGAAAAAAGCGTATTTTGGAGTAAAATAAGGCGTATGTGGGAAGAAAGAGAAATAGTCAGTTATTTACGAGATTATCATTCTTCTCCCGAATTGGGGCATCAAACAAAAATTGATGCCATCAAAGAGGGTGTTGAAAGAGGAAATTTTTTTGCGTATGTTGGTAAAAAGAAATACGGACTAGATATAAGAAAAATTTTAGAAACTAATAGAGAAGAATGGAAAAAGATAAGATATTTAGTAGACGAATGCTTAGAAGATGGATATTTAATAGAAAGAGTTACGGAAACTAATGGCGCCCTCACTTCTTCAGACGAAGATGGGGTTAAAATAGTTACTGGACAGTATTTATATTTAACTAGTAAGGGCAAGAAGCTTCTAAGAAAATCATATTTTTATTTTAAATATCTTCCAGAGGAATTTGGAGATTTAAAAATTGTTTTACTTACTATAATCGGAACAATTATTACAAGCCCTATTTGGCAACCATTTTTAAACTTTATTAAAGATAGATTAAGTTTTTAATTAAAAGAATAATTTGTCATAATAAAATTATGAAAATAATAAATTTCTTTAGAAGTAAAAATGGCGATTTTGAATATGTGGTTTGCGATGACGGAAATGTTTATAGACGTTATCTCAAGAGATGGTCCGTTGGGAACTGGAGTTTATGGGAATTATGAGTTAATGGAGAAGAAATTCAATTTGAAATAGAAGCTCAAGAGAAAAAAATTCAAAAAGATTTAGGAAAATACACTAAATAAGTATTAACAACTTATTAACAGTGCCGTTAAGGATTGTGATACTATAAAAGTAGTATATCAAGCGGTTGGTATTGACTTGAAAATTCTTTTAGAATAGAATATAAGTTAATCAAAAAACACCCTTTCCCAGAAGCACTAATAGATTGATAGATAAATGCGTATTACGTAATACGTCTAAGGATTTAGCTAAAATCCTTTGGGGGACTATATAAATCCCCAGAGTTAACCGCTCCACTATCTTCCTACTACCGCCCCTGAAAAGGGGTGTTTTTTTATTTCAAACAAAAAACCTGCACTTGCTTCAACGTAGGGCGTACCTCCTTTTTACGGGAATACGCTTTTGGCGTATGGAAACTTTTTAGGGAATCCCTACGCTGAAGTAAGGGCAGGTTTACTGCCAGAGGTACTTATAAGAGGGTTTCCAATCCTCTATTTTTTAAAATACTGATTTATATAACTATTATAGCATATGCAAGAAAAAAATAATACAAATGGAAGCGTTAATGATTTTTTCCAACTGCTTAGACTAGGCTATTAAATCCGTCTAATCAAGGCCGAAAAAGATAGACCTTTATTTTTTAGAGGCAAAATATTCTTGCTTCCGATACCCGCGTAATATTTAAGCGAGAAAGCCTTATTCTCCGTAGCACGGGCTGAAGGCTGAGCGGGCAGGGCTTTCCGCCAATAGGTAGAAAGAGCGAAGCCCGAGACCCAGTGAAAATTCTCGCCGGGAGTTTGAGCGGTAGAGGAGATGTGGTACGGCTGAGCTTAGTTTATAGGGCAGGCAGAACCCTTTTAAGCCCGTTGAAAGAAGTAGTTATTACCAGTTTATCCCCAACCCAGGCATAGTTCAGCGAAGCGCCGGTTTTGGAATATGGCAGATAGCGGGTGGCAATACCGCTAATGGATCCGGATTTGAAACTTCCCGTTGGAGTTCCCGGAGTTTCCAGATAAAGATTGGTTAAATTGGAAGAAGTTTCCAATCCTTTGATTAAATTTTTGGCCGAAGCCAGATCCGCGCCGGATTTTAATTTAGAAACATAGATCGGCCAAAAACCATTGGCGTCATAATACATTAAAACGGTGAAATCATTTTCAAAAAGAGTATTTAATTGGGCATTGGTGAATTCAGGCAAGAAAAGCGGGAAGAAATCCGCAAAAGCCACTTGGCCGTTAGCATTAGAAATAACTACTTCTTTTAGAATATCATTTCCGGCCGGCCGGTTGCTGGCTTCAGAAAATAAATTTTGCTGAACGCTGAAAGAATCCAGGCCCGCCAAAGTTATCGGAGCTTGGGAATTTGCCGGCGCTGTCAAAAGCGATTGATGCGGCGCGGTTTGGCTTCCAGACGGAGTGGTTGGAGCGGAGGGAGTTAAATTGGCGGCCGGAACATTAGTGATTGGCGGCGGCGGAGTTTGGGTCGGGAAGAAATACGGGAAAATTATAAAATAACCGGCGAGCGCTACAATAACACCCAAAACTAAAACCCCTATGATTATGAATAATAATTTGGATTTTGCTTTTGGCGCTTCTACTTTAATTGGGCTCGTTCCGGATGCCGGAACAATGGGTCTTGGCGTTGGCACAGCGGCTGGAGATTTTTTCAGAGCTTCTAAATCGGATTGCAAAGTTCGGACGGAAATGTCGGATGAATTAGATTTAGGCGGAAGCCCTCTTTCACTAAAGTTATGGACGGGCAATGGCGGTGTGGGTATTGGCCGGGAAGGCATTGTCGGCATTGGCGGAGTGAAAGAAACCGGTCGAGGCGGAGTTGGAGGGGTCATTGGCCTTGGGAAGCGCCCTTCTTCGTCTTGTATTGCGGGACTTCGGACGGGCAAAGGCGGAAGCGCTATGCTTTCTCGCGGACGCGGTTCAGCGGGCAAAGACGGAGGCGTAGGCCGGGAAAATCCGCCGGATTGGGGTTGATTGGTTAATGGTTTAGGAGTTTCCGGCTCTATCGTCATCGGCAGATTAGCCGGCAATTGATTTCCCTGAAGTTTATCGTCCATATTTTTAGTATATCATATGGGAACAACGGAATGGTGGAAAACAAAATCCCTCACCTTTGCGAAAGTATTATTATATAATCCATAATTTAATTAGAAATCGTAATTTTTAGCGCAATTATTTTTTGTTGAAGCAAAAACCCCGCCTTAAGGCGGGGTTAGCTTTCGCAAGGGTGAGGGATTATTTGTTGAGTTGTTTTATTGAAAGCCCGATTTTTCCGTTATCCATTTTCACGATTTTTGCCCGGACAAAATCTCCCAGCTTAACCACGTCCTCAACTTTTTTAACAAATCCTTCCTTAAGTTCGGAAACGTGGATCATGCCGTCGCGGCCGTCAAATTCCACGATAGCGCCGAATTCCAGAATTTTTACAATGTTGCCTTCAACAATATCCCCGATTTGGAATTCTTTAGTGCTAGCTTTAACGCGGGCTAAAGCTTTTTCCGCGGCCGCGGCATCAACAGAAGTAATCAGCACCAAGCCGTCATCTTCAATATCAATCGCGGTTACGCCGGTTTCATCAATAATGCCGTTGATATTTTTTCCGCCGGGGCCGATGAGTTCGCCGATTTTTTCCGGATTAATTTTCCAAGTGATAATCCGGGGCGCGAACGGAGAAAGTTCCGCGCGCGGCGCCGGAAGCGCTCCGGTAATAGTTTTTAAAATCTGGAGCCGGGCTTCTTTGGCCTGTATCAAAGTTTTTTCCAAAATTTCCACGGTAACGCCGTTAACTTTTACGTCCATTTGGATTGCGGTAACTCCGTTTTCCGTTCCGGCAGCTTTGAAATCCATATCGCCGTGGTGGTCTTCCGGCCCTTGGATGTCGGTGAGAACCTTAAATTGTTTTCCCGATTCATCCAGAATTAATCCCATGGCGATTCCGGCGGCTGGCCGGCGGATCGGCACTCCGGCATCCATCAGAGATAAACTGCCGGCGCAAACTGAAGCCATAGAAGAAGATCCATTAGAGGAGAGAATTTCGGAAACTACCCGGATGGTATAAGGGAATTCTTCTTGAGTCGGAATAAGCGGGCGCAAAGCTTTTTCCGCTAGAGCGCCGTGGCCGATTTCTCTCCGGCCCGGAGCGCCCATTCTGCCCACTTCTCCGGTGGAAAATGGCGGAAAATTATAATGAAGCATGAATCTTTTCTTTCCGGAAAATTCCATGGTTTCCAGAAGCTGTTGGTCTCCGGGAGCGCCTAAAGTAGTTACAGCCAAAGATTGGGTGTTGCCCCGGACGAATAAAGCGGAGCCGTGAAGTCGTTTTAAGATTCCGGCTTCGGCGTGTAATTCGCGCAACTGGTTTAATTTCCGCCCATCCGGCCGCTTTTCCTCTTTTAATATCTTTTCGTGTACTAATTGGTTTACTTCTTCTTCTAAAATAGCGTCTACCGCGGAAATGTCGCCTTCGGAAAATTCTTTTTCCGTGAGCGCGGTTTTCAATTCTTCTTTAAGCGAATCTAAGTTTTCATACATCGCTGCTTTGCTCGGATTATAAACCGCTTTTTCCAATCTTCCTTTTAAGAAATCTTTAGCAGCTGCCAGCAGTTCCGCTTTTGGCTCATTGAGTTTAATTTCGGATTTCGGCTTTCCAATTTCCGAAATAATTTTTTTCTGCCAGGAAACTAATTCTTTAATCTGGACCTGGGCTTGGGTAAAGGCTTGGACGGCTTCGCTTTCCGCGACTTCATTGCCTTCAAATTCCACCATGTTGATTTTATCGGCGGTGCCGGCTACAAAAGTATTTAATTGGTCGCCGTTGGTAATTCGTACTCCGGCTACCGGGCCGTTCCAGGGAATAGAAGAAGTGGCCAGCGCGACCGAAGAAGTTAAAAGTCCGATAAAATCCGGATCATTTTCTCCGTCGTAAGAAAGCACGGTTATTACCACCTGGACTTCCCGGCGGGTTCTTTGATCAAAAAGCGGACGGATAGTCCGGTCGATTAAACGGCCGGTTAAAACTGCTTCGTCCGAAGGCCGGCTTTCGCGTTTCATAAAGCGGCTGCCTAAAATTTTGCCAACGGCATAGTGCTTTTCTTCGTAATTGACCATTAATGGGAAATAATCCCCAGGTTTGTCCTTTTTGCTCATGACCGCGGTTACTAAAACTGTGGTGTCGCCGTAAGTTCCCATTACCGCGGCATTGGCTTGTCCGGCTAATTGGGAAACCTCCAAAGTTAATGGTTTTCCGTTAAATTCTGTTTTAAATTGTTTTCGTTGTAAGTCCATTTTATTTTTTATATTTTTATTATTATTTTGAGTCTGTTGAAGGAGCTTGTCCTGAGCTTGCCGAAGGGTTATTCTCTAATTCTTAATAAAACTCTCGGCAATTTGTCTATATCAATAAATTCATCCGCCGCTTCTTTTAACTTGGCCGAAGCGCTCCGACTGAAAGCTGCCACCTCTACCGTCCGTCCTTTGCCCCATTTTAAAAATTCTACTAATGGAATAAAGTCTCCGTCGCCAGTTACTAAGATTACGACGTCCAGCGGATCGGACATTCGGATGGCGTCTACCGCCATGCCGACGTCCCAATCGGCTTTTTTCATCCCCCCTGGAAAAATTTGAAGTTCTTTACTGCGTAATTCCAATCCGCTTTTTTTCAAGGCGTCAAAAAAAGCCGCTTCCGCAGTAGCTTCAGACTTTACAACGTAGGCCATGGCGTTAATAAGCGGCCGTCCGTCTACCAGTTCTTTCAGAAGTTCTTTGTAGTTAACTCGGGAATGGTATAAATTTTTGGCGGAGTGGTAAAGATTCTGGATATCAATAAAGATTCCCACCCGCTGATCCTTTCGTTTCATTAATTAGCTATTCTGTAATGCCAATATACGAATGCATGCGAATAATAGTATGCGAATGCCTTAACGAATAGGCACATACGAATATTAGTATGAATTAGTATATTAGTATTTCAGCTTTGTTATTTTTTTAATCCTAACTTTTTAATAACCGCGCTGTAAGCCTTCGGCTGTTTTTTAGAAAGGTAGTCCAATAATTTTTTTCTTTTTCCGACCATTTGTAAAAGCCCGCGCCGGGACAGATTATCCTTGCGGTGTTTTTTCAGGTGAGCAGTTAATTCCTCAATTCGCTTGGTCAAAAGTCCGACTTGGGATTCGGTTGAGCCGGTATCGGTTTCGTGCCGGCCGTGTTCTTTTACGATATTGAGTTTTTGCCTTTTAGTTAACATGGTATCTATTATAGTCTAATTTAAAAAAAATTACAAGCAGGGTTCTTGTTTTGGGGCTTTATCCGTGATATATAATTTATAGCTTTTTGACAGTAGCGGAGGAGCGAAATGACTCAAGAAGAACGGAATGAATCGGTTGGCATCGGCCGGTTAATGCTTTTTTGGCTGGGATGGACCACTTTTTTCGCGATTACCGGAGTATTTTTTAAATCCTGGTGGTTTTTTATCCCCAGCGCTTTGTGCAGTTTGAGGCTTTTATGGCTTTTCGGAAGCTATGCTTATAAACATCACGGGATTAGAAAAATTAATTCAGTTGACAAGTGTTCAAGTTTGGCGTATTATCTAAGTTCCTAGGGAGGGCAGGATACGAACCAAATCGGATTTAGAATCTAAAAACCAAGGAGGAAACCAGCAACGTGCACACACGGCTACTGAACTCGGCGATTCAGTTAACGCGGACCAAGAAATTGAAATGGCAGAAAGTAGGCCCGGACCAGTATTTCGCGGATAACGGCCTTCAGCATTTTGTTTTGAATCGGGCGATTCGGTTCGTGGGACCGGATGCCGGCACCTACTTCACTCTTAGTATTTTTGTCGGAAGTATCAGCTGTTTCGGATTTTCCTATGTTGATAAGGATCGATCAATGACCCATCGGGGCCTTGATGGAAGTCCAGAAGTGAAAGAAATTTATGACTTGGTTGAAAGCCAGGTAAGAGTAGTAGCCACCTTTTAGGTGGTTTTTTATTTGTCCCTCACTCTTGAAGCGCTGCGATTTTTAAGCGTTTGTCTTACTACGTTGTTTTCTAACTCCAGACCCTACTTGTAAATGATTAGTGTCCTCTAAGGAAATCGCCTGGACGTTTCGGTGCTTCAAAAGTGAGGGATTTTGCGTGGTTAAAAAATATTGTGCGACAGGTTATAATAAAGGCATGGCTAGCGTTCAAGATGCTTTGCAAAACTATCTGGATTATTTAGAAGTGGAAAAAAACCGCTCTATTAAAACCCGGGAAAATTATGAGCGTTATTTAAAGGCGTTTTTAGCTTTCGCAAAAGTTAAAAAGCCGGAAGAAATTACCGCGGAAAAAGTCATTCAATTCCGCCTTCAGTTGGCGCGCGGCAAGCCGTTAAAAAGAATTACCCAGTCTTTTTACGTAATTGCTATCCGGAACTTTTTAAAATATCTGATTAAAAAAGATTACGAAGTTTTGTCGCCGGATAAAATTGAACTTCCGAAAATTCCCCGCCGGCAGATTGAAATTGTGGAATACGCGGATTTGGAAAGATTTTTAAATTCTCCCAAAACAGATAATTTGCGGGGCTTGCGGGACAAAGCGATTTTAGAAACTTTATTTTCTACCGGACTCCGGCTTTCGGAGCTTTGCAAATTAGACCGTTATCTTAATTTGGACCGCGGAGAAATTACGGTCCGGGGCAAGGGCGAAAAATTGCGGATAGTGTTTATTTCGGATCGCGCCCGAACCGCTTTGAAAAATTATCTGGCGAAACGCGGTGATGCCGAAGGAGTCATGTTCGTTAGTTTATCAAAGGGGCCAAATCCGAAAATTATCGGAAAAATTACTCCGCGCTCGGTTCAGCGCCTGGTGGAGTTTTACCGGCGGAAAGCGGGCATTACCAAAAAAATTACTCCGCATCAGCTCCGCCACCAGTTTGCCACGGATTTGCTGGTAAACGGCGCGGATTTGCGGGCGGTGCAGGAAATGCTTGGCCACAGCAATATTGCCACCACCCAGGTTTACACTCATTTAACTAATAAAGAATTGCGGGAAGTCCATAGGGCATTTCACGGCCGTAGACGAAATTAATCCCTCACCTTGGAAGGGCTGTGAGATTGCCCATAATTAGTTTATTATTTAAAATGTCGATTGAGCTTAATCTTAAATTAATCTTGAAACAAAAACGCGGAAACGCGTTAGGCCCTTCAAGGGTGAGGGATGGAAAAGTTTCCTAAAAGACAACCGCCCGAAGCCAGCCCGGAAATTAAGTGGGACAGAAAATCCGGATTGGTCCGGATAGTAGGCTTGGAAGAAGATAAGGAACAGGAAGCTCTGGCATTGGGCGGATTTCTTTTTGATCAAGAACAGGAACAAAAAGAAGGAGAGCTGGAAAAAACGCTGGAGCAGAGAATGGTTATTGATTTTATTAATCAAGAACTGCCGAAATTTTTGGAGCGCTATGGCGGACAGCCGCTGGTTATTTCCGAAGACAAAGTCCATATTTTGCCGGAACAATATTTCGGAGAAAATGTCGGCGGGCATTATTATGCCGCTTTGCAGAGCATTTGGTTTAATGCCGCGAAGACTAAGCCTAATTTGGCTTTTGCCAAAGGATTAGTCCATGAATTACTGCATTTGAATTCTTTCCAATCGGTAGAAGCGACCACAAAAGAAGGCCGGCCGAAGTTTGTGCGTCCGCGGCGGGAAGGATTTAAGCTTTATAAAACCGGTGATAAAAAAGAAGCGCATTTTAAAGACGCGGATGAAGCGATTGTGGAAGAGCTGACCAGGCGGTTTTGCCGAGAAACGCTTAAAAACTTGCCGGTTCTCCAAAAAGACTTGGGAGAAGTAAATGAAGTGGAAAAAATTGACTTAATCCGTTCGATTGGCGATGTGGCTTTTATTTCTTTTGCTGAACAAGGCGGACAAGCAAAAGCGGTTCTGCATTTTTATAGTTATCCGGAAGAGAGGCGGCACTTACAAAAATTAATCGCGGAATTGTATGAAAAAAATCAGCCTGATTTTCAATCGGAGGAAGAAGTTTTTGATTTATTCGCGAAAGCAGTTTTAACCGGCCGGCTTTTGCCAATAGCCCGGCTGGTAGAAAAAACTTATGGCAAAGGGTCCTTCCGGCAACTGAGCGAAAAGATTGAAAAGTAAAAACTGCCCCTTGGGGGCAGTTTTTAGTTATAACAATTATATTTTTTGAAACCCCAAAACGCTGGCGAAATGTTGAGTGGTATAGCGATCGCCATAAATGCTTTCAGCGTAGGTATATTCATCAAGATTATTAATCCCTATTGTTTTATTAAGTAGACTTTCTATTCCCGCTTCGCCTATAAGTATTTTTTGATCTACGTTAAAAGCAATAGATTGTATGGTTAGGGGCACGCCGCTGAGATAGTGTTTTATATCCGGCTCCAAGCCTCTTTTTGTGATGCTGTGTATATTATTCAGCGCAATTAAATCCATAACTAAGCCATCTTTTTTTAGTTTAGGATTGCCATGTTTGGTTTCTCCGGCTACCCAGCCATTTTCCAGCTTAAGCGGCGTGGTTATTTTTTCTACAATAAAATCCCAATCCTTGATGACATAATGATTGTTATATAGCAGATTTAAAAGAGTTTTATAAACTCCGCTGCCGATGAGCCATATTGCGCCGTTGCTATTTTTTCTAATAATGCGAAGCGCTTCAAGATAAACCTCATTTTTTGAGAGATTATCATTTAATAGATTACTTAACTTTTGGCTGTTTTCCATTAAGATAGGCGGGAATTAAGCTATGGATTTTTTTCGCCGGATTTTGTGGTTAGAATCACCGCTCCAATGGTAAGGGCGCTGACGAGGATTGGAAACCAGACCTGGGAAAACCACGGAACCGGAATTAGAAATAAAACATCAGGGCTTAATAATGACGACGGCCAGCGCACGGTCGCCCGTAAGCCGGCATAGTAAAAAATATCCCACCAGGCGAAAACCCAAAGGAATATTGCCCATCGTTCCCGTAAAGATTTTACGGCCAATAAAGCAATGCTCACCAGCATTACTATGGTCGCTACTTCCCGGAAAAATTCTATTACCCATAAGTTTTTCGGCAGTTCGCCGAGAATCTGGGCTTGCTGGTAAATATCCGCGCCAGCGTAATCGGTGAGCAGTCCGACCGCGCCCCGCAGATAAACTACTACGGCTGCTTCTACAAATCCAAAAGCAATTCCGAACACGGCGGAAACCACCAAAATAAATTTAGGAATTTCCAGCGAGTTTTTCCGCCAGAAATAATAAGCTAAAAACGGAACCAGAACCAAAAGATTAACCCACCACGGTTGCGCGAAAAGCTGAAATTCATCCATGAGTTTATTTTAGAATATTTTCGGTAAAATAAAAAACTGCTTTAGGGCAGTTTATGTGAATATAAAAATGAGAGCCCCACGCAGAATTTTTTCCACGCGGGGCTTGAGTTAAAGTTTGTTGTTTCAGATGTCCCTAATCGCTTCGGCAAGGGAAATGGAATCTTTGGCGCGAGAGATGAGCTTCGCTTTTTCGAAAAGTTGGAAAAACCGGCAGTGAATCTCCGAGCTATGGCTGGACACCATTCTTTCAATGACGGTCATGAGAGCTGATGCCCTCTTGGCGTCATTTGACGCTTCTACGCTGTCGTTGATTTGGAGGTTCTCCACGAACCTCATACGACCTTCGCGCGTCGCAGTACAATAGTAGATTGAAACTCGCTCTCTTTCGCCGCTCGTTTCCACGATCCCTTCAATTTCCCAAGTTGTCGCAGTATGCCGTCTCCTTACGGAAACGATCTGAACCAACCAATCTTGATAGTATTTTACGGACCCTGGACTGGCCTCCTGGAACCTCACGGTTCTTATACCCATGTCGGTGTCAAACAGGGCAAGTATCAGGTCAAGCTTCGAGGGACCTTGTCGAATTACAAACTCTGTCTCTTCGCTTGGGCGTGCCATACGGCACCTCCTTTTCAATGTGCTGTGAACCCTAAGTTGCGGCAGGATTCTTACCGCCTGACCCCTTGCGGAGCGACCTATCCATACAGATAGGAATTATTTCATATAATACACCCTTAGTAATTATTTGTCAAATTCAATACGCCACCCGGGTGGCGTATTCGTTTGTGGTGGACCTAGGCGGAATCGTCCCGATGGCAAAGCCATCGAGGATCCTCGACTTCTTTCGGTAGCTTTAATGAAAGTCGGGAAACTCGCGCCTTGGCAATGTCCCGATAACTTTGGTGGACTCATGTGGACCCATCGGGAATCGAACCCGAGCCTCAGCAATGCGAATGCTGCGTAATACCACTTTACTATGAGCCCACCAAAGTTATCGCGGATCCACGATGTATAAATTTTGAAATGTTCTTATCAGTTTTTCTACCGCGCTTCTTTTCTTCAACGATTTTATCTGAGCTTCTCGACGTCGCGCGCCAATTAAATTATCAAACTTCTCACTATATACTAATTGCCATGGCTTATATCGTTTAGTTGATGTCACAAAACCTTGATTGTGTAATCGTAATCTTTTGTCTACATTCTCACAACTACCTATGTAATAGGAACCTTCTTTATATGATTTTAAAATATATGTATAGAACATTTCAAAATTTATACATCGGGACGAATGCCGCATTCTGCCACTATACCATAGGCCCCTAAATCAAATTTATATTATAAATTTGATCGGGCGACCAATCGAAAATTAATTTTCGATTGGTTTAGTCGTAATCAGATTATCGCGTAAAATAGAAAAATTCAAGAATAATAAGGGCAAACCAGCCGATTTGCAAAATAAAGAAAGCGCCGATTTGGATGAATTCCAAAAGTTGCATCCGGGACATTCCCAGGTTCTCCGACACGATATCGTAAGAGTCTTCCAAAGACTCCAGTTTTTCTTTAATGGTCAGAGACCAGGCGTCCATCCGGAATTTTTTAAACATTAATTCATAAAGCCGGGCCGAATACCAGTCGCCGATTAGCTTAATGTCCCGGTCCAGCGCTTCAAATTCTGAAATAGACTGGGAGCGTACTTTAATCACTTCTTTGAACGCTTGCGCCACTTCTTTGGTCCGGAACCACCGGCTGCTGCCTTCCTGCTGGGTAAGCTTGGAAATTTTTTGCAAACGGTCGTCTAAATCATGGTCTAAAATCCGATAGCGGAGCAGCTGGAAGTTCGCTAATTCCAATAATTCAATAGTTTCTCCGAATTCCCCTTCCCGGTCAAATAAAAACGCGCCGTCCCAATCCACAATCGCCAAATCGTCTTTAGCGTATTTTAACTGGAAAGAAAGCGTATATTTTACTTCATTTTCGTCCAGCTCTAATTTTTCCGATTTCAGCAGACCCGCCATTTTCTTTCCACTTTCTTTCAGAATCGCTTCGGGGTCGCCCGGGTAGCCATAAACTTGGTAAACGGTATATTCTTCCGCCGGTTCTTCTTTGGCGCCGTTTTTTTTGGCGAACTCATAGCAAGCCGCCAGCAGTTTATCTTTCAATTCCAAAGTTCCCTCGGCAAAAACATCCGGCACCTCAATGGTGCCTTCCACCAAAATAATATCCGGCGGATAAGTTTTAGCTACCAGTTCAATGGAGGCGCTGTCTAAAGTCGCCGTTTCTTGTTTTAAAATAAACTGGGAAGGAACGGTTTTCTCAAAATAATGCGGAGCGCTTTTAACCGGCGCCGCGACCGGCGCTTCCTTGCCTCGCTTGGCCTTGACGGTTTCAGCGATTATGAAAGATGTGATTTTATGCATGGGTTTATATACTCATGATACTCCACCTTGGGAATTGGGTAAATTTGACCCCGTTAGAAGCAGACCGCCCCTAGGTGGCCGTAGCCACTCGCTTTAGCGAGGGCGGCTTCTAACGGGGTTTGACAAAGATTTATTTTTATGGTATCCTGCCACCAGTGCTGGGAATAGCCAGCTTGAAAATTCAAACCCGCCTACGTCTCGCTTCGCGAGACTACGGACGGGCAAGGGAGGATTTAACCGTGAGACAGCTTTCCAGTAAGCGCGAGGGCTGGGGATTGAGCGGCGGCCGGATGGAATTTCCAAACAAGCCGAGCATTACGGTCAAGAATTTGACCATGGACGAAGAGGGGCGGGTGCTTCTGGTTCACGAGCGTTACATGGAGACTAAGCCGGTTTCCGGCGAGAAGACTCTGGAAGAAGCGCTGATGGATATGGAAAATTTGATCGCCCGGCTTCAGAGCAAGGGCTCGGACATTACCTGGGCGCAAGTCGGCCAGGTGTTGGACGAAGGCATCCCCAAGATTCAGAGAATCTTCGATTTCCGGAAGTGGTTTTCGGGAAATTACGAGGGAGAGCGGAAGCTGAATCCTGGCCTGGTTCAGGATTGGGATCCGAATTCCGAAACCGTAAAAATTCTTTTGACCGCGATTCGGGAAGAGCTGGAAGAAACTGGTTTGCTGATTTGGCCGGAAGTGGTGTCGGAGTTTCCGTCGCCCGACCGGATGCACAAACTGGTGGTTTGCCGTACGCTGAAGGTGGAGGCTGGTCGGCTCAAAAGGGAAAGCCAGGAAATCAAGGAAACCGAATGGGTTTCCCCTGAAAATTTCCGGATGAGCGACAAGGAAGCCGAGGAAAATAAGGAAGATGTGGAGCGGGCGACGACCATGTACCACTCGCACAAGTTCTTCTATTTGCCGAGGGCTTTCCAGGTTCTGCTGGAGCGCGGCGTCCAGTTTCCCAACCGGGATGAGATTCAGACCTTTATTGAAAGTTGCAAGCGTTTCAACCCTGCTTTATAGCAGGGTTTTTTCTTATAAAAATCCCTGCTGGTGTTTTTTCTTTTTAAGGGTGGGCATACTTGGATTCGAACCAAGAACCGCCGAGGTATAAGCTCGGTACTCTAACCATTGAGCTATATGCCCTAAATCGACAACGGCTTTAGTTTAAAACTGCTGATAATTTTGTCAAAAGCTTCTTTTTCCAATTCTTCTTTTTCTATCAGGGCTTGGGCAACCGCTTTTAATATTTGCCGGCGGGAAGAAATTATTTTTTTTGCCGCCGTATAAGAGCGTTCAGTGAATTTTTTTACTTCTATGTCAATTTTATCCGCGGTGGCTTCGGAATAATTCCGTTCGCTGGTAATTTCTTTTCCTAAAAACATAAGATCGTGCGATTCGCCGAAAGTTTGCGGGCCGATAGCTTCGCTCATGCCGAATTGGGTTACTAGCGCCCGGGTAACTTTGGAAGCTTCGCGTAAATCACTGGATGCGCCGGTGCTCATTTCCCCGAAAATTTCTTGCTCAGCCACGTAACCGCCCAGGGCCACTGCTACTTCCGCTAAAAATTGGGAACGAGTCCGCAACCGTTGTTCTTCCAACGGCAATTTTAAAGTGTAACCGCCGGCCCGGCCGCGGCTGATTATAGAAATTTTATGCACCGGATCAGCGTCTTTTAAGCTGGCAGCGACCAAGGCGTGGCCGGCTTCGTGATAGGCGGTAATTTCTTTTTCTTTTTGACTGATAGCCCGCCCCTTTCTTTGGGGGCCGAGCATTACTTTTTCAATGGAATCATAAAGATCATTTTGAATAACTTCTTTTCGGTTATGATGGGCGGCTAAAATCGCCGATTCATTCATTAAGTTGGCTAAATCCGCTCCGGAAAATCCAGGCGTGCGGATCGCGATTTGCCGCAAATCGGTATTTTTGGCTAATGGTTTGTCTTTCGCGTGGAGTTTTAAAATCGCCTCGCGGTCGTTGATGTCCGGCAAGTCCAGCCAAACTCTGCGGTCAAAACGGCCTGGCCGCAAAAGAGCCCGGTCCAAAATATCCGGCCGGTTGGTAGCGGCTAAAACTATTACATTATTGTCCCGTTCAAAGCCGTCCATTTCCACTAAGATTTGGTTTAGGGTTTGTTCCCGTTCGTCGTGTCCGCCTCCCACTCCGGCGCCGCGTTCCCGGCCAATCGCGTCAATCTCGTCAATAAATAAGATAGAAGGAGCGGCTTTTTTGGCGGTGGCAAAAGCATCGCGGGTTCGGGAAGCGCCAACACCCACGAACATTTCTACGAATTCTGAAGCGGAAATGAAAAAGAATGGAACTCCGCTTTCACCGGCTACGGATCTTGCTAATAAAGTTTTTCCGGTGCCTGGCGAGCCCATCAATAAAACTCCGCGCGGAATACGGGCGCCCATGTCCAAAAACTTTTTTGGATTTTTCAGGAAATCCACCACCTCTTCCAATTCGTGTTTGGCTTCTTTCAGGCCGGCTACGTCTTTAAAGGTTGGACGGTCTTTAAAATTACCATAAAGCCGGAGACTGGAACGGCCGAAAGTAAAAGCCTGGTTAGCGCCGGTTTTTGCCTGCCGGAAAATAAACCAGAAAATAACCACCATGGCGATTAATGGCAGAAGCGTCGGCAGAAGAATGCCCATCCAAAATTGAAAACCGGATTCGTCTTGGATTTCTATCGCCACTTGATTCAGGGCGTCAGTTTTTACGCCGTAATTTTTCAGAGTTTCGCTTAAACCGGATTCTGTTTCTTTTTGAGCAACGGCTTCTTTTCCGTCTTTCAGGGAAATTTTAAGATTATCGCCTTGAACGGTGATTTTAGTTATCTCGCCGGAGTTGATTCTGGCGGTTAGTTGGTTAAGGCTAAGAACTTCCGGCTTAGCTTGAGTGTCAAAAAGAAAAGAAAAAGCCAGCGAAAGCAAAAATAAAACTAAAGTAGCCCAAAGGATGCTTTTATAAAAAGTCTGCATAGTTATTACCCCTAATTATGAGGCATCAGAACTATTTTTTCAATTTCAAGATAATTCTTTTTTCGGCAGGCTTAACGGAGGTAATGGTAAAGGTATAAGTTTTTCCGATGGCTAATTGCTTGGACATCTCTTCGGCGCTGCCGAATTCGGAGATGTGGATCAGGCCCTGGATGTCGGCGTCCAAGCCGATAAAGGCGCCAAAGGGATTGAATTTGAGGACAGTTCCCGGAACTTCCTGATTGGCTTGGTATCTTTCCTCGGCTTTCAGCCACGGATCCTCTTTTAATGCTTTTAAGGAAAGGGTTACCCGTCCGTCTTTGATATCCAGGATTTTGGCCTTAACGGATTCGTCTACTTTGATAATATCTTTCGGATTTTCAATTAAGCGGTGGCTTAATTCGGATATGTGGATTAACCCCTCTATTTTCGGATTATCGGCAAAGCGCATAAAAGCTCCGAAATCCGCTACGCCGGAAATAATGCCGTCAATAACATCGCCGACTTTATATTTGGCGAGATATTCTTTTACGTCTTGGGAGGTAATTTCCTTTTCGGAAATAATCAGCTTGTCATTGCGGGGATTAGCATCAATGACTTTAACGTTTAGTTCTTGGCCGACAAACTTTTTTAATTCTTCCAGAATTTTAGTCCGGTTGCCGTCATCTACCCGGGGATAGTGTTCGTTGGAAAGCTGGGAAACCGGCAAGAAAGCTTTTAAGCCGTCGATTTCGGCCATTAATCCTCCGGAATTAACATTGGTTATTTTTACCAAAGTTTCCATTCCGCTTTCCCGCAAATCGCGGACAGTTTGCCAGGATTTTTGCTTTCCGGCTTCTACCAAAGAAAGCTCCACGTAACCGTTTTCATTTTCCGCCTCCACTACTTTAGCGGAGATGGGATCGCCTTCTTTAAGATTTTTTAATACTTCTTTGGCGTTTAAAAGTTCTAAGCCATAAACTACGCCGGTGCCGAATTTTCCTAAATCAAAATAAACCGCGCGCGGCATTCTTTTCAGCAATTTGGCATCCACTAAATCCCCTTCTTTAACAATGCCGAACAAGTCCGGCGAAGATTTAAGCAATTGGGCGATGGCTGACTCCTTTTTGATAGCAATAGTCATGAGAAGTAGTATAGATAATAAAAAAAGAGGGGTCAAGGGTCTCGGCTATATCTCTTTGCGGAAACAGAATAGTTTTATTCCAGCGATAAAACTTTCTTCGCCCTCGGCGTATTTTGTGGTCCAAGCAAAATACGCCTGCCCCCGGCCCCGCTGTAAGCGGAGCCTCGCCTTTGGCGGGGCGTGGCGGGATGTTCCTTCAAGAGAAATAACCTCGGCTTTATATGCTAAAGTATCTTACTAAAATCACGGGCGGAAGTCTGTGGCAGTTTTTAAAATATAAAAAAAATCCGCCGGTTGGCGGATTAAATTCTTTTTACAATTTTCCGATAATTTGTCCAAAGAGCATTTGCTTAACTTTTTCTTGATGATCTGGATCTTGCCGGCGGTTCAGGCATTGTTTCAGAGCGTGATTAAGCAGAGTTTCTAAATCAGTCCGCAGTTTTTGCTTATTCGCATCCTGTTCGGAATTTCGGCCCAGCCAATTTAGAACTTTTCTGGCTGGCGCTTGCGGCAATCTGGGCTCTCGAATGATGTGCGTGTTTATTCCCGAAGAAATTTCCAAAAAGATCGGCGAATCTTGGCCCCCCCCAATTCTTAAATACACCCCGTTAATTTCTGCCATCAGTCCGCCTTCCGGATGCTCGGCCCATTCAATTCCGTAAGGCGCGGTTTCACCCATCTTCCGACAAAGCTGTCCCACGAAATATTCGTCGGTCATGGCTTGATCCTCCTCGAGTTGAATGCCAGGAACTTTAGAGATAGTAACTCTTTTTTGTGATTTAGTCAACCCCCTTCCCGTTCGTCTCCTCATAATAAATATAGCCACTAATGCGGCTATATATTTTGTGCGCGCTGAGGGGATCGAACCCCCGACCCTCTCTGTGTAAAAGAGATGCTCTACCACTGAGCTAAGCGCGCATATTTAATTTTAATTTGGTCGGGCTGCTGGGAATCGAACCCAGTACTCACGCACCCGAAGCGTCCCTCACCCTTTCTTGTCGGAGTGCTGGGAATCGAACCCAGACCACACACACCCGAAGCGTGTATACTACCACTATACGACACTCCGTTATAACAAAGGGTGAGGGATACTACCGGTATACTACAGCCCGATTATATTGCTACTATATAGTATATGACATCAGAATTGAAGCCAAGTCCGCGCCGTAAAATCCGGGGCATGGTTATTAAAAGAAAGGATGATTTCCTGACTGCTTTGGAAAAAAATTGGCGGGACTGGGCTTTACGCCCCTTAACCAGCCTTTTTGATAAAATTGGAATTATCGCCAATTATATTACTTATTTGGGATTTATTTTAATTGCCATCGGATTCACGCTTAACCTTTTAGAATATCCGGTTAAATGGCAATTATTATTTCTAGTTTTAGCTTTTCTTTCGGATGGCATTGACGGACCGACTGCCAGAAATAACGATAATGTAACTATTTTAGGAACTTGGCTGGATCATATCCGGGACGGGTTCATAGTTATCTTCGCCACCCTTCTTATTTATCAATCCCGGCTTCTGGCGGTTGAGTGGCTGATGGTGGCTTTGGGATTGGAAATAATTTTAATCTGGATTATTTTAAAAGATTATTTAATCCGTTATTTGCGCGGACTTTCTGAAGAAGAAGAAAAAGCTTTGACGGATGAACTCGCTTTGGATAATTTACAGGCTTCGGTTATCGGGCGCACCCAATTCTTCTCCTGGGTGCTGGGTTATATTTTTTTGTTGGCGTTTTTAATCTGGCCGCTGCCGATTTTAATTACCATCGGCCAAAGCCTGATAATCATAGAAATTATTTTTTGTGGATTGAATATCTGGGAGGCGTATCAGAGGACGGTTTAGGATTAAAAACGAATAATGAAAATAAGAATCCGGCTAAGGCCGGATTTCTGTTAAATAATATAGACTCCTTGACAAGGAGGACTAAATAATATATACTATATATAGTTTTTTGAGTCGAAAAAGGAGGGAGAAATGGATTTCTGGCAAATTCACACAGTTTGGTTTTTGGTTGCGATTGCGTTTTTCCCCCGCATTACGATGCTAGTCGTAGGAACGGTAAGTTCGTTTGGTTTGCTTGGTTGGTTGGGGTTTATTTTTGCCCCACACCTGACAGTGGCAATTCTGGCAACGACGTATTACTGGCACACGAATCCCGTTCTTTGTGTCATCGCTTGGCTAGTAGCTCTTACTGGAACTAGTAGTGAAGCAGGAGCGGCTAAGAAAGCTACTCATAGGTAGTACAAAGCCCTTGTTAACTTGGTTAGCAGGGGCCTATTTTTTAAACAAAGTATTTTTTCTTAATTTCCTCGTCAATTCTATTTTGCGCTTCATTGGCGGATTTTTTGGCGAATTTTGCCATTTCCTCCAATTTCTTACTTTCCATTTGCGCCAAATCTTTTATCCGGATAAGCAAAAGGCCCCGGTCATTTAAAGACGGGTCGTCTAACACTTCTTCCAATAAGATAGAAAGGATACTGCCTACTTTCGGACCGGGTTCCATTCCGGCTTCCTGTAAGATGTCTTGGCCGCCTACTTTCAGCATTTTTACGCTAATCGGATCTTTACTGACTTTTTCGATTAAGAATTTAAGATGCCGTAAGCGATAAGGCTGGGCTTTGGGAACGCCGGAGCCGATCCGGTCCGCTTCTCTAAGTAAAAGCAAATTATCCATATTTTCCGGCCCTACTCGCCTTACCAGCCGGCGGACGCCCGCCGGAGTAACGGATTCCGGATCATAAACAAACATGTGTTCTTTAACTAATAACGCCACTCGTTCAATTACATCTCTGGAAAAATGAAGCCGATCCAGCATTTTCAGGGCCATTTTTTCTCCGATCGTTTGATGGGCGTAAAAATGGCTATCCGGACCATCGCCTTCTTTGCTTCGCGGTTTTCCCACGTCGTGCAACAGCGCGGCTAAGCGGACTTCAAAGGGATGATTTTTTCTGGCGGAATAATCTAAGGCGCGGACAATGTGTTCAAAGACATCATAGATATGATGTTTGTTTTGGCCGCAGCCTACCCCCTCTTCTAATTCCGGCATAACAAATTTTAATAATCCGGACTCCTGCATTTTTCGGATTCCACTGGCGGCGTCGGTCGCCATCAGCATTTTAGAAAGTTCATCGCGGACTCTTTCTTTGGCGATGAATTCTAAAAGTCCGGCGTGTTTTTTAATTGCCGATTCTGTTTCCGGATCAATCTGGAAATTTAACTTCGCCATAAAGCGCACAGCCCGCATCAAGCGCAAGGCGTCTTCTTGGAATCTGGCTTCCGGATCGCCGACGGCGCGGATCATTTTATTTTTTAAATCTTCCTGCCCGCCGAACGGATCCACGATTTTATGGTTCAAATCCATTGCCAGCGCGTTGATGGTAAAATCCCGGCGCGCTAAATCTTCCTCAATAGTTTTCGCGAAAGTAATTTCATCCGGATGCCGCTTATCCGTATATTTTCCTTCCAGGCGGTAAGTGGTGGCTTCTACTAATGCGGTATCCGATTCTCCGGATCGGGTTTTTACTCCGACGGTACCGAAAGAATTTTCATAAACGCTATCCGGAAAAACTTCCTGGATTTGTTCCGGCCGGGCATTAGTAGTTAAATCCCAATCGTTCGGTTCTTTGTTTAGCAAAAAATCCCGGACACAACCGCCGACTAAATAAGCTTCAAAGCCCGCTTCTTTCAAACCCTTGGCTACTTCAATTACTGCTTTTGGTATTTCCATAGCTCGTTCCTTCTCATTATCTCGAAATTTAGGGAAATGTTCCATTCACGTTTAAGATAGCTTAAAACTTCTTAGTTGAAAAGTCATCCGTACTATGATATAATGGTAAATATACCATTAAGATATGAAAGAAAGAATTATTGAAAAACAATTGGCTATAAAATTAAGAAAGAGCGGCCGGTCATATAATGAAATAAGGAGTCGCATACCAAACCTTTCTAAGGGCACGCTATCCGGGTGGTTAAAATATATTAGCCTTACGCCGGGCCAATTAAATAATTTAGAAAAACGAATAAATTCAAAAATGGATAAAGCGAGATTTAAAGCCGCTATATCCAATAGAAAAAAACGCATTCAAAGAACAAAAGCAATTTTTAAAGAAGCTTCTTCGAGTTTGGCCGGATTTATTACTAATCCTTTGTTTATAATCGGGCTATCTTTGTACTGGGCCGAAGGAAGTAAAAGAGGGGGTAACACGGAAATAATAAATTCCGACCCAATGATTATTAAAATAATGATTAATTGGTTTAATAAGTTTTTGGATATACCCAGGGAAAAGATGAAATTCAGATTATACATACACAAACCATACGCCGATGAAAAATTAGAAAAATATTGGTCTCAAGGGTTAAAAATTAGTTTAAATCAATTTCAGTCAACGGTGTATAAATTTACCCCATATAATTTTAAAAAAATACCTGATTATAAGGGGTGTTTAAGATTATATGTCGGTGGAATAAATCATTTAAGAAAGATTTTAGGTTGGCAAAAATTATTTGTAAAAACTCTGCAAATCAAATAAAGTTACATTAAAATTGCCCTTGTAGTGAAATGGATATCACGCGACGCTTCGAACGTCGAGCTCTAGGTTCAATTCCTAGCAAGGGCACACGAATAATAAAAAACCGTCCTTTCGGATCTCTCCAATCGGACGGTTCGGAATTCTAGTGGCTTCCCTCTTTGGCGCTCATGGTGATAAGCGCGAGGCCGGCCACTACTAACGCGGAACCGATCAGCAGGGGCGTGAGCTTGAACTTGTCGGCTTCGCCGAGAAAGATCAATCCGATCGCCGTACTGATCAGCGGATACGCAGCCACGATTACTCCGATGAGCGAAACATAGCCCGTTGGCATTGCCACTGCCTTACTGATTGCAAAGAGCGCGACGCCGAAAGCCAGTCCGGTCATGCCGGCAAAAGCAAAACCCTTGCCGGTTCCGAAGAATGTGGTTTGTCCGCCGAAGTAGCAGAGAAGCGTTGCCGCGATTCCGTACATCAGCGAAACACCAGATCCGGAAGCGCCGTTGTTGGACGCCATTTTGAAAAGCGGACTTCCCAGGCCGTAGCAGATTGCCGCAACCAACGCGTACAGAATCGCCTTGTCCATTGCAGTTCCTCCTAGCAGTTATTTAACTATCAAGTCTGAACTAAATCTGAACTAAATATGATGATATCATATTTAGGATTAAATGTCAATATAGAAAAACCCTCTCTTCTTCGTTGGAAAGGGTGTTATCGGTTGATATAGATAGAAGGAGGTGTGTCGGCGTGAAACACTTTTGTGAAACATTCGTCTTGCCGGATTAGGCCAAATTGCCTTATTTTGGGTACTAAAATAATGTTTCACACTAAAAGCGTGAAACATTGGTGCTAGACTTGAGCCTATTTGGGTAATTTTGTAATACGTGAAACTTTTGATTTGATAAGCGATCCTAATTTTTAATCACAGGGCGATGCCGACACCACTTATCCGATACCCACGCAGCCGCCTTGGCAGGGTCCGTTCGTTATGGGGCGTAAACTCCTTGAACGGCAAGGCGGCGAGTACAAGCGAGCGAGTCGCTGGACGAGCGAAGCGGGTTGAGGAGAGGTGGTTCGGCTGAGTGAAAAAGTTTCACGCGAAACAATTTTGATACTTTAGGCTTATTTCATTACCAATGTTTCACACTAAATGTGAAACATCTGTAAAGATTTGAGCCTATTTAGATAATTTTGTAACACGTGAAACAATTTTATTTGTAAAACACTGTGTTTTTGTTTAACATTTGGTCAATGACGCATAAATCCGAAGTTGGAAAATTTGGAGAAGATCTTGCTTGTGAATACCTTGTGAAACATTGTTTCACGGTTATTGAACGGAATTTTAGAAAGCCATGGGGCGAGTTGGACGTCATTGCTATGGCGCCAGACAAGACATTAGTCATTGTTGAAGTAAAAACCATGAAAGAATCCGGCAATCCGGCAATTGCCGAATTAAATCCGGAAGACAATCTTACTGCCGCCAAATTACAAAAATTACAAAGAACCGCCATTTTGTATGCTAACCAGAATCCCAATCTCGTAAACGACGAAAGGGGATGGCGCATAGATTTAATCGCTATTACTTTAATTAACGGCAAAGAGCCGTTAATTAAGTATTTTGAAAATCTTTAGTTTTAATTATAGAAGTCTGCATATTGTCTTTTTGGGGGTTTTGTTGCAATCTTTAGTTAAAGATTGGGATTCGGGAGGATAAATTGAAAAACATAGCGACTGGGGACAAGTTAGTCGACTGGTTCTTTAAAAAAGTTATTGAAGCCCTAAACGAGGATATAGACGAGATTCATCTTCAAGAGAGGGTCCAGGACGACGGAGTGGATCTTTGTGGATTATTAAAAGATGACGAAATCTATTTAAGCACCTCGCGTAATCAAAGCCCAGACGCCTTGGCTAAGGTTCTGCTTCATGAGGCCCTGCATTTTCTGTTTGACGACCTGTCGGAAGAAGAAGTTTTGTTCCTGGAGGATACGCTTTGGGCTAAATTGAGCGACCAGCAAAAAGAGATTTTGAAGTTTTATATTACCAACCTGGTTACGAAATCCCCAGCCCCCAACTAAACGGGGGTTTTATATTTTGTGGGGAGAAGGGATGGGTTTTAGGGGGCGGGCCTAAGGTGCTATTGACAAGACTGATATAGTATGCTATACTAGATATAGTAACTTAAAAGTGTGAGGAGGATTACCATGCTTAAGTACGGTATCGGATTGATAGTTGCCATGTTTTTGCCCTACGTGTTCAGATTTCCGATAACTCCTAATGAATCGTTTGCGGCAATGGGCATCTGTTCTTTCCTCGGATATCTGATCGGTCTTTTGGTCGGTCTTGTGTCACACGACCTCAAGAAATGTCCGAGCTCATCAGTCTCGGGCCCAAAGTAAGCTAACAAGGAGGCTGCACATGCTGAGGTATCTGAACAAGAAGAAGGTGAGCCAGAAAGTCGCCTGGGTGATGGTGGGCGTGATGGGCGCGATGATCCTTCTGCTCATTGCCCTGCCCTTTGTCCTGACCATGACCGGCCCCCGTTCCTGTGGGTGAACTACCCCCCTCGATGAAAATCGAGGGGAATTTTTTTATGGGGATTAGCCCCACGTTTTAAAATCCAAAGTCGAGGTTATACCCCTTTAAGGGAACATCCCGCAATTATATACAAACTATTTTAAAGCGAAGGCCGATATCTCTTTACCGAAACCCAAGCGAACCGATTAGCTCGGTTAATAAAATAATAAAAATGAGGAAATCCTTATTCTCCGTAGCGCGGCCGGAGGCCGAGCGGGCATGGTTGTCCCGCGAAGCGGGACAGAGCGAGGCCGACGAGCCAGTGAGTCCTCACGCTGGGAGGACGAACGGTAGCGGGAGAATAAGGTTTTCCGAATGAGAGGTTGAGGAAAGAGATTCGGCGAAGCAGTTATTCTGTTTCCGTAAAGAGATATAACCGAGACCATTGACAAGCCCTTACTTATCCTATATACTGGAAACAGATTGAAGTCCGCTGTCGAGCGGACATTTTATTAATTTATAGCGTATGTTTGATTTAAAAACATTAAAAAAAGCGATTGAGCAGATTGCCGAAGAAAAAGGCATTGAGCCCAATCAGATTTTAGAGGCGATTGAATCGTCTATTGCCGCTGCTTATAAAAAGGAATACGGCAAAAAAGGAGAAATTATTAAATGCAAGTTTGATTTAAAAACCGGCAGCCTTAAGTTTTGGCAGGTAAAGACCGTGGTGGATGAATCTACAGTAAGAATAGTAGAAGAGACGGAAGAAGTGCCGGTGGAAGAAGTTGGAGCAGTTTCCAAGCGTGTAGAACGGGAAGCGCCGGAATCTTTTGAAGACGAAGAAGGCAAATTGCCCCGTTATAATCCGGATCGCCATCTTTTTCTGGAAGAAGCTAAGAAAATTAAGAAAGGCGTTGCTTTAGAAGAAGAATTGGAATTTCCTTTGGAAACTCACGATGACTTCGGCCGGATTGCCGCGCAAACTGCCAAACAGGTAGTTTTACAGAAATTGCGGGAAGCGGAACGGATTTCGGTAATCCATGAATTTCAAAGCAAGGAAGGAGAAATTATCAGCGGCGTAATCCAGCGGTTTGACCGCGGAAATGTTTTTGTTGACTTAGGAAGAGCCACCGGCGTTATGTTTTATAACGAATCCATCCCCGGCGAACATTATAAATCCGGAGACCGGATGCGGTTTTATATCGTGGCGGTTCAGGAAGACAGCAAAGTGCCGGGCATTATTCTTTCCCGGTCGCATCCGAAATTCGTCAGCAAGCTTTTTGAATTGGAAGTTCCGGAAATTGCCGAAGGAATCGTAGAAATTAAAGGTATTGCCAGAGAGCCGGGAAGCCGGACAAAAATCGCGGTAGCTTCTACCGCGGACGGAGTGGATCCGGTTGGATCTTGCGTCGGCCAAAGAGGCACGCGGGTAATGTCCGTCAGTAATGAGCTGGGACAGGAAAAAATTGATATTATTGAATGGTCGGACGATGCGGAAAAATTTATTTCCAATTCTTTATCTCCGGCAAAAGTAAAATCCGTGGAAATTTCTCCGCGCCGGGACGCTAAAGTTTTTATTCCGGAAGACCAATTGAGTTTGGCAATCGGCCGGGGCGGGCAGAATGTCCGTTTAGCCGCTAAATTAACCGGTTGGAAAATTGATGTCCGTTCGCAGGCTCGTCCGGAAGAAGTTCAGGAAGGCGGAGTCGCGGCAGCAATAGAAAAGGAAGCCAAAGAAGCTTCGGAAGATAAAGAAAAATCCGAAGAATGAAAGTCATAAAATTATTAATTACTAATCTCTAATTTCTAAAATATGAATTATTTAATTTTCGGACCAGTTTTCTTATCAATTATTTATAGTTTTTACGTCATGATTTGGCTCAAGGGCCAATCTAGCGGCAATGAAAAAATGGTGGAAATTTCTAAAGCCATTCAAGCCGGATCACAGGCATATTTGAATCGGCAGTATAAAACTGTTGCCGTAGTTGCCGTTGTTTTGGCTTTGGCGATTTATTATTGGCTGGGAGTTTTATCGGCAGTCGGATTTTTAGTCGGCGCTATTGCTTCGGCGGTTGCCGGTTATATCGGCATGAATGTGGCGGTGCGCGCTAATTCCAAAACCGCGGAGGCAGCCAAGTCCGGCTTGAACGCCGCTTTATCGCTGGCGTTTAAATCCGGCGCGGTTACCGGCTTTTTGGTAGTTTCTTTGGGACTTTTATCGGTGGCCGGATTTTATATTTTGACGCAAGACGTGCGCGGTTTAATTGGTTTGGGATTTGGCGCCAGTTTGATTTCTATTTTCGCCCGGCTGGGAGGCGGAATTTTTACTAAAGCTGCCGACGTCGGAACGGATTTAGTCGGCAAGGTGGAAGCCGGCATTCCGGAAGACGATCCGAGAAATCCCGGAGTGATTGCCGATAATGTCGGAGACAATGTCGGAGATTGCGCGGGCATGGCCGCGGACCTTTTTGAAACTTACGCGGTAACTTTAACCGCCACGATGCTTTTGGGATATTTACAGTCCGGCAGTTTGCAGAGCCCGCAAGTAATTTTTCCTTTAATTTTAGGCGGTTTGGCGATTATTTCTTCGTTAATCGGAAGCTGGTTTGTAAAAATCGGTTCCGGTAAAAATATCATGGGCGCGCTTTATAAAGGATTGGCGGTTTCTTTGGGACTTTCGGCCGTGTTGTTTTATCCGGCGACTAAATATTATTTTCCGGATAATACCTGGAGCATTTATTTGAGCGCGTTAGTTGGATTGGTTACCACGGTTCTGATGGTTTTGATAACTGATTATTATACTTCCAAATCTTTCCGGCCGGTGAAATCCATCGCGGAAGCATCGCGCTCCGGACACGGCACTAATATTATTATGGGAATTTCGGTTGGCATGGAATCTACTTTAGTTCCGGCTTTGATAATTGTTGGAGCAATTTTAGGCAGTTTTTATTTAGCGGGGATTTATGGCGTGGCCATGGCGGCAACCGCAATGCTTTCAGTCGCGGGAATGGTGGTGGCCATTGATTCTTTCGGCCCGATTACGGATAACGCCGGCGGTATCGCGGAAATGACTAATGCTCCGGAAGAAGTCCGGAAAATTACCGATTCTTTGGACGCAGTCGGCAATACCACGAAAGCGGTTACTAAAGGATACGCGATTGCTTCCGCGGGTTTAGCCGCTTTAGTTTTATTTTCCAGTTATGTGGATGAATTGACCAAGTTAAGCAAGGACGTGGCCTTTGAGCTTCAAAATCCATTAGTTTTGGTTGGTTTGATTTTGGGAGCAGCGGTTCCTTACTGGTTCGCTTCTATATCTATTAAGGCGGTAGGAAAGGCGGCGGGCGCGGTAGTGGAGGAAGTTCGTCGGCAATTCAGGGAAATTCCTGGAATTATGGAATATAAAGCCAAGCCGGATTACGGCCGGGCAGTGGATATTGTCACTAAGGCAGCTTTAAAAGAAATGATTGTGCCGGCTTTAATTCCGATTATTTCGGTATTGGCGGTGGGTTTGTTATTGGGACCTAAGGCATTGGGAGGATTTTTGATCGGCACCATTGTCGGCGGATTATTTATCGCGCTCTCCATGACTGCCGGCGGAGCTGCCTGGGATAATGCCAAAAAATATATTGAAGACGGAAATTTCGGCGGAAAGGGATCAGACGCCCATAAAGCCGCGGTTACCGGCGACACTGTCGGCGATCCGTATAAGGACACTGCCGGTCCGGCAATTAATCCGCTGATTAAGGTAATCAACATCGTTGCGCTTTTAATTGTTCCGTTTTTGTAAAAACTACTTATGGAAAATTTACCCGTTCCAAGAAAAAAAGAATTTGAAAAGAAAAAGGTGGTTAATCCAGAGGACATAGAAATATGGCGTCCTACAAAGCCGATGACGGTAGAAGAAATTATGAAAGAAATGGAAAAAGCGGGAGTACGACCCTTAGCATTGGAAGAATTACCTATAAAGAAGATTGAAAGAAAAGCAGAAAAAAGGAAACAATTGCCAGAAGATCAAAAACTTCTTGAGAAAAAAGAAAACTAATCTATCATGAAGCACTCATTTAAGAAACTTCCCAATTCCCAAATTGAGCTGGAAGTGGTTTTAGACCAAAAAGAGTTTGTGGAATATTATCAGCCGATTTATGATCAGGCGCTTAATTCTGTCCATCTAAAAGGATTCCGGCCGGGCGCCGCGCCAAAAGAAATGGCGAGCCAGGCAGTTAATCAGGAAAAAGTTTTTGAAGAAGCCGTAAATCAGATTGTCCGGGAAAAACTGCAGGAGCTTACCAAAGAAAATGACTGGAAGCTGATTGACCAGCCGAAAATTGAAGTTATTGAGGATCCGAAAAATCCTGCCGGCTTAAAATTTAAGGCGACGTTAACGGTTTTTCCGGAAATAAATTTGGGAAATTATAAAAAGATCGCTGAAAATGTTTTAAAAAATCAAAAACCGGTGGTAGTCAGTGACCAGGAAGCGGAAGATTCTTTGAAGTGGATTTTGAATTCCCGGGCGAAGGAAGTCCTGGCTGACCGGCCGGCTCAAAAAGGAGATGTGGTGGAAATGGAATATATCGGCTTGCGGGACGGGAAAGTGGTAGATCAAATGAGTAACGAAAACGACAAATTTATTTTAGGCGAAGGAAAATTTATTCCTGGATTTGAAGAAAATATCGCGGGACATAAAGAGGGCGAGAGCGTGGAATTTTCCGTTACTTTTCCAAAAGATTATTGGGAAGAAAGCCTGCGGGATCAAAAAGTGGATTTTAAAGTGACAATCAAAGGAGTGTTTGCCCGGGAATTACCGGAGTTAACCGATGAGTTCGCGAAAAGTTTGGGGAAATTTGAAAATGTGGAAGATTTGAAAAAAAGCATCCGGACCGGATTGCAAAAAGAAAAAGAGGCAAAAGAAAAAGAAAAATCCCAATTGAAAGTTTTGGAAGAAATCCGGAAGAGCTCAGCTTTTGATTTGCCCCGGATTATGGTGGATAAAACTATGGATAATATGGCGGCGGAATACCAGGCCATGGCCGGAGCCACGAAAAACAAAGAAGAAATCCGCCAGCATCTCCAAGAGGCCGCGGAAATTAACGTAAAGGATAATTTAATCCTTTATCAAATTGCCAAAGAAGAGAGGTTGGACCCGACCCCCGAAGAAGTCAAAGCCGAATCCGATAAATTTTTAGCGCGCTCGCAGTTAAACCGGAAGTCGGCCGAAAAACAAATTGACCTCCAGCGGCTTTATGACTATATTTATGGTATAATTCAGAATAGAAAAGTTTTTGAATATCTAGGGTCATTAAAATAAAGCTACTAAATACGAAAGAGTACGAATCTACGAAATTATAAAAATTAATTAAAATAAAACTATGCCAGAAAAATTTTCACCAAAAGAAGTTAAGCCGACTATTGATCCGGCAATGACTCCGGAAAAAGTTGAAAAATTCCGGGAAGCGGACGCGCCGGTAACCGAGGAAGAATTAGAGGAATTTGCCAAAAGACAGCACAAAAAGTAAAGGAATGGAATCCCGTTAGAGGCAACTAAACAAAATAAATTATGATAATCAAAATTCAAAATATAAATATGTCGATTGTAATTAAAACGGCCAAGTTACGGTTGCCTTTGGCAACCTGCCTCTAACGGGATGGAAAACGAATACCTTATCCCTACGGTTATAGAAAAAACCCAAAATGGCGAGCGGGCTTATGATATTTATTCGCGTCTTTTAAAAGAACGGATTGTTTTTTTGTCGGGCCCGATTAGCGATGGCGTTGCCAATACGGTAATTGCCCAGCTTTTATTTTTGGAACACGAAGATCCGAAAAGGGATATCAAGCTTTATATTAATTCTCCGGGCGGTTCGGTAACCGCTGGCATGGCGATTTACGATACTATGCAATATATCAAGCCGGACGTTTCCACGATTTGCGTGGGCATGGCGGCTTCTATGGGCGCGGTGCTTTTGGCGTCCGGAAAAAAAGGAAAGCGGGTGGCTTTGCCGAACGCGGAAATTTTGCTTCACCAGGTAATGGGCGGGGCGGAAGGCCAGGCGGTGGAAATTGAAATTGCCGCCAAGCATATCTTGCGGATTAAGGAGCGGTTAAGCCAAATTTTGGCTAAGCATACCGGTCAGCCGCTGGCTAAAATAGAACGAGATACCGACCGAGATTTTCATTTAACCGCCGCGGAAGCTAAAGATTATGGAGTAGTGGACGAGATTATCAAGACGGGGAAGAAATAATCAAGAATCAATAACTAATAATCAAAATAGGAAAGCCCGCCAATGCGGGTTTTTCGTTTTTTATATTTTAAGTTAAAATAAGAACAATGGATATTAAGAATCTTTTGGAACGAGGGGTAGAAGAAGCCATAGAAAAGGAGCATTTGGAAAAGGCGCTAAAGTCCGGAAAGAAACTGCGGGTGAAATTGGGCGTGGATCCAACGGCGCCGGATTTGCATTTGGGCCATACGGTTCCGTTAAGGAAACTGCGCCAGTTTCAGGACGCCGGACACAAGGCCGTTTTAATCATCGGCGATTTTACCGCAAAAATCGGAGATCCTTCGGGCCGCGATAAAACCCGCCCCCAGCTTTCTGATAAAGAAATTAAGCAAAATTTAAAAACCTATTTAGACCAGGCGAAAAAAGTATTGGATATTAAAAAAACAGAAATCCGCTATAACAGCGAGTGGTTTGAAGGCAAATGGAAGTTGCTTTTAGAGCTGATGGGAAATGTATCTATGGAAAGAGTTATGGAGCGGGAGGACTTCCAAAAAAGAATTAAGGCCGGCCAGGAGGTGACCATGATTGAAGCGCTTTATCCGATTTTGCAGGGATATGATTCGGTGGCGGTTAAGGCCGACATAGAAGTTGGCGGCGTGGATCAGAAATTTAATCTTTTGATGGGACGGCGTTTACAAAGAAAATACGATCAAGCCGAACAAGACGTAGTTATGCTCCCGCTTTTAGTAGGCTTGGATGGCGTGAAAAAAATGTCCAAGTCTTTGGGAAATTATATCGGCATTACCGAAGCGCCAAATGCGATGTTCGGTAAAATTATGTCGGTCCCCGATGAACTGATCGGCCAATATTATGAACTTTGCACGGATGGAAAAAGAACCATCGGTGATCCGCGGGAAGCGAAATTAGAATTGGGAAAAATTATTGTTGGCATGTATCATAGCGCCAAAGCCGCGGAAGAAGCCAAGGAAGAATTTATCAGGGTGTTTTCCAAACACGAAGCGCCAACGGATATACCGGTCAAGAAACTAGAAAGTAGAATCTGGAATCTAGTAGACTTAATTGTGAAAGTCGGACTGGCATCAAGTAAAAGCGAAGCGCGGCGGTTAATTGAGCAGGGAGGAGTTAAAATCAACGGCGAAACGCAATCGGATTTGAATAAAAATATAAAAATAGAAAAAGAAACGTTGTTGCAAGTTGGTAAAAAGAGATTTTTGAAGTTAAAGTAATGCGATACCAATATACTAATACATGCGAATAATAGTATGCGAATGCCTTAACGAATAGGCACATACGAATATTAGTATAATTAGTATGAATTAGTATATTAGCATTTCATGAAGGGAATAACCCTAATCGGCATGCCCGGCGCCGGAAAATCTACTATCGGCAAAAAATTAGCCGATAGCTTGGGCTGGAAGTTTCTGGACCTGGATATTTTAATCCAAGAAAAAACCGGCCTGGCGCCGGCGGAATTTATCGGCAAAAACGGCGACACCGCATTTTTAGAACTGGAAGAAGAATTGTCTTTGGATTTGAATTTGGCGGAAACGGTTTTTGCTCCGGGCGGCAGTATTATTTATTCCACGCGGGCAATGAATAAATTAAAATCCGAAACTCAAATTTTTTATTTGGATTTGCCGCTGGAAGAAGTTAAAAAGCGTTTGGGACCCAAGCCTTTGGAGCGGGGGATTATCGGTTTAGCGCGCTGGGGATTAGAAGGATTATTTACGGAAAGGCATTACCTTTACCAAACCTACGCGCATCAGACTATTAGTTTTTCGGACGCCGGCGATCAAGACGTAATTGAACAAATCAAAAAAATAGTTTTCTTAGCTTAAATAAGCTATTTGATTTTTAAAATTAGAATTATTATACTCTTTGAGTATTGCGGGATTAGTATAGTGGCAGTACGCTACCTTGCCAAGGTAATGGCGCCGGTTCGATTCCGGTATCCCGCTCCAAATTAAGGCGCTCCGGGCATTGGGCGCCTTTTTATTGAGAGTTGACGATTTTCCGGAAATCTTATAAACTCAAGGCAGTTCTGTGAAATAGCTAAGGAGGAAATCATGAAAGGAGATCTGAGAGCTGACCAGGGGCCGGAACCGTTTTCGATTCCGATGCCGATGGTAATTGAGCGCATTGGCCGAACGGAACGGGTTTACGATATTTATTCCCGTCTTTTTAAGGACAGAATCATTGTTATCGGTTATCCAATTTATGACATGGCGGCGAATTTGATTGTGGCTCAGTTGCTGCAATTGAATAATGAGGATCAGGAAAAGCCGATCAAGATTTTTATTAACAGTCCGGGCGGAGTAGTTACTGCGGGCTTGGCCATTTATGACACTATGCGTTTTGTAAATGCTCCAATTTCCACTATTTGCGTTGGACAGGCGGCTTCTATGGGAGCAGTGCTGTTAGCGGCGGGAACTAAGGGAATGAGAAAATCTTTGCCGAATTCCCGGATACTTCTTCATCAGCCGCTTGGTGGCGTTCAGGGCCAAGCTTCAGATATTCAAATTCAGGCCGCGGAAATCGGGAAAAGTAAGACGAAACTGATGGAAATTTTAGCTTTGCACACTGGCCAGTCGCTGGAAAAAATCACGAAGGACGCAGATCGCGACTTTTTCTTGAGTCCCGAAGAAGCCAAAGAATATGGAGTGATTGACGAAATTGTTGCTACGACTAAATCTCTGTAAGCCCCGCTTCTCACTTTTGTGAAAGTGAATCCGCCTATGGCGGATTTTTTATTTGACTTAAGGCTCGAAATCTCTTAAATTAATATACGCTGTTTGAAAACAGGCAAGCCCTCCTTCGCGTAAAGCTATGGACGGGCAAGGGAGAAGAGAATCAATGATAACCTGGGAAGTGGTCAACGGAAAACCGAAAAGATTTGAACATATTTTAAGTCCGGAGGCGTTGGCTTTCGTGGCGGAGTTGCAAGGTATCTTTGGTATGTATCGCGAACAATTTTTAACGGAACGGACGCATAAGCAAGTACGCTTTGACGCTGGCAAAATGCCTCATTTTCGTGAAGATACCGTGAGTATTCGATATGACGAGTTCTGGCGGGTAGCGCCTATTCCCGCTGATTTAGTCTGCCGGAAAGTGGAAATTACCGGTCCGGCTAGCAAACGGAGCATGGTGGTTAACGCGGAAAATAGCGGCGCCGATTGCTATATGGCGGACGCGGAAGATTCCGATTGCCCGACCTTGTCCAATGTTTTGCAGGGGCAATTGAATATGTACGACTTAGTCCGCCGGCAAATTGATTTCAAGGACGAGAAAACTGGCAAGGAATATAAGTTGAATGACAAAATCGCCACGCTGATGTTCCGGCCTCGGGGTTGGCATTTATTGGAAAAAAATATTTTGGTAAACGGCCGGCCGATGTCCGCATCGCTGTTTGATTTTGGAATATATTTTTTCCATAACGCCAAAGAATTAATGGAGCGCGGAAGCGGACCCTATTTCTATTTGCCGAAGCTGGAAAATTACGAAGAAGCCAGGCTTTGGAATGATGTCTTTGTTTTTGCCCAGAGAAGATTGGGTGTTCCGCAGGGAACAATCCGGGCAACGGTTTTGATTGAAACGATTTTAGCGGCGTTTGAAATGGAAGAAATTCTTTACGCTTTGAAGAATCATTCCGCGGGTTTGAATTGCGGGCGTTGGGATTATATTTTCAGCTACATCAAGAAATTCCGGAAACATCCGGGGTTTATTCTTCCGGACCGGGCGCAAGTGACGATGGACAGAGATTTCCTGAAAGCGTATTGCGTTAAATTGATTCAGGTTTGCCACAAGCGCGGCGCTCATGCCATGGGCGGAATGGCGGCTCAGATTCCCTTGAAGGATCCAGAAGCCAATAAAAAGGTTACGGAAAAAATCTTGGCGGATAAGCGGAGAGAAGTGGAAGCGGGCCATGACGGCACTTGGGTTCCTCATCCGGGCACGGTCGCGATTGCGCGCCAGCCCTTTGACGAGGTTCTAGGCGATAAGCCGAACCAGCTGGAAGTTATGCGGGAAGATGTAGTGGTTACGGAATTTGATTTATTGAGGCCGCATTCAGGCGAAATTACCGAAGCGGGCTTGCGCACCAACATCAGCGTTGGCATCCAGTATTTGGAGGCTTGGTTGCGAGGCATTGGCTGTGTTCCGCTTTACAATTTGATGGAAGATGCCGCTACGGCAGAAATTTCCCGGTCGCAAGTTTGGCAGTGGTTGAATCATAAAGCGGTTTTGGCTGACGGCCAGACAGTTACCGGAGAATTTGTTGCTATGATGATTCGTGGAGAATTTGATAAGATTCAGGAAGAAATGGGCGCGGAAAAATACGCCGCCAGCAAGCTGGATTTAGCGACTGAATTGTTCGCGCGCATTATTTTCAGCAAAGATTTCACTGAATTTTTGACTCTTCCCGCTTACGAGCATTTGAAGCATAATTAAAAAAAATACCCCTGACTTTGGTCGGGGGATTTTTATTTTTTAAAAGCTATTGACGAGAATAATTTTTATTGTTATAATTCTCCCCAGCACTTCGAAACTCTAGGCAGGAGGACAGACATGAACGAAGCGGGGCGTTTGCGGGACGAATGGGCTTTCGGCGGGAGATGGAACGGCGTTCAGAGGAATTATGCGCCGGAACAGGTTTTGCGTTTGCGCGGAACGGTTTTGGTGGAACATACTCTGGCGCGATTAGGCGCGGAAAAATTCTGGCACATGCTGAATACCGAACCTTACATCAAGGCGCTGGGCGCTTATACCGGATTAATGGCAGTGGCCATGGTGGCGGCCGGCCAAAAAGCGATTTACATGAGCGGTTGGCAAGTCGCGGCTGATGCTAACAGCGATTTGGAAACTTACCCGGATATGAGTTTGTATTCGGTGCGCAGCGTTCCGGATGTTGTTCAGCGGATTAACAACGCTTTTAAGCGGGAAGATGAGAAACAGCGTTTGAAGAATCGGGAACAGCGGGATTGGTTTGCGCCGATTGTGGCTGATGGTGAATCTGGCGGGGGTAAAGATCATACTTTTGAATTGATGAAGAAGATGATTAGAGCCGGCGCGTCGGCAGTGCATTTTGAAGACCAGCTGGGTTCGGAAAAAAAGTGCGGCCATTTGGGCGGAAAAGTTCTAGTTTCCACTAGCCAGTTTATCTGGACCTTGAGTTCGGCGCGGGAGGCGGCGGATGTTCTGGGAGTTCCCACGGTTATCATTGCCAGGACTGACGCGCACGGCGCTTATCTGGTGAACAACGATATTGATGACCGCGATAAGCCGTTTTTGACCGGCGAAAGAACGCCCGAAGGTTTTTACCGGATGCGCGGCGGCATGGATTGCGCGATTGCGCGCTCTTTGGCTTACGCGCCTTACGCGGATTTGCTTTGGTATGAAACCTCTAATCCGGATTTGGCGGAAGCGAGGCAATTTGCAGAAGCGATTCACAAGGAATTTCCTGGAAAACTTTTGGCCTATAACCTGTCTCCGTCGTTTAACTGGACGAAACTGCCTCAAGAAGCAGTGGCGAATTTCCAGGATGAACTGGGCAAGCTGGGCTATAAGTTCCAGTTTGTAACATTGGCGGGAGTCCACGCGCTGATGCTGGCGACTTTTAAGCTGGCGCAGGATTTCGCGAAACGCGGAATGCCGGCGTACGTGGACCTTCAGACGGAAGAATTCGCCAAAGAGAAAGACGGCTATCCCGGAGTGAAGCACCAGGAATTGGTCGGTACCGGTTACTTTGATGAAGTAGCGCAGACGGCCTCTGGCGGTGAGACCTCCACTTCCGCAATGGACGGCTCAACTGAAAAAGATCAATTTAAATAATTAAAAACCCCGCTAGCGGGGTATTTTTTTACTTTAATCCAAGATGATCAACGATCGGGACAATGTCTCTCTTGAGCCATTCGTCATCTTCGCCGGCGAGCAGCCGCTTGGCTACCGCGCGGGCTTCCGAATCTGTATTGTGATTCAACGACTGAAGAGCGCTCTTAATTCTGGCTCGGGCCTCTTTGCAGTAGAGGTCGGCCAAATCCAGATTGCGGTCATCGGCAACGACATATCCTTCGGGCCGTTTCGGGGAAGTATAGAAACAAATCGCGCTCATGGCGTAAAGTTCGCTGGCGATCCAGAATAGCCTCTTAAAGATCAGCTGTTTATGAATCAGCTTGTCGCGATACTTCGCCGAAATCAAAATCATGGACAGGGCCAGTTTGCGGATGTGCTTTTCCACGAAGTACAGATGAGAGTGGAGCCGCGGATCAATCCTGTCCAAAACTTCGTCGGGAATCTGCTGTCGGCTTTGCAGCCTCAGGATATCCCAGGCGAATCCCATGGCAGTAGTGAACTTTTTCCACCAATTGCCGGGACCGAAGAAAACATCACCGCGCTTTTTATACTCATCACTGCCTTCGCGCAACAGCCAGAGAATAAGAATTTCACTGGCGCCTTCAAAGATCCGGTTGATCCGGAAGTCGCGCCAAATTCTTTCCAACGGCAAAGCCGGTTCTCCGCGCTTAGCCAGCGAGACCGCAGTTTCATAACCGCGTCCGCCACGGACTTGCATCATGTCATCAATGGTTTCCCATCCGCGTTCGGAAGAGAATACTTTGCAAACCGCTGCTTCCAGCCGAGCGTCTAATCCGTTGTCAACACGAAGCGAGGCAAAATAAACCATCGCTTCCGCCGCTAAAGTATTAGCCGCGCCCTTTGCCAGAAATCCGCTGCCGACCATTTCGTGATAGCCGATGGAAGGAGCGGACTTGGTTGCCCACTGCTTCCGCTTCCGGCCGTACCAATTTCCGATGAGTAAAACTTGCTTGACCGCCGCGATGCACAGGCTGGCAATTGAAAGCCGGCCGGTGTTCAGCGCTTCAATGGCGATCCGAAATCCCAGTCCTTCCTTGCCGATCAGCTGATCAGCTGGAACGAAAACATTCTTGAATTCCGTAATGCCGTTGTAAATCCCTTTCAGTCCGGCGAAATCGCACCGCTGGACAATCCGGATTCCCGGAGCGTCAGTCGGAACGATCAGCGCGCTGAAACTGGGTTTGTAAGTCTTGTCATCGGCTCTGGCCTGCAGTTCATCGGGCGAATCAACGGTCTTGGCAATAACGCACAACAGAGGCGACAAGAATTTGGTATCGCTCATCGGGCCGTTGGTGGTCCACCACTTCGTGCCGTTTAAGAGATAACCGCCCTTGACGCGGGTGGCAGTAGTTTTCATGTTTGCCGGATCGGAACCAGCTTCGTCTTCCGTAAAGGCAAAGCCCGTTACGACTTTGGCAACAATCGGCAGCCACTTTTTCTTCTGTTCTTCAGCGCCGTAATTTAAAATCGGATAGCTAAGGCCGATAGTGTTGGCCGCGGAAAGCGGAGCCGCTAAACCGCCGGACCAGCTGGCCGCCACTCCCAAAACTCGGGAATAAGCAGTCTGATGCAAGCCCATGCCTCCATATTCGCGCGGAATTTTCAGTCCGAAATATCCGTTTTCGCAAAGCCATTCAATCACCCCTTCGGGCAATTCATTGGTTGCGTCCACTTTTTCCGGATCCACATTTCGGCAGAGATACCCTTTCAAATTATAGAGAAGATCGTCCGCGATCCGCTGTTCTTCAACGGGAATTTCTTCCGCGCATTCCAGGAACCGCGAAAAATTTGCTATACCGAGAAAGCAGTCGCCGACGAAACTGTTGTGCCGGCGCTTGTCCCGCTGTTCTTCCGCGATTGCCAGTCCTTTGCCGAGCTTTCCTACGTCCATGCCCATGGCTATCCTCCCCTGATCCGTTTGTTCGGCCGAGTATTCGTTTTCAACGAATGATTCGGCTTTTTCAAGGAACTTCGCCTATATATTACTCCTAAATAGACAAAAAGTCAATTAAAAATTGCTAATCGGAATTTTACCGTTATAATTAGGTTTAATGACGCTTTTTCTGATTATTTTAATAGCGAGCTTGGTGGGAAGCGTGGTAGCGATGCTGGGCGGGATACTGCTCCTTATTAATGAGGCATTAGCCAAGAGGCTTTCTATTTATCTTTTGAGTTTTGCCGCCGGCTCTTTGATGGCCGCGGCGATTTTTGAACTTTTGCCGGAAAGTTTAGCCGGGAATGTTTCCGAATCAGCCATTTTTATTGCTTTTGTAACCGGCATTATACTTTTTTATATTTTAGAAAAGCTTTTAAATTTTTATCATTGCCACGATCAGGAAAAATGCGACATCCATGATTTTAGCTTAACGGTTATTATCGGCGATGCTTTGCATAATTTTTTGGATGGCATTGCTATTGCTTTAAGTTTTTTAATTTCTATTCCTACGGGCATTGCGACTACGGTAGCGGTATTTTTCCACGAGGTTCCGCAAGAAATCAGCGATTTTGGCATCTTGCTTCATAATGGATATCCTCGATGGAAAATCTTGAAATATAATTTGGCGGCGGCCTTAATGACGCCGGCCGGAGCGATATTAGGTTATATCTTTCGGAGCGCTCTTGAGCCGTATATTCCGATAGTGCTTAGCATTACCGCCGGATCTTTTATTTATATTTCTATTTCGGATTTAATTCCGGAGTTGCGCCACAAAACTGGCGTTCGGGAATTCGCGCATATTCTAATTATGATCTTAGGTATTTTTAGTATTTGGTTAATCGGAACTTTATTGCCTGAATAAAAATTCCCCGGCGTAACGCAAGGGAATTTTTTATTGGGCTTATGCCGAACTGTTGAAGTGCTTGCGCTGAGCCCTGCCGAAGTGTGCACCCAGTAGGGATCGAACCTACGACCATCTCCTTAAGAGGGAGTTGCTCTACCAACTGAGCTATGGGTGCGTTTGTTAGAATAATAAATTTTTAGAGGCGCTTCGTCAATTAAAAATAAAAGCGGTCGCTTTAGGCGACCGCGCGATATTCAGCAACAACAGTGGTCGGAAAGTTCCATCATCCAGGACGCGCGGTATCTTTCCCTTTCGGCATCGCTCAGCCGGTTAATTTTCACATTGCGGGGATGGACGTAAACGCTCGTTCCGCCGCGATCGCCTCGCAGAGTTACCTTCTTTTTTTCTTGCTTGGCTCTGCTGCGAATGCGTTGCAAGGAACAGTGATTGCAATCAGCCATGGCTATAGCACCTCCTTATTTTTGCCAGGTTCTTAGAGAACCAAGCTCGGAAATATTTTATATTCAAATTAGTTTTTTGTCAATATTAAAAGCAGGGAAAGCACAACGTCTCCCAAGAGGTTATTAACACTATAGATTATTGCGAATTTCTATTATTTGGTATAATATATCCATCCCGTTAGAGGCAGACCATCTTTAGATGGTCGTAAAAGACCGATTTAATTAATAATCTATGTTTTATATTTTTTAACTCCACTTTGCCTTTTTATAAAAATTTAAGTTGTCTCTAACGGGATACATCCAATGACTTTAGACACCGAGCTAGTAAAAATTTCGGAAATTGGCTCTAAGTTTATTACTAAGCTTATTCAGCTAAAAATTAAAACTGTCCGTGATCTTTTGACGCATTTCCCGTTCCGTTACGAGGATTTTTCCAAGATTATTCCGATTAGCGAACTGGTTTTAGATCAGCCGGCCACAGTCCATGGCGTAGTCCAGAAAGTTAATCTTCGCCGCACCTGGAAAAAGCACCTAACGATTATTGAGGCGGTGATTATGGATGAAACCGGGGGCGTAAAGGCGGTTTGGTTTAATCAGCCGTACATCGCCCAGATTTTGCGCCCGGGAACGCGCGCTAATTTTGCCGGAAAATTAATGCAGTCCCAGCGGGAAATTTATTTATCCAGCCCGGCCTATGAAGTGACCAATAGCCGGAGTTTGGCAAGCAGTAGTTTTGGCCCGAAGCATACCGCCGGATTAATTCCGATTTATCCGGAAACCCGCGGGCTGACCTCCAAGGGATTGCGGTTTTTAATTAAGCCGATTTTAAAAAGCCTGGAACGCGTGGAAGACTGGCTTCCGGAAGAAGCGTTGAAAGAAAATAAATTTCCGGATATTAATGTGGCATTAAAGAAAATCCATTTTCCTTTAAAAATGGAAGAGGCGGATTTGGCGAAACGGCGCTTTGCTTTTGAAGATTTATTCTTGCTTCAGCTGAATAATTTAAAAATTAAATCCCGTCTGGCGGAAGAAAGGGCAGTGGCTTTAAAAGTGGACGAAGCGAAAGTCGGCGCCTTAATTGAAAAATTGCCGTTTATTCTGACTAGTTCCCAAAAAGAATCGCTTTCGGAAATTTTGAAAGATTTACAAAGGCCTAGGCCGATGAATCGGCTGTTGCAGGGAGATGTGGGTTCCGGAAAAACCGTGATCGCGGCTATTGCCGCCATCTTAGCGGCGCAAAATGATTTGCAGGCGGCTTTTTTGGCGCCGACGGAAGTTTTGGCTGGCCAGCATTACCGCACCATTACCAAATTATTTAATTCGCCAATGGGCGGATTATCCGGCGGAGTAGCTTTATTTACCGCGAATGCCGCGGAGCTTTCTTATGGCGACGGCTCGCAGATTAAAATTTCCCGCCAGAAATTATTGAAGGAAATTTTGGACGGCAAGGTAAAAATTGTTATCGGCACTCACGCGATTATTCAAAAAGGAGTTCGCTTTCCGAAATTAGGCTTGGCAATCGTGGATGAACAGCACCGTTTCGGCGTGGAACAGCGGGCAGCGCTTTCCCAGGCGCAAGGCGGATTTTTACCGCATTTTCTTTCTATGTCCGCCACCCCGATTCCGCGGACGTTATCGCTTACAATTTTCGGAGACTTGGATGTTTCCTTGATTACGGAATTGCCGGCCGGCCGGAAAGAAATCATCACCAAAATCGTGGCTCCGGAAAACCGGCCCAAGGCTTATGACTTTATCCGAGAACAGATTAAAAAGGGCAGGCAGGCATTTGTGATTTGCCCGCGCATTACGCCGGGCGCGGTAAAGGAAGGCGAGGTTTTATCGGAGGCCAAGAAGAAAGCCCTGGAATTAAAGTCGGTTACCGAAGAATTTGAAAAATTATCCACTAAGATTTTTCCGGATCTGAAAGTGGCGATGCTGCACGGAAAAATGAAAGGAAGGGAAAAGGACCAGATTATGAAAGATTTTTCCGGCAAGAAATATCATATTTTGGTATCTACTTCGGTAATTGAAGTAGGCGTGGATGTTCCGAATGCCACTATTATGATGGTGGAGGGAGCGGATAGATTCGGATTAGCCCAGCTTTACCAGTTCCGCGGGCGGGTTGGCCGAGGCGAGCACCAGTCTTTTTGTTTGTTGTTTACCGAATCGGATTCGGCTAATGTTCAGCAGAGGCTGAACTTTCTGATGACCGCTAAGAATGGCTTTGAACTCGCGGAAAAAGATTTATTAGTCCGCGGTCCGGGCCAATTTATGGGCGAAAGCCAGAGCGGGCTTCCGGATATTGCCATGGAAGCATTGCGGGACATTGAATTAGTAAAAGCGGCGCGGGCTTCAGCGCAAAAAATTATCTCCAATGACTTAGAAATGAAAAGTTATCCGCTTTTGGCGGCCAGATTCCAGCAATTCCAAAAACGAGTGCATTTAGAATAGAACCTCTTTCAACAATATCTTCCAACCGCGATAATTGACTTTTGAATATTTTTCAGTTAAAATAAAGCCAGTTTGCGATCAATCTTTTGGGATTGATCTAGGGAGGCGCGCCAATGAAAGCATGGGTGTATGTAGTGCTGGCTCTGGGCGGCATTGCGGCTCTGATTTGTTTGTGGCTTTTGATGAGAGAAGCCGGCTATTGGCTGGGAATTCAGGTCGGCGAGGTTTTAATCGAACTGACCGAAATTATCTACACTGATCCGCTTTCCGGAATGTAATAGGTTTTAGTCCGCCAAAGGCGGACTTTTTTTATCGGCTTTTGGGCGTAACCCAAAAACCTAATCGCCATTTTCCGCCGAGCAGTAAGCGAGTTTGGGCTTCCAGCGCCGGAATGGCGCCAAAAATTATTAAAGTAACCGGCATTAACGCCCATTGGAGAATATACCAGGCGTATTGCCGGAGCCGGATTCCCGGGCGGGGCGGCAGCAAAACAGTGCTTAAAATTGCCGCGCTCACAATGCCAATGCTGGACAGGCCGATGATATCGCGGGTAATTTTAGGCAGTTGGTAAGAAAGAATCGTGGCGTTAAATCCGCCCCCGCCGATTAAAACCGGCAGCCAGCCCAGCGCGAAAATAATCAGCACATTTGTTGCCCACGAGTGATAGCCCTCCACTAAATTAAATGACCAATATATTTTGGAACGCCAAGGAATTTTTTTATTTTTCCAAAAACCAGTTAAAAGATAAGGAACATTTTCTGATCCCCAGGCCCAGCGCCGCTGTTGTTTATAAATATTGATAAGAGTTTTCCAAAAAGTTGGGGCGACATTCGCGTCCATAGATACCGGATAGAAAAGCGGGACCACCCGCCAATCGCCGTTATAGTGGAGATAGCATTGCCAGAAAATCCGGGAATCTTCGGAGACCACGTCTTTGTGCCAATAGCCGATTTCCACTAGCGCTTTGAAGGGCATGCTGTGGGACGAAAAAGTAGTTAAGCGTTCCGGCCGGGCTTGCTGCATCATTTGCCAAAAAGAAGACGAAAAAGAAACGATCCGGGCTAAGGCGGGCGCCTGGTGGATGTTATTAATAAAAAGCGGGATAGGCTGGAAGCTGGAACGCTGGGGATTTTCGCAAGTCAGAAAATTATAAGCCAGGCAGCCGAAGTATTCCGGATAAACCTGGGTGTCCACGTCAAACACGGAAACTAAAATATTTTCATAAGGAATATTCAGCTTATCAATCAGCCGGCTTTTGGTTTCTTGCACTGCCCAAGTTTCGTTGGATCCTTTGCCGGGAATTTCCCCGGGCAGATTAGCCGGATGGGCGGTAACTACAAAGTGGGTAAAAATCGGAGAAAATTCCGCGGACAGTTTTTGGGCCGTAGCTTGCGGCTCACTGCCGGCTTTTTCCTCAGTGGCTAAAACAATAATCAGCCGATCTTTTGGATAATTGGTGTTGGCGATGCTGTCTAAGCTTTCTTTAACTACTTCATATGGCTCGTTATACATCGGCAGAACAACCAAATGATACAAATCTTGATATTGGATACGGGCCATTTGAAGCTTATTAAGCCAATTTGTTTTTAGATTTTTCCGCATGGCTTTGAATCCGGCGCGGAGATGGAAAGAAAGATAGACGGTTTTTAAAAGCCAATAGATGTCAAAGAGAATAATAAAAATGGCAATCCAAAAAGGTTTTTGCCAAGACAAAAGGACCACTGCTATTAAAGTGGCCCAAGATAAAAATCCGGGAAGAATCTCAAATATCCTCACGTTAAGTTGAGGCCCGCCGATAGATAGCCGGACGGGCGTCTTTTATTTAATAACCGAATAGGCCGCTCAAGGCAAATGCGCCGGCGCCCATTGTGGCAATTATCAAGCAGGCCGCCACCAAAAGCAGATCCAGCTCATAACCGCCGGAAAGGACTTGTCCGCGTTTCTTTTTCCAAATAGTCGCCACTAGCATTTGAATGGCCAGAAGTAGGGCTGGAAATTGAACCCAAACTCCCAAAAATATTAAGGCTCCGCCCAATGATTCTACAATAGAAACCAGTGTTCCCCAGAACCAACCGGGCTTAAAGCCCATCATTGTGAAACTTTCTTGGGTGGCTTTAAGCGCTTTTAATTTTGACCAGCCGTGGACTAAGAATATAAGCCCCACCACCAATCTTATAAACGCAATAGACCAATCGCTGAAAATTAATAATATATCAAACATAATCTTTAAAGTAAGCATTAACCTATCCCAACAATATTTTCCAACCGCGATACTAGCCAATTTTAATTCAGAACCAGGCGCGAGGAGGAAATTGTGCCCTTGGGCACATTGACGACGAGCAACGACGTTATGAAGAAAATTGGCTGTATCCCTACGGGTTGCTGTCTAAATTGAAAATTTCGTTGTTTTGCCTCCTCGCTGTGGCTATAGCCACAAGCTCCTCGGCACGCCTAGAAATTTTCAATTTATACTAGCAACGCGGTTAGGAAATATTGTTGGGATAGGTTTAACGACCTTGTTTTGAATTATAACATATCTTATAATATCATATCAGTAATGGCCTCATCGTCTAATGGTTAGGACGGTGCCCTTTCACGGCGCAAATAGGGGTTCGATTCCCCTTGAGGCTACTATTATTTAAATATGAAAATCTTAGCGATTGAAACCAGCTGTGACGATACCGGCATCGCGTTTTTAGAATGTTCCGGCGGGTTAAAAAAACCGCGGTTTAAGATTTTAAAAAGCATTGTTTCTTCGCAGGTGAAAGTCCATCAGCCGTATCACGGGGTAGTGCCGAATTTGGCGAAGCGCGAGCACATTAAGAATTTGCCGAGAATTCTTAAAAAGTTAATAGTTAATAGTAAAAAGTTAAATGTAGGCGTCATTGCCGTTACCGTAGGCCCCGGCTTGGAGCCGGCGCTTTGGACCGGGATTAATTTTGCCGAAGAGCTGGCAAAAAAATTAAATAAGCCGCTGATTGGCATAAATCATCTTGAAGGTCATATATATAGTAATTTGCTTCCATCTAAAAATTCGAAGCACGAAGCACGAAACTCGAAACAATTTTTAAATTCTAAATTCAAAATTCAAAACGGTTTCGGATTTCGATATTCGGATTTAGAGTTTCCAGCAATTGTATTGCTGGTGAGCGGGGGGCATACGATTTTATTGAAAATGGATTCTTTAACAAAATGGACGAAATTGGGAGAGACTTTAGATGACGCAGCTGGCGAAGCGTTTGATAAAGTGGCGAGGATGCTCGGGTTAAAATATCCGGGCGGGCCGGAAATTTCCAAATTAGCCTTAAAAGGAAATCCTAAAGCGGTGGCGTTTCCCCGGCCAATGCTGAATAAGCCGAATTATGATTTTAGTTTTTCCGGATTAAAAACCTCGGTTTTATATTATTTGCGCGATCATAGTGAAAAGTTAAAAGTTAAGAGTTTTAAGTTAGGTGTTAATGTGGCTGCTTCTTTCCAGCAGGCAGTGGTGGATGTTTTGGTTGGAAAAACTATGCGTGCGGCCAGAGAATATGAGGCCAAATCCATTTTACTTTGCGGCGGCGTGGCGGCGAATAAATCACTTCGCAATGCGTTAAGAGTTAATAGTGAAAAGTTAGGGGTCAATTTCTTTGTTCCGGATTTTGAATTTAATACCGATAATGCCACCATGATTGCCGCGGCGGCTTATATAAATATTTTGGCAAAAAAGGAAAAACTACCAATAGAAGCTAGGGGCGATTTAAGTATTTAAACAGAAAATACCAGCCATGGCTGGTATTTTCTGTTCAGAGCCACGGACGGGCAGAGTTGACGAAAAATTATAAATCCGCTAATATAATAGCAAGTTTTTTGATAAAGGAGGGAAAGATGCTAATTGCATTGGCGGTGATGGCTTGGGTAGCGTGCGGAGTTTTGGCATATGGCGTTGAAAAGGACTGGTATCGTAAATTTGAATTAGAAACTAAGTTGATTCTTAAGCATTATAATATTCCTTATATTTATCGTGGACGATCCGTAGAAACGGGTTGCGTAATGGCCGGCCTACTTGGTCCGATTGGACTTTGTATAGCTTCAGTAATGGCATTGACGATGGATCGCAAAATCCAATTAACTTACCGCATGCCGAAAGAACTTTGCGCGGAGAGAAAGCGATGCTGATCCTGGCGATTGTTTGGATTGTTTGCGGAGTTTTAGCTTATGGACTGCAAAAAAATTGGAGTTATCAACATAAATTGCAGGTTTATACTTCGTTGGATGAAATGCTTTGTTGGTGTGTATTCGTTTTGGGTCCCTTGGGGTTATTTATTGCGATTATGGCGAATGTTATTTTTGGCTGTGACGTTCGTTTAATTTTCCGCATGCCTAAAGAGCGTCATACGAGACCTTTTTAATTAAGTATTCCCGTCCCCGTATTAAAATATTTTAGTACGGGTTTTTTATATCTACTAACGTGACGGTCGTCCAGTTAGTAGATATTGATTTTAATCCCTCACTTTTGAAAGAGCGTTGTTATAAAAAAACCCGCAAATTGCGGGGTTAGCTCTTTCAAGAGTGAGGGATAAAAACCCCGTTTTGAACGGGGCTACTTTCGTCTAGGCGCGGGGATTAGCGGTGCCATTCCAGGGAATCTTTGGAAACTTCCACGGAACAGCCTTTTCCCAGAATCGGAGCCGGTAAAATAATTACCGCCTTGCCGGATCCGAGTAAGTGAAGCTTAACTTTGCAAAGTCGGCCATTGGGGAACGCTTTGCTTTTGTCATAAAGAAGATCCTTATGAATCATGGCGGAGGCCCAGGTCTTATCAGCCAGCCGGAAAGAGATTACGCAGTCCGGCGAAGTAGTGGCGGGTTCTACCTGGCAGCGCAAGAAGGGTAAAAGTTCGCTTTTCATCATTTCTATCTCCTTTGTTAAAGTGCGAAAAATCTAATAAGATAGTATATGATATAGCCTTATTTATGCAAGCCAAAGAATTAGCGCCCGCGTATAGCCCCAAAGACACCGAAGAAAAAATTTACCAGGCCTGGGAGGAGTCGGGTTATTTTAATCCGGATAATTTGCCTCCGCCTACGGCGGAGCAAGCCGGAAATCGGAAAAAAACTTATACCATTGCGGTTCCTCCGCCAAATGTTACCGGTTCACTCCACATGGGTCACGCCTTGAACGCTACCATTCAGGACATTTTAATCCGTAAAAAAAGAATGGAGGGTTATAAAACCCTTTGGCTTCCGGGCACGGATCACGCGGGCATTGCCACCCAGAACGTGGTAGAGAAAGATTTAAAAAAACAGGGATTGACTCGCCATGACCTCGGCCGGGAAAAGTTTTTAGAAAAAGTTTGGGAGTGGAAAGAAAAATACGGAGATATTATTTTAAATCAGTTTAAAAAACTCGGTTCTTCCATGGATTGGTCGCGGACGAGGTTCACCATGGACGAGGGTTATCAAAAAGCGGTTGAACAGGCGTTTCACCATTACCACAAAAAAGGCCGGCTCTATAAAGCGGAAAAAGTGATTAATTGGTGCACCCGCTGCCAAACCAGTTTGTCGGATTTAGAATTGGAATATAAGGAAGAAGCGGGAAAATTGTGGTATATCAGATATCCGTTGTCGGAAGTTAAAGGTGAAAAGTTAAAAGTGAAAAGCGAGTATGTTGTTGTAGCGACGACGAGGCCAGAAACCATGCTGGGCGATTCCGCGGTGGCGGTTAATCCTGATGATAAGCGTTACCAAGGTTTAATCGGCAAAAAAGTTTTATTGCCGATTATGAACCGGGAAATTCCGATTATCAGCGATGAAGAAATTGACGCCACTTTCGGCACCGGCGCGGTAAAAGTTACGCCAGCGCATGATTTGCTGGATGCCAGAATTGGCGAGAAAAATAACCTTCCTATATATAAGGTAATCGGACAGCTGGGAAAAATGACCGAGGAGGCGGGAGCCGGATTCGCCGGATTAAAAATCGCGGAAGCTCGGGAAAAAGTCGTGGCGGAATTAAAAAATCAGAATTTAATTGAAAAGGAGGAAAATTATCAGCATAACGTAGCAGTTTGTTACCGCTGTGGCGGAGTAGTGGAACCGTTGCCGAGTTTGCAATGGTTTTTGAAAATGGAGGAATTGGCCAAACTGGCGATGGACGCGGTTAAAAGCGGGAAAATTAAATTCCATCCGCAAAGCTGGGAAAAAGTTTATTTTGCCTGGCTGGAAAATGTCCGGGATTGGAATATTTCCCGGCAAATCTGGTGGGGACACCAAATTCCAGTTTTTTACTGCAGTAAAAAACTAGAAAAGTTTAAAGTTAAAAGTTTAAAGTTTAAAGTTGATGAAGAATATTTTATAGTAGCCGACAAAAAACCAAAACAATGCCCAATTTGTAAAGAATGTGAAATGGTACAGGATACGGACGTGCTTGATACCTGGTTCTCTTCAGCGCTTTGGCCGTTTGCCACGCTTGGCTGGCCGGAAAAAACCAAGGACTTAAAAGAATTTTATCCGACTCAAGTGCTTTCTACGGCGCGGGACATTATCAATCTTTGGGTAAGCCGGATGATTTTTTCCGGACTGGAATTAGCAGGTGAAAAACCATTTACTGACGTAATTATCCACGGAACCATTCTTACAAAAGAAGGCAGGCGGATGTCTAAATCGCTGGGCACGGGCATTGACCCAATGGTTTTAATTGAAAAGTACGGAGCAGACGCTACTCGTTTCGGGCTTATTTGGCAGGCGATGGGCAATCAGGATATCCATTGGGACGAAGCCGCGGTCATGGCCGGCAAGAAATTCGCGAATAAGGTTTGGAACATAGCCAGATTTGTTTTGCAACAAACCTCGCTGACTAACGACCCACGACCAACGACCAACGGCCATCAAAAAGAAGACAAGGAAATTTTGGAAAAATTAGCGGAAACAAAAAAAGCGGTGGAAAGCGGAATAGACAATTATGATTTCGGACCGGCGCTTCACACGCTTTATGATTTTGTCTGGCATGAGTTAGCGGATAAATATATTGAATCCAGCAAACAACGCCAAGATGAAGGCGCGCAACAAACGCTAAACTACGTTTTATTGGAAGTTTTAAAAATGCTCCACCCGTTTATGCCGCATTTAACCGAAGAGATTTATCAGGACCTTTCGGGCAAGAAACAAGATTTCTTAATGGTGGAAACTTGGTAAAATAAAGAGATGAACTATTCTCTGATTTTATTCGGCCTTATCCCCTCCTTCGCCTGGCTCATTTTTTATTTGAAAGAAGATTTGCATCCGGAGCCAAAAAAATTAATTTGGGAAACTTTTTTTACCGGCGCGGTAATTACGTTTGTAGTTTTGAAATTCCAGATTTCATTTAACAGCTGGCTGATTGGCTTGGGGGTGATGCAATACAGCGTTATTTCTTTATTGGGATTAGCGGCGATTGAAGAGGTTTTTAAATTTGTTGCCGCGTATTTAGTGATCAGCCACCACCGGAAAGAATTTGATGAACCGATAGACGCCATGATTTATATGGTAGTGGCGGCTTTGGGATTTGCGGCGGTGGAAAATGTTGCCGCGGCTTTTAATACCCCTAATTTAGCCATGGAAACTATCGCGCTCCGTTTTGTGGGCGCCACTCTTTTGCATACTTTGGCTTCCGGCACAGTCGGTTATTTCTGGGCGAAGTCGGCTATTTTCCGGAAGAGAAGGTTCTTTTGGATCGGATTGGGATTAGCCATTGTATTGCACACCGTTTTCAATTATCTTATAATTGTATATGAGCCAGTAGTTATTCCGACGATTTTCCTAATCTTATTTGCTCTGGCGGTATTGTACGATTTTGAGAAATTAAAGCATATAGAATGATATAATAAGGTGATGGATCCCACACATAACAAAGACCATAAACATAATTAAGCTATAACCATGATTTTAAAATTAAAGAGTCAAGTTAAATAATAAACAGAGATTTGCGAAAGAATTCGCAGTCTTTGTTATGTGTGGGATGGATGACGAAACAAAAAATTTTTTTGCGGAATTAGCCGGAACCGATATGGGAGCGGGAGATTCGGCGGAAGAAGAAACCGAATTGGAAGCCGATAAAGAAGTAACGGCATCAGAAGAAGATTCTTATGAACCGGCCTTGGTTAAGACCGCGCCGATTTCTTTGATTACCAAAGGAGAAAAAAAGGCGCACAAAGAAAAAAGCGAAGACATGGATATTTTTGATGAAGAAGAAGGAAAGCTGACCATTGATGTTTATCAGACTCCGACTGAAATCGTTGTGGAGTCCACCATTGCCGGAGTAAAGCCGGAAAATTTGGACATTTCCATTAATAATGAATCGGTAACAATCCGGGGGAAGCGGGAAAAAGAACAGCGGGTTACCGACGAAGATTATTTTTATCAAGAATGCTATTGGGGAAAGTTTTCCCGGTCTATTATTTTGCCGCAAGAAATAGACGCGGAAAATGCCACGGCGGGGCTGAAGAATGGCGTTTTAACCATCCGGCTGCCGAAATTAAACCGGCAAAAAGCCAAGAAGTTAAAAGTTAAACTAGACTAAAAATCCGCCCCCTGGCGGATTTTTTTTGGGGGGGCTTGACCCCAGTACTACAACAAAGATTGCTTGCGGTCCGTAGAGCGAATATCCGATAGTTTATTCCCATGATTTTTACTTAAATTCAAATACCCTATGAAAACTTAGCCCGCAAGAATAGCTCCTTATCTTTATTGTAGTACTGGGTTGACTTTTTCTTATTTTTGAGCTATTCTTTAGCCAGTAGTACCTTGATACTCAAGGAGGATCACCGATGAATCTAGGAAAAGTCGGGTTCATTTTTGACAGCGGCGCCTTTGCTGGAGCTTACAGCGCCGGCCACATTAAAGCGCTGGAAGCAAAAGGAATCAGGCCGGAATTTGTTCAGGGAGTTTCAGTGGGCGTTTTGGCTGCCGGAAGACTTTTGAGCACCGGCTGGGATGTCGGAAAATTAGAGAAAAAGTGGCGTGATGTGGAAAAATGGGGACCGATGTCTATTTTTGACCGGAACTGGACCGGCTTGCTTAGGCGCGCCGGAACTTCTTCGCTTTTCAACAATGAGGGATTGTCCAGATTGTTAGTGGATGACTTGGACACCGACGCTATTTTGAATTCGCCGATTGAATTCCAAATGGTTACTTTCAATGAAAAACGGCATCGGCATCAGGTGTTTTCCAATCATGAGCAGGGATTCCGGGAAAATCCGAAACTGTTAAAGTCGGTTATGCTGGCATCGGTTGCCATGCAGGGATTTTTGCCGCCGGTAATGATTAACGGTGAATGGCACTCGGATGGAATCACTTTCCGCATTGGCAAGGCGATTCGGGCGAAGTGCGATACCATTTTCATTTTGTCCAATAGCCGTCTGGGCATGAGGCCGCAGGACGACACCGGAACCATGCGTTGGTATCTGCGTTTTATTTTGGAAACTCAACTGGCCAGCGATCTTCTGAAAATTCGCGACATGAAAGAAGCGATTCACCGCGGTTATGACTTGGTGGAAAACCACCCCTCGTCCGCTTTTGATGGAGTCCGTTCCATTCAGCGGAAGATTGGCCGCCGGATTAAGAAATTAACCGGTGACTTGTCGGGCGTGGTGACTGGCGATTCTTTGGACAACATTTTTATTCCGCACCGGGTGGTATTTCTGACGCCTTCCAGCCCGATTGCCACTTTGGGCGCTATCAATTTCCGCCAGCCGGATCCGCGCAACTCTTATCCGGGCGACATTTCGTCCGCGATTGAACAGTGCTCGGTTCTGAGCGAAGATTTTTGGAGCAAGTTTTAATCCGCCCCTCGGCGGATTTTTTATATGCCCAGTACTACAACAAAGATTGCTTGCGGTACGCGGAGCGAAGAAATTAGTTTATCGGATGTCTTACTTATACAATTCTCATTATTTATTAAAACCTTATCCGCAAGGATAGCTCCTTTTCTTTGTTGTAGTACTGGGTTTGACAATCTCTCTATGGAACACTACGTTTACTAAGAAGCAAAAATCTGAGGAGGGATTAATAATGTTGAAAATCGGACATCGCGGAGCCTCTGGCCACGAACCGGAAAATACGCTTCGTTCTTTTTTAAAAGCGATTGAGCTGGGCGCGGATAGCGTGGAGTTTGATGTTAGAAAATCTAAAGACGGTGTTTTAATGGTAATGCATGATGCGGCCGTGGACCGGACTACCAATGGCCGCGGATTAGTAAAAGAAAAAACTTGCGCGGAATTGCAAGCGCTGGACGCGGGATTGGGCGAGCGGGTGTTAACTGTTTTGGAAGCGGTGGAATTTCTAAAGGGAAAGGCCCGCATCGTCATTGAATTAAAAGAACCGGACACCTTGCCATCGCTTTGCGGAGTTTTGGATATTGCCGGCCCTTGGAATCCGCGCGCAATAACTATTTTGGCTTTTGATGAAGCTGGATTCGAAGGAAGCAATTCCACCTGGAATGATTTGGCGGAGTTTAAAAAAATTTATCCTCATCTTGGCGTCATTCTCCTTTTCTCGCCTTATAAGCTGATGGATCCGGAATGGAATTTAGAAAAAGTATTGCGGACTGCCGCAGAAATGAAAGCGGATGCCGTTGCCCCGTACTTTAAAATGGTTACCAAGGAAATGGTGGATTATGTCCATTCTTTTCCCGGAAACCCGCTTTTGATTTTCACCTGGGCAGTAGATGAGCAAGGAGATATTGAAAGATTGCGCCAGTGGGGAATCGACGGCATTGCCTCTAACTTCCCCGACCGATTAAAGTAAAAAACCTCGCATTGCGAGGTTTTAATTTTGTTTAAAACAGACTGACGAACCCTTATTTTCTGGATGCGGCAAATTCGGCAAAAGCTTCCCGGCTGGTTTTTCTGGGAGCGAAGTTGAGAACCATTTTCATTTTGGAATTGTCGGCTACCCAAGGATAACGGATTAAATCCAAAATTCCGGCAGGGAACGGGCAGTGTCCGGCGCGCCAGAGCAATTCCGTGGCCGGATAAATCATAGCCGGCGGAAGTGCGAGCGGTTTCTTGCCGAGCATCTGAATCATATCGCCGTATGGGATCACGCCATCGCCGGCAACATTGAAAATGCCAGGATGATCCTCGGCAATTGTTTTGAAAAGGACTTCCACGAAATCTTCTTCGGACAAGAACTGCATCGGCGGATTAAAACCGCGGACCGCGAACATATACCGCCCCATTCCGGGCAAGTGCCAGTCGGCAACCTGGGAAACGATATTTTTGGTGTGCGGGCCGATGATAATAGATCCACGGAGCGCGGTAACCGTCATCTGGGTGTTTCTTTTCGTGAAACCTTGGACATAGCGGTCCACTTCGGCTTTGTGCTTGGAATAAAGGTAGCGGGGAGTTCCGGAAACCGCGTCTTCTTCTTTAATGAATGGCGCTTGCCATTGATTGTTCGGATTAACGTAAGCAGTGGTACTGCTCATATAAACGATTTTGCGGACCGGGATTCCCAGGGTATGCCCCATGCGCGCGGATAATTCAAAAATGTTTTGGGAGCCCCCAACGTCAACCGCTCTTTGGAATTCATGGTCCACTACAGGGTTAAATACCCAGGCCAAATGAAGCACGACCGTCGGCTGATATTCCGAGAAAATGTTTTGCAAATGGCCGTTATCCCGGACATCGCCTTTCTGGAATACAAATTTGTCTTTGGGCATCGGCCACCAGCCAACCGGCGGTTTAACGTCCAATCCAACGACTTTATCAAAGAGCCCGGCAGCCAGAACCTTCTCAATAACTAATTGGGACAGGTATCCGGAACTTCCGGTAATCAGCAAAACCTGGGGACGCTTCATGGTTAACCTCTTTTCGGCGATTAGGATTCGCGAGAATAGGTTAGCTCAAAATTTCGCGAGGGTCAAACCCCAAAACCATTTTTTTCATTGACATTATATCCGCGAAAATATACCCTGAACTCAGTTTGCACATTAACAAGGAGCGTCACATGGATAAATTGGATGTTGTCATTGTCGGCGGCGGAATCACCGGCGCTTCTATCGCGCGGGATTGCGCCTTGCGGGGGCTGAAAAATATTTTATTGCTGGAACAAAGGCAAATCGGGCAGGCGACGACGTCAGTCAGCACCGGCTTGGCGAACCGCGGTTTGCGCTACATTGACTATGATTTGGAATTAACAAAAATCAGCGCGCAAGAAGTATCGATTTTACAGTCGATTGCGCCGCATCTTTTGGAATCCAGAAAATTCTTGATTCCATTTTTCCGTGACAGCAAATTTAACATTGAACTTTTCGAATCCGTTCTCAAAGCTTACGAAGCAATTATTGGACAATATGGTGCGCCAAAGCATGAACGGCTGGGAAAAGAACAAACGTTAATCGAAGAGCCATTATTAGCGCCGGATGTCCGCGGTTCTTTGCGGATTGAAGAATTGCTTTTGCGAGATTCGGAATTGGCGCGGCAATCGGCCGAGCAGGCTTGCCGTTTGGGAGCTGGACTTGGAATCGGTTGGAAAGTGAACGGCGTGGAAAGAAAAAATAACCGGCTGGTGGTGCGGGTGGGAAGATTATTCCATCCTTCCGACTGGTTTGAAGTGGAAACTCAAATTCTTTGCAATGCTACCGGGCCATGGGCGGAACAATTCGCCGGCCAGCTTGGCTGTTCGGTGAAATTGCGGCCGACCAAGGGCGTTCATATTATGGTGGATAAAGTTGGGCTGTCGCACGGGCTGATTTTGGATGCTCCGGATCATCGTTATCCGCTGACGGCAATTCGAAAGGGTTCCGAAGGCTGGGTTTATGTCGGACCGACGGACGAAGATTTTCCGGAAACTGAATTTGATCCGGCAACTTTGATGTCCAGCGAAAAACAGCAACAGGCGACCGCGGAAGAACGGCAATATCTTTTAACCGCTATTCAGCGCGTGATTCCCGGAATTGCGCCGGACCAGGTCCGGGGCTTTACCATCGGAGTCCGGCCGACGCTTTTTCAAAAAGGAGTGAAGCCCGAAAGATTGTCCCGCAACTTCCAGATTTTTGACCATCAGGAGGACGGCTTGCCCGGATTTATTTCCGTCGCCGGCGGCAAATTAACTATTGCCCGTTTGATGGCGGAGAAGGCTACGGATTTAATTTGTAAAAAATTAAACCATTCGGCGGAGTGCGTGACGGCAGTAACGCCGATCAACGCGACTGCGTCAGCGGTCCGGTTGCCAAAAATGCAATATCAAAATAATTCCGCCTTTTCCAGTTCTAAGCCGCCCTTGGCCTCGCTGTTTAAGCGGGCATACGCTTCGGGCAGAATCGGCTGGTATTTCGTAAAACATATTTTTCAAAATCCCCGCTCTGTCTTGTCCTTCTTCCATTAAAATGGTAATCTATTGCCGGATCAGTTCCGGCAATTTTTATTGCCAGAAAGGAGAAACCCATGAAGAGATCCGAGCTCGTTAACAGCTTAATAGGGATTCTTAATGTAAAACAGATTTGGGACGATGAAGATTCCCGCCGGCAATTTTCTCAAGATAAGTGGCCCCGTTGGCTATTCAGTCCGCCGGATAAAATGGTGGATGCGGTAGTGCGGCCGGAAAACGCGCATGAGGTGGCGAAAGTTTTGGTGTTTGCCAACAGGGAAAAAATTCCTGTAATTCCTTATGGCGGAGGTTCCGGAGTCTGCGGCGCGGTGTGTCCGGACAAAGGTGGAATTGCCATTGATTTGAAGGGGCTTAATCAAATTGGCCCGGTTCTGCGCGACGCTGATTCCAATCAGGCTTATGTGATTGTAGCGAGCGGAGTAATCGGAGAAGCCTTGGAGCGGGCAGTAAATGCCAAAGGATTTACCATCGGGCATTTTCCGGCTTCTATGGCGATTTCCACAGTTGGCGGATGGGTGGCAGCCGAGTCTTCGGGCCAGTGCTCCACCAAATACGGCAATATTGAAAATCTGCTGGAAGAAATTGAAGTGGCGTTGCCGGACGGCAGGATCGTCTGGATTTCCGGAACGCGGATCAAGCCTTTTATCGGAAGCGAAGGCACGCTGGGAATTATTACAGCCGTTAAGCTGAAAGTATTTCCGGCGAGCGCTAAGCAGATTTTTTTCAGCTTTGCTTTTAATTCTTTGCCGGAAGCGCTTGATGCTTGTTATCGAATGAGCCGTTTGCCGGATAAACCGGCAGTCTTGAGAGTTTATGATTCTTTAGACCGCTTATTTTTGGGGCCGGGCAAGGAAAGTTCCAATCTGTCCCATCGTTTGCCTGCCCATAAATATTTTTTCCAGCAAATTAAGTTTTGGTTTTTGAGCAAGCCGAAAGCAGTCCATGCTTTTGGATCGGCGCTTAGCCGTTTGCCGTTCTGGAAATTCAAACCGCTGTTGATTGTTATTTTTGACGAGGACAGCGATTCGGCGGCTAAAGAAAAAATTATCCATAACATTGCCTGGCTTAACCACGGAAAATATTTAGGCGAGGACCTGGCGAGGCAATGGTGGCGCGAACGCTATAAGCTGAACTTCCAAAAAATAGAAAAATATTTTCAACTGGGAATTTTTGCGAATACGCTGGATGTTGCCGCGCCAACGGATAAATTGGCGGGCGTATATAAAGCGATGATGGAGGCGATGTCGGCGCACGCGGTTACGCTGGCGCATTTCTCCCATTTTTTCGGCGGCCGCGGCTGCATCTATTTTACTTTAATCGGACGAGCCAAGAATAAAGAAGCCTCTTTGCGATTGCACGACCGGGCTTGGTCGGCGGGCTTGGATGCTTGCCGGAAAGCCGGCGGAGAAGTAACCCATCATCACGGCATTGGCGTTGCCAAACTGCCATGGTTTGAAATGACGGATATTATCCGCTGGGAAAAATGGCGGAAGCTGAAAAAAGAATTGGATCCGAAAAATATCATGAACCCCGGAAGATTGATTAAAAATTAAAAAACCAGATAAATCTGGTTTTTTTAATTGTGCCCGAGGAGGGAGTCGAACCCACACGGCCTTGCGGCCAAAGGATCTTAAGTCCTTCGTGTCTGCCATTCCACCACTCGGGCATAAAGCCCCTTGTGAAACAAAGGGCTCAATTGCAAGGCCTGGGCCGGAATCGAACCGGCGTATAGTTCTTTTGCAGAGAACTGCCTTACCACTTGGCTACCAGGCCGTTTTACTATTTATATTAATCGGATTTTTCCTGTTTTTCAATCTCTATAAATGTCTTCTCTAGCTCCGCGGCGTTTTCCAAACCATAGTCTATCCGGAAGCGGATTTCCGGCATCGGCTTGATATGGATTTTTTCCAGCAATAAATGCTGTAAATACTTTTGGCGTTTCGTCAGCATTTCCAACACCTCGTTGCTGTTTTGGGTCGGTAGAACCGAAACGTTTATCAGCGCGTATTCCAAATCCTTTTGCGCTTCCACGCTGGTAATGGTTACTAAAGTGCCGGTGGGGAATTCCATTTCTTTTAAAAGGATTTTATTCAACTCTTCCATTATTAAGCTCTCTACTCTTTGATGGCGATGAAAAGGCTGCATGTTAATGGCAACTACTAGTTGTTAGTTACTAGTTTATCTCCTTTTTCAATTTTAACATCCGATTCCACTTCCAGGCCGCATTCGTCTCCCGCGTTCACTACGGTGACCTCCTGTTTTTTCCGCTGTAAGTTTATTACTTTAACTTTTCCGAGAACTAAATCGGCGCGGTGGATTGCCAGCATAGCGCGGTTTTTAATTATTCCCTGGCTGACCCGTCCGCCGACAGTTTGTTTCTTTCCCTGGCTGCTGAAAGTCGCGAGCACTTCCAATTCGCCGGCCGGGCCCTTAACCGCGGTAACGGCGAAAGCTTTTTCAATTTCCTCCACCAGCTTATAAATAATTTCGTTGATGACGATGGTCACATTGTGGACTCGGGCCAATGCCTCAGCGGCCTTAATCGGATAAGTGCGGAAGCCGATAATCAGCGCGCCGGTGGCGATGGCGGTTTTAACGTCGCCGTCGGTAATTTCGCCAACGCCCTGGTCAATCACTTCCAAGCGCTGATTTTCCAAAAGCGGAATTTTTTTCAAAAGATCATGCAGAGCTTCCAAAGAGCCGGAAACATCGGCTTTCAAAATCAAACGCACTAATTGCTCGTCTTTTTTACCCGCGGCAGTCATGACCCGCGGTCCGGCTTTCAGCACGGCTTCCAAATCCGCAACAGTCAATTTGCCGGCGCGGAATTCTTCTCCCAGTTGGGGCAAAGATTCAAAGCCCATGATTACCGCCGGGCTGGATGGAATGATTTCCGGCATCCGCTTTTTAAGGAAATTTTCCAGGATTCTAATTTTTCCTTTGGCAGTCGGCGTTACAATCAAATCGCCGGTTTTTAATTTGCCGTTTTTTAAAATAACGCTGACGGTAATGCCCCGCTGGGGATCGCGTTCCGATTCCAGAACAATTCCGCTCGCCATCGCTTCCGGATCATAAACCGGAGCCTCCATTTCCGCGGTCAATAAAATTAAATCTAAAAGTTCTTTAACGCCTTCGCCGGTTTTGGAAGAAACGCCCTGGAAACTGATGCTCCCGCCGAATCCTTCCAGCAAAACATTATTGCCGGCTAAATCTTTTTTCACTTTTTCCAAATCGGCAGTTGGTTTATCCATTTTGGTAACCGCCACTACGAACGGAGTTTTAGAATTCAGCAAAACCTGGATCGCTTCTTTAGTTTGCGGTTTTACGCCTTCTTCGGCGGCAACAACTAAAATCGCCACGTCCGCCACTTTGGCTCCGCGTTCCCGCATTTTGGAAAAAGCCTCATGCCCGGGCGTATCAATAAAAGTAATCCGCTCGCCATTGCGCTCAATTTCATACGCGCCGATGGATTGGGTAATGCCGCCAGCCTCTTTGGCGGTTACATTAGTCTTCCGGATGTAGTCCAATAGGCTGGTTTTGCCGTGGTCAACGTGGCCAACCACCACTACTATCGGAGAGCGTTTTTCAGACCTTGGCTGATCCGCCTTCGGCGGAAAGTTTTTAGCTTCTGATTTTTTCATAGGATTTATTCAAAATACCACTTTTGGCTTAATTTTACAAATCGTTATTTTTATCCTATTATCATAGAAGTTATTAGTTATGTGTCGTTAGTCGTTAGTTAAACGTGGAGGCGTGGGTTGAGTGTGAGCAAGCGAACATTCAACGGGCTACAAAGGTGGCCCGGGCAGACGCGACTCCTCAAATTTTTGTTTGAGGCCCTGCCGAGTAAAGTAAAATCTGGAGGCGTGGCTGAGTGGTTTAAAGCAGCATCCTGCTAAGATGTTGATCGGGAAACCGGTCCGAAGGTTCGAATCCTTCCGCCTCCGCATTGACAACCTGTTAGTTTTGTTGACCCGTATGCTCGACACTGAGCTGTGACCCACAAAGCTACATGTTGAACAAAAAGAGCGATTGGTTTCGCTCTTTTTTGTTACTTGTTTTCAAATTTCTCGACTATTCGTT
>JAUYKI010000006.1 GCA_030700025.1 bacterium | reverse complement strand
TTACAAGAGTAAGGGGCAAGTCCGCTGGGTAAAAGCCGGTAGTTGCCTAAGGGCAAAAGACACAATTTACTCTGAAATTTCCCTTAGTTTATTAGCCAAAAGCGACTCTATTTCGTTGTTAAACTTGTCTACAAATTTTTGCGCCTCCTCCTTCTTTTTGAAGGCTATGTCTTCAGATAAAGATCCCGCGTCTTCCAAGCGTTTTATTTCCTTATTTATCTCGTCCCGGCTCCCCCGGATCCTAATTCGAACTTCCTCTGCCATCTTCCGGACAGCTTTATCCAGTTCTTTTCGGCGTTCATCCGTAAGCACCGGCAGATTAATCCGGATTAAATTGCCGTCAATATTGGCGGTAAGCTGTAAGCTGGAGGTTTCAATAGCTTTAGCCACCGAATTCACTGCTCCCTGATCCCAAACAGAAATATCTATTTCCCGCGGAGGGACAATAGAAATTGAGCCCAGCTGTTTGATGGGCATTAACTGGCCGTAATAATCTACCTTAATATCTTCCACCATTTTCGGCGACGGCCGATTACTGCGAAGCGTTTGCAGCTCTTCCCTAAGAGAAGACGCCAAAGATTGCAATTTTTGCTCAAAAAGTTTGAGGTCCATCCTATTTTAAATTAGAAATAATCGGCGCAAAATACAGCACCGTACCGGCAAAAATGACCGCAATTACTAAAAAGAAAGCCTTGTCCATATTATTGTATGGCCTCTAATTGAAGCCGTTTATTAGTATTATAGTTTTTAATCAAAAAAAGTCTATGGAGGGCGGATTTCAGGCTTTTATAATTTTTAACCGGATCTTGGTTCAGTTTCAAAATTAGTTCTTCAAAAAATAAGTCTAAAATTTCCGGCTGTTCTTTTTGGTCCTCTATTAAATCCTTAATTAAGGCAGAGCGCCTGGATTCCGGCAATTTCAAAAAATCTAAGGCGTATTTTTCCGCCGTCTTAAAAATAGCTGTTTTCTTAAGGACTGCCCTCCCCGGCCGGCCCAGTTCGGCTTCTTTCACCGCCCCAAAATAAATTTTCTGCATCCGCGACAAAAGCGGCGGCAATAGGTTATCCAGCCGGTCTACTATCAAAATTAATAAAGCGCCCGCCGGCGGTTCCTCGGCTATCTTTAAGATAGAGTTTTGAGCTTCGGGAGTTAAGCCGCCGGCATTATTAATAATCACGGCGCGTTTGGTTGAAATGACCGGTTTTTGCCATAAAAATTGCTTAATTTCCCGCATGGCATCAATGCCAGTCGCATTTTCCAAAATCAAAGCATCCTGCATCGGGCGACCACCAATTTCGAATTCTTCATTTTCCAGCAAATTTGCCAAGTGCTTGGCAAAATAAAACTTTCCAACTTGCGGTTCGCCAAAAAAAATATACCCATGCGCCAACTGGTTATTTTTAACTAAATTTTTAAAATCTTTTATTAAATGTTCGTGGCCAATTATCATGTATCAAGTATCATGTATCAAGTATCAAGTTTTTTATTCTTGACACCTGACACGTGACACTAATTATCTTTATTACCCCACACTTTTTCTAAAATCCGTTTTGCCATAAGATCGACGTCTTGGCGGGCCTGAATAACGATTTTTCTATTGAAATCAACCATTTCCGATACTCCCCCGTGAGTAACGACGTCGGTTTCGGAATAAATTTTTGGGTGCGCTTCTTTTGATTGTCCTAATTTTATTACCCCCCCAACGTTTCGCCTCAAGGGGTAAATTAAGGGCACGCGAGTTCTCTCATCTCCTATATAAAAACGGTGGCGGTCATAAACTCCTCCTTGATAGTTATGACGATAGTGTCCAATTTGGGCCGCCGCAATGCTAAAATCAATTTTCGAACCCTCTAATAAATCGCCTAATCGCCGTATGCTTTTCCCGCTTTCCATAAATTCGGTTACCAACAGGGCCTTTTTAATTTTGGGCGCGGTTTTATTAAAAAACTTTTTTAGGGCGCCTCGATTGAGCTCCGCCATACCGCCAGCAACAAAAAAGGTTTTCATAGCCTCTCTTTCTTGTTCGGGAGTAAGGTCGGGATGCATTTTTTGCATCCTTTCCATCATTACTTTGCGAAAAACCAAAGTCGGAATCCTACCTCCGGCGTCATCGCTAATTAAGGTATCGTATTCGCCTTTATCAATGGCTTCTTTTAACTGTTCGGCTAAATTAGCCATCGGCTTTTCTAATTCCGCGATAGCTTCAAAGTTATATTTTGCTTCAGTTTCCTTCTTTTCCGGGGCTTTTTCCTTTTTCGGCTCAAAGCGCGGAGCTTCTAAGGTTTTCATATTTTATTCATTTTTAATTATTTCAAAAGTTTCGGGATTATAATAAAGGCGGTCATAAAGCTCGGGAGGCCTGCCGACTCCTTTGGAAATAGGGTTTTCCGCCCAAAAAGAAGCCAAGTCCCATTTGTCATAATAAAATATAAAATACCCAGATTCGTCCTGCCCTAGACCTAAAGTATAGGTTCCCATAACTTGCTGTGTCGTATCTGACTCGTTCTCGGGAGAGAAAAAATTGCTAATACCGCCTTTTATAGATGTAGAAAGGCCCTTTTGTTTTTTTAACATACTAACTACTTCCTTGGGGGATCCTATAGTTCTAGTCATATCATCCCAATACTTGTCAAGTTTAAAATAATATTTATCTTCCTTGCTAATACTTGGACGGAAATCTGATATGCCAAAAGTTCCGCTAAGCTGGGGGAGTCCCAAATAAAGCCGCCAGGCATCATCGCGTTCGGGCAGAGTCAATCTATCAATTATAATGTGCTGATATAAAAACAAGGCGTAAGGGGCGATTTCTTTATCAATTTCATCCAGCAATTTTTCATTTGCTTTATCCTGCTCGTCCTCGGTTAAGCCCTTCTTTGAAATTTCGTCAAGTTTTGCCGAATATTTTTTCAGAGCTTCATTTAATTTTTGATTGCGAAATTCTCTGCCATAAATAAGATTGGGAAGAAATTTTTGAAGCATTGCCGCGCCAGGCACTCCTCTTTTTTCCAACCATCTAAAAAAACCTGGGGCTATTCCCGTCGAGGTGGACGTGTCCTGATAACCTACTGGCTCAACTCCGCGATACAATAATTCAGAAATTCCCGGCTTATAAGCGCTGTATTTTTGGTCAGAAGTTGTTCCGGTTTCTTTCAGCTCTTGCTTGGCAGTTTCTTTGAATGCAAAACCTTCCTGCTTTTCTAAATCTACCGCCGCATAGCCAGCTATGCCCAAAGTCCCTAAGGCCAAAATTCGAGTAAGTTTAAAAGCTTTTTTGGCTGTTTTCGCCAATACTTCCGATGCGCGCTGGCGCAAAGATTCAATTTTTTCCAATTTTTCCGGGCTTAAACTCTCCTGCCGAACCTCTACTCCGGCCAAACTTAAAACGCCTCGTTCGTCAGCGCAGACTTGCCCAGCTAATTCTTCCAAACCCTTAAAACTACGGCCGACGGCGTCAAAAATTTCCCTTAATTCCCGGCTCTTTATAGACTCTAAAGCCGCCGGCTGTTTTTCGCTATTTGGAAAAAGCTCGCTTCTCATTGTATTGAATTTGAAATCACTGCCGCTTCTTTCAATAGCTCCCGCAGTTCTTTTTCCGCCTGATTAAAAGCTTTATCTAAATCTTTTTGGACATCTTTTAACTCTTCTTTTTTCATTATTTATCTTTTATTCAAAAGCGTCCTCTTATACACATCCAAATGGGTGAGCATTAAACCAGCTCCTTTGGCAACGCAAAAAAGCGGTTCTTCGGCAATATAAGTTTCCACGCCAGTCATCCGTTTAAAGAATTCATCAATGTGACGCAAGTGGGCGCCGCCGCCGGAAACAATAATCCCCTTTTCCATAACGTCCGCAACTAATTCCGGCGGAGTTTCATTAAAAACAGTCTGGACTGCCGCGGCAATATCCATCAAATGATGGTTTAATGCTTCGGCGACTTCATTAGAATTAATCGTAATATCTTTCGGCAATCCGGAAACTAAGTCCCGGCCGCGAATCTGCATTTCCAATTTTTCACGGGTCGGCAAGGCCGAACCGATTTCCATTTTAATAGTTTCCGCGGTTTGCTCGCCGATAGCCAAACTATATTTTCTTTTTATGTAATCCGAAATTGCCTGATCAAATTTATTTCCGGCAACCCGCTGGCTAGCCCAGGAAACAATTCCCCCAAGAGAAATAACCGCTACCTCGGAAGTGCCGCCGCCGATATTGATAATCATATTCCCGCAATGGGCATTAATTGGAATACCCGCGCCCAAAGCCGCTAAAATCGGCTCTTTGACGATATAGGCTTCTTTAGCGCCAGCATCGCGCGCCGCGTTCATAATCGCCCGGCGTTCCACTTGCGTAGTGCCTGCTGGAGCGGAAATCACTACATCCGGCCGGACTAAATTAAACATACCGACTGATTTGGCAATAAAATATTTCAACATCGCCTTGGTAATAAAATAATCCGCGATTACGCCGTCTTTAAGCGGACGATAAGCGCCGATGTCTGCTGGCGTGCGGCCAATCATATCTTTAGCTTCTCTGCCCACTGCCAAAACTTTATTATCCGGCAAGCTTAAAGCCACGATAGTTGGTTCGTTAATAATAAAACCGCGCTTTGGCACAAAAACAATTGTGTTGGCGGTTCCTAAATCTATTCCTATTTTGCGAGTAAACATATTTCTAAAACTAATAACTATTAACTAATTAACTCTTTGAATATCCGCTCCGAGTTTTATCAGCCGACCGTCAAAATCTTCATATCCCCGGTCAATCTGTTCAATGTGGCCGATAACGCTTTTTCCGCTGGCTACCAGCGCCGCTATTACCAGCGTCGCGCCTGCCCGCAAATCCAGGCTTTCAATCTCCGCGCTATGCAAAACTGTCGGCCCGTTAATCACTGCCCGGTGGGAATCCAGGACTTCGGCGTCCGCTCCCATGGCTTTCAATTCTTGAATATATCTTAATCTACCTTCATACATTGTGTCAAAAATTAAAGTCCGCCCCGAGGCCTGGGTAGCCAAAACCCCGAAAGGCGCCTGCAAATCTGTCGGCAATCCCGGATACGGCAGGGTTTGAATTTTAACCGATTGTAAAACCGATAACTTTCCATTCACTAGCAAGTCCCCTTTTTCTTTTTGCCAAACTACCCCGAATTCTTTTAATTTTCCAAGCGGGGCGTCCAAATAATCGCAATCCACGTTTTTAATTAAAATCTTGCTTCGGGTAACCGCGGCCAGCACCGCGAAAGTTCCCGCCTCAATCGGATCAGAAATTATTTTGTGGCGGATCGGCGAAACTTTAGACGACGATTTCGGCCGGATAATAATCTGATGGGTTCCCAGGCCGGATAATTGCAATTCAAAAACCTTCGCCAAAAAATTTCCCAAATCCTGAACGTGCGGTTCACAGGCCGCCATCCGGATTTCCAGCGGATAAGCCGTTCCCAGCATTAATAAATTTTCCGTGGCAGTTACGCTAAATTCTTTTAAAATTACTTGATTGGCATTGGGCCTGTCCTGAGCTTGTCGAAGGGGCTTGTCCAAACTAACTTCATATAAACCGCTGTCCGAATCAAATTCTGTTTTCGCGCCTAAACATTCAAAAGCTTCCAAGTGGGTATCAATAGATCGGGCGCCGATTTGGCATCCGCCCGGAATCGCAAAACGGAATTTTTTAAACCGGGCCAGCATCGGCCCAACTAGTAAAATTGAGGAGCGAATTTGCTTAACCAAAGACTGGTCTATCTTACTGGGATCAATTTCTTTATTTTGAATTCTTATTGTCCGTTCGTCCAGCCATTCCGCTTGCGAACCGCAGCTCTTAAGAATTTCAATCATTTTTAAAACGTCTCCTATTTTCGGGACATTTTCCAAAACCACCGGCTGGTCTGTCAGCAGGGTCGCGGCCACAATCGGCGTAGCGGCATTTTTAGAGCCATTAACTGCTATTTCGCCTTCTAACTTTCGCCCGCCTTGAATAGTAAACTTCATAGCTATACTATTATTCTAACATGACGCTAAAAAAAAGGAGATTGCTTTTCTACTTTCTTATTCTAATTTTCTTCGTCAGCGGCGGAGCTATTATTTTTTACTCTACCGGCTGGCGGTTAGATCTGGAAACCAGGCAAATCAGCCGGCTGGGCGGACTATTTATCCGAGTTTTAACGCCTGATGCCGCCGTCAAAATTGGCAAAAAAACCGTGCCCTATGACGCCGGACTTTTAAATACCGGGTCTTTTGTGGATCTTTTTCCTAAAAACTATGTCGTTGAAGTAGCCAAAGACGGATACCAGCCATGGAAAAAAGAAATAGAAGTGGAATCGTCTCTGGTAACCAAGCTCCCTCCGATCGTCCTCATTCCCCAAAATCCGGAAAAAGAACTGGTTTTGAAAAACGTTAAAGATTTCTGGCTGGGCCCTAAATACTTAGCTTGGAAAAATTATCTTGGAAAACTTTTCATTAACGATACGCCGGCCTTAGGCGCCGCTGTTTTGGAATGGTCTGCTAATAATAATTTCGCCCTAACCGCCAACAATGGAACTTATTTCCTGATTAATCTCCGGGAGAATAACGCCGCTTTGAATATTAATTTGGCGTGGGCCAATCTCCGGAGCGATGCAATTTCTAAAATTAAATTTGATCCCGAAAACAACAGCCATCTATTAATCGGTTCTAAAAATGGATTATATTCATTGGACTTCAACCGCCTCACTATAGAAAAATCGCTTGATAAAATCGCCAGTGTGTTTAGCCAGCTTTATTCCAAGACCTCTCCCGATAAACAAAAAATAGCCGCCTTAGACAGCGCCGAAGGACAGCTCACTATAAACTTCCTAAAAGATAGCGAGGATTTCAATAGAAAAGCCGGCGATGCAATAATTTTAAACACCGGGGTTACGGAGGGCATTTTAGATTTTGAATGGGACAAAACTTCGTCTTACCTCTTCGTCCAATATCCATCTGGCCTTTATTTCGTAGAGATTGATAATCAAGCGCCAAATCTCCGCCTTATCAGCGTTGCTCCGGATAAATTCCAATATGACATAAATTCCAATAAACTTTATCTGCTCTCGGGTGGAAACTTATATACGCTGAAGTTGAACTAACGCTTCCCAACAAACAAAAAACGAGGCAGTGCCTCGTTTTTTGTTGGGATAATGTTTTAACGCTTCGCCCATTGAGGAGCGCGGCGGGCTTTTTTCAAACCATACTTCTTTCTTTCCACCATGCGGGAATCCCGGGTCAAATAACCAACTTCTCTTAAGCGCTTCTGATGGGAACCGTCCAGCTTGATCAATGCCCGGCTAATACCGTGCCGTACCGCTTCCGCCTGGCCTGTTAATCCGCCTCCGGATACCTTTACCGTTACTCCAGTTTTAACCGGCATCTGCAGGGCGCTAAATGGCGCCATAACCGATTCCTGGTGCTTAGGAAGCCTGAAATACGCCTTATAATCCAAACCATTAACAACTACGCCGGATTGTTTGGCAAAAAGCCGCACCCGGGCCACCGAAGTCTTTCTCCGGCCCACGGCTTCAGTGTACCGCTCTAAAATCGCCTTAACCGGCGCAACCTTAGCAACTGGCGCAACTTTAATAGTTTTAACTGATTTTACTTTGTGTGGAGGCATATTCTTTAATTAATTTATTACTCTATAACTAATCTCTTTAATCTTTTAGCATTAATATAATTTTGAGGCAACATTTTCCGAACTGCCTGCCGCAAAACCGCGGCTGGGGATTTCTTCAAAAAAGACTTCAAACTCATTTCCTTTAAATGGCCCATATAACCGGTGTGGCGATAGTAGGTTTTTTGCTCCATTTTTTTAATGGAGATATCCAGCTGATCAACATTTTTAACCACTACCGTGTCGCCTCCGGCCAAACGCGGATTATAAAAAGCGCTCTTCTTTCCCTGCAAAATCAAGGAAATTTCTGAGGCTAATCTGCCGATTTTTTTATTTTTTGCGTCTAATACGTATTCCATCCCTCACCTTTAAAGAACTGCGGCGCTGCCGCAACTCTTAATTTTAATTAAATGACTTTTTATTATTAGCAACATATGATATTAGTATTATTTTGGCTTTAAATCAATTACTGGTTCTTTAAGGGTGAGGGATTAAATAAATTCTACAACGGACTGCTTGGCGCCGTCTTGTTTCCTTTGCTTCATCATTTTTAAAATCCTCAAGAATCCCCCCTTGCGATCCGCGTACTTAGGAGCCACTTCATAATATAGCTTGCTGGCAGCTTCTTTCGGCAAACGGGCCAAAAGCAAACGATAGCTGGCTAAGTTTTGCTTTTTAGCCAGAGTTACTAATTTTTCCACTAACGGCCGAATTTCTTTCGCCCGGGCATCGGTAGTAACCATCCTGCCGCGCATTATTAAGTTGTAAGCCAGGGTTTTAAAAAAAGCTTTTCTTTGCCCGCGCTTTCGGCCGAACTTCCTCATCCCGTTAGAGACAGATTGCCCTAGGCAATCGTAAATTAACCGTTGATAATGGCATCCGACTATTTATATTTTTAACTTTGATTATCATATTATAATTTGATTTATTTGTCTCTAACGGGACTCATTTTATTTTATAATTTTATTTTTTAGATTTCTTAATGGTTTTCTTTTTAGCCCCTTTTTTGGGCTTATCTTCGGCTGAAACTTCTGCCACGGCCCGCACCTCAATGCTGGAAATTTTATCAAAGTGGTCCTTCAAAATATTGCTAGTTTTATGCAAAGCAGCCGAAGGAGTAACGGTTCCGTCAGTTTGAATTCCTAAAATTAACCTGTTGTAGTCAGTCCGGTCGCCTACCCGCATATTTTCAATGGAGAAATTAACCCGGGTCACTGGCGAAAAGAAAGCGTCCAAAGCCACGGTGCCGATAGGCAATTTTTCAAACTTTCTGGCCTCCACCGGAACATAGCCTAATCCTTTTTCTACCCGCAATTCTATTTCCAATTCCGCGTTCTTGCTGGTTAAGGTAGCAATTAAAATGTCCGGGGTCAGTAATTCAACTTCGGAATTCATTTCAATATCCGAAGCGGTTACTTTGCCGTCTCCCTTGGCCTTAAGGGTTAAGGTTTGCGGTTCGTTAGTATGAATCCGGAACCGGATTTTTTTAAGATTCAAGCCGATTTCTACCGCGTCTTCCACTACGTTCGGAACAGTAACGAACTCATGGTTAGCCCCCTTAATTTTATACTGGGTTACCGCGGCGCCCGGCAACGAAGAAAGCAGCGCCCTTCTCAAGGCATTGCCAATAGTTAATCCGTAACCGCTATAAAGCCCCTCAATCTCAAAAAGGCCTTCTGTGTCAGTTTCCGAAATCTTTTTTAAATTTACTGAGTCGCTTAAATAAGCAAATTCCATAGTTATTAATTAATTGTTATGAGTTATTTATTTTATTTTGAATAATAATCTACGACCATATTAACGTCAAATAACATTTCCAAGTCTTTCGGCAGAGACAAAACGGTTCCTTCCATTTTCTCTTTATCTAGATTCAGCCAGACTGGCGGTTCATATTTTTTTAAGTTAGCCGCCAAATCTTTAAATGCCGGGTGGTCCTTGGATTGCGGGCGAATGCTGATTTTTTCTCCAGTAGTTACGGCATACGAGGGAATGGTAACCTTCCGGCCCTTAACCATAATATGGCCGTGGCTTACTAATTGCCGGCCTACCGAACGGGAAGGCGCGAGTCCTAAACGGAAAACTACATTATCCAAACGCCGTTCTAAAGACTGCAGAAGCACGCTTCCGGTAATGCCGGGATTTTTCGCGGCTCGGGCAAATACATTTCTTAATTGCGTTTCTCTTAAGCCATAGCTGAACTTTATTTTTTGTTTTTCTTTAAGCTGTTGGCTGAATTCCGAAGTAGTTCTCCGGCGAGACTTGCCGTGAATGCCCGGGCGGTTCGGCCGGCGAACCGTGGCGCATTTCGGCGAAAGGCAGCGCGCCCCTTTTAAGAAGAGTTTCACACCCAATGATCGTTCTCTTTTTTCTCTTGTATCAAACATGCGGTTGATTAAATAAATTAATATTAATTCTTTGAAGAACCGAGCACATAAGACGTTATGTACTCGGTTCGGCTCGTTACACTCGCCTCACCTTAGGCGCCCTTGGACCATTGTGCGGCACCGGAGTAACGTCCCGTACTGATAATATATTAAATCCTTGATTAGCCATAGATCGTAAGGCCGAGTCCCGGCCTCCACCCACCCCATTCACTAAAACGTGGACATTCAACGGGCCGGTTTTTTGCAGCTTTTCCGCTAAAGTAGCAATGATCTTAGAAGCGGCAAAAGGCGTCGCTTTCTTCGGACCGGAAAATCCCAATCCGCCTGCCGATGCCCACGCCAGCACATTGCCCTTTTCGTCCGTAACTGAAATCATGGTGTTATTATAGGAGGCATTAACATAAACCCGGCCAACGTCTACTTTTTTACTGCCCTCTTTACCCGCCGCTTTAACCGCGGCATTTTCCGGCTTTTTTCCTTCTTTTGATATCTCGTCTTGAGACTTTTGCGCTACTTTTTTCTTTCCCATACTTATTTAAATTATAATTCTATTTAAGCTCAACGGATCTCTTTCCACTGCCGGCGGTCTTACGAACATTACCGCGCACCGTCCGGGAATTAGTTTTGGTTCTTTGTCCCCTGACCGGCAAACGCCGGCTGTGCCGATTTCCCCGGTAAGTTTTTAACTCCTGCATAAGTTTAATATTTTGTTTTACGATCTGCCGCAAATCACCCTCTACTTTATAATTTTTTTCTATAAATTCCTTAATCTTGTTTAATTCGGTTGGTTCCACGTCTTTCATGCGTTTATTCATATCTACCTTGGTAGCTTCTAAAATTTTCTTGGAAAGCGTGCGGCCGACGCCATAAATATAAGTAAGCGAGATTTCTGCTCGCTTATTATCCGGTATGTTAATTCCTAAAAAACGCATAAAATTAAATGAAAAAATCAGGTATCCGCTGCGGCGGATAAATTTTAAATTTATTTAATTTTGAATTTTGACTTGTCATTTTGACTTTTGATTTTTAAATTTTGAATTTAATCTATCCTTGCCTTTGTTTATGTTTAGCGGTCTTGCAAACAATATAAACGCGGCCCCGCCTTCGGACCACCTTGCAATTTTTGCATCGTGCTTTTACTGAAGCGCTTACTTGCATAATTTAATGCCTTCTTACTATTCTTCCTTTTGTCTCGTCATAGGGGCTGACTTCTACTATAACGCGGTCGCCGGGCAAAATCTTAATATGATTAATCCGCATTTTTCCGGAAAGATGCCCTAAGATTTCTTTGCCTTCATGGCTAAGGATCCTGAACATTGTGGCCGGCAAAGCCTCCTGGACGACGCCCTCTATTTTTTTAACGCTTTTCGAGTCAGTCATAACAAGACGGCGAGATTAAAGAAGTGTATCATAGTCATTTCGTTTAGTCAACTGTGATGCGGATTTTGCCCAAATCCACCGGTACCTTGCCTACCCAGAACGGCCAAAGAGAAACCGTGGCGCTTTCTACTCCCGGCAGGGCGAAGATAATAGCCTTTAGATCATTTTCGGGGCGGCCAGCCGACCGATTCTTTAAAGATTCAATATCTACCCTGTGCCACAAACTAGCCCTAAACTCCACCAAAAAGCTCATTTTTCCGCTCTGGAAATCGGCCCGGCCCAAGCCGTATTTCAGATCACTTGCCTGAATTTTAAACTCCATCCCCCGCTCCTCTTGAGCGCGCAACCTCAAAATGTCCAGCACATCACTATCCTTAAAACCAATTACAGTCATTTTCGCTTCCGAGAAAATAGAAAAATTATTTTCGCCGTCTACTTCTTCTTTAACTGTCTGGCTAACCGTGCTAAAACTGGTTGCTTCATTTAAAATCTTGAATCCTTCCGGCATTTGGGAAAAAATCGTGGCTTTCAAGTCATCTCCCAATGCTTGGGCAACGCGCGCTTTGGCAGACTTAATATCATCCGGCGTTGGATACGCGACTTCGCCGATAAAACCTCCGGCCATGGATTCTTTTGACTCTCCGTAAAACGCCTGATATTTAGGACTTCCTTTAAACCCTGGGATAGTAAAAAGTTTTACCGGTTCAATATTGTATTCCGGGCCCGCCTGATCCGCGACAACATCAGTTTCTATATTAGAAGGGACTATTTGGCCTTCTATAATTTTAGCGCCCGGAACAACAATGCCCTTAACCAGCCGAAAAAGTTTTCCGTCCGGAGATATGAAACGAGTGTTGGCAACTAATGGCTGGGCCTCGGAACTATAGCTATTATAAACAACCATCTTTCCGATTGCCTTTCTTTCAACTTGTTTTTTTCCGGTAGCCGGAAATCTCATTTCCGCGTTTTTTTTCTGAGTAAAAATTTGGCTTGGGACTGTTAAAGATTGAGGGTCCACCTTGGCCGATTTATCCGCCAAAATAGAATCATTATAAGACCACTCGGATTTTTGAACTACCAGATTAATATCCGCTCTGGGAAGTTCTTTTAATAGAACCCAAGAAACCGCGGTTATGATAACTACCGCTAGCACCCACTGCCAGGAAACCCGCCGAAATACCGACAAACTAGGAAGCCAGAATTTCGACAGGCTGAATAATTTCATTCCTAAACGCTGGCGGGGAGCCGGCGGCTTTTCTTCCAAAGATTCCACCGCGAATCTAGAAGGAATAAAATGGGCTTTTTGGGATTCCTCGGATTTTTGTTTGGCCCTAGGGGCAACAATATCCGAAAATTGTTTTTTACTTTTGGTAAAAAATGGATTAACTGCTTTCAGGCCGCTAAGAGCGGCCAGCTCCACTACCCGGTCGTCTACCGACTCTATTAAAACTTTCTTGCCCAAAGTCTCAGCTTCCCGTTTCAAAAGATGGAAATTGCTTAAAGATTCGGCTAAGTGGGAAAACCTCGGAATGCTCAAAATTACCTCCTTAGCATCGGATTCTATAATTTTCTCCACTATTATTGCCGCTTCGTCGCTTTTATTAACTGTTATTTTTTTAGTCATATGCTTTACTGTAATGTAATACTAATATACGAATTCATACTAATTATACAAATATAAAATTTATTCGTATGCGCCTATTCGTTAAGGCATTCGCATACTGTCATGATAGCCAGCGGACTCGCCTTTTTGCCAGGTAACTTAATTTGTCATTTTTCGGCAAAGAGGCCATCTCCGATAAAATTGCCAGGAGCATCAGCGAATTTCCCAGCCGGACAGACTTATTCAATTTTACCTCAAAACCAAAACTATCGGAAACCAAATCTTGGGATAACTCGGAAATCTTTAAATTCTTTAAAGACCGGTTTTGAAAACGGGAATTCAAAATCGTAACCGGAATATTGAAATACGGATTAAAGTAAATTTTAGCCGGATTTTCGTCTACCAGCGCCTCCAAGCCGTTTAAAAAAAGCTGGGTTTCTTTAATCAGGATGTTCTCCAGCCGGCGGGAAAAAACCGGCGAAACCGTATTTTTATTATATAAATCTATAACGCTGGCTGATACCGCGGGATCGGTCTGTAAATGATTTTCCATAGAGGCGAGCAAATCCTTTTGCCCCCAGGGGTATTTATCCAAGTAAGCGAGCTTTCCAGCTTGGGCTTTATACAAAACAGTTTGGTTTGGAAATAGATTAACCAAGAAAAGATGGTCGTCTTTTAGGATATTCAGAGCATTGTGAGCCAAGACCGTGCCCGCTTCCGCCATAAATACTATTTGGTTGAGCGGGACTGCCTCGCGCAGCGCCCGGATAAAATCTCGCGGAACAAAAGTTTGGCTGAAATAAAACTCTACCGACTTAGACGCAAAGCCGATCGGATTGATTACTTTGTGGCCATCCAACTTAATGCCGCGGATCCGGACATCGCTCAATAAAACATCAATATCGTCTATTCCCATTTTTTGCGCCACCTTCATTCTTTGCCGATCAAAAAATCTCCAAACTGCTTGGGAAATTAAATTATCAATATCCGCCTCATCAATGGTATCGCTGGGATTTTGACGGACCAGCGACGCCGAAGAATAAATAGTCGTGGCTAAATTAGAATCTAAATTAAGAACTATATTGCACTTAGACGGCTTCCGGATTTTTTTAAAAATCCGCGCGACGTCTTTAACAACGATAGCGGTATCGAATTGCTTAAGGGGGCGGTTCCAATTTTTAATTACGCGGATTTTCTTTTGAGCTAAGTCCGCTTTAAGAAAAGTAACTTGTAAATGATGGTCTAAAACTTCAATTACCAGGTATTTATCTCCCGAAAAAATCAGGCTTGAAAAGCTATCCCGTACTCCCCGTATAACCCCGCCTAACTTGCCGGATAGGCCGCGAATACCGTTAAGTGGAGTATTTATCCCATTAAAACTCAACACTTTTAAGTATAGCATAGAACCTATCCCTATAATATTTCCTAACCGCGTTGTCAAGATAAATTGAAAATTTCTAGGCGTGCCGAGGAGGTTTATAGCCTAAGCTATAGCTCCGAGGCAGAACAACGAAATTTTCAATTTAGACCGCAACCCTACGGGATATAGCCAATTTTATCCATAACGTCGTTACTCGGACTCAGCGTGGTAAAACCACAGCTTCGCCCTCATAGCCTAGTTCTGAATAAAATTGACTAATATCGCGGTGGAAAATATTATAGGGATAGGTTCAACTTGACAAACAAGCTATTGATATGCTAATATCCTGTCACGGTGATGTTCTTTACCGTGGAGGAGAAAAAATGCTAGAGATAGACTCTGAATGTAAGAAGTGCGGAGGCACTGGAGTTTGGGAGACGGGAAATAATGATTTACCCTGCGATTGTCCCGCGGGTGCCAAAGCTAAGTTTAATGTAGCTGGCGTGAAAGGACCGGTGACCGGAGCAGAAGTACAAAGACACTTTTTAAATTCTTCGCCCGAGCCTATCCCTCCCCGCAAAGAACCCGTCCTGGCCAAGAGTTTACCCAACAGAAGGTAATTCGAGAATAATTAGTTCAAGCAAGCCGCGCGATACTATAGCGCGGCTTTTTTATTTCTTTTAGACCTATCTCAGCGCTCAGCCGAGCCACCGCTCCTCAACACCTTACTCGGAAACCTTTATTCTCCCGCTACAATTCAAACTCCCAGTCCCTCACTTTTGTACAAGAGTGAGGGAAGTTTTCACTGGGTCTCGGGCTTCGCTCGTCCCGCTTCGCGGGACACCCTGCCCGCTCAGCCCTCAGCCCGCGCTACGGAGAATAAAGATTTCCTCGCTAAATACCCAGGAAGGGGGTGTCAGCTTCGCTCGAGTATGACAAACAAGCTATTAATATGCTAATATCCTGTTACTGAAGCTCTTTGATGGAGGGAAGAAATAAATGACATCTAAAGCCGCTAAAGATTTAAAGAAGAGAATTGTTCAAGAATCGGCCGCTTGTTTTGAGCCGATGACTTTTGGAGAGCTTAAAGTCTATGAGAAGTTTATTTGTTTTCCTTTGCCGGGAGATAATAGCGGGCATGGAGGATTTCGGGGGATATCCCGTATTTTTACTAAAGCTCATTCCGTCGGGACCATTGAGGTACTTACCTCTTCTACTCATGGAAGAGCGGAGAATCTGAGGGGTGTTTCTAGTATCTTCCCAAATTCAATGCTTGTTTTACGCATTGCATAAAATATATTTACCGCTGGATGAACCGGCGGTTTTTTTTATTTCCTTAAAATTGAGTCAATTAGCTAAGGGTATATTGTTTTTAGGAACATCCCGCAGGCGCATTTTGCTTGGACCACAAAATGCGCTGAGGGCGAAGAAAAATTTTTCGCTGGAAAAAATTTATTCTGTTTCCGAAAAACAATATGCCCGAGGATACATTAATGCGCCTGATGATTGCCGAACTTAAGAGCGCCGGAAGCATCCAAAACTACTGCGCCGTCCTTATCTTTAATTACCACTTTGGTAAAATCATTTCTGCCCGGCTCGCCGGCATCCGTTAAAGTAAATTCTATTGTCGCGCCGGAAATTCCGTCATACCGACCGTGGCCCGATCCGACATAAGTATCAAATCCCGCCACCGGCATCTCCTCGTCAATTTCGGAATCATCACTGCAAACGGCAGAAACTAGATTTTCTAAATGAAAATAATGGCTTCCCGAACTTCGTCCGCGTCCCAGCCAATTAATTTCTAAATTATTCGGCAAATCATTAGCGTCGCAATGTAATTCAAAGCCATGCGTAGCATCGGCAAAACTTCCTCCGCCAGTCATACGGCGGTCCCCTTCTAAGGAAAGTAGGTCGGCCGTTAATTGACTTAGGTCCGAAGCTATAATGGAATCCGGCAAAACCGACGCGGACTCAGCCAAAACATCGGCTTGTTCCGTAATTTGGCTGACCTGTTCGGCTAACGCCAAAATTTGTTCCGCTTGCGCCGACGCTTCATTGGTTTGAGCCACAACGTCATCAACAGCATCTTGGACTCTGTCGGCTGCGGATTGGGCATCAGAAACGCTAACTGCATTCTCGGCATTTTCTAATTCAGCTTGCGCTACCTCTGCCGATTGTTCCGCTTCTTCAATCGCTTCTTCCATTGCCGTTACTGCTTCTTGCAATTGCTCGGCGATTTCCTGGCTTGCTTGAATAACTCCTTGCGCCCCGGGAACGCCCAATTGCGGCAAATTAATAAGATTGTTCGGATTCATAGCCAGAAGCGACGGATAAATCGCCCGCTCCGCTTCATTGATTGAATTCCTCGCCTGATCCGCCACCGCCTCCGCCTGATCCGCCAATAAACGCGCTTCGGATACGGCTTGTCTCGCTAATTGAGCTGCCTGCCTAGCTCTTTCTTGATTCGCAGTAATATTTAATTGTTCTTGCGGAGATAAAGAAACCGCAATCGGAGCGGGCGCCGGAGCTGATAATTGGCTATTGTAAATTTCCGGCGCAAATAAATTAGGAGTTTGTAATTCCAGTATCGGAATTACCGGGGTTATGGATTCGTCTACCAGATTTTCCGGCTGTCCTGGAGTTTGGAGCTGAGCTGCTACAACTTCATCTTCCGGCAGCGCAACCGGCTCCGTTACGCCCTCGGTCAACGGCGAAATCAATTCTGATTCCTCTGCCGTCACTGGCGATGATAAAGCCAATTCAATTGACCTCGCCTCTCCGACAACTGTTACCGCTTCCGGAGGCAAAGCCGCTGCAAAAAATTCTGCTAATGGAGATGCGGACGGAAAAACACTGGTGCCGCCGTAAAGATCAAATACTTGAACCGTGTCCGGACCGCTATTAGCGACGTAAACAAATGGGTCATCAACGAAAACCGCTCTTGGATCCTGATCAGTTGCTAAATCATAAAGAAGAGCCATTGCCGAAGGATTGGAAACGTCAAACACTTGCAAAGTATCCGATCCGGTATTCGCGACATAAGCAAGATTATTTTCTACAAATACAGATCGCGGATTCTGGCCGGTGCCGATAGAACCAATCAAGCTAGGGTTAAACGGCGAAGTAATATCAAAAACTTCTAAATTATTGGCGTCCCAGTTAACTACGTACGCATTATTGCCGGAAATAAAAATTCCTCTGGGGCTTCTGCTGGTTGGAATACTGCTGACCCGAACCGGCAAAAATGGGTTAGAAACATTAAAAATTTCCAATGTTCCCCGCGCTGTCGGGCTTTCGTCGGAACCAAAACTAATTACATAGGCATAACTGCCGGCTACTTCAACCGCGAATGGCTGGGGATTAGTGCTGGCCCGGCCCACTACTGCCGGACTATTAGGATTGGATAAATCAGTAACTTCTAAGATTCCGGAGTTATAACTCACCGAATAAGCGTAGGGCGCCGCAACGTCTACGTCCCAAGCGCCCAAACTTAAATTAGCCCGGCCCGTTTCCCGCGGACGATTCGGGTTGGAAATATCAAAAATCTGAATTGTATTAGTAATCCAATTTACTACGCACAAACATTTTCCAGTCAAGCAATCAAACACAAAAACCGAGCGCGAATCGCCATTGGTACGGACAATGCCGACATTCACCGGATTATCCGGATTGGAAAAATCAATAATCTGGACTCTTTCGGACGAAACAGGATTTACGTAAACAGTTTGATCGGCTACCCAAAGATCCTGCGGATCCGCTCCGGTATTAAAACGATTGATAAATACGGGACGCAATATCCTGGCATTCGCCCGACGGGCCAATACCCTGCTGATATCAAAAACTTGAAGCGCGTCTCCATTGGTATTTAAAACATAAGCGTAATCTCCGGCAACGTATAAACCGCAAGCGCATGGCCCGGTATTAATATAGGTAACCAGCGCCGGACTAGCCGGATCGCTAATGTCAAAAACCTGGAGCTGGTGGGCGTCAAAAGCAGTTACAAAAGCGTAAGGCCCCCGGATAAAAATGGAATGCGCGCCCGCGGCGGTATTGGTCCAACCCAACGACCGAGGCCGGGAAGGACTAGAGACATCAAAAACTTCCAGAGTATTTCCTTGATAACTCAAAACATAAGCATAGCTTCCAAAAACATAAATTCCGCGGGGATTTGGCCGGGTAATTGCCGAACCGGCTAAACGAGGACGGGTCGGATCCGCAATGTCAAAAACTTGCAAAGCATTAGATCCTTCATTAGTAATATAAATATAATTATTAATTATGTAGGTGTGGCAAGTGCAAGGCCCTAAATTGGCGCTGCTAACCAATCTCGGGCTCGCGGAATTGGAAACATCAAAAACTTGTAACGTATTAGAATCCCGATTAGTGACGTAAATATATTGCCCGGATCTTCGGATGAAATTCGGAAATCTGCCGGTTCTGATGGAACTTACCCATCGCGGATTGCTGGGATCAGAAACATTATAAATTTGGAGCGTGTCCGAAGCTCCGCTAACCACATAAGCAAAACCGTCCGCGACTTCTATTCTCTCCGGCCCGGGATCAGTTTGAAACTCTCCTACTAAAACCGGACTATTCGGATCCAAAATATCAAAAATTTGAACCGAGCCGGTAATGCGGTTGATAACGTAACAATGATGGCCATAAATAAAAATTGAAACTGGTTCGTCTCCGGTCTGGGCCGAACCAACCAACTCCGGCGCTAATGCCAAATTAAGCGAGCTAGTTGTCGGCGCCGTAACCACCGGACTCACGGGTGGAGCAACCGCTGTGGCAACAGTGGGCGCTGGAGCTGGAGTCGGCGGCGGACAACCGCAAGCCACACCGCTTTCTGTAGGAGAAATGCAAAAAACCCGTATAGAACTGTTTTGGCCGCGAGTGATGGAGTTCTCGGTGACAAAAGCGTAATTGCCAACTACAAAAGTGGATCGCATATAAAGTCCATAGTCAAAAATCCGATTGCTAAAATTACCGGCCGCGATTCTTGGATTATCCGGATCGGAAATATCAAAAATTACCCAATTGGCCTGAACCGTGGATCCACTATTCGGATCGGCAACTGCCCCGCTTATTTTTCCCACATAGGCATAGTTTTCGGTAACAAATATTGACCGGGATAACGCGGTGACTGCTGACTGGCCGCGTTTCTGAATTTGGGATGGATTAGAAATATCAAAAATTTCTAATCCTAAATGTGTAACTACGTAAGCGAAATTATTTTTAATAAATAAACCGCTGGGCGCGCCGGTAGTTCCAATCAATCCGGCCAATCTTGGATTAGCGGGATTACTGACGTCATAAGCTCTCAAATCTTTTCCGATCCCATTAATCACATAAGCGTAACCATTAGTTACCGCGACGCCGTAGCCGGCACCATCTACTTTTAAAGAACTAACCTCTGAGATATTTTGGGGGTTAGCCACGTTAAAAATTTGCAAAGTTCGAGGTCCGGTATTCACTACATAAGCATATTGGCCGGAAACAAATACCGAATTTGGGCTTTGATGCGTAGCAATCGTTCCCACCAAACTCATATTTAAAGGGTCAGAAACGTCAAAGACCTGAAGCAAATTAGAACCGGTAATTACGTAAGCAAAATTTCCCGATACAAAAAGATCAAGGGGGAGCGATCCGGTTCTGATGAAGCTGGCGCCGCCTTGCCTAGTTCTAAGAGCTACCTGGGTTACGTCGGAAATATTAATAGAATTTAAAGTATTTAGATCCTGGGCAATAACAAACGCCCAATTTCCAGAAACTTTGATAGTTTCTAAATTATAAGATATTCCTAGTACGCCTGTCTGACCCTGTACGGTCGGGTTTAAATTCACCAGCGCCGGACAAGAATTCGGAATCGCGGTGGTCGTAGTTACTATTGGAGCCGATGATAACGAAACCGAAGTAGCATCAATGCCCGGGCATCCTTGTGCCTGAACGTTGCTGATGTCAAAAATCTCTAAATTCGATCGGCTCGGTAATGTTTGCGAGGAGTTATTAGCGACATAAGCATAATTATTAGTCACCCTAATATCGGCCGGAGTAACGCCAGGACCGAGATTAACTGATCCAGACCTTTTCAAGTGCAAGGGGTCGGCAATATTAAAAACTTGCAAGGTATTGGCTCCCCGGCTTACTACATAAGCGCAATTTCCGGCGATATCTAAAGCAGGCGACTGATTATCAATTTGAATGGCGCTTACGGCCCTTGGTTGTGTCGGATCGGATATATCATAAGCTTGCAATGTATTTAGGCCTACTAATACATAGGCAAAATTTCCGGCAATTCGAAGGCCATGCGCGGCATATACGGTACTAATTTTTCCAACCTGTATTGGCCTTGATGGATCGGCTAAATCATATATTTCTAGAGTTGGCGCTGACAACATTCCTGTGGTTATAACATAGGCGTAGGAATCTTTAATGCGAATATAGGCCGGGTGCGGACTAGTGCTGATAGTTCCGACATTTTGAATATTAGCGGAATTAGTTACGTCGAAAATTCGCATCTTGTTCTCCATTAAATACAAAACATAGGTATAACCATTTCGAGTAGCCAATGAGGTTGGCGCCAAACCATACGAACCCCAATTATCCAAAACGGGCATATTATTTATATTGGAAATATCCACCGTTTGGAAATAATTTCCCATAATAGTGTACGCGATATTATTTACCAATCCGATAAAAAAATCTGCCGCTAAAGGAGAAGATGTAGCAATAATGGCAGGGTTCGTTGGAGACGAAACATCTACCACCCGAATAACATTGCGGTTTTTCATAGCCAGAAAAACTTTAGTTCCCGCGATATCTATAGAATCATAGGTATGAAAAACATTAGCGCCGGAATCCACCGCAAGATAGCCCACCAGTTGTGGCAACGGCCCTGGAGCAGCCTGGGGCTTTCCCGGGAAAAGAAAAATTAAAGCTAAAACTAAGATGCCAAAATAATGAAGCAAGGCCTCTTTAAAATTTTGTTGGTGTTCTTCAGAGGACATATAACTATAGTAATACCTCGCCCCCTATTCCACAATTCCCCGAATACGCCTTACTCCGGCCCCAACTGCTTCCTGCTTAGAAATTTTAAACTTCCCCACCTTCAAGGTATTCGTTACATGCGGTCCTCCACAGAATTCTTTGCTAAAAGCGTCTTGCAATGAATGGCCGACGTAATAAACTTTTACTTTTTCCGGATATTTTTCCTTAAAAAAATGAAGGGCGCCGGTTTTCTGGGCTTCATTCAACGGCATTTCTACAAATCCGACGGGCAAATCTTTTTGAACTTGCCCATTAACAATCTCCTCCACTTTTTTCACTTCTTCGTCCGTTAACTTCCTAGAAAAAGAAAAGTCAAAACGGGTCCGTTCCGCGGTAACGTCCGAACCCATCTGATGGACATCCGAACCCAAAACTTCCCTCAGCGCCTGCTGTAAAAGATGGGTAGCGGTGTGCAAACGCAAAACCTTATCCAATTCTTCCTGGCTCCCGGCTTTTAATTCGCCCGTATTCAGAAGCAAGCCGTGTCCGCCGAATTTTTTCTCCGCTCCGGCGCGGGAAATTTCCTGATGCTTCCTAAACTCCTCGTCAAACGCTTTTTTATCCAGATTCTTAATTTTAGCTGGAACCAACTCCTGCAGAAGCTCAAACGGCAAGCCAAAGGTCTCATATATATAGAAGGCGTCTTGGGCGGTAATTTCGCCGTATTTTTCAATTTCTTTAACTCCCAGCGCCAAAGCTTTTTCAAATTTAGTTTTTTCATCCAGCATCGCGTCCAAAATTTCTTTATTTTTAGAAACTTCCGGATACTGCTCGCTGTAATTTTCTTTGACAAAACTTACGGCAATCGGGAATAAATCAGCGTGAATGTCATATTTAATTCCGTAAACTAAAATTCTTCTAAGCAGACGGCGCAAAATATAACCCGCTTCTTTATTGGACGGCCGAACGCCATCCGCGATTAAAAATACCGAGGCGCGCAAATGATCCGCCAATACCCGCAACGCTCTTTCATCCAAATGCGGGGCGACTTCCCGAATTTGAGTAATTAACGGGTGAAATAAATCGGTTTCAAAAACATTTTTTACTCCCTGAAGCATAACCGCCAATCTTTCCAAGCCCATGCCGGTATCAATACCAAAAGTTTCCAGCTTTTTTAACTCCAATTTTTGATCTGTTCTTTTCCCGTAAAATTCATTAAAAACAATGTTCCAAACCTCCACGCCCTTGCCCTCCATAGCTTCAGCGACGGAGGGAGCAACGTAAATTTCCGTGGTCGGGCCGCAAGGGCCTTCGTTGCCGGTCGGCCCCCAAAAATTATTCGCCCGGCTATGGAGCTTAATTTTGTCTTTCGGAAGGCCCAGCTCTTCGTGCCAAATGCGGAAAGATTCTTTGTCTTGCGGAACATCGGAATCTCCCTCAAAAACCGAAACATACATTCTTTCCGGATTAATTCCCAAAACATTAACAATAAAATTGTAGCCAAAATGAATCGCCTCTTTTTTGAAATACCCGCCAAAAGAAAAATTGCCGAGCATTTCAAAAAAAGTCAGGTGAATTTCGTCGCCCACTTCATCAATATCCGAAGTCCGGAAACATTTTTGAGCCGAACAGGCATCTCGGCTGTTAAAATCCCGAATCGGGTCCGCTTTTCCGACATAATACGGCTTGAATTGCTGCATTCCCGCGGTAGTCAAAAGCACCGAAGGATCATCCGGCACCAGCGAAGAAGACGGCACAATGGCATGGCCGTGTTTCTTAAAAAAACTTAGAAATTCTTTACGGACTTGATTTGAGTTCATGTGTTAAATTATAGCTTAGCCGAACCACTTTCCTCAACCCGCTTTGTTCGCTCCGGCGGCTCACTTCGCTTTGTCCTCGCGGCTCGGCCATCGAGGCTCTGCCTTAACGATGGGCCAAGCCCTCGCTCGCTGCGGGGGTTTCAGAGAAGTAGTAGCGGCTTCGCTAAATTCATACAAATTTTTACGAAAACAAAAAAGCGCCTTTTAGGCGCTCCAAATTAAGACCGATCTAAAACTATTTCACCAGCGCTCCCGCTTCTGCCAAAATTATTTTCACTCCCCGGACTAAAGAATTAATTTTATCTAAATTAGGATTTTTAGCGCTTAATAAATCCGCCGCTTTAATCAAATCTTTTTCCGCTTTCGCTAACAGCCCCATGACCGCGTCATTATCTCCGGCCAATTTAACTAATTCATCATATTGGAATTTTAAATTTTTGATATCATTTTCAAAGTCTTCCTGATTCCTGACTATCAAACCTAAAGCGCTTTTAACTGCTGCCACCGCCGCGGTCGCCTGGCCGAATGCCGCGTTGTGTTGGCCGCTGGCAAATGAAACTTCTGCCTGCTCTAAATTGAACTTTGCCCTGGCTAATAAAAACGATTTGCTGAAATCCCCCTCTAATCCGCTAATCAAGCGCTTGGCCTCCGCGATAGTTTTTTCTCCCGCTAATTTGCGGGCAGGCCTGGAAGGCGCCTGATCCAAAATCTGCTGCCGCAAAAGATTTAATTTAGTTTTTAAATCAGCGCCGTCTCCCGCCTGCTCCCGCAATCCATCCAGCGCTACCACTAGGCGGTCTGAATCGCCGGTTAAATTATCCAAGGCCGAAGCATCGGCTAAAAGCTGTCCCTGAATTGCCAATAAAATATCTTCTTCCAGCTTATAAACTTCTTTAATGCCCTCTATCGGCAAAGCTCCTTCCAGCCAATTTAAAAATCCTACCGCTTCCATTCCGGATAGCGCTCCATTGTCTCGGCTGTTTAAAATACTCTCCAAGCTTTCCCGAAATTTTTTATAACCCCAAAACTTTTCCGGAATAATCGCTAATGTTTGGCCAATAGACTGCTGTAATTGATCCAGCCCCTTTTGATTTTTATCGGACGCGTTCGGCTTCAAGCCGGAAAATATTTCCGAGTGGGTAATGCTTTTAGAAATTAGCTGATTAAAAAATTGTTCTATTTTCGCGTTCCGGCCGGCTTCGGACAACGAACTCAAACTGTCCCGCAGCCGATTAAGGCTTTCTAAATAACTGGCAATGGCCTTTTCCAGCGCTTTATCGTTTTCGGAATCAATCTCGGCTAATCTTTTAGTCTCAAAAGCTTTCTCATGAACAATCTGCAATTCCAATTCCAATTCTTTTAACGCGCTAAAGGCAAAAAAATGCTGGGCCCCCCGGCGCCATTCTTTAAGAAAATAAAACGGATTGGACGGTAAAAGAGAAGCGCCTTCTTGGGCATGAACTATATTCATCCCAAATAAAACAGAAATAATGGCAATAATTAATATCTTGCGCATAAAGTTTAAAATTAAAAATGTAAAGTGAAAAATTTAGGTATCCGCCGCAAGCGGATAGGTTTTAAATTTTGAATTGTAGTTTTGAATTTTGATTTTTTCATTTTGATTTTTCTTAGTAGCCCTCGATGAGATGCGACTTTTCGTGGGACTTGATGCGCGCCAATGCCTTGGCTTCAATCTGCCGGATTCTTTCCCGCGTAACTCCAAACTCTTTGCCCACCTCTTCCAAGGTGTGAGTGATGCCGTCTTCCAAACCAAAACGCATCTGTAAAATCTTCTGCTCCCTGGGCGTAAGGTCCACCAGAATTTCGGTGATCCTTTCTTTCAATAAGGCGCTGGAAGCGATTTGTGAAGGAGTCAGACTATGGACGTCTTCAATAAATTCCGACAAGGTGGAATCTTCGTCGTCTTCACCTACCGGCGCTTCCAGCGAAATAACGTCCTGGGAAATTTTCTGAATGTGGTGTATTTTTTCCACCGGCATGCTCATTTCAATGGCAATTTCTTCCGCCAGCGGTTCGCGGCCCAATTCCTGGATCAATCTCCGCTTGACCTGCGTATATTTAGAAATAGTCTCCACCATATGGACCGGAATCCGGATGGTCCGGGACTGGTCTGCCAGTGCCCGAGTAATGGCCTGTCGGATCCACCAAGTCGCGTAAGTAGAAAATTTAAAACCCCGGCGGTAATCAAACTTTTCCACCGCGCGGGACAAACCGATATTTCCCTCTTGGATTAAATCTAAAATGCTTAAGTTCGGACTGCGGTTAACGTAGCGCTTGGCAATAGAAACCACCAGCCGCAAATTCGCTTTCATAAATTTAATGCGCGCTTCTTTATCTCCTCTTTCGCACCGTTTGGCTAATTCTTTTTCTTCCTCGCGGGTTAAAAGCGGCGTCTTGCCGATTTCTTTCAAATACATTTGTACCGAATCCGGCAATCCTTCCGGCTGAGTCGCGCGTTCCAATTCTTTTTCTCCCACCTCTTCTTCTTTCGGCAAAGTAATAAGCTGGCTAGTTTCCACAACTTTAATATTGGCTTTTTCCAGCTTGTTATAAATTTCCTCCAAAAAACTCACATCGTCTTCAATGCGCGGAAAAAAATGCAGAACTTCAGTGTCCGTAACAAAGCCCCGGCCCCGGCCGCGTTCAATTAATTCATCCAGGGTTACTTCATCGGAAGCGGTTTTCGCCGCTGACTTGGGCTTAGCCGATTTTTTGCCGCCGGATTTAACCCGCTTAGGGGCGTGTTTTTTTGACTTTTTAACGGCTTTTTTCTTTTTTATAGGCTTCTTTTTGTGTTTTTTTGCCGACATAAGATTAAAACCTCCCAGTGACTATAGGGAGGCTATTACCCTCTATTTTACAACTTCTGAAGCTCCTGGTCAACCAAGCGGTGTTCCTCCAATAATTTAGACTCTTCTTCCTCGTTTTTCACGGATGCCATGGCTAATCGGACTTTTTGCCTTTTTTCCTTTAAAAACTCAATTTTTAACTGGCGTAAAAGGTCTTGAAACTCCGCATTAAGCTTTTTATGATCCGCCTCCCCGGCGTCCAAACTGGACCGAAGACTAATCAGCGTAACGGCGCTGGATAATCCTTCCGCGGAAACCTCTTCGCTATCCACTCCCGATGCGTTTAAAAGCTTAACTGCCGCTCCTTTATATAAAGGCGGAAAATATTCCAAATAAGCTTCGGTTAAACCGCGTAATTCATCATGATTAAGGGAAAGAGCGATAATTCTCTGGCAAATTAAATCTTTGCGTAAAATCGGGTCTTGGGGAGTTTCTGCTTTAACCGCTCCGATCCCTACGTCCGCTGTTTTAACCGACGACATTTCTTCGGCCAATGCCGATTCTTCAATTGCCGTCAGGCTAGCCAATTCTTTAAGCCAATATGACCGCTCCACCGCGCTGGAAAGTCCGGCGATCTTTGACAAGACCATGCGGATCCCCCGCTTCTTCTCAATAATCTGGTCATTCCGCAAGGCATTCAGATATTTATAAAAATAATATTGCATTGCCGGCAAAGCGCTGGCAACCGCTTCTTTTAATTTAACCGGATCCTTTTCCGCCAAATCCGCCGGATCTTTAAATCCGCCCAGCATTAAAACTTTGGTATTAAAATCCGAGGCTCCGGCCATGTCTACGGCCCGTTCCGCCGCGGCAATGCCGGCGTCATCCGCATCAAAGCCCATTACCGCGCTATCCGCCAATCGCCTCAGCGCCGCTAAATGATCTGCCGTCAAAGCGGTTCCGGAAGTTGCCACTATATTTTTTACTCCGCTTTGCCAGGACATCAAAAAATCCATCTGCCCCTCCACTAAAACAGCCGAATTATTTTGACGGATGTCATTTTTAGTTTTATAAAATCCGTAAAGAATTTTAGACTTTTGGAAAACCGGCGTTTCCGGACTGTTAACGTACTTGCCTACTTTGTCGCTTTCCCGGCCCGGCAATACCCGCCCGGTAAATCCCACCACTTTTCCTAAATGATTATGAATAGGAAACATCAGCCGTTCCCGGAAGCGGTCCCAATAAGTTCCCCTGTCAGTTTTTAAAACCAGGCCAGCGCGTTCCAAGTCAACGACATTAAATCCCGCTTTTAATAAACCGCGCAATAATACGTCCTGGCCGGCCGGCGCCAATCCCAGCTCAAACTCCGCGATAGTTTCCGATTTCAATCCGCGGTCCAAAAAATATTTCCGGGATTCCGGCGAATTCGCCAATTGGTTTTTAAAAAATTCTTTCGCCGCCTCCAGCGCCTTATATAAAACGTTATGGGCGTGAAAGTCGCGGTTAACGATGGATTTTAATTCTATTCCGGCTTTTTCCGCCAAAATTTTAAGCGCGTCATAAAATTCCAGATTTTCATACTGCATTACGAACTTAATAACATCGCCGCCGGCGCTGCATCCGAAACAATGCCAGATTCCCCGGTCCGGAGAAATCATAAACGACGGGGATTTTTCTTTATGGAATGGGCAGACGGCTTTGTAGTTCTTTCCAGCCGGAACCAACTTTAAATATCCCCGCAAAAAATCCACTATATCTAATTTGCTTTTGATAAGTTCAATAGTGCTGTCTGCCATAATGCTTTAATTTATTTTTATCATAAACCTAAACCGTTGACCTGGCAATGACTTATAGGTACAATATGCGCAGCTCTCCAAAGCTTAATAGGAGTAAACCCATGACGCCGGAAACTTACCGTGAATATTTCCAAAAACTCCGGGAATTTACTGAATTCCTCCGGATCTTTATTAATGAGCATCGGAAGAAAATTACCCCGCTTCCGCCAGAATTGGAAGCCGAACGGCAAACTCATTTGAAATTATTTTCCAATCCAAAAGCCATCGCCATCTGCAGTCCATGCAGCCAATGCTGTTATCAAGGCGGTTCGCCGCTGACAGCGGTTCACTTAATCCGATTGATCATGGAAAATCCGAATTTTACCTTGCCGATGCCGGACTTTGAATTCTTGAGTCAGAATACTTGCCGATCGGTGGAACCCGGGACTGGAACTAATTATGCGTCCGAGGGATATAAGTGCGTTTTCCTGGGAAAGGCCGGCTGTATATTAAAAGAAAGCCGTCCGCGCATTTGTTATCGATTTACTTGCCAAACTCTCAAGAAAAGATTGGACTTAGAAACTCCCAAAAACACGCTACCCAATGAATGGCAGGCGCAAGACGACTGGGTCAAAAAGATGACGAGCGATTTAAACACCGTATTCCAAACGACCAAAATGCCCGAAAATGAATTCCGGGAAATACTTCGCGATTGCCTTAGTATTGAGGGAGGCCATGCTTGGATTGCCGGCCCGCTGGGATTCGACCGCGCGTTCCGCCACGAAAAAGATCTTTGCCCGGATTGCCAGCGGCGTAAAGTAAATACTGCTTTTCATAACGATTAAACTCCGATTAGTTCGGAGTTTTTTATTTTTTTTTGCGGGGTTGATCCCACTCATAACTGCGATTGCAAAGCTAGTTAATCCCAGGGGTTGTTCGTTGTTTATTAAGCCAATAGCTAAAAACTAAGCCTTATTGCCAAACTTCACGGCTTTGGGGATTAAATCGCAGTTATGTGTGGGATTGACTAATTTTTTTATACCTTATATCCTAATCTCTATGAGACAGTGTACTAATTGCGCCAAAAGCTATATGATGGGCGGCACTCGTAAATTATTGCGCGGCCATTACAACCCGACTGCCCGCACTAAAAAGCAACCGAATCTTCAATGGGGCATAATGCCAGGCAAGCCCGGGCGATTTAAGCTTTGCGTAAAATGCTTGCGATCATTCAAAAAATCCGCTAAAAAATAGCGGATTTTTGTTATTATTGAATAATGCCGTTTAAATTAAATTCGTATCTGTTGCCGACGATAATTTTGATTGGCCTTGTTTCGGCCGCCTTCCACGGCCTGGGATTAATCAAGGGCGTACCCTGGCATATTGTTTTCAGCGATGTTCTGGGATTTTATGACCGGGTTTCCGCTCCGGGCTTTCCCTATATAGATAAGTTAATGGAATATCCGGTTATTACCGGAGTTTTCATCCAGCTCATGGGAATAATCGGGAAAGGCCGGACAGCTTATTATTTTTGGGGTTCTGCCTTTTTAATAGCTTTGGCTGTCGCCGCTACCTATATCCTGGGGAAAATAACTGCTCCATTCGGCGGGCTCATGGCAAGCCCTTCGGCTCAACTCAGGACGAGTCCGGAAAACCAGAAAAAGATTTTTACTTTTTGGATTTTCGCTCCGTCCATGATTTTCTTCGCGGTTTATAACTGGGATTTGCTCGCCCTGCTTTTTACCGTCACCGCTTTTTATTTTATGCAAAAGGAGAAAAACGGCTGGGCGTCATTTTTCCTGGCCTTAGGCTTTGCCAGCAAATTTTTCCCGATAATTTATCTCGCTCCTTTACTGCTCAAAAACTATTCTAATGTTCTTAAGAACATTAGAATAGCTGGGATTTTTATTGTTACCGCCGTAGTAGTCAATCTGCCTTTTGCGCTTTTAAACTTTAATGGCTGGTCGTATTTCTTTATCCTAAACAGTCTGCGCGATTCCAATCCGGATAATATCTGGACTATCGGGCGATTTCTTTTTCGCGGATTAGATGTCCCGGCCATCAATACCCTGTCGCTTCTGCTTTTCGCGTTCAGCTATCTTTGGGTGTTAATAAAATACAGCCGGGAAAATATCTTGAAGCTTTGTTTTTTGGGCACTCTGCTTTTCTTATTAACCAATAAAGTTTTTTCGCCTCAATACTTGCTTTGGCTTCTGCCGTTTTTCGTTCTTCTGCCGGCGCCAAAATTAAGCTGGTTCTATACTTTAGAATTTTCCAATCTGGCGTCGCTATTCCTGATCCTGCCCTGGTTCTTTTTGGGCCATGATATTAAATACTTTTACTACACGATCCCATTTGTATTAATCCGGCACGCCGCGCTGATAGCGATTTTTACCACAGCCGCAAAAACTAAAATGCCTGGCCTAATTAGGAAATAGGCTTAAATACCTCCGGAGTTAATCCTTCCGGAAAATTAAATTGTTCCTGCCTGCTGGTAGGCATGGCTTTTTTGGGACGATTCAAAACTCATGTCAGGGTACCCGGAATCGAACCGGGGCCACACCCACCCCAAGGGTGCGAACTACCATTATTCTATACCCTGATTTTTATACTCTCTGATATGTTAAGATAGTATTTATGTCTCATCAAGAGCCGAATTTAGAAAATCCTACCCACATAACTCTTGCTCGGACCCTTGGTCCGGGATCAATTACAATGCTGGGCATCGGCGCCCTGCTTGGTGGAGGAATTTTTACCTTACTCGGTCCGGCGGCCGGATTAGTCGGCCCGGGATTATTTTTATCCATGATTCTCGGCGCCGGCGTAGCTTTTTTAAACTTACAAATGTATTTGGCACTAGGAACTACTTTTCCGGAAGCCGGCGGCGGATACAATTGGGTCAGAAAAGGACTGGGAAATTTCCAGGGATTTTTAGCCGGCTGGCTGGATTGGTTTGCCCATGCCGCGGCTTGCGGAGTTTACGCGCTAAGCTTTGGTTTTTACGCCCACCAATTTTTGCAAATTATCGGGTTTAAATTCCATCTCGGCTTTAATCTTGAATGGTTTTCTAATGAAAAAATAATCGCCGCGGTTGCGGTATTAATTTTCGGCTATATCAATTGGCGCGGAACCAAAACTACCGGCAAGGCCAGTAATTATATTACCGCCTGTTTAATAACTATTCTGACTTTATTCATCGGTTTTGGCGCTTATAAAATTTTTACTTCTCCCCAGCCATTAGTTAATTTCACCCCGCTTCTGCCGTCCGGTTTGCTCGGAATAATTGCCGCCACGGCATTTTTCTATATCGCTTTTGAAGGTTCAGAAATCCAAGTTCAAGCCAGTGAAGAAACTAAAAATCCAAAACGCGATTTAAAAATTGGCCTGCTTAGTTCTTGGGGCGTTGTCGCGCTTTTTTATATTTTAGTCAGCTTAATTATGGTAGGCGCCACTGTTACGCAAGAAGGAACCGCCATCGGCGAACTGCTTAGTTCTTTTGGCGAAGGCGCGATTGTGAAGTCCGCCAGCCAATTTATGCCCTTCGGCGGATTCATTATGGTAGTCGGCGGATTATTAGCTAATCTCGCCGCGCTGAATGCCACCATCTACTCCTCCAGCCATGTTTCTTTCGCGCTGGCCAGAGACAAAAATATCTGGTCTCGGCTTTCCCAAATTCATTTAAAAAATCTTACCCCTCATGTCGCGATTGTCGCCTCTACTATATTAATCGCGATTATGGTTCTGTCTTTGCCGTTATTTGATGTTGCCGCCGCCGCCAGCTTGGTTTTCGTCCTGCTTTTTCTGCAATTGAATATTGCCGGCATCAATATCCATTTTCGCTGGCCAAAAATAAAATGGAATTATAAAATACCGTTTTTTCCGGTTACTCCGATGCTGGCGATTATTATTTACGCCGCTCTTGCCATTACCATGCTCCAAATTAATCTGACTGCCTGGGTGATAACTATTGTCTGGGCGTTAATCGGGCTGGTAAATTATTTTTCTTACGCCCAAGCGCAAAGCCGCGAGCAATTTGAAAAAGAAATTATTTACGAAGAAGCTATCCGGGTCGGCCCAAAAACCGGCAAACGGATTTTATTGCCGATCGCGCCGGACATCTCGAAAGAGGAATTGAAAAATCTTTCTGAAATTGCTTTCGCGCTGGCCAGCCATCTCAACGGCGAAATTATTTTTGTAATCGTCCACGAAGTTCATCCGTCTATTCCCCTGACCACCGGCGCCAATGTAAAACACGACCGCCAGACTTTTGAAGACATTAAAATTTGGGCCGAAGAATTTAATCAAAAAACTCCGGGTATCGGGAAAGATATCAATCTGCATAACCTTATCATGGTTGGCCGGGACGTAGTGGATATTATTTTAGATATCGTAAAAATGGAGGATTGCGACCTTTTGATCCTTAATTGGGAAGGCTATACCCAAACCAAAGGAACAGTTTTCGGCAGTAAGATTGACCGGATTCTTCGTGAATCCAAATGCGATCTTTTGGTGGTCAAACAGCCTAGTCAAATTAAATCCTTGCTCGTTGCCGCCGATCCCGCCGCCAATAATCCCTACTTGCCCGCCGCCGGAGAAATCTTTACCGGCTTAGTTAATTACTTTAAACCTCAAACTGAATTTTTAAGCATTTTAAAAACCGAAGTCCCCTTTTATCTCAAACCCGACCCATCATTAATGCTAAAACCGCTCGGCTTAAAGAAAAAAGATTTTAATAAAATAGAATTCTTTAAAGACAAATCCGTCGTCACTGCGATTATTGAAGAGGTCAAAAGGGCGGGCGTGGACACCGTTCTGATTACGGCCTCGCGGCCTAAGTTCCTGAAAGAAATCCGGTTTGGCAATGTCCCGGAAATGCTTTCTAAGCATATGGACGCCTCTTTAATGATCGTTAAGGGGCACCAAGGAATTGCCGAGGCGTTTTGGGAACGGTTTATCAGAAAATTAAGCCGGCGGTAATAACCCCCTCAATATGCCCAGTACTACAACAAAGATAAGAGCTATTCTTGCGGAATATGATTAAGTTAATATCGGGTATTTTATCGATAAAAACATTAAATTTATTTTTTGATGTCAGCTCCACGTACCGCAAGCAATCTTTATTGTAGTACTGGGTATGCTATAATGATTATAGAAGGTCCCACTCTTTTTCCGGATTATAATTTATCAAGGGAGAGCAATAGCATTTTAGCCCTTGGGCTAAAATTGAGCTCACCCACCTGGTTTTAGCCGGGATAAATTAGAGGGGGGCTTTCTTTTTTAAGAAACTAAAAAGCTCGGCAATGCCGAGCTTTTTTATTTAAAACATAATATCTTCTTCGGCTCGCTTGTAGGAATGGATTTCCTCCGGCTTAAACCAAAGATTGATTTCCAGCTCGGCTTCGGCAACATTGCCGGAGGCATGAGCTACGTTTCTTATGCCCCGTTTCTGGGCATTGGCGAGAATCGGAGAATCAATGGAATAATCGCCGCGAATCGTGCCCATATCCGCAATTGCCGGTATGGTATTGCCCATAATCTTGCGAACCATGTCCACCGCGTGAATTCCCTCAACCACCATTTTAACAATCGGCCCTGAGGATATAAACTCCACAATCCACCCGTGAACCATTTTACCGATTTTAACCGGATCATTGGTGCCAATTTCTTTGACCGGATCCAAGCCGTACTTTTGATAAGTCGCCAGGGTTTTATTCCCCATCGCTGCCAAATTTTCTTTGGAATCAGAATAATGCTTCAAAAGCATTGGCTTGGTCGCTTGCGTCATCTGAATCGCGATAATTTTTAATCCGCGCTGCTCAATTCGCTTCATAATCTCACCGATCAATCCCCGCTTCACGCCATCCGGTTTTATTAATACTAATGTTTGTTCTTCTTTTAATTTCATAATGTGAAAATCTTATTACTTTTTCTTCTTTATTTCAAGCCCTAGTTCGTCCAATTGTTTTTTATCCACCTCGGACGGCGCATCCATAACCGAAGTCCGGCCGTGGGCGCTTACCGGAAAAGCAATCACTTCCCGGATGCTTTTTTCTCCGGCCAGAACCGTTACCAGCCGGTCCAGTCCCGGAGCAATGCCGGCATGCGGCGGCGCTCCGTATTCATAAGCGTTGATTAAGTGGCCGAATCGCGCCTCGGTTTGTTCCGGAGTTAAGCCCATTATTTCAAAAACTTTCCGCTGAACCTTAGGATCGGAAATCCGAACTCCGCCGGAAGCCATTTCCAAGCCGTTACAAACTAAATCATATTGCTGGGCGCGCAAATGTTCCAAGTCCTCCCCCGCCATTAATTTTTCCACGTGTTCCGGCTTGGGCGCGGAAAACGGGTTATGGGCAAAGGTTAATTTCTTAGTTTCTTCGTCTTTATCAAAAAGCGGAAAATCTACCACCCAGGCAAAAGCCAGGGTATTATTGTCATTTTTATCTTCCCGCAAATCAAACTTATCCGCGCCGAATTTTTGCATAGCCTCTTCGTGGGTAAATACCGGAAACGGCTTTTGCAGAACCTTTTTTCCGCAATTCTCCGCGATATAAATCATCATTCCTTCCGCCATATCTCGGATATCCTGTTCGGAGACAAAAGACATTTCCATGTCTATTTGGGTGTGTTCAAACTGCCGGTCGCCCCGGAGGTCCTCATCGCGGAAAGCATGCGCCAGCTGATAATAACGCTCAAAGCCGGCAATCATTAAAAGCTGTTTATACTGCTGAGGCGCCTGCGGAAGAGCGTAAAATTTTCCCGGATGAAAACGGGACGGCACCAAAAAATCCCGCGCTCCTTCCGGCGAAGTTTTAGTTAAAGTCGGAGTTTCAATTTCTATAAAATCGTTTTTGTTCAAATACTCCCTCGCTAAAACGCTGACCTTATGCCGAAGCGCTAAATTTTTCTGAAGCCTTTCCCGACGCAAATCCAAATAACGGTACTGGGACCGGATTTCTTCGTCTATTTCCAATCCGTCGCCGGTTAAATCAAAAGGCGGAGTTTTAGATTCCGATAAAATTTCCAGATCTTCCGCGGTTACTTCATGCTCGCCGGTAATTAAATCCTTATTCACCATATTCGCCGGCCGTTTATTCACTTGTCCGGTAACTTTAACCAGCCATTCGGAACGCAAAGGATTGGCTTTTTCATAAAGCGCCTTGCCGATAAAAACCACCTGGCAAACGCCGCTTTTGTCCCGCAAATCAATAAAAATCAGCTTGCCGTGGTCTCGGCGGACATTTACCCAGCCAATCAGCTCAACTTTTTGGCTTTCTTTATTTATAATTTCGGAAACAAAAGTTCTCATAAATATAAATCTAATTGTACACAAATTTAGGAAAATAAAAAAGTCCCTTTTACAGGGACTGAACGGTGCACCATTTTAGAAGGAGCACCCAATAAGTTACGACTAAAAATATAGTAGCGATCAGGCTTGCCATAACTAACACAACCCCACACAATATTGAGGATGTAGAATCCAACTTCGATTGCGTTACTAAATATGCTACAGCGACGAGTGGGGCCATTACCAGTAGCAATCCTCCCACATACAGAAGCAACATGGCAAAATAGCGTAGCGATGCCAAAACCCCAACGCCCAATGAGCACCCAGCCCCAAGCGCCAACACAAGCGCGATCAGCGCCGCCAACAACATCTTTCTATCCATCTTCTATCCTCCTTTTTCGCTCTCAAACTACTGCGGATATATTAACATATACTATAATGTCTTGTCAAGCACAAAAAAGCTCCGAAACGGAGCTTACCAAATCGCAATCAATAAACAACTCAGGCAAATTGCTATCAAGCCAACAAAGAAAGTCCAGAATGCGCCGGCAGCGCCAACCGCAAAAACCGCCACCCAGGCCGCCGCCGCCAGCAAGGCCACCCACTTCCTTCCGCTCATTGGTTTTTACCTCCTTTTCAAGAACTGGTTTCAGTATAAACTTTTAATTTTCCGTTTTCAAGAATAATTTTTACCAATCCATTTAAATCAGTCCGGTAACTTTGGGAGCTGAAATTGGCCAACCGGCCCAGCGCCTCTTTGGTCGGGTGGCCATAGCTGTTTTTCCCTACCTCAATTACCGAAACTGCCGGACTAACTTCTTTGAGAAAGTCGGAATTGGAAGAATACTTTGACCCATGGTGGCTGACTTTTAAAATATCCGCATTCACATCATACAAATCGGCCAGCTGCTTTTCCTTATCGGCGCTCATATCTCCGCCAAAAAGAAATTTAATGCCGTTAACCTCTAAAATCCCCACTAGGCTCAAATCATTAACGTCTTTTGCCCACTCGCCTTTTTGAGGGCTTAAAATATCCAAAACCGAATCGCCATACTTAATTTTATCCCCCGTTGAGAGAGTAATTTGGGGTATTTTCTTATCCCGGATAACTTTTTCCAATTCCTGCCAGGCCGCGCTTTCGGCAGTCTGGCCATCCGTTAAAACCGCGCCCACTTCGTAATTTTTCAAAACCTCAATCAATCCGCCGTAATGGTCTAATTGCGGGTGGGAAATCATAACTAAGTCCACATAGCGGTCATTGATGCCTAAAATCTTTTCCAAATTAGCCTGCGCCTTGCCGTTTATCGGCCCGCCGTCAATCAATAACTGAGCGCCGCCAGCTAAATTAACCAGCGAACTATCCCCTTGCCCGACCGGCAAAAAATAAAGCTCTGAATTCTTCGCTTCCGCTGGAAACAAAATAAAAGACCAGACTAATAAATCAATCGCCACCGCGCATCCTAAAATAATTTGAAAGTGTTTCCCCATAAAACTTAACTTAACTTATGAAGTTTGTAGATGAGTCCAACTAATAACACATAGTAGATTATAGCGGGCAAAAAGCCAAATGATTCTACGGCTATCGGCAAAGTTATTTTGGAAAATATATTAATAACCCAAAATTCATAGCCGATTAATATATTCAACAGCCAGCCGATTATTTTTGCCAAAAAATCCGTCATCAATCCTAATCCGCCCGCCAGAAATCCCAAGCCCATAGTAACCGGCACCGCTTCCAAAACCAAGATATTCGCTAAAAATGAGGTCAGGGAAAACGCTCCGAAATTACCCAGCAAGAAAGGCACAACCGCTAACTGGGCAGAAAGCGTCGTAACTAGGTTCTCCCGCCAATTTAGGAATCCTTGGTTTTGAATTTTCAGAACCTTTTTTAACACCGGCGAAATATAAATAATTCCTAAAAGCGCGGCAAAAGAAAGCTGAAAGCCCAGATCAAAAACCAGCACCCGCGGATTCGCCAAGACCATCAAAAAGGCCGCGATAATAATGGCGTTTCGGACGCTATGCGCCCGCTCGGTATGCTGGGCTACCAGCGCGATAATACCCATAATCGCCGCCCGCACTACCGACGCCTCTGCCCCGGCCATTAAGACGAATAGAACAATAACCGCCACGCTTAGGTAGAACGAGGCTCTACGGGCCAAAAATGAGCCAAATAACCAGCCAATTGCCAGAGCAATAACCGTGATATTATAGCCGGAAAGCGCCACTAAATGAGTGGTTCCGCTTAAAGACATCTTCTCTTCCAGTTCCTTAGAAAAACTTTCCCGTTCGCCCAAAGTAATGCCGGATAAAAACGCGGCTTTTTCCTGCGGTAAAATTTTCCGAAAAACATTTTCTATACTTTCTTTAAAACTAAAAAGCGCCGCCAGCGCCGGATTGCCGCGGCCGGTTTCCAATAATCGGATTTCCGGAAAACTTACTATCCCGCTAATGCCTTCTTTTTTATAATAATTTTCCGATCGCGCTGGCGGATTTTTAATCACCCCCGTAACATTTACTAAATCCCCATAATTAAAATCCGGGTAACGCTGGGCATTTATGCGGACTTTCCCGTTCAGAGGCAGTTCTAAATCCAAAATTAATTGCTGGCTAGTGGCAGATTTTTGCGCGTCTTTTACAATGCCTTGAAACTCTATTTTTTCATCAAAACGAATCAGTGTTTGCGATTTTTGAACTACTCCGAAAATTTGATAATAACCGGCGCCTAAAATCATCGCTAACGCCAGCAAGGCAAAAATATATTTCCGCAAAAAGACCAAATAGCTTACAACTAACAAACTAATAACTAAGGCGATGAGAAAATTATTAAAAATACTGATCAAAAATATGCCCGCAAGAAAAAACGCGCAAAACCAGAAAGCTAAATTATGTAATGGCATATCTGCCTATTGTAATAAAAAATCCGCCTTTACTAAAGCGAGGCGAATAAAAAAATGGCCCCGACAATTAAGTCGGGGCTGGTGGGCTTCCATACCTTCCGATAGGAAGGCGTTCGGGGACTTTGCCGCTCTGCGCCGCGCCGAGGATCATACTTTCCGACCTGCATCGGGAGAGATCTCATTCGGCGACTGGCTGCGCTGACCAGGACTTCGATTTTCACCGAAGCGCCCCACGACACCAAAAAACGTAAGGTGTCGCGCCTGCCTGACGAGTAAAGCGCCACGCGCTTTGTAGCTTTACTACTTGCTAAACCCCGTCAGGATTTGTATAGGCTCCGCTGGCAGGCGGAACCCCGAAGATTGCTCACTGCTAATGTACTATGGGGTAGTATAACAGATACCCGAACTTTGTCAAGGATCTCGGCTACATCTCTTTTCGGAAACAGAATAGTTTTGCTCCAGCGGCAAAACTTTCTTCGCCCTCGGCGTATTTTGTGGTCCAAGCAAAATACGCCTGCGGGATGTTCCTTTAAAGAGATATTGCCTCGATTTTAGATTTTAAAACGCAAAAGTGATTTACAATCTTAAACTATGACTCCGCCGCCTAGCATGACGCCTTTTTTATCATAGAAAACGGCGGATTGGCCGGAAGCGACAAATTTTTGCGGCTTTTTAAACACCAACTTATAATTTGGGATTTGGGATTTGGGATTTATGATTTGCCGAAGCAAGGCTTCGGTTAATGGTTGTCGATATCTAACGCGCGCCAAAACCTTCATTCCACCATTCTCACGAATAAGGGAGATGATTGGGATGATAAAATTTAAATTAACTAATTCAATTTCTTTCTGAAATAAAACCGGGTCATTTTCTTCAGCCACTAAAATGGCGTTTTCTTTAACATCCTTTTCCGCAATATAGTGGGGCTTATTCAAGCCAATACCCAGCCCCCCGCGCTGGCCGATAGTATAAAAATGCGCGCCGTCATGCTCGCCCACAATCTGGCCGGCGGTATTTAAAACTATTCCTTTTTTCTGAGGCAAATAATTACCGAGGAAATCTTTTAAAGAAATCTGGCCCAAAAAACATACTCCCTGCGAATCTTTTTTCTCCGCGTTCGGCAAACCGAACTTTTTCGCCAGCTTCCTCACTTCGGGCTTTTTATATTCCCCTATCGGGAATAAGCAATGTTTTAATTGCTTTTGTGTCAAAGTCCAAAGAAAATAACTTTGATCCTTAAGCTCATCCTTCGCAATTTCCAAAACACAAGCACCAAATTCCAAACTTTTTTGATTCGAATTTTTGGATTTTGAATTTGTTTGTGATTTGTAATTTGTGATTTGGGATTTTCGCCGTAGGCGCACATAGTGCCCAGTCGCCACGTAATCCGCTCCTAATTCCAATGCCTTTTCTAAAAAAAGCCCGAATTTTATTTCCTTATTGCACATTACATCCGGATTCGGCGTAATCCCCTCTTTATAGCCGTCCACCATATACTTCACTACCCTCTCTTTATATTCTTTTTCAAAATCAAAAACATAAAAAGGAACGCCTAAAACTTCGGCTGCCCGGCGAGCATCTTCAGAATCCTGTTCCGCGGAACAGGATTCTGCCCTGAGCCCCGTCGAAGGGCCGCCCTGGCTCCAACATTTCATATGCGCTCCTACTACCTCAAAACCGCGCTCTTTAAGAAGCGCTGCCGCGACCGAGCTGTCCACTCCGCCACTCATAGCTACGAAAACCCTTCTCTTCCTCACGTTCATATGCGATATAATGCCACACAATTCTCCATTTGACAATAAGAGAAATTTTTGCTATACTGCTAATATGGAAAACTTAAGACATCATATCGGGGGCGGCGAACCCTATAAAGAAAAACAAGAGCGAGAGAAAAATCTCGCCCAGCAAATCGCCGAATTAGAGGAACAAATTACTGAAGCGCGCAAACAGCAAAACGCCACTGAAGCCGAAAGATTGCGGGTTCAGCGCGAAGAATTACTGGCCCAACAGCGCCAAGAGCTTCAAACCGCGGCTGATTCCCGCGAACGGCGGTTAAAAGAAGAGGAGCAAGAATAATAAACCCCCACACCAAACAGGTTTCTAAGTCCTCCGACTACAGTCGGAGGACTTATTTTTTGCACTAACTAAAATAAACTCTAAGAACCAGTTTGGTGTATTAAACTTGAATTAAGCTATTACAAAACCTGTTATGGCGTGGGGGTAAAAATTCGTCCCGAGTTTATTGAAGGGGGAGATTTTTTGTTTTACCTCAAAATGCTAAAATGGTGAGATATCCAAAATTATGACCGCCTCCTTATTATTCACTTCCTTAACCGCCCTGGGCCCGATTAGCTACATCATAGTCTTCCTCGGAATGATTCTGGAAGGAGATATAGTTCTTTTTACCACTGCCTTCTTAACCAAGCAGGGGCTTTTTGACTCAGGAGACATAATTTTCACGGTAATCACTGGGGTTCTCTTGGGAGATTATTTATGGTTCTGGGCCGGCGCTCACCCGAATTTTTTGCCGGCATTTTTAAAACGCTGGGTAACGAGCGTATCCGAACCATTTGATGAGCATCTCAAACAAAGCCCGGCCTATACTATTTTTATTTCTAAATTTACTTATGGATTCAATAAAATTATCTTGGTCCGCGCCGGCATGCTTAATATCCCCATTCAAAGCGTTATCAAAAACTACCTTCTTTCCCTGATTTTATGGATGTTAATTATCGGTAGTATCGGTTATTTTGCCGGATTTTCTTTTATACTGATTAAAAAATATGTCCGGTTCGCGGAGATAACATTGTTTGCCAGCTTAGCTATTTTTATCATTGCCTGGAAACTAATCTCCCGCCGCGCTAAAAAGAGACTTTAATTCAATTTCGCCTTTGACTAAAACGCCTAATTTTAGTAATATATAGGCAGTTCTTCACATACGAGAGCCACAAAAGGAGATTGAAATGAACTCACCTACCGGTGAAGCATTGATTGGCCGAGTGGAGCAAATTTGGGCAAAAAGAAACTGGCAAAACCGGCTTTTAGAAAAACTGCTGGCGATTTGCATGGCTAACGACGGCCTGCGGACCCAGCTTTTCCGCTATGTGGATGTTTTTCCAATTTTAAAAACTGATCGCGATATTGCCGGACATTTCTTTTCTTATATCCGTCCGCATAAACAAAGCCTACCCTGGATCGCCCGAATGGCATTGCTAATCGGCGAACATCCGCTGGCAATCCATCTGACGGCGTTAATAATCCGCTGGTCTATAAAGCTTTTTGCCCGGCATTACATTATTGACAGCGTTGATCCCCGCCGGCTGGAACAAACTGGCGCGCGATTGAACGCTCAAGGCCACGATATTACCTGGGATATTTTAGGCGAAGAATCTCTTACCCAAGACGAAGCGAATAATTTCTTGAATGCCTATCTCCGCTTGATTGAACGCCTGGGCCAAAAGCCGGCGCCCGCGGAATTCTCGCATAATGTTTCTGTTAAGCTTTCCGCGCTGATTCCCAAACAACAATGGGACGTCGTGGATTTTAGCGGATGCGTTGACGCGGTTAGCCGGCAATTAGCCAAGCTATTCCACGCCGGAAAAGAAAATAACGTTGCCATCAATATAGACATAGAACAGTATGGCGTCCGCGATTTAACGATGGCCATTTTCAAACAAACGCTGAGATACAATCCCGATATTAAAAATGCCGGAATTGTTCTTCAGGCCTATCTTCGGGACGCGGAAAAAACCTTAACCGATTTTCTGATTTGGATCAGAGAACATCATTGTCCGGTTACCATTCGCGTCGTAAAAGGCGCTTACTGGGATTTTGAAACCATCAATGCGGAAATCCAACATTGGCCGAATCCAGTTCTCACCGACAAAACTTTGACCGACCGGCAGTTTGAACTTCTCTGCAAACGAATTTTAATCGCTCAAAAATCCGGAACTCCAGTTACGCTGGCTTGCGCCAGCCACAATCTGAACAGCATTGCTTACGTAATGGACACGATGAAAACATTAGGCATCGGCCAAAACGAAAACGAATTTCAGGTTCTTTATGGAATGGGCGACGCGGTTCGTGAAGCGATTCGCGGAGCCGGCTACAAAGTCCGGGTCTATACGCCTTACGGGGATTTAATTCCCAGCATGGCCTACTTGGTGCGCCGGTTGCTGGAAAACACCAGCCAACAATCGTTTTTGGGAATGAATTTTCTTGCCAAAACCCAGCCCAGAAAGGAGGCGGCCATGGCTAACCAACCGGTTAACGCCCCACAGCGACTGTTAGTCCCGGAAAATTTCCAGCCAGAACCGCTGACCGATTTTTCCAAAATACCGAATCGCGTAGCAATGACCAATGCCGTCAATTTGGCGGAAACGGAATTTGATAAAAATTTCCCGCTGATTATTAACGGCGTCGCGGTTTCCACTAAAAAATTCGTTGCTCCGGAAAATCCATCCCGAATTAATCAACAACAAATTCTCGGCCGGATTTCCCAGGCGACCCTGGAACATGCCGGATTTGCAATGAATGCCGCCCAAGAATCTTTCTCTGCCTGGAGCCAAACTTCAGCGGAAAAAAGAGCAGCCATCTTGATTAAGGCGGCGGCTAGAATGCGCGAAGAGCGCTTCCGGTTGGCAGCTCTGGAAGTTTTGGAAGCGTCCAAAACCTGGAAAGAAGCTGACGCGGATATCGCGGAAGCCATTGATTTCCTGGAGTATTACGCCAGAATGGCGGTTTACCTGTCGCGTTACGGCTCAACCGAAAAATTGGCTGGCGAAGCCAACGAGTACGGATACGAAGGCCGGGGCGTGGCGGTAGTAATCGCTCCCTGGAATTTCCCCCTGGCAATTGCCACTGGAATGTGCGCCGCGGCATTAGCTGCCGGCAACACGGTAGTTTTCAAACCGGCAAGCGCAACCGCTATGACCGGATTCCAATTAGTCCGGATATTGATGGATGCCGGCTTGCCCGGCGGAGCCATCAACTTCCTGCCCGGTTCCGGAAAAGTCTTAGGAGAATATTTGGTTAAACATCCAGCAACTGTAAATGTGCTTTTCACCGGATCGCGCCAAATCGGATTCCAGCTTATCAAATGGGCTGGCGATGCCGGATTGGAACAGCAAACCCATTGCCGGAGAGTAATCGCGGAAATGGGCGGAAAAAACGCGGTGATTATTGATAACTCGGCCGATCTGGACCAAGCCGTTTCCGGCGTTGTCCGATCCGCTTTCGGCTATCAAGGTCAAAAGTGTTCTGCTTGTTCAAGAGTAATCGTATTGGAATCGGTTTATGACGAATTTGTCCGGCGCTTAATCGGCGCTACGGCAACGCTTAAAGTCGGTGATCCTTGCGATCCCTCGACTGACGTGGGAGCAGTCATTGACCAGAAAGCATTTCAAGACATCCGACACTACATTGAAATTGGCAGAGCGGAAGCAAGATTCGCTTATCAAACCGACGTTACCGATCTGAACGGACAGGGATGGTTTATCGGGCCGACAATCTTTACGAATGTTAAACCCGATGACACGATCGCCCAAGAAGAAATTTTCGGGCCCGTGCTGGCGGTAATCAAAGCCCAGACTTTAGAAGAAGCTTTGAAGATTGCCAATGGAACGCGTTATAAGCTTACCGGCGGAATTTATTCCCGAACCGATGAGCACTTAGCGCTGGCAAGAAAACAATTCGCAGTCGGCAACCTGTACATCAATCGCCCGATTACCGGCGCGGTTGTGGGACGCCAGCCATTCGGCGGATTTGCCGCTTCCGGCACCGGACCAAAAGCCGGTGGACCTGATTATCTCCTGCAACTCTTGGAAGCGCGCTGTGTTACGGAAAACCTAACCCGCCGCGGCTTCTCGCCAGAATTGAAAAATTAAAAAAATATTCCCCGACGCTATGTCGGGGATTTTTATTACCAAGAAAAACAAAGGGTTGTTTAGTAGAGTAGCTTTCGTATTTTATGAATCAGCTTGTGCGTATTTCCATGACTAAGTAATCCCCAATATGAAGCCGCGGTTTCATTTGTAGGATTTTGATTTATTTTTTTAAACATTCTTCGTTTAGTTACGGTCCGCAATATCCGATGGCGCGGGAAATGCACCCAGCCAAGAAAATCAACTCCAGAGGCAAGTGTTTTAATAAATACTTTATACGGATGGAGCAAAAGCTTTAATCGCGTTTCTAAAAATACTGACATCTTTGGCAAAAGATTTATAAGATACTGCCGATTTTCATGCAAAATCACAAAATCATCCGCGTATCTTATATAATGCCTAATTCCTAATTTATGCTTCACAAACTGGTCTAATTCATTCATATAGATATTCACCAATAGTTGGGAGGTTAGATTGCCCAGGGGCAAACCCTTATTATTGCCGTATGGCGAGGAAAAACTCTCAGTCACTCTATCTAAAAGCCATAAGATATTTTTATCCGGTATGTATTGCTTCAAAATATCCTGTAAAATAAGGTGGTCAATATTGGCAAAAAATTTTCTTATATCCATCTTTAATATCCAGCAGGTTTTAGTGTTATTCCGGCTGACTTCGTAAGCAAAAGAGCGGAGCCGATTTATGGCTTTATGCGTACCCTTATTTATCCGGCAGGAATAAGAATCAGGAATAAAAGTTTTATCAAAAAATGGGTAAAGAATTCTATAAATAGCATGGTGAAGCAGGCGGTCTCGGACGCTGGCCTTATGGATATTCCTCGGCTTAGGGTCGCTTATATTAAAGGCTTGATAACCGCCGTGCTTATAGGTAAAATCAGCAAGGTCGGAATGAAGCGAGAAAATATTATCTATCAAGTTAATAGAAAATTCTTGGGCGTCTTTTTTGCTCCGTTTTCCTCGGATAAATTCTCTCCATGCCTCCAATAGATTTTCCACGCTTATAATGTCTTCAAATTTATGAGCCAATTGAATTTTCATAACAATAACGATCCATTAAAAGCCCCCCCCCCTCGCAAATTTATTGCCAATTCTGCAGAAAATCAAAGGCGGTTACCAGCTTTGGTATGAATATTACCGGATCCTACCTAAAAACCATAGATATACCATCGGTCAAAAGATAGATAATCTATTTACCGATACAATAGAGGCTATTTCTGTTGCCGTTTTTCTTTCTCGAGAAGAAAAGGCGCCTTATGTAAGGCTTGCAATTAAAAAAATCAATACGCTCAACATCTTTCTCCTTATTCTTTGGGAAAACAAGTCGCTTGATAATAAAAAATATATTGCGCTTTCAGAAAAAATAAATGAGGTGGGTAAAATGCTTGGCGGTTGGTTTGGACAGCTTACAAAACAAAACTCTCCCGATACAAAATCGGGAGAGAAATGAAATAATTTGCGAACAAAGAAGAACCGGTTGTTATCGTTCCACTTGTTGTCATCGCGACCATTATTGTTATTCAACCACGACTCAGAACCATTCCTGTTGCAGTTGAAAAGCCTAAGATTACCGTCACGGTCGCGTATTGTTTAGAATCCGTCTACACCACCGCCCCTAGAATACTCTCAGAGCTGTATCGTATTCGGCATCATAATGCCCTAGATTCTAAACCAAGTAACTTCATTTTTTATGAAGAATCTGCATACACCACTCTATTTCAAACCTTGGTCTGAAATATTCTCGATATATGGATACTGATTTGGGTGGCAGAAAACCTTAGTCGTCTGCGTATTCACCTACTTTCGGATATATTATAACAATATTTTTTAAAAAGTTATAAGGGATAAGGAAAAAGAGATGTTTAAAGGGCTTAAGATTTAAGAATTAAGCTACTTGCGAACAAAGAAGAACCGGCCGTTACCGTCCCACTTGTCGTCATCGCGACCATCATCGTCATTCAACCACGACTCAGAACCACCCCGTCCCAGCCGAAACGCCTAAGACTACCGTCACGGTCGCGCATCGCTTCCATAGCGAGGACTGTCCACTCGCCATTTTTATCATAATTCAAACGAATTGATGGAGCGAGAGAAGCTGGAATAATGTCTAGGCCACTTTCTCGAGCTTTGGCTTTGATATCGGCATAATTATGGTAGTTTGCGTCACCGAAAAGTTCCCCAACAGAAATAGAGATAATGTTGTAGGAGTCTTTTAGACTTTCCTTCCAATTTACTTTGGATAACATATCTCTGGCATAGTCGCCAATTTTGTGCCCTTGAACTTCGAGTTTTTGAATGGCGGTTTTAGCAGAAATAATTTCTTCATCCGAGACAATCTCTTTCATAAAAACTTTCTTGTCAGGGAATTCAGTATAAACATGCTCGATATTTTCTGGTAGTTTTTGAAAAATACCCAGTTTAATTTTACCGACATAGGCTTTAGTATTTGAATTGATTTCTTTCGGAGTGTGGGCAATCTGGTCTTTCGTACATTCAAAAATAATCAACATATCTTCTTCCGAATTTCTTTGTTTTCTTAGTTCCTCAATCCGCGGGTCTCTTTGATAGCCGAATCCTTGAATTTTTTGGTTCATTTCATAGAGGAAATGTAATTCTTCCCTGGTCAATTCTTGATTGGCTTGCCCTGAGCGGAGCCGAAGGGTTTTCTGTTCTATGGCAGTCAGCATTTTCATGTCTCCAGCTTTTTTCTCATAAGATTTGCCGTCAGGAAATTCGGTCATTTTCTTTTGGACTATATCGCCGATATAGGGGTCCAAGTTTTGATCCGGAGCAATTCCCCGGACTTCTCCGATTTGATTGCCGTTCATGCGGATAGCCACTCTGGGAAGGGTGGGTTTGCCTTTTTTGTCCATGGAGTAAAAGACATAGAAATCCCCTCCTTGAAGCTGGGTTTTGGCGGTGGATTCTCCGGCCGTGCACCAGCCGGTGCCGTGTCCTTGAAGGGATTGGACTAAGGGCATATGGTCTTGTCCTTGGTTGTATTTAATCCATTTGCCTTGGGTATTAGCCAGGGCTTCTTGAGGAGCGACGGTAGTTTTTTCTATTGCCCAGGCATAGAGTTTGGCGAAGTTTTCTCCTTGGAGGAGGGATTCAAAGTCTTTTCTTTCTTGCTCATTGAGGTTAAGGAGATTGGTGTGCTGTTGGCCGTATTTTTTGGAAACGGCGTCTAGCACATAGGCTAAAGCTTCCCGATTGATATCCAGGAAGGGCTTGGTAGTGCTTTTGGAGCGTTTAGTGAATTCTTTCTTTTCTTTGTCGTATTCGCCTATTCCCAGAATGCTCCGGATAGTCCAGTATTTGAGCCAGTCCGGATAGGTGGCGTCTGGAGAGGATAGGTAGTCTACCCAGTTATCCAAGGTGGTTCTTTGGTCGGTAATGACTACTTCGGTTAGCTGGTCTTTTTGTTCTTTGGAGATTTCAATTTCTCCATGGCCTTGTTCTCTCGCAATCCGTTTTTGGAGTTCAAAGTATGATTCCGGGATTTCGTTTTCTTGGATGACGAATTTATCGTAGAGGACTTTTTTTATGGCTTCCAGGCCTCTTTCCCGTTTTTCCGGGTCTTTCCGGTCTATGATTTCCTTGAAGCGGTTGAGGTAGTTTTGGATGCGGGCTTCCGGAGCTTGAGGGACTTTTTCGTTAGTTCTTTTTTCCGTCCGCTTGGCGGCGGTTTCCGTTTCCGGAGCTTTGTGGAGGTCGTATTTCTTTTTGAGGAAGTCGGGGCCTTTTTCGGTCATAGTTATTATATTATATCACGATTTTATAACTTAAACAAGAATAACGAAGCCGCTACCGCCTTCCCAATACCCAAACAAACCGAGCGCCCAGCCCTATCTGTTTTGAGGAACATCCCGCAGGCGTATTTTGCTTGGACCACAAAATACGCCGAGGGCGAAGAAAGTTTTATCGCTCCGACGCTTCGTTATTAAATTTTTAAAATAAAGATGTCGGAGCCCCGACTTTACGTCGGGGCTGGAATAAAACTATTCTGTTTCCAAGAAATAGATAGGGCTGGGCAAATAAATTGAGTTACAGGAAACAATATCGGCTGAGCGAAAAATTGACCTTAGGCACTTCCGCGTGGTAAAATAAGCCGCGAAGATCCTTGAAATACTGAGGCGAAATATGGAAAACAAAAGTGTCGTAATTCTCGGCGCCGGTTTAGCCGGCCTCCGCTCCGCCAGCGTTCTGGTGGACCGCGGTTACCAAGTCACAGTTATTGAACGGGCTCCAATGGCGGGCGGTTGTACGTCTTCATGGACCGATCACCGCGATCCGGAACATGGATCAATCCGAAAGGGCCAAATGCAAATGAATTTTCCTTTTTATGAAAATCTGAATTATTTTTGCTGGCGCGAGTTAACTCTGCCAAGCATCCAATCCCCGATTACCGCTTTGCCGAAATCCTGGACCAATCAGCCGAATCCGTCTTTTACCGGCCGGCTGGATGGATTTTTCTTAGCCGACGAAGGCGGACGGCGAATGCACCTTACCGGCAAGCCGAGCACCCGCATTGGAAAAGCATTATCGTTTCTCCCGGCTCCGCTTTCTAACTTGCAAATCTTGACCGACTTTGAAGGATTTCCAACTCTCCGGGACCGGTTAAGCGCGGTCCGATTCCACGCTCTCGCCCTTCTCTTTGGCGACAAATCCGTACCGCCGATTTCCGACGACTGGAATTTTTACGGCATTATGAAGCATCTCGGCCTTACGCATGAAGCCGTTAAAACTTTCCGGCGCATTACCTATTCTATTACGAACCTGGCTGATGCCGATCAAGTAGGCCCGAAATTCATGCACCTTTTTTATCTGGCTTATCTGCGGGATAAAAATATTCTCGGGTGCCGGATGATGAATGACGATTGTAATCCGGCCTTAATTGACCGGTTGGTGGAAACGCTAAAAGCGCGCGGAGTTAATTTCAGATTCAATTGCCACGTACGCGACATTCTTACAGAACAAAAACACGCTATTGGCGTAACCGTGGAAGACTGCGGCCATTACGCAAACATGGTTTGCGATAATTGCGGATTGCTTTATCCGCCGGCCAAACAATATCCGCTTTGTCCGGCTTGCGGTTGCGCAACGCCCGAAAAAAAATATCGGAAGAACATGGCTAAACCAACTCCCGAACTGATTGAGGCCGAATTTATTATTTCCGCGATGCAGCCGCACCAGCTGGCTAATCTTTTCCGCTCTCCCGACAATCACCCACTCCGGGAATTCCGGGAGTTTCGGGCGCTTGGCCAATTCAAAGGCGCGGCTCTTACCGTGTCCAGAATTTTCTTAGACCGGAAAGTGACTCACGAATATAATTTAACCGGGTTGGACAGAGACTTCTGGTCAATGAACGGCTGTATGGATATTTCTAATATTATGCCCCGTTACGAAAAAACTAGCGTGTTTGACACGCTTTCCGACGACGGCGAAGTGCTGGAGTTCTATCCGGAAAAAGTTTTGAAAGCGCGCTTATTAACGGATGTAAAAGCGCTTTTCCCGGAAGTTAATTCCGCGAAAGTGCATAAGCATCTGCTAGCCCGCATCTACCCGGCAGCGCTTTATCACCGGCCATTCCCCCGGCTCAATTCCCGATTCCTTCCCCATTCTCCCGCAACATCCCTGGCTAACCTATTCCTGGCTGGCGACTGGACCGACGAGTTTGAGTTAGGCATGGAAGCAGCAGTTAAGTCCGGCACCCGAGCCGCTAACGCGGTTTTGGAAGCCGACAACCGGATTAACCTGCAAGAGCCGATTTACCGCCCAACCGTTGCCCCCCTTACCGCCTGGCTCCAAAGCAACTTCCTTTCCCGGCAAATCAAGAAATGGTATCAGAAACGCTACGATAAAGAACGCGCCCCTTCGCGCGGTTAAAAATTAAAGGCAATCCCGCTATCGCAAGATAACGGGATTTTTTTATTCTCCTTCCACATACTCGCTCCGCCAGATTGCCTACGGGAAACAGAATAGTTTTATTCCAGCGATAAAACTTTCTTCGCCCTCGGCGTATTTTGTGGTCCAAGCAAAATACGCCTGCGGGATGTTCCCTACGGCAACCATGGCGGAGCTTATTTATGAGAATAAGGATTATGAGCCTACTCTTTGGACTTCTCCACTCTTTCCACGTATTCTCCCAAAACAGTATTTACCCTGACAATATCGCCGGTATTAATAAACAACGGAACGGCAAGCTTAGCTCCGGTTTCCAGAGTCACTATTTTATTTCCGCCCTGCGCGGTATTGCCCCGTTCTCCCGGAGGCGCTTCGGTAACTTTAAAATCAACTTTAATAGGAGCTTTAACGCTGACCAATTCTCCGTCTAATTTCAAAGCGGACACTTCCGTGTTCGGCTTTAAAAATTGGCTGACTTCTCCCAATTGCTCTTCGGAAAGCTTAAATCGATTCTTGGGATTACTTTTCTCGGAGAACCAAAATTCACCCCGATGACTATATAGATAAGTAAGCGGCTGCCATTCGGCTTCCACTTCTTCAAAAGTTTCATTAGAATGGAAATTCCGGCCAACTACCTGTCCGCTAGTTAAATTCTTTAAACGGACTTTTGCCACCGGCTTAGAAGCCTGCATGCGCAAAAATTCATATTCTATAACCTCAAAAACCTGGCCCTCAAGCCGAAAAACCGTGCCCACTTTTAATTCGCTGTATTTAAGCATTTAAAGATTATTTTAATATAAAAAGTTTCTTTTTGCAAGAAATAAAAAATCCCCGATATTACATCGGGGACGAAGTCACATTCCGCTAACTATTTCCTTCAAGAACCTCATTGAAGGGAGCGGGTCGTGGGAATATAGCTCAATCACCACTGTGGTGTTCTTGCCGGTTTTCTTGTCTATCTTTTTTACCATTTCTAATATCTTTCTTAACGGCAAAAGCCCTCCCTCTTCGTTAAGAGGCTGATGGTCCTGCAGAACCGGTTCCCGCTCTCCGGTGTCATAAATCGTTTCCGCGGACTTAACCACGTTATGAAGATGTAGACAAGAAATTCTATTTCCATAGCGGGCAAAAAACTTTTCAAAACAACGCTGGTCTCGGGTCCATTTCTGCATAATTAAGTGGCCGACGTCCAGGCAAACCGAAACCGGAATTTCTGAACGGAGCGGCTCCTGGTTGAAGCGCTTCATCACGGAATCAAAATCAAAGTTTTCCAGATTTTCAATGCAAAGTTTTTCTATGGGCATAAACTGGCTTACTTCTTGCAGAGAACGGATCAGGCTTGGATGGACCGCCCGGCTTACCGCCAAGGGCGTTATGAATTTAACCAGTCCCTGGAAAACCAGCTTTGCGCCGGCCATCTTGGCGCGGTTAAACCATCCTTTATTTCCAATTGTTTTCATAAGCATCCGCTGAAGAGCGGCGCCGGTAAGATGCAAATCGGTATAATAGAAAAACCGGTCGCTCCCCAAGTGCAAAACATAATGCGGATCCAGCGGTTTGAAAATTTCATTCATCCGGCGGATTTCCGCCACCGCTCCCTGCCGCACGCCATTCAGATACGAGTCTAAATAAAGTCCGGCAAACTGCGGAAGATGCACGGAAAAAGTAATGCCTTCTTTGCGAAGCGAAGCTAAAAACGGAATTTGCTCTATCCACCACGCCTCAAATTGAGGATGCAGAAAAATTAAATCCGCGGATAATTCAAAATGTTCGGCTCCGGCCTTCCGAAGTTCGGCAATTTGCTGTTCCAGCTTAATTTCATCCAAAAACACCTGGATATTGAATTTGCGCTTGGGCAATTCCGTTAACCGCAGGGCTTTCATCAGCCAGTAAACAGCGACGTCAGGCAAATGGCGCAAGGCCCACGGAGGCCTGGAAGCCAAGCCCGCTTTGCTGTTAGACAGGTCATAAAGAACCCTGGGTACGATTTTATAGGTATTCAGAAGCGTTCCGATACGCATGATTAATTCCCTCCTGTCGTATGAAGTTTTCAAAAAGCTTCTAACCCCATCCTACTCCCCGGCTTATCGGGGTGTCAATGAAAACAAAAACCCGCATTATCTGCGGGATTATTCCGATAAACCAATAGCTTCTAAAAGATCCTGACGAACTTTAGCGAATCTGGGATTATTCTTCGTCTTGCAATGGTCTAACGAAAAACAGGTGGCAACCATAATAAGTCCCATGACTTTTCGATCTAAATTTAACCTTTTAGCGGCATTGGCCCATTCATCCGAAAAATATTCTTTTCCGATAAAAAATTTACAAACTACCGTAATGGGATCGTAGATCATATCCGAATCCGAATGGCTCATCCGAATTCCGTCGGTAGATGTTAAGTACCACGTTCCTTTATTGCGAAGTTTTCTCAATTCTCTCAAAAACTGCCGGTAAGTCATCTTGCTACCTCCTTATTTTAAGAACCAAAAGGATTATAGCTTCAAATACATTGGCCGTCAATTTTACCGCCCCCTATTCTTCTCCGCCCGTTTCTTCTTTGGTTATTTTATCTAATAAAATTTCGTCTAAAGACTTCTTCAAATCCGCAATGTCTACTTTTGGCCTTGGCTGATCGTTCCGAGGGGCCATCGGTTGCGGCGCCGGACGGAACTCTTCCCGCCTTACCGGAATCCTGCGAATGCCATCGCTGGTAGGCTGGCCGCCTGGCCGCCAATCATTGCTCCGGCGCGGCGGAAAATCTGAACGCTGAGGAACCGGGCGCAAGGCCTCTGATAATGGCCGTTCTTCCCGGCGCATTGGCCTGTCGTCGCTACGCATAGGCCTGTCTTCTCTATAAACGGGCCTTTCCTCGCGATGCATGGGCCGATCATCCCGACGCGCAAATCCTTCTTCGCGGCGGGGCGGCTTTTCATCCGCTGTTCGGCCGCCATCCACTAACCACTCGCCTGCAATTTTAACTTCTACAATGGAACGGGCAGTACCGTACCGTTTCCGGCTTTCGTCAATAATTGAATTCCGGAACGCTACCGCCGGAGGAACAAATGGCTCAATATTCTGGGCGGAAAAAGGCCGGGAGGCGATTCCATCAATCATCAGCTTGGTATAAAAAGTATATTTGGATAAATTAACAAAATCATTCATCATAAAGTCCGGCTGGAATTCTTTTTCCAAAAATTCTCCATCTTCGGCGCCCACCCGGAAAGAAATCATAGTTCCGACGTTACCAAAAATCGCGTCCCGCACCTTATCATTATCTCCGTGGCTCAATTGGCCGATATATTGGTGCGCTAAAATCAGGCAAAGCCGGTATTTTCTGGCTTCCGATAAAATATTAGCAAAGGAATCGGTGGCAAAGTTTTGGAACTCGTCCACGTATAAGAAAAAGTCTTGGCGCTCCTTTTCCGGAATATCCACCCGTGACATAGCTGCCAGCTGAAGCTTGGTAATAATCATTGCTCCCAAAAGCGCGGAATTATCTTCTCCGATTCTTCCTTTAGACAAGTTAACGATTAAAATTTTCCGTTCGTCCATAATCTTCCGCATATCCACCGTGGAATGCCCCTGTCCTAAAACATTACGGATCAGCGGATTGGTGACGAACTGTCCAACTTTGTTTTGAATAGCTGCCGTCGCCTCGCTTTCCAGCCGCTGGGTATATTTGGCAAATTCATTTACCCAAAAGCCCTTGACCACCGGGTCTTTCAAATTATCCACTACTTTTTTACGGTATTCTTTGTCGGACAAAATCCGCATAATGCCAAGCAAAGTTGAGCCTGGGCATTCCAAAAGCGCCAGTAAAGAATTGTTCAAAATATATTCCATACGAGCCGACCAGACATCCGGCCATATCTTCTTAAATACGCCCATAATTCCCGAAGCCACCAAGTGGCGGAATTCCGTGCCTACTTGCTCCAATGGATTAAAAGCAATCGGAAATTCCAAATCCTGGGGATTAAAATAAATTACATCCTTAATCCGGCTTTCCGGAACAAAGTCTAAAATCTTTTCCGCCAGCTCGCCGTGCGGATCCACAATGCCAACGCCCCGGCCGGCATTAATGTCGGCAATAATCATATTCTCCAGCATAGTGGTCTTACCCATGCCGGTTTTTCCAATGATATACATGTGCCTCCGGCGGTCATCTACCTTAATGCCGAACCGGATTTTCTGGTTCCGAAAGTTTGTTTGTCCGAATAAAGTTATGTCTCTCATAGTGTTGTTTCTAGTTCCTATTCAATTGGCAATCCCGCCGGCGGCTCGCCCTTTCTTACGTCTAAACGCCTTAACATTGGGGCTTCCACGGTTACCAATGGGAAATGAAATACCGTTGCCAATTCTTCGGTATTTAAAACTGATGCCTTAGCCGGAAACCAGCGAAGCCGGTACATATCATAAAAAAGCCTTTTTTTATAAAGCACCCTCTGTTTCCTAAACCAGCTTTTATAAGTAAATTTTCTGGAGGTGACAAAGGTAACCGTGTCGCCTAAAACTTTAAAGGCATTCATGTCCTGGGTATTAAATTGCCGGATAGCGCCGTTAACCGCCGAAATATTAGCCGGAGAAAAACTATCCCGCTTATCTATATAAAGAAACCGGACGACTGTTTCGAAGCCTAATTTGGAAATCTTATTTTCCACTCCCTTTAAAACCAGGTTTTCGCCCGGAGATAAGAAAATCATCCGGTCCGTAGACGGCTTTTCATCCCCCGGCCAAACCGGATGTTCAATGGCTGCCAAAGAAAGATTGTAAAAAAAGTGCATCAGGCCGGTAACCCACCCCTCTTCTTTTTTAGCTGCCTTCCTTTGCATCATTTTATCCCGAATCGCCTCGCCTTCTTTTTTCCAATCATCCGGAACCGGCTTCACTAAATACTGCATCCAAATCGCCTCGCCGTCTTTTAACCGGGACATGGCTTCGGTAATGGCGGAAATGGGATCCAAACGCTGTTCGTCCACGTTAGCTTCAAAAAATTCATAGGTCCGGATTGGGTAGGGATTCGGCTTGGCTAAAACAAAATCCTGGCCGTATAAATCATATTTATCGTTCGGCATTATGTCCGGCATTAAGTCCGTATAATCATCCGCTGGAATGATTTCTACGTCCGGATATTCCGAATAAATCGCCGACTCCACCAGATTGCGACTCATCTCTGGACAGCGGATAAAAAACTGCACTCCGCCGGCATAACCCACCAATTCACAGGTAAACCATTGAAAGTCTTCACCCTTAAAATAGCGGTCTTCCCAGCCGAAGTTTTTAATATACATAGCGTGCAGAGCGGCGAAAACATTCTCCATTGCCTTTGGCGTTTTTAAGATATTCTTTGGGACTTTAATTTCCAAAAGCGCCCATTTGATGTTCTTTTTCCAAAGATAGTGCAAACCCCAAACCCAGAGATCTTTCCAAATAAAAAATAAACCTATAGGCAAAATCACCCACCAGGTTGCGGCGAATACTCTAAAAATAGACTGGAGAATTCCGATGAAAACTGGGCTAGAAAAAACAGTAAAAGGATCCATAAGATTATAAACTAATTATATCAAAAAACTGATTTAACAAAAAACATCCCGTTCTTACGGGACGTTTTTTGTAATTAAGCTTCTTTTACGGAGTAACGGCCGTCCGGCATTCTGGAGAAGTGCTTTTTATTCTGCAGATTGATGAAGATAGTATTATCCTTAAAAACTCTTTCTTGTTTAACGAACGATACTAGGTCCGCAGACTTTAACGGCCCATGCTTTTTCAGCAAGCGGGCAATAACCTCTCTGGCAGTTCCCGGCATCAAGCCGAATTCCTGCAAGCCGTACATGCCCCGGCCAACTAACACGAACCGGCTGTCTTTAATTAATTCATTATGCACGGTCTGGGCATTAACTACTTTGGAAGAATTCTTTTTAACTTTATTGATTACTTTCGCGATATCCGTAAAGTGAAGCGGTTGGCGTTCTTTTCGCAAAACCAAGTTAGCCCAGTGGCGGACAGTTTTCGGATTTAACTCATCCCAATCCGCTAATCCGAAATCGCCGTATTGATTAACATGAAACTGTTTAGATAAAGAAGCATAATTTAAGGCAATCGCTTCTTTCAAATTTAAAGTCGTGGCCACTTCCTTAATTACATCTTTGACGCTGACCGGCTGGGTGATAATAGCCGACTTATTCTTTTCCAAAAACTTAACCAGCCTGGAAACGAAGTTGTGTGCTTTTTGCTTATCATCCCGGGAAGCATACCAGTAAGAATGGAAATCGTTATCTTCTTGAGAGTAAGCCGGAGAATCCGACAATTCCAAAAGAAACTTTACTTTATTCCCCATGGCAGTCGCGCCAACATTTTCTCTTAATAAGAATTTAAGATCGTCCAAAAGCAAGGTTTCCCGGCGCAATCCGCCGACTACTTTTAAGTGGCTGGCAATCGTGCCTAAGAAATCTTTTAACTCGCCCTTGCGGACTAAAGCTTTCAGCTTATTAACAGCCGTAGCTTCAATTTGCCGCACCCGTTCCCGGGTAATGCCATAGGAATCTCCTACTTCGGCAAGCGTTAAAGATTGGCCGTCTTTTAGGCCCCAGCGCTGTTCTACCACCTCTTTTTCCCGAGGAGTAAGAACTGCCAGCGCTTTATTTACTAATTGTCCTAAATTTTGTCCGGTCATTTCGTTTTATATGTTACCATACTAGGTTTTAATCTGTCAAGTGCCCAAAACCTTCGTATGTCAATTTGTAGATATAGTAGCATACCCCGCCCCAACGTGTCAACCCCCCTTCCCGCTTCCTACTTTTTCACAAAGTAAGTCAATAATGGGCTAGCAACAAAAATAGAAGAATACGTTCCGATAATCGTGCCCAATAAAATCGTCAAAACAAAATAACTTAATACCGAAGCGCCAAATATATAGAGCGCGACAAGAACCAGCACCAAGGTCAGCGAAGTGTTTATGGATCGCGCGAAGGTTTGATTGATGCTTGCGTTAATAATTTCATCCAAAGACTTCCCTTTCTGAACAATTAAATTTTCCCTGATCCGGTCAAACACCACAATCGTGTCATGGACTGAAAATCCCATAATCACCAGTAAAGCCACGATAAAATTAGTATCTATTTCTATTCCCCGGAAACTGCTTAAAAACGCGTAAACGCCGGCCGGAATCAAAGCGTCGTGGAATAGAGTGATTAAGGTAATAAAGCCGTACTTCCAAGAGCTAACCGGCTGGGAAACTTTCCGAAAAGCAAAGGCTATATATAAGGAAATGCCCAACAGCACCATGACAAACGCCTGAAAGGCCCGGCCGCGCAATTCCTTGCCAATACTTGGACCAATGCTTTCAAATCGCAGTTCTTCAACCGATCCAAAAGACAAACTTAAACTCTCTAAAAACTGCTGATGTTCGGCTTCTGTAAAATCCTTGGAGCGGATTAAAAATTCATTATTTTCCGAAGCGGTTACCAAAAAGTTTTCCAATCCCAGCTTGTCTTTTAACGCCACTTCCAAAGCCTCCGAAGTTACCGCTTGGCCGGTAAACTTTACCTGCCAAAGCGTTCCGCCGACAAAATCAATTCCCTGCCGGAATCCGAAAATAACCATGCTTAAAATTGCCAATACCGTCAGAGCTCCGGAAAAGCCGATAAATAACTTTTTATACTTAATTAAATCAAACATGTTTTAGTTCTTAGTCTTTAGTCGTATAGAATACCTTTAATAAATTCCGGGTGGCGGTAATAGCGGTGAACATACTTACCAAAACTCCGATCAATAACGCCAGGGCAAATCCCTTGATAAATCCGGAAGTGAAATAAAACAATATAACCGAAGTCAAAATCGTGGAAACGTTGGAATCCCGAATGGAAGTCCAGGCGCGGCTGAATCCCTTTTCAACAGCCGTAAAACGCGCCATTCCCCGCTTTATCTCCTCCTTAGTGCGCTCAAAAATAAGAATATTGGCATCTACCGCCATGCCTATAGAAAGAATGAAGCCCGCGATGCCAGCGAGAGTCATAGTTATAGAAAACAGCTTAAAAATAGACATGGTCAATATTACATAAACTACTAAAGCAATGGAGGCGAAAAATCCCAATCCCCGGTAATAAATAAGCATAAACAGCAATACCGCCAACGTTCCCCAAACTCCGGCCCAAATAGTTTTAGATAAAGAATCTTGGCCCAAAGAAGCGCTGATGGTTTGCTGATTGATTAGTTTAATCGGCGCCGGCAAAGCTCCGGCGTTTAAACGCTCCACCAATTTCTTGGCTTCCTTAGCGTCCCCGATTCCGGAAATTTGCGCCCGCCCGCCGGAAATTTCTTCCGTCACTCTCGCCATTTCAATTAAACTATCATCTAAAAAGATGGCGATCATGTTGCCGACATTATTTCTGGTCAGTTCTTCAAAAATCACCGCGCCTTCGTCATTAAATTCCAAACTCACGGTCGGAAGGCTGGCCGGACTGAACACAACGGCGGCGCTGGTAATATACCGGCCGTTCAGTTCCGTTGGAGTAAACTTAGGATTTGTTTCGTCGGTTAAATCCACTTCCGAAAATTGTAAAAACGGCGTTTCACCGATTTGGGCGATGGCGGCCTTGATATCTTTAATTCCCGCCAGCTCCACATTTAAGCGGTAGCTTTCCCCAACCGTGGAAAGAGTGACTCTCGGTTCGCTGACCCCGAATAAATTAACCCTTTTTTCAATAACGTCCCGCAAACCATTAATAACCGCGTCCCGGTCTCCGGATGCCACCGACGCCATATCCACTTCATAAATCAAATAAGAACCGCCGACTAAATCCAGGCCCAAACGCCATGGCAAAATCTTTTCCGACCAAGGACTTTGCGGATAAACAAAAAAAGCTCCGGCAACGGTTAAGATCAATATCAATCCTAAAAAGAAAATAGGCTTGGAACGCATTAAAATAAAGTATAGATGGATGAAAAAAATATTACAACTTCATAAATATAGAAAGGTGTCTGAGGTTTTCTTCTCCGTAGCGCGGGCCGAGGATTGAGTGGGCATGGTGCCCAGCCCTATCTACTTCTCGGAAACAGAATAATCCGGCTCCAGCGGCCGGATTTTCTTCGCCCTCGGCGTATTTTGTGGTCCAAGCAAAATACGCCTGCGGGATGTTCCTCAAAATAAATAGGGCTGGGCGAGCGAAATCCGAAACCCAGTGAAAACTTCCCTCACTCTTGTACAAAAGTGAGGGACTGGGAGTTTGAACGGTAGCGAGAGAAGAAAGCCTCAGACAATAAAAAAGCAAGAGTCAATACCCTTGCTTAATAGGTTTGTGGCAATAGCTTGCCGATATTAACTTCAATCCGCGGATCAATTTCTTTCAAAGTCTTCAGCGTCTTATTAAATCCAGCATTGGAGAACTGCAGATTTTTCATTTGGTGGAGCAGTTCGCCGACCCGCTGGTTGAAAAACAGATTTTTAGATAGCCGGAAACCAATCCAATAAAACAACCCTATCGCGCCAACGATGCTAATCATTTCCAATGGTCCCGTAACGGGAAGCCGCATGCCCGAAATGATAGCAGCCAAAGCGCCCAAGCCCACCGCCAACATGCCGAATGAATTCGGCCAAGACCAATGGTAGAGCTCAATCTTGATAATCAGGAGATAAATAGACTGGGCTAATTCCTTTTCCGCTACCGGCAATTCTTCCATCCGCGCTAACGCCATCTGGCACCGCCGAACTTCGCTCATCCGCTTCCTCCTTGTCAAAAATCTAACTTAGCAATAGAATATCATAAAATATAATTACTGTCAATATACGATTGCTCTTGAACCAAAAATTTTATACTATATAATCTCTATATTGCCTCCATAGCTCAGTGGTAGAGCAGTTGCCTTTTAAGCAATTGAGCTTGGTTCGATTCCAAGTGGAGGCACAAATTTTAAAACCGCGCTTAAACGCGGTTTTATTTTACTCAAAATTTTTCTAAACTACTTGACGAGATTTAATTAATATATTATACTACCGCAGTAGTTTGAAAACCAAAAAGGCTAAATCATCCTGAACCACAAAGTGGTCGGATGATCGCCCTAGGGCGTACGTGCGTACGCACGGGCTAGCCCAATCCGCCAGCTGGCGGATTTAGGGAGGAAACGAATGGAAAATCTGGTTCTGTATTTCCTGACCGCGATAGTCTACTTCTGTTTATGGTGTATGTGGAATAACCAAAAACGAGTAAAATACTCTCACCTGCGGGCGCTTAAGATGGCGACCTGGGTGGCAATTCTTTGCCTGCCCATCAATATCAACGGCAATATTTTCACGGTTTTCGGAAACGCGGTCAGCGAAAAAAGCATTTATTCTGTTTGCTCGCTTCACCAAAAAGCTAACGAGGATGCGATGAGCGTCGTCGGATTGGGCGGATATCAGAGCGCCGGACGCGATGCCGCCACCGGCTTCGGAATAACCGGCTATCAGAGCGCCGGACGCGATGCCGCCACCGCCCTCGGAATAACCGTATATCAGAGCGCCGGACGCGATGCCGTCACTGTCCTCGGAATAACCGGATATCAGCGGGCTAAAAAAGACATCTTAGTTGTTACTGGAATTTCCCTGTATGAATCTGCCGAAAATGACATTGACCATTTGTTGGGACTGGTCGCCTATCAAAAAGCAGGCAAACGAGCGGCGTTAGCTGTGGGATTAATTCTCTGCCAAAAAGCCGGAGATAAAGCCATAGTTGGCATGGGACTAATTGGCATTCAGAAATCTGGACGCCTTGCTGAAATGGACGCCGGTTTAGTAGCGTTCCAGCAAGCCACCATGGAAACTAAAGTTTATCTGGGCATGGCGATTTACCAGGAAGTCATGGGCTGTAAAACCCAGACTTTCGGAGTCTGGTCCAAGCTCACTGCTGAATAAATTATTTATCCCCCGATCCCTCACTCTTGTGAAAGTTAATCCGCCTATGGCGGATTTTTTTATTGCGTTTTCACAAAAGTGAGGGAGGATTTTTCTTATTATTTTTTTATTTAGCGAGGAAACCTTTATTTTTTAAGCGAAGCCGTTACTACTTCTCCGATACCCCCGCAGCGAGCGAGGGCTTGGCCCATCGTTAAAGGCGGAAGCCTCGATGGCCGAGCCGCGAGGACAAAGCGAAGTGAGCCGCAGGAGCGAACGGAGCGGGTTGAGGAGAGGTGGTACGGCTGAGCAAAAATGGAGAATAAAGGTTTCCGAGTTTGGGACTATTGCTCTTTTAAAACTCTTTCTAGCGTCGGCAAAATCCGTTCCGCGATAATCTTGTGTCCGCGGTCATTCGGATGAATGTCGTCAAATAATAAATCCTTTCTCAAAAGCATGCCTCGCAAAACATCCGGCACGTAGCCGGCCACTTTTTCTTCCATAGCGATTTTTTCAAACACCATTTCAAAAGCCGGGGCCAATTGCTTGCTTCCGCCGATTAAAATTACCTTAGCGCCGATTTTTTTAATTTCCCGGATAATAATTTTTAAATTAGCCCGCACCACTTCTTCGCTATTCCCTTTCAATAAATCATTTCCGCCCAAAAGCACCGTCACGACATTCGGCTTTTTATCCAAAACATCCGCCTGCAAACGAAGCAGGGCTTCGCCCGTGGTATCGCCGGTAACGCCGGCGTTAATAATCGGGATATCCGTATATTCCGAAAGATAGACCACAAAGTTTTTTCCCGGCGGAACACCATGGCCGACAGTCAGGCTGTCGCCGAACGCCACCACTACTAAATCGTGGCGATATTCTTTTTGTGGAACTAAAAACATCAAAACCGCCAACCCAATGGTCAGCGCTATGGCCAGCAACTCAATCAAGGTAAGACTTCGTTTCATCCCCCACATAACAAAGACCGCGGAGCAGATTGTCCGTTAAATCTTTGTTTTTTTAATAAACGACTGGTTTTTATAGTAAAGCTTGGTTTTGGCATAAATCTATTGTCTTTGTTATGTGGGGGATTATAGCTCTTCCAAAAACTTTTTGATTTTCGGATCAATCTTTTTCGGAGTCCGAATCTGGAATTCCACATAAAGGTCTCCGCGCCCAAAAGAACCAAATCTTGGCATCCCTTCGCCCGGAATCCGCAATCGTTCCCGTAAATTAAAATCTTCGGGAATTTCCGCGTTAATTTTCCCGCCGGCTACTGTTGGGATTTCCACTTTTTTCCCAAGCAATATATCGGTTAAGCTTAAGCTCTTTTTAACAATCAAATCATTATTAACTCTTTGAAAATCATGATGCGGTTTAATTTTAATCCGCGCGTAAAGATCGCCGGCTCCGGCTCCCCGTTCGCCCGCCTGTCCGGCTCCGGTTACCTTGATTAATTGCCCGTCAGCGATTCCGGGCGCGATTTCAATTTCCACTTCCCGCTCTCCTTTTATCCGGCCACTGCCACTGCAATAATTACAGATTTTATTCGGAATTTCTCCCTGTCCGCGGCACTTGGAACATGCCCGGACTTGGGCAAACTGCCCGAAAAAAGTCTGGCGCGTTTCCCGCACCTCGCCCCGCCCCCCGCAAGCTCCGCATTTGGTAAAACCTTCTTTAGAAAAATAACCGGCACCGGCGCAATGCTTGCAAGACAATTCGGTTTCCACCTTCAACCGCAAATCAATTCCGCGGAAAGCTTCTTCCAGCGAAATTTCTTTTACGGCCTCAATGTCCGCGCCCCGATGGTAAGTTTTCCTCTTTTTCATTCCCAGCCCTTCAAAAAACGACTCAAAAATATCGCTGACATTGGAAAGATCCTCCAAATTGGACGGGTCAAAATTAAAATCAAAGCCTTCGCCAAAACCGCTGAACGGGCCGCCAAAAGGACCGTTGCCTTGAGCGCCGTCTGCCACCCTTCCGAACCGGTCATATTGAGACCGCTTTTCTTTATTGGAAAGCACCTGATAAGCTTCGTTGATTTCTTTGAACTTCTGTTCATTGCCTCCGGCTTTATCCGGATGATGCTGATGCGCCAGCTTGCGAAAAGCTTTTTTTATGTCCTCTTCCGAAGCGCTTTTTTCTACCCCAAGAATTTGATAATAATTTTTTGCCATTATTTATTTTCCACCGGGGGCTGCGGGTCGTCAGTTTTTGGTTCTTCGGATTTTTCGTTTTTATACATCGCCTGCCCGATTTTCTGCACTTCTGTAGAAAGCTCTTGCGCGGCCGATTGGATTTTCTGAACGTCATTGCCATCTTTAACGGATTTCAAAGCATCCACTTTTTCCTGAACCAACTTTTTAATGTCTTCGCTAACTTTTTCTCCGGCCTCCTTAACGGATTTTTCCGCGAGATAAATTAAACTCTCGGCGTTATTCTTAGCTTCCACAGTTTCCCGTTTTTGCTTGTCTTCCGCCTGATTTTTTGCCGCCTCATTTTTCAAACGCTCCACTTCTTCTTTGGACAAACTGGTGCTCGCCTCAATCCGGACCGACTGGCTTTTGCCGGTGGCTTTATCTTTCGCGGAAACATTTAAAATGCCGTTGGAATCAATATCAAAAGTAACTTCCACCTGCGGAACTCCTCTTGGCGACGGCGGAATGCCGTCTAAAATAAACCGCGCCAGAGTTTTATTATCTCCAGCCATTTCCCGCTCTCCCTGAAGCACATGGATTTCCACCGAAGTTTGGCTGTCCGAAGCAGTAGAAAAAACTTGAGACTTGGTAGTCGGAACAGTAGTATTTTTTTCAATTAAACGGGTAAATATCCCTCCGAGAGTTTCCAATCCTACGGAAAGCGGAGTCACGTCCAAAAGCAAAACGTCTTTTACGTCGCCCTGAAAAACTCCGGCCTGCACTGCCGCTCCTATCGCTACCACTTCGTCCGGATTCACGCCCAAATGCGGCTCTTTGCCAAAAGCTTTTTTCACCGCCTGCTGGATTGCCGGCATCCGGGTCTGTCCGCCGACTAAAATCAATTCATTAATATCCTTTAATTCAAAACCGGCTTCTTTAACGGTTTTTAAAGTCAATTCAACCGACCGGTCAATATAATCCTTAACCAAGTCTTCTAATTTTGCCCTAGTTAATTTCAATAAGAAATGTTTCGGGCCGGAAGCGTCCGAAGTAATATAAGGAAGATTGATTTCGGTTTCCGCCGAAGTGGACAATTCGTGCTTAGCCCGCTCCGCCGCTTCCCGCAGGCGCTGAAGCGCCAATGGATCTTTGGAAACATCCACGCCCTCCTGCTTTTTATATTCGGAAACTAAATACTCATTAATTTTTTTATCAAAATCATCTCCGCCCAAATGGGTGTCTCCGCCGGTGGATTTCACTTCTACCGTATCTTCCGCCACTTCCAGAACCGAAACGTCAAAAGTGCCGCCGCCAAAATCATAAACTACAATTTTTTCATTTTTCTTTTTATTAAAGCCGTACGCCAAAGCCGCGGCTGTTGGTTCGTTGATAATCCGGCGGACTTTCAAGCCGGCGATTTCTCCGGCATTTTTCGTGGCCTGCCGCTGGCTGTCGTCAAAATAAGCCGGCACCGTAATTACCGCTTCTTCAATTTTCTCTCCTAATTTCGCTTCGGCATCCGCTTTCAATTTGGCCAAAACCATGGCCGAAATTTCCTCCGGCGTAAGCCAGGAATCTCCGAATTTAATGGACACTCCGCCATTGGACGCTTCTTTCATTTCATACGGAAGCCATTTTCTGTCTCCTTGCACTTCCGGATCGCTGAACTTCCGTCCAATTAACCGCTTTACCGAAGAAATCGTATTCTTCGGATTAGTAACCGCCTGGCGTTTTGCCAATAATCCCACTAGCCGTTCGCCGGCCTTGCTGACCGCCACAATAGAAGGCGTAGTCCGGTTGCCCTCCGCGTTTTCTAAAATTTTCGGCTCGCCGCCTTCCACCACCGCGACCGCCGAATTAGTTGTTCCTAAATCTATTCCTATAATTTTTGGCATATAATTTTATTTAGCAATTTTTACTCTCGCTGGACGGATGACCCTTCCGTGTAATTTCCAGCCCCTGGTTAATTCTTCTATAACTGTTCCTGATTCCTTATCGGACTCCGCTTCTTCCACGGCTTCGTGCAAACTCGGATCAAATTTACTCCCCAGCGCTTTAATCGGTTCTAATCCGTGTTTTTTTAAAATATCCTCAAATTGCGACTGAATAATTTCTACCCCCCTTCTGGCGCCCGCGTCTTCCCTGGCCGGGCTGGCCATAACGGACAGCGAAAGCTGAAAACTATCTAAAACCGGCAATAATTCCCGAATCAGCATCTCATTACTAAACTTCATTACTTCGTCTATCCGTTTCGTTTCGTCTTTTTGATAATTGATAAAGTCCGCTTTAGCCCGCTTCCAGCCGTTCAGATATTCTTCTTTTTCTTTCTTACATTGTTCCAGCTCTTTTACTAAATCTTCAATATTAACTTGTGGTTTTTGATTATCCATAGTATTTAAAATTCCTAATATCTAATTTCTATTTTCTAATAAAATGTCCAATATATAATGCCTAATGTAAAAAAAATTATTTGGTCATTTAATCATTAATAATTTTATTAGAAATTAGGTGAATTAGGAATTAGATGAATTTTCTAATGCTTTTCTTAATAATTTAAACAGGTTCAAATTTTTATCGTATTCCATCCGCTTCGGGCCGATCATGGCAATCAAGAATTTATTCCCGCCTACATTATAACTATCCATAATTACCGACAAGTTCTGGCTTTTGGTAATCGGGCTTTTCTTTCCGATAAATACCTGGGGCATTTTAAAAACCCTGCTCCCCCATTGATGCAGGCGCTTATCCAGCATATCAAAATCTTCCACAATTTCCTGAAATTCTTTTTTGGCGCTTAAATCCAGCTTCGCGAATAAATCATTCAGCCCGGATTTAAAAACTTGCGGTTCCATATTTTTATGCCCGGCGCCGAGCAATTTAGCTTCTTCCGCAAAGCCCTCCACGAAATCCCGCAAATGGCCTTTCCGCAAATCTTCCGCCAATAAGCCATAATGGCCCTTTAAAATCTGACGAGAAGTCATGACATTGCTTAAAGTATTGCCGACAAAAAGCTGATAACCCCGGTCGGTCGGCACCCGTCCGCCGGAAGTGTGCTGTTGTTCCAAAAAACCCTCTTTCGTAAGCTGGTTTAATTCCGCGCGGATAGTGGCGTCTTTCACGCCAAAACCATATTTGCGCGCCAATTCTTTGGAGCTAATCGGCTCGCCGCTTTTGATATATTCCTTAATCGCGGCTTCTAAAATTGATTGGGTCCGAATGTTCATCCCACACATAACAAAGACTGCGAATCTTTTCGCGAATCCTTGCCTTTTAGTTTAATGCGACATTTTGATTTAAATATCATAGTTATAGTTTAATTATCTTAGGGTCTTTGTTATGTGTGGGATTCATACTTGGAATTATATCGCAGTTAGCACTCGTGTCAAGAGAGTGCTAATCTGCCTTGATTTATTTAAAATAAGTCAAAGATTAGCACTCTCTTGACTATTAAGTAGCTATATGCTAAGATATCTAGGTTCGAGTCCCTTGAAAAACCAAAAGGAGGTTTATCGTGATAAAGAAATTTGCATTCCCGACCTTACTGGCAGGATGGGCAATCGCTATGACGCTGACGACCGGATGCAACAAAAACGAATCCGCTCCCAGCGTAATTCAGAACGAAACCAAAACCGTAACTCAGCCGAAAATCAATTTTAATGTTGCCATAACTGTCGGCAACCACACCTACCTTCCCCTAAACCTTGACCGTCGTAGGCCGGCCGATGTTGCCAATGTTATTCTGACGATTTTAGATACTTTTGAAAAAACGCATCCGAATCTCAAAGTCACGAATTGGCATATCGAAAAAAACCAGCTGGCATATACAACTGGCGCGTACATCTTCGGCCTCTGGATTGACCACGAGCCGAGAATCAAATAACTCCCGCCCCCGACCTTAGTCGGGGGCTATTTATTTTTCCGCTTTAACTTGACACATATCCATAAATATGCTATACTATATATAGTTGAAGCACCTTGAAAATCGGCATTAAAAATACACAAAAGCCCTCCTACGTCTCGCTTCGCGAGACTACGGACGGGCAAGGAGGTCTGCGCCATGTCTACGAAAAAGACGATGACTGCGGACCTGCTTTTCTGGTTCCAGTTCATCCTCGGGATCGTCTTCGGAGCGAGCCAGTTCGTCCGGATGCTCTCCTCCACTCAAGGAGTGAGCACCAGCATGTTTCTGTTCGCGGAGATCGTGGTTATCGCAAATCTTTACCTTGCGGTCCGCGCCCACAAAGCGCAGCCTAGCCGGGTAACTTTGCAGATCATCGCGATCATGGCGCTGGGAGTAGTCATCTATTCCCTGCTGATCGGATTGGTTCTGATCAAAGAAAAGAATGTCTGGGATCGTTACGATAACATTACGGCAGTTCTGGTGCTGATCGGGATTAGCGCGACGCTTATGGTCGCGAGAAAGAAAAACCTGACAGCCACCGATCCGATCGTAAAAGGTTGGCTCATTCTCTGGACGCGGACGCCAGCGAACATTTTGATGGCGTGCAAAATCCTGATAGTTGGCGGAGCGGGAGTATCCGGCGTAATGGTCGTGATATTCCACATCCTCACTGTCAGCCGAATTCTCCAGATCTGGTTTTCCATTAAGGAAGCCGGCTGGGATCGGAACCGCAAAGGAATGGCGCTCAACGAAATCGGAAATGAAACCAGTTGGATTCTCGTCACTATCGCCTGGCTAACTGTTTAAGGAGGATACCATGAAGATTCTGCTGATTCTCTGCCTCGCCGGAGCCGGAGTTGTCTGCAATTTCAGAGACAACGGCGAAATCGTGCCTTACAGCGTCGACCTCAACAACGACGCCGAGTACGGCCCCACGACTCCGGACCTGCATCAGTTCCTGCCCGAAATCCAAACGTTCACGGAGGATCTGCCCCAGCGCGCCGACAGCGGATATTCGGAAGAGAACGGCTGCGCCTGGGAAAGCGGCGCCTGGATCATTCCGGAACAGGAGTACCTCGAGCAACAGGCAAAACTGAAAGCCGACTGGGAGATTTAAGGCGTAAGCAAGCCTCAATTGCTTCCCCCCGATTCAACTCGGGGGGTTTTTTCTTAGATTTTCTTAAAATTTTGAAGCCGTAGGCGAACAAAATTTATTAGAAAATCTTAGACCCCGCGCTAATTTTGCCGCGGTATATGAATAAAGAATAAGTATTATTAAAGATAAAGGATATTCTCTTGCGAAACGCGAGGGCTGAATAAGCCCACCCCTTATTGGGCGAAGCGTTTCGCCGTGTGTGACCCGCAAAATTAGTGCCGGGGTAATTTTTGACATCTTAATTATTTTATGGTATACTAAACGCAGTAAAGTTCTTTACCAACAAGAAGGGCAAGATGCCAAAGCTAACAGCGATTGCTGGCATAGCGGCAGGCATCTTAGCCCTTGCCGCTTTTATCCCCTACGTCATCAGCATTCTCAAGAATCAAACTCGCCCCAGCCGGGCAACTTGGTTTATCTGGGCCATTCAAGATATCCTGACGCTGGCAAGCTATTACGCTTCCGGAGCAAAAGAAACCATTTGGGTGCCGATTGGCTTTACCATCGGCGCGACAACCAGTGCCGCGCTTTCTGTAAAATACGGGGAACGAGGCTGGAGCAAGCTGGATATCGCCTGCCTAATCGGAGCCGGAATCAGCATTCCAACCTGGTTAATGCTAAACGATCCGCTGATTGTTCTATTGATAAATCTTTTTATCGCGGTTATCGGAGTAATTCCAACGTTGAAAAAGGCCCATCTTGACCCGGCAAGCGAAAATAAGCCCACTTGGATTTTATTTGTCATTTCCGCCCTCTTTAATCTTTTTGCTGTTGAAGAATGGAAATTCGCGATCGTGATTTATCCAATCGTGATCGCGCTGATAGACGGTTCAGTTGCCGCGGTAGTTTTCTGGCCCAGGAGAAAAAATTCGCCGCCAGCATCCTTCGAAAAAACTTCGGAAAGCGAAGAAGCTATGACTAACGAGGGCGGGGCTAACGCGCCGTAAAAAAAGCAAAGGAGGACGGGAATGTCGGAAATCGGACGCCAGTATCAGCACGCCAAAAGACGCTGCCAGGAAAGATACGGATTCGAAATCAAGCGAGGGCAATACCAGCAGCTGATCGGAATGATCCGCAACGAGCAAGGAACGCTGGTTCGAAGCGATTTCCGGGTCAGCGTCTGGATTCTGCGCTTCAAGGGCCGGGACATCAAAGTGATGTATGACATTGAAGCCCGGGCCATCACGACCTTTCTGCCCCTGGACGAAACTCGCGGAGCAAGCTTCTGAACAATTACCCCACCGGGCCTGGCCTGGTGGGGATTTTTATTTTCCGCCCCAACCGCCTCGAAATTAAAATAATTAATTCTGGACTATAAACTTTGTTCTCTAAAAAGAGATTAGCCGAAAGCGGTTTGTTTTAAGGAACATCCCGCAGGCGTATTTTGCTTGGACCGCAAAATACGCCGAGGGCGAAGAAAGTTTTATCGCTGGAATAAAACTGTTCTGTTTCCGAAAAGCAAACTGCTTGAGGCTAAAAAAGAAGAATTTGTGTTATAATTATTTTAATGAGAATTATCAAGGGACAGCTCACCTGGATAGACGTTTTAAACCCCACCAAAAAGGACGTGGAGTTTATCCGCAAACAGCACAAATTTCATCCGATTATATTGGATGAATTACTCCACCCCTCTGCCCGTTCCCGCGTAGAACCTTATGATAAATATCTATTCCTTACTTATCACCTGCCAATCTACGACAACGCCACCAAAAGCTCCCGCCGGGCCGAAGTGGACTTTTTAATCACCAAAGATAAAGTAATCACGGTTCACTATGAAGACCTAGAGCCTTTGAATAACTTTTGGCGCCATCTTACCAACGATCCTAATTTTAAAGACCGCGCTCTCAACGAAAACACCGGCCGGCTCACGTATTATATAATTGAAGAGGTTTTATCTTTTGCCCAACGCCAGCTCCGCCACGTGGAAGAAAATATGTCCGGCATTACCAAAGAGCTGTTTGCCGGAAAAGAAGCCCGGCTTTTGGAGCGGATTTCTTATTTAAAGCGGGACATTCTGGATTACAGCATCATCAGCAAACCGCAGGAAATCATTCTGCAATCGCTCAAAGAAGTCGGCATAAAATTCTGGGGCGAACCAATGGCGGTTTATCTTTCCGATTTAAGCGGCGATCACCTGAAAGTAATGCAATATTTGGATAACTTTAAAGAGGCCATTGACGCGCTGGAGCAAACTAACGCCCAGCTTTTAAGCGCCAAAACCAACGCGGTTATGCAACGATTTACCGTGCTGGCTTTTCTTACTTTTCCGATAATTATTTTTACCTCCTTTTTTAATCTGGAAGCGGTCAATCAATTCTTTAGCAATCCCCTTAGATTCATCAGCGCCTTTATTTTGGTCCTATTAGTTACTATACTTTTATTAGCGCTGTTTAAGAGAAAGGGCTGGCTCTAGCGTAGAAAATAGTAAGTAGTAAATAGAAATTAAAAAGAATTTAGGCGATAAATTTATTTCTAGATTCTATTTTCTAGATTCTATTTTCTAGATTTGTATGATTCAACTTTATAATACTTTAACCAAAAAACGGGAAAGACTTCCTAAGCTGAAAAAGGGCAAGCCTTTACGGCTTTTTGTTTGCGGGCCGACGGTTTACGACTATTCCCATATCGGCCATGCCCGGGTTTATCTGACTTTTGATATGCTGGCGCGCTATCTCCGCTATAAAAAACAGCCGGTTTTTTATCTGCAAAACATTACCGACATTGACGATAAAATCATTGACCGCGCCCATCAAAGCAAACAAAAGCCCGCCCAGGTCGCCAAGCAATTTGAAAAGGCTTACTACGAAGACATGAAGGCGCTGGACGTCAGCAGCGTAACTAAATACGCCCCAGCCAGCCAATTCATTAAAGAAATTATCGTCCAAATAAAAAAGCTGATAAAAAAGAAATTCGCCTATAAAATTTCTTCCGGAGTTTATTTCCGGGTAAAAAAGTTTAAAAACTACGGCCAATTATCCAAGCAGGACTTAAACGAACTCCGCCCCGGCTACCGGACCGAACCGGATCCGGAAAAAGAAGATGTTTTTGATTTCGGGCTTTGGAAATTAAAAAAACAAAAATGGGAACCAAGCTGGTCCAGCCCGTGGGGAACGGGACGCCCCGGCTGGCATATTGAAGACACCGCCATTTCCGAAAAATTCTTCGGACCGCAATACGATATTCACGGCGCGGCCGCGGATTTGAAATTTCCGCACCACGAAGCGGAAATCGCCCAGCAAGAATCCGCTTCCGGAAAAAAACCGTTTGTAAAACTCTGGGTCCACACCGGCTTTCTGACCGTGGAAGGAAAAAAGATGTCTAAGAGCCTGGGAAATTTTATTACCATCCGAAGCTATCTGAAAAAGTTTTCGCCGGAATCTCTGCGTTTTATCGCGCTATCGCATTATTACCGCTCCCCTATTGATTACCAGGAGGATTTAGCCAGGCAAGCCGAACGCGCCTTAATGAATCTCCGCAATTTCCTGGTCCGGCTGGAATTAATGCAAGAGGAAGGAAAAAGCGGGCTAAACGTAACCGGCCTTACCAAAAGCGCGGAAAAAAACTTTGAAGCGGCGCTAGCCGATGATTTTAACACGCCGGACGCTATTTCCGCGCTGTTTTTCCTCATCAACCAGATGGAACCGATGGTTTGGGACCTTCGAAAAGACGAAGCGCAGTTCGTAAAGCGGTTTTTAATGAAAAAATTCGCGATTTTCGGGATTCAAATGGAAAAATTCCTGGCAATTCCTCCCAAAATCCAGGAATTGCTCAAACAACGAGAATTATACAGGACTTCTAAACAGTTTGTTCAATCAGATGCCTTGCGGAAACAGATGGATGCGTTAGGATATCTAATAGAAGACACAAGAAAAGGACCGCTTCTTTACTCAAAACGACTAACGACAAACGACTAACGACCCGGATTTACGGCCGTCGCGGGTCGTAGGTCGTAGGTCGTAAGTCATAAGTTGTAAGTCAAATGACAAAATCATTAAAACTCCCGCCGCAAAGTCTGGAAGCTGAACAATCTGTTCTCGGCGCGTTAATGCTGGATAAAAATGCCGTCATCAATGTGGCGGATATTTTATTGCCGGACGATTTTTATAAGCCCGCTCACGGCAAAATTTATGACGCGGTCTTAAGGCTCTACGAAAAAAGAGAGCCGGTGGACATCAAAACTGTTTCGGAAAAATTAAAAAACGACCAAACTCTTAAGGAAATTGGCGGATCTTCCTATTTAAGCAAATTAATTGAATCGGTTCCGACTTCCGCCCACGTTGAGCACTACGCCCGGATTGTTAAAGAAAAAAAGGTGCTCCGCGATTTAATCAGCACTTCGGCGGAAATTACCGAAAACGCGTTTGGCGACACTAATGACGTTGAAGATTTATTAGGCGCCATTGAACAAAAAATATTCAATATCTCCCAGCGGTCCTACACTCAAAAATTCGTTGAGTTAAAAAACGAGTTAAAAGGAGCTTACGAAAGAATGGAGCAGATTCACCGCGAGGGAGGCGCCTTGCGCGGCGTTCCCACCGGATTTACTCAAATGGATAGCCTATTGTCCGGTTTTCAGAAATCAGACTTGGTTATTCTTGGCGCCCGGCCATCGCTAGGTAAAACCGCTTTGGCGCTGAATATCGCTCGGCATGTCGCTGTTAAAGAAAAACTGCCGGTGGGCATATTTTCCATAGAAATGTCCCGCGAACAAGTCGTTGACCGCTTAATTGCCACGGAGGCGCAAGTGCCTCTTTGGGGATTGCGGACCGGCAAACTTAAAGAAGACGAGGATTTTGAATTCATCCAGCACGCCCTGGATAACCTTTCCGGAGCGCCGATTTTTATTGACGACACCCCGTCGCCGACTGTTCTCCAGATGCGCTCCATGGCCCGCCGGCTTCAAGCCGAACACGGCTTAAGCCTGGTCATCGTGGACTACTTACAGCTGATTCAACCGCGGGGCAATTCCGATAACATGGTCCAGCAAATTACCGAAATTTCCCGCGGATTAAAATCTATGGCCAGGGAATTAAACGTGCCAGTGCTGGCGCTTTCCCAGCTGTCCCGCGAAGTGGACAAGCGGGAGGTTAAACGGCCCCGCCTAGCCGACCTCCGCGAATCCGGCGCCATTGAACAGGACGCGGACGTGGTGCTGTTCATTTACCGCAAGGACAAGGACCGGATAAACCCGACCGCCGAAGAAGAAAACACCGCGGAAATAATTATCGCTAAGCACCGAAACGGCCCGACCGGAACCGTAAAATTAAAATTTGATCCGGAAAAAGCTTCTTTCCTGGATATTGACCCGCACCACACGCCAGATAAATCCTAAGGAATTAGTAATTAGACATTAGAAATTTATATCAGATGTTGCCAAATCCTATTAAAAATTTTGTTGATGCCTTTGCCAGGCTTCCTTCAATCGGACCGCGCCAGGCAACCCGGCTGGCTTTTTATATAAGCAATCTGGGCAAGGCCAAAATCCGCGAACTGGCGGAAGCCATTGCCGATTTAGCGAACTTAGTCACCTGCTCCCGCTGTTTCCGCGCCTACACCCCGGCCTCGGGGCAAGATCCTTCGGCAGGCTCAGGACAAGCCCATTCGGCAGGCTCAGGACAAGTCGGCAAGGGCGGGCTTTGTTCTATTTGTAGTGACTCCACCCGCGATAAAAGCCTGATTGCCGTAATAGAAAAAGAAACCGATCTTTTGTCTTTAGAAAAGACCCGGAAATTCAACGGCTGGTATCTGGTTCTCGGCGAACTGTCCAAGCTCGGCGAACTCGGGCCGGAACAAAAGCTCCGGTTAAGCAGTTTGAAAGATTTTATTAAAAAGGAATTGAGCGGTTCGGCGGAGGAAATAATTATTGCCACCAACCCGACTGCTTACGGCGACTTAAGCGCGGTTACGCTTAAAAAAGAACTGGAAGGCAATGCGGGGAAAATCACCCGCCTGGGACGAGGAATCCCAACTGGAGGCGAAATTGAATTTGCGGACGAAGACACGCTGGGCAGCGCCTTAGATAGAAGGTTATAAAAACATAGTCGCTAAATCTGAAAAATAAAAATCCCCCGACATGGGTCGAGAGGTAACTTCATTAATCTACAACTTTCACCAGAGGGCAGACTTTCTGCTTTTTTGCCTTAATGTATTCCACCGTCAGCTTAACTGCTTCATTTTTACGAATAGCGGGAATGCCACCCACGATAAAAACGGCGATTCCAAACGCAACAGAGACCACACTTACGATAACAGCAACAACTAAGCCGCCTACCTTAAGAACCTCAGGATTATCTACTGCCAAAGCAACAGCGCCAATCAACGCTAAAATCGCAATAGGCCAAACCCGATGGCCGCGGATTGTCGGCCAAGATTCATAAGGCACATACAAATCCCTGCCCATGCCGGCAAGATCAACCTTATTAGCAAATAAGAATCCGGCCATCTGAAGCAAGGACAACATCACCAGGCGAACAATCAAAGTCATTGCCAGCACCCGCCAGAAAAGCGAACACAGACTCGGACGATCCGGCTGGTAATTACTCCACCACTTTGGATAAGCCATCCGGTACACCCATCCGCTTCTCCTGATTTCCATCTGCTTTTTTCTCCCTTGCCCGCCGTAGTTTTGTCTAAAGGCGGATCTTTTCAATGAACTTGAGAGTATTATATATTATCATCTTATCTATGTCAAGTTCTGGTAATTCTATATAGTACGGACGGGCATCGCGCATTTTTTAAATATGTCGTTATAATTGCTATAGCAATTATAACGACATATTTTAAGTAGGGGGTTAGGCAGTAAGGAGGGTTGAATTGGGGTGAATTTAGACTGAGTTGGGGCGTATTGACAGATTTAAATTAGTATGCTATACTATATTTAGTAACTTGAAAGACTGGGGTTACTCCCTTAACTCACGGGCAGTGAGGAACCACTCGGCAAACAGCCGAAGGAGGCCGCTATGGAACTGTTTCGCGAACTGGAACTTCGGCTGGTTAACTGGCGCGGGGTTTGGTCGGCAATGATGGGGCACATTGGCCTGAACGGCTGGGGGTGCACAACCACCAGAGCGACAGGCAATGTCCACTCCGGCAGCCGCGCCCATCCCGACGAACGCCTGATCCGGTCCGTCTACTCTCTGCTCTCCACCACGTAACACCACGGCTCGTTCGCAAGAACGAGCCGTATTTTTTTACTTTTCCTCCCCCGCCAGATTGCCTATGGGAAACAGAATAATTTTTCTCCTGCGAAAAAATTTTCTTCGCCCTCGGCCAGCTATCTTTTGTTAAAAAAATAAATTATAACAAAAGAACCAAGCTAGCTGGCCTGCGGGATGTTCCCTACGGCAACCGTGGCGGGGTTCAAGACAAAATATATTTTTTAGCGAACAATCCTTACTTATCCGAAACCCAAGCGAGCCGATTGGCTAGCCCCGCTTTCAGCGGGGCGAGGGTGGTTTTGATATAATCGCTTATCAAAACCCAATCGTAGCGAGCGACAAGTGAAAGTCGCCGCTGGAGCGGCTGGAACGGGTTGAGGTAAGTAAGGTGGTTCGCGAAAAAACATTTAAAATAAAAAGCCCGACTCAGTGTCGGGATTTTTTTATTTAATAGCTAAGATTTCCAATTCGGTGAAGAATTGCCGATGGGTATTTTTCTTGCGCCGGCGAGTTTTGGAATGATATTTAAAAACAATCTTTTTGTCATCTCTGGCCTGGCTAACTACTTTAGTTTCTACTTTAGCTCCGGAAACATATGGAGCGCCCACCTTAACGCTCTCGCCATCTACTACCAAAAGAACCTTATCCAAGGTTAAATTAGCGCCCACTTCGGCGTCCAGCTTTTCTACTTCAAGTTTTTGCCCCGGCTGAACCGTATATTGTTTTCCGCCGGTTTCTATAACTGCAAACATATTAGTTAATAGACAGAATAGCAAAGACCGCGATTAAAAGCAAGAAGGCCAAAACCAGGGTGCTAAAGGACAATAAATAGGACAAAAAGCGCTCCCGAAAATAGAAGATATGGGCTAAGGCTGAATTAACTGCCAGAGCTATCACGCCCACCCCCGCCATTCCATAAACGTCATTCTTATCCCCCAAAAAATCTATGCCTCGGAAGCTGTCAAAATGCACCACCAGCAAGCTCTGAATGTCCGCCAGGTGTATATAGGCTAGAGAAAAAGCCGTAACCAGCAAAACCCCGCTAACCAAGAAAGGCCAGGCTGTATACTTATCTTTAATAATAGGTGGCAAAATCATAATTTACCCTTCAGTATATCCTCCCGGATTCCCCGCATCAAATGCTCCATAAAATATAGGTTATGAATAGTGGTTAAAATCGGGCCGAGCATTTCATTGGCTTTAAAGAGGTGGCAAAGATAATAACGGCTGAAATTCTGGCAGGTATAGCAGCCGCAGTTCTTTTCAATCGGATTTTTATCCAGTTTAAATTGGGCGGCGCGGACATTTAAATTACCCGCCTTGGTCAAAGCGGTTCCATTGCGCCCCAGCCGGGTGGGAACTACGCAATCAAAAGTATCAATTCCTCTTTTAACCGAAGCTAAAATATCCGGTACCAGGCCGATGCCCAAAAAATGACGCGGTTTCCCCACCGGCAAAAATGGAAGTGTCCAGTCTAAAACTTTTTCCGGCTTCCCAAATGACCCGCCGATGCCAAAGCCCGGAAAATCCTGCTTGCCGATAAATTTAGCGCTAATGGCGCGCAAATCTTTAAAATCCCCTCCTTGCACAATTCCGAACAGCGCCTGGTCTTTATGGGCTTGCCCTGAGCTTGCCGAATGGGCTTTTAAACTGCGTTTAGCCCAGCGATGAGTCCGCTCCATGGATTTCTTAATGTATTGGTAATCGTGCATGGGCGAAGTGCATTCATCAAAAGTAAAAATAATATCCGCTCCCAAATTTTCCTGAATTTTCATGGATTCTTCGGGGCCGATGAAATGAGACGATCCGTCCAAATGGGAACGGAAATGAACTCCTTCTTCGGTAATCTTTACGAACTTGTCGCTTTTATAAACATTGGCGTGCTCTGACTCTCCTTCGTCTTTTTTTATCTTTTTAACCGAGGTGGCGTTGCCAACTTTGCCGATTTTATGCTCAATGCTCGCTCCCAAACTGAAAACCTGAAAACCCCCGCTATCCGTAAAGACCGGCTTATTCCAATTCATAAACCCGTGAAGTCCGCCCAGTTTTTTAACTACTTTGTCTCCCGGCCGCAAATAAAGATGGTAGGTATTGGACAGCACCGCCTCAATGCCTATCTCTTCCAATTGCCGGCGAGTAATGCCCTTAACGGTGGCTTGCGTAGCTACCGGAATAAAAGCCGGCGTATGGATAACGCCGTGGGGAGTATGAATGATCCCAGCCCGCGCCCGGGATTTTTTTGATTTTTTTTCTATCTCAAAAGAAAACATAACAGCGCTCCCATCGGGAATCGAACCCGAGTTCCAGCCTTGAGAAGGCCGTGTCCTGAACCACTAGACGATAGGAGCTAAGTCTCTATTAATCTAATCTCTTCAACGATTTTATCAAGTCCGATTGCCCGGGAGGCTTTTATAAGAATTAGATCGCCTTTCTTAATCAGTTCTTGCGCTTTGGGCGCCGCTTCTTCGGCCGTATCAAAACTATAAGTATTTTTCTTAGCCATTCCGGCCGCCATTGCCGCTTCCGCGATAAATTTAGCCCGCGCGCCAACCGTGATTAATAAATCAAAGTTTTTGCCCGCCAGCTTGCCGATAGTTTCGTGGGCCTCCGGAGTATATTTTCCGATTTCTAGCATATCGCCTAAAATCGCCACCTTCCGTTTAGCTTTTAAGTCTTTAACTGTATCTATCGCGGCATGCATGGCTAACGGCGAAGCGTTGTAAGTATCGTCAATAATATACGTGTGCTTTATTCCGGGAACCAGCTTCATGCGCCTGGGCGGAGACTGGTATTCTTGGAGCGCTTCGGAAATTTTTACTAAATTTAATCCGAAAATAAGGCCGATACAAGCCGCTGAAGCCGCCGCGTAAGCCTGCGCCTTGCCAAAACAATCATCCAGCCGCACCGGCACAAAACTGCCCCCGTGATGCAATTTGAAAGATATTCCGGCTGGCCGCGAATCTTCCATCCGGTTTTCAAAACTGGAAATCCGCACCTCGGCGTCATTAGAAAAGCCGAAAGTCATAGTATGCGCCCGGGTACGCTGGCGCATATCCAAAACTGCCTGATCGTCATAATTCAATACCGCGACGCCGGTAGCCGGCAAAGCCTCTACGACTTTGGCTTTTTCCCGGGCAATTGCCTCCGGACCGCTGAAGAATTCCACGTGAACCGGAATATCGCCAATCGCTGTTACTACGCCAATCTGCGGCCGGGCAATGTCTAAAAGATATTTCAAATCTCCTGGCCGGTCCGCCGCGTATTCTAAAACCAGAATATCCGGATAGCGCAGCCGAATAATTAATCTGACCAGAGACAATAAAATAACCTTTAACCAAAAGTTTTTTCCGGCAATTTCCTGCCAATCGCCTAAAATACTTAAAGGCACTCCCAGCTCATTATTGAGATTGCCGCTGGATTTCCTGACTGACCGGGATCCTTTTAAAACCGCGTACATCGCTTCTTTAGTAGAAGTTTTGCCGACGCTCCCAGTAACCGCCACCACGCCCGGCTTATATTTCCGAATGGTCCAAATGGCCAATTGCCGGATAATCCGCTGTAAATATTCTTTTTGTTTTTCTTTATTCATTGGAAATTGTTTGTAATTTGTAATTTTATTCTAATTGGTCTGGCGGGACATTATAATAAGTCAAAATGAATTCGGCCAGTTCCCTAAAGGCCGGCACCACAGTCATGCCCGCCAAGGTTACGTTGGGTTTATTTAATTTTAACAGAATCGTAAAACTAGGATTATAGGCCGGCGCGAACCCGACATAGGTATGAATGTATTTTTCCTGATACCCGCCATGAATCAAATCGGGAATCTGCGCCGTGCCAGTTTTGCCGGCAATGTCATACTTCGGAATTTGAGCCACCTGCGCCTTTTTAACGGCCGAAACCATCATGCCAGTCACTGCCCGGGCGCTTTCCGGAGAAATAACTTGGCGCACCGCCCTTGGTTCAGTATCCCCTAGAATATAAGGCTTCATTAGAATGCCCTGGTTAGCAATGGCAGAAACCGCGTTTATAAGCGCCAATGGCGTAATGGCTACGCCTTGGCCAAAAGACGCCGTGGCAAAATTAATGTCACGGAAACTAGTCTTCAAATTATTCAAGTCGCCTGCTACTTCTCCGGGCAGTTCAATCCCCGCCAAATCCGAAAATCCAAAATCTAAGACGTATTTATAAAAAGTATCTCGGCCGGTTTTTCGCGCGGCAAATACCGCTCCGGTGTTAATAGATTGCTCAATCACTTCGGTCATTGTCACTTTTCCGTGGGCTTTTTTGTCCCAGTTTTTAATAGTCCGGCCATCCAAGGTTACCGAGCCCGTATCCGTGAAAGTCGTATCCGGAGTTATTTTTCCGCTGTCTATGCCGGCCGACATAGTAATTACCTTGAAAATAGAACCCGGCTCATAAATAGACTGTACGGCAGGATTCATAAAATTATTTAATTTATAATCGCCATAGTTATTCGGATCAAAACTCGGCTGGCTTCCCATAGCCAAAATTTTTCCGGTTTTCGGGTCCTGGACGATAACGGTTCCGCCCTCGGCTTTAAATTGGCTGATTAATCCGGCCAATACTTCTTCGGCCCGGGTTTGAATATTGGGATCAATCGTCAAACTGATACTTTCACTGTGCTTTCCGCTTAATTCCGGATTAAACTTTTCCTCTATGCCATATTTTCCTTCCGGGGCCGGATTATCGGCCGTAGGCGCCAAAAATCCCAAGACCTGGGAGGCTAAGCCGGCAAACGGATAAAATCGGAATCTTTCTTGATCAATATAAATGCCGGGCAGATTTTCTCCCCGGACCGCGGCTACTTGCGCCGCCGTGGCTTTTTTTAATATCGGCTCAAAGGGATCGCTTGGCTTGGATAAAGAAATTAATAATTGAGGCTGATTTAGCCCCAAAACCTCCGCCAATTTCCCGGCTACCATTGCCGGATCAGCAATTTCTTTAGGAACGGCATAAATAACAGGGTATTCCTTATTAATTGCCGCGGGAACGGGATTGCCGTTCCGGTCAGTAAAAAAGATGCTTCCGCGCACCGAATCCATAAATCCGGCCAGCCGGCTCTGGGAAGCGGCGCGCGCCGTGAAGTAATCTCCTTTTAAAATTTGAAGTTTATAAGTATTAAAAATTAATGCCGAATAAAGAAGTAAAAAAAACGTTAATAAAAATAACAGGCGGAATTTCATAGATTCGCTATCGATTAAGAGTTAAGGGCTTGCTTTCTAAATATTGAGGATTTTTTTCCCGCACCAATCCTTGGGCGCGAGCCACCGATTCCACGGTTTTAGCGCTTAAAACCTGATAAAATTGATTTTTTAAATCGCCATTTTTAACAACTTGAGCCTGCAATTCTTTAGAATTTTGGCTGATTAAGTGCCGCAAACCAACATTCTGATTATAAATATAAATGCTAAAAACCGCCAAGCTAATCAAGAGCATGGCCAGCGCGAATGGCAATAATTTAATGGATAGTCTGCTTCTATTAGGTTCTATAATTGTCATTGGATTTTTATAAGTCTTAATTTTGCCGACCTTGAACGAGGATTTTGCCTCAGCTCCCCGGAACTGGCGGTTATCGGCTTTTTAGTTAAAATTTCCGCCCCGCCTTCTTTGGCCAAATTTCTAAAATGATTCTTTACCAGCCGGTCTTCCAGCGAATGAAACGAAATAATCGCTACCCGCCCCCCGCTTCGGACTATCTGGGTTAAATTTTGTAAAACTGCTTCCAAATTCTCTAATTCCCGATTGGCATAGATCCGAAGGGCCTGAAACGTCCGGGTTGCCGGATCAATTCTGCTTGCCCCGCTCCAGCGGCGGCCCCGCTCGTAATTGCCGGGAACCGAATCCCGAATGATTTGGGCCAAATCCCCGCTGGTTGCTATCGGCTTCTTTTTCCGCCTCGCGACAATGGCCCGGCTGATGCTTTGGGCATAGCGTTCTTCACCTAGGGTTTTAATAATCTCCGCCAAATCTTGTTCGCGGATAGTAGCTAAGATTTCCGAAACCGGCGCGCTATCTTCGGCGTAAGTCATCAACAGTGGTTCGTCCCGCAGAAAACTAAATCCGCGCCCCGATCCCCCCAATTGCTCAGAAGAAAATCCTAAATCTAGCAATAAGCCGTCAGCTTTAGGCAACTTTCTATTTCGTAAAATTTCCGGCAATCGGGAATAGCTATTATTGGCCCAAATAACATTTTTAGACGGCAATTCTTTTTTGCCTTTCTCAATATTGTTCGCGTCCCAATCTACCGCCAGCAATTCTCCTTCCGGCCCGATTTTTTCTAAAATCGCCGCCGAATGCCCGCCACTGCCAAAAGTGCCATCAATAAAAAATTCTCCTTTTTTCGGATCAAGCAGTTTTATAACTTCATTTAAAAGAACTGGTTCGTGCTTCATCTAAATCCCGAGTTCGCCTAACTTTTCCGCGATGTCGTCGGACGCGGACTCGGTTTTAGAACGATACTCCTTCCAGCTTTCGCTGTCCCAAATTTCTATGCGGTTATATAATCCCGCTACCACGATTTGTTTTTTTAATCCGGCGTAGTGCCGCAGATACTCCGGAACTAAAATTCTTCCCTGTCCGTCTAATTGGACATCCATGGCGCCGGCCAACAAGTGGCGCACAAAGGCGCGGGAATTAGCTTGGGCAATCGGCAAGCTCATTAATTTCTGGGCAAGCATTTCCCAATCTTTAATTCCAAAAACAAAAAGATGGCGCTCAACGCCGCGAGTAATAATCGCGCCGGCGCCCAATGCTTTCCGGAATTTAACCGGCATAGCCATTCTGCCTTTTGGATCTAAATTATGTTGATATTCTCCGATAAACATTTGTTTTTTTTATTTAGTGAGAAAATTAATTCTTGTCCGAAACCCTCGCAGTCGCTTGAGATTGGTCTGTCGTTATTTTGCGAAGCAACCGACAGTCAAGCGACGAGAACTAAGCGAGGCCGCCGCTGGAGCGGCCGAAGCGGGCTGAGGAAAGAATTAATTTCCGAACGGGACTTATCCCCCGAAAGCAGTAGTTCTCCCCATACTTATCCACAATTCACCACTACAAGTATATTTTAACCCACTTTTATGGGAATGGTCAAAGCATCCCCATGGGGCTGAAAATACCCCTAAATAGGCTTAAATTGACTAAGATATCCACAGCCCTTCCACAATTCAATTAAATGTGGTACAATATCCGCAGAACTTAGACAACTTGGAGGGGCCATGAAACCGCCCAAAAGAATGCTAGTGAGCCTGGTAATTCTCGGCGCATTACTTCCCTCTTCGGGACGCGCGGGGTTTATTCAAAGTGAACGGACTACGACCTACGAATTAAAATTCGATCTGTCATTTTTCCAAAAAGCTTACAATGCCATGTTCCTTAGATATGAATTTCTTTCATGGGAAGAAGTTGATCTGCAAGAACTTTTTATTAAGTTCGGAGGGATGCCGAATTCGCCCCCAATGACTGAAGTCGCGGAAAATCCAGAATTAGTTATTCTCAGTTTAACGCCTAGAAATTTCAGCGAGGCTGTGCGTTTAAATAATACCGGGGAGCATCGCGGCGGATTCATCCGATTTATTAAATTCAAAAATCTCAGCGCTCAAGGCATGGAAAAAATGATGGATATTACTAATTTCCTATACAAAGCCGAAAATGGAGAAGCGGAGTTCCGAAGCATTAACTTTATTGCCGACAAAGATGAAGGCAGTATCATGACCTGGAAAATGAGCAAAGAAAGATCCGGAGACCGATACCTGATAAAATTTACGATTATGGAAGCCGCCCTAGCCACCCCTAATAAATTCGAGCTTTTGGCCGAGGGAACCGCCGCTCTGAATTCACTGGACAGAGTAATAGAAAAAATGATTATTAAAGTTGATGCGGGACCCAAGATTACCATTACCCGAAAAGCCCCCAAAGCCCAATCTTCTAAATAAATTCCCCGACACAATGTCGGGGATTTTTTTAATATTGGCGGGCGCACCAGGAATCGCCCCTCCTTTCAGTCGAGACCTCATCACTTCGTGATTTCGGCCTTCGGTTCGATTCCTTCATCAGAAAAATTTTGACACCCCGAATTGAGGGTGTAAAAATCTTTGTGGGCGCACCAGGAATCGAACCTGGCGTCTTCGCAATGTGAATGCGACGTTTTACCAATAAACTATACGCCCAATAATCTATATACTAAATAAAAAACCCGCCTTTTTCAATGGCGGATTTTTTATGGTGAACTTGCTATTTATTGAAGTTCCGCGGTTGCTCCGGCGTCGGTTAATTTCTTTTTCAACTCTTCGGCTTCTTCTTTCTTCAGCCCCTCTTTCACAACCTTAGGAGCGGCATCAGTTAATGCCTTAGCTTCCTGTAATCCCAAGCCCAGCGCTTCACGCAAGGCTTTAATAACTTGTATCTTCTGGCCGCCGGCATCTTTCAATAAAACGTTGAAGGCGGTCTTTTCTTCGGCTGCTTCTCCGCCAGCCGCTGCTCCAGCGCCCGCCGCCATTACTGGCATAGCCGCTGAAACTCCGAACTTTTCTTCCATAGCTTTTACTAATTCGGCCAATTCGGTTACTTTCATATCGGCAACTTTATCTAAAATATCTTTATATTTGTCCATAGTAATTTTTTATTATTTTTAATTAATTATTTTCGACCCTAAATCCGCCAAGGGCGGATCGGGCGACGCCTTATAGGCGTTTAGCCCTCTCATTAAGCGTGGTCATAAATTGCTTAATTGGCATGGTGAGCATAATCACGATTTGAGCCAGCAATACGTCACGGCTCGGCAATTTAGCGATGGCAACAAACTCGTTAGCGTCTACAAACTGCTTATCGGATAGATTATAGGCGCCTAATATCTTAAACTCCCCTTTTCTGGCCCGTTCCAGAGCTTTAGAAAATTTATAAATTGAAGCGGCGAAGTCGCTGAGGTCCTTCGGCAAGAAAATAGTCGCAAGCTGGGACGTAAACTGAGACGGATCAAAATCCAATCCCATTTTCTGAAACGCCAGCTTCAAAAGCCGTTTTTTAATAACTCTCAATTCGGCTCCGGCTCCCTTTAATTCCCGCCGTAGTCTTTTAACGTCTTCCACACTGACTTTGTTAAAATCGGCAAAAACCACGTTAGCGCTGGCTTTTAATTTTTCCAGCCCTAAATCAATTTGTTCTTGTTTTTGTAGTTTTGTTAACGCCATATGCTAGTGTAATGCTAATATACAAATTCATACTAATAATACGAATAGCTTACTAATTTTTATATTCGCATTTTATTAGTATCATTCGCATGAATTAGTATATTAGTATCTCATTATTTAATAAAAATAGACCATTGCTGGTCCACAGATTCGCCCCCAAGGGGCAAATGGATTTTATCCTCGGCAGGGCTTATTGATGCCTGCTGTCTATGGACTATTAAGAGTATTATAGTCGCCCCAAGAAATTCGTCAAGCCCCCGCTCAGCCGAACCACTTCTCCTCAACCCGCTTCACTCATCCAGCGATTCACTCGCTTGTACTCGCCGCCTTGCCGTTCGAGGGGCTTACGCCCCATAACGAACGGACCCTGCCAAGGCGGCTGCGTGGGTATCGGAGAGGCGATATCCGGCTTCGCTTAATTAAAATAAGCGAGGAAACCTTTATTCTCTGTAGCGCGGCTCGAGGAGCGGACGGGCATGGTGTCCCGCGAAGCGGGACGAGGAAGCGACGAAAGCCAGCGAGAATTCACGCTGGGAATTCGAGCGGTAGCGGGAGAATAAAGGCTTTCGAGATTTAGTTCGGCTGAACTCATTTTTTTTAGACAAAATAAAAAGGCTAATGAAAATTAGCCTTTAATTACCTTAACTAGTTGCCTCTTCGGTTCTTGGCTCCCGAAGCAGGACAACTTTCATATCTCCCCGAACCTCCTTCAATTGGACATGCACGATATCGCCGGGCTTTAATTGCCCGCTATTCTGGAATCGCCCAAGCTCTTGAGTCACATAAACCTGGATGCGCTTGTTCAGAACGCGAACGCCCTGTTCCGCGTACTTCGCAGACTTATCCAAAATGAACTCCTTAACCGCATCCTCAATCTTTAAAAGAATCGGCGAAGGTGAATGCGCCAACCGGGTCTGTAATCTGTTCAGCTGCATTTCCAAAATCTTTTTTAGGTCCGACCGGCCCAAGGGACGATAAACAACAATGTTGTCCAAACGGCCCAAGAAATAAGCAGGGAAAACTTTTTTAGTTTCCCGCATAACCGCGTTATAAATCTCTTGGTCCGCGTCGTCGCTGACTCCTTCCGCGGATCTTTCCGGCTGGAAACCGATTCCGCCTCCGGACAAAGTCTTCGTAACCGCTTCCGATCCGATGTTAGAAGTCAGAACCACGATAGAATTCGCGAAACTGGTAACTTGTCCGTTCTTCAGCGTAACCGTTCCTTTATCCATGATTTCCAAAAGCAAATTATGCAAGGCCTGATTCGCTTTTTCAATCTCGTCAAAGAGAACCACCGACAAATACTTATCTGCCGGATTATATGCCACGCCCTTTCCGCCTAAAACTTTTTCCTGCTGTCCTATCAGGACTTCAGTTATCATCAACCGCTGAAGAGTTGCCTGAATAACCGGATTATTATTTTGAATAAACGCCAAACTGCTCTGCGCCGCCTCATTGGCGGTTTTGGCAAGCTCAACCAGCTTCTTCTCCAACTTTTTTTGGGACTTGCCCGAATTTAATTTCTTCAAACCGAGATTCCGACACGAATACAAAAGCGCGTTTACCACTTCCCAAGCTTTTTGCCTGGTATCTATGGCTTGAGTTTGATCCTTAACTCCTTGAGCTTGGCTAACCAGCTGCTCCAGCGATTCGTTGTATCTTTCTACCAGCTCCATTAGGGTCTCCACCAAAACGCCTTTTTGATCAAATAGCATTTCCATCTTCTCGGTAGCCTCGGCCACCGCTTTATCGTCGGATTGCTTGTTCTTGCTTAGAAAAGCGTACTTATCAATGCTCCGCTGGGAAAGAATCGGCTCCGCTCCCCCGCGTTTTGAATCGTTGGGATCAAAAAATCCGACATAGCCGGGCGGCGAACCGATAAGCGCCGAAATATCATGGCGCTCGGTATAATCGCTGCACGCGACCTTAGTAAAAGGCTTTTCGCCCCCAAACAAGAATTGAGCCAGCACTTCGGCAGTTAAAGTTTTTCCAACCCCCGAAGGTCCGGACAATAAAACGCAATAAATCGGCTCAACGGAATCCTTAAATCCGGCTTCATAAAGTTCCATGGCATTAACCAAGTCTTTAATCGCCCGGTCCTGGCCAACGATGTTTTCTCGCAAAAATTCTTTCAACTCAGTGGCTGTTTTGCCGCTCTTTCCGCGATCCAATGGGATTAACATACCTGCCTCCTTATGGCGCCCCCTGATACAGAGAGTGCATTTCTCAATAGTAAGCTAATTACTAATATAAATTAAAATTGCCCTCTTTTCAAGGGTCTCGGCCATCCCTCTTTGCGGGAAACAGAATAACAGAAACCTAAATACAAAATACTGCCTACGCGATACTGGCCAATTTTATCCGAGAACCAGGCGCGACAACGAAATTGTGGATATTTTCCACATTGAGGAGGAATCAACGCAGTTATCGGTAAAATT
>JAUYKI010000005.1 GCA_030700025.1 bacterium | reverse complement strand
AATTTTACCGATAACTGCGTTGATTCCTCCTCAATGTGGAAAATATCCACAATTTCGTTGTCGCGCCTGGTTCTCGGATAAAATTGGCCAGTATCGCGTAGGCAGTATTTTGTATTTAGGTTTCTGTTATTCTGTTTCCCGTAGGCAATTTGGCGGAGCGAGTATGTGGAAGTAGCGGAAGAATAAAGGCTTCCGAGCGGGAGTTGACGGCTCTTTATTTTTGTGGTAATATCTCTGCAGTATCTGATCCTTAAAAATCTAAAAGGCTAAATCCCGCAAAGCGGGATCGCCCGACCAATTTTAGAAAATTGGTCTAGGGAGATAGACATGTCAGAACCGCAGTCCAATCCGCAGCCTAATCCGCGTTCCAAGTTGGTGGTTAATTTGGTGATGGTGGCGATTGCCATCCTTGTTTACTCGGTTTTCTCCAGAATGTCATCCGACAAAACCGAACCGATTTCTCCGGATCAGTTGGAAGCTTTAATCCGGCAGGGTTCAGTTGAGCGGTTAAATGTGAATCCGGACGGTTTCAACGTTCGGGCGATTTTCAAAAAGGAAAAAGATCCCAAGTCGGGAATGGAAACCCAGCGCGTTATTGAAACGCGAGTTTCCAGCGCCCAGCATTTGGAAGAATTCCGAAAGCTGGCCCGGGAAAATAACGTTGGTTTCTATGTGGATCCGGCTGTTGGCCAAAGCACTTGGTTCATGATTTTGAATCTTGCGTCTAACTTGATTATTCCAATTTTGATTTTCGTGTTCTTATTCCGAATGATGAGCGGACAGGCCGGAGCAGCGGCGCAGTTTGGCAAGAATAAAGCCAAGCGTTTTGAGCCCAGCGCCGACAAGAAAACTTTCGCGGATGTCGCCGGTTGCGTGGAAGCGAAAGTGGAATTGATGGAAGTCGTGGAATTTTTGAAAGATCCCGGATCGTTTTCGGATACTGGCGCGCGCTGCCCAAGGGGGGTGATGCTGGCCGGATCTCCCGGAAACGGAAAAACCTTGCTTGCAAAAGCTGTTGCCGGCGAAGCTGGGGTTCCCTTTTTCTCTATCAGCGGTTCTGATTTTGTGGAAATGTTTGTTGGCGTTGGCCCGGCCCGGGTAAGAGATTTATTCGCGACGGCGGCAAAGAACGCGCCGTGTATTGTGTTCATTGATGAAATTGACGCCGCGGCCCGCAAGCGTGGCGCTAGCGGATTTGGCGGCAGCCATGATGAGCGGGAAGGAACTCTGAACGCTATCCTGGTAGCCATGGACGGATTCGCGGATCGCAGCGGGATCATCGTGATGGCAGCGACCAACCGAGTGGACATTTTGGACCCGGCGCTGACTCGGCCTGGCCGTTTTGACCGGCAGGTTCAGATTGATAATCCCGATGTGATTGCGCGCGAGGAAGTTTTGAAAGTTCATGCTAAGAAAATCCGCCTCGGAGCCGACGTTAATTTGAACGCTGTGGCTAAAGACACGCCCGGAATGTCCGGCGCGGACTTGGCTAACGTTATTAACGAGTCGGCCCTTCTGGCGCATCGCAAGGGCAAGAAGTTTGTTGAGCAATCCGATCTTAGCGAAGCCGTGGATAAAGAATCCATGGGCGCGGAGCGGAAGAGCCGGAAGCTGTCGCTTTCTGAAAAGGCAATGACTGCCTATCACGAAGCAGCTCATGCCTTGCTGGCAACTTTAACTCCGCACGCCGATCCGGTTTATAAGGCGACTATTATCCCGCGCGGAATGGCATTGGGTTATGTTAAGCAATTGCCGGCTGAAGAATTATTTTCTCGGACGAAACAGCAGATTATCGCCATGCTGTCGGTTTTAGTGGCTGGCAGAGCTGCTGAAGAATTGATGTTCGGACCGGATAAGGTGACGACCGGAGCATCCAACGATTTTGAACGGGCGACTGACCTTTTGGAAAAGATGGTCTATCGTTTGGGAATGGATGCTGAAGCGGGATTGGTGGTATATAAGCCCAAGGCCAGCATATTTGGCGATTCTGCCGCATTAGATATGTCGGACGAGACCAAAAGATTGCTGGAAAAGAGGGTGAAGAAGCTGTTGCAAGAGAGTTACGACCAGGTTAAGAGCCTTTTGAAAACCAATAAAGCCAAGCTGATGGCGTTGGCTAAGGCGCTGTACCAGAAAGAAACTTTGGCCGGCGATGAAATCAGAAGCATCATTGAATCTACTCCGAATTTCAGACCCGAATTAAATTAAGAATTATTTTATCCGTTGCGTTTTACGCGACGGATTTTTGTTTCTTAGATTGACAAAATCTAAGTAATAATATATATTCTATGGGATCTTTGAAACGAGGAGGAATACTAACAATGGCAGTCTTGATTGGCATCGGAATGTTTTTTGTGTACTGGCTAGCGGTTGTGGCAGCTACTTATACTTTTGTAATGGCGGTTTTGTTCATCGTGAGTCATTTTTCTTGGGAGAAAACTAAGCACGAATTTGATCAAGGAGGAAATGAAATCATGATGCTGGGTGTCTTTGTTGGATTTGTTGTTGCCGCTCTTGCCTTCATTTTTAGCCGCTGAAAAGCGGACTTGTCCCTTACTCTCGCAAGAGAGCGAGGGATTTTTTTTATTGCTTCTAGTGCTTATTTTTTGTAAAATAATAGGATGTATCTTAAGCGTTTAGAACTCTTGGGCTTTAAGTCTTTCGCGCAAAAAACCACCTTGGATTTCCCCGGCGGTATTGCCGGAATTGTAGGGCCGAATGGCAGCGGCAAAAGTAATGTGATTGACGCCATCCGCTGGATTTTGGGCGAGCGGGAAGCGAAGAATTTGCGGGGAGCGCGGGCGGAAGACCTAATTTTTTCCGGCACGCCGAAACGGACCCGTATGGGCATGGCGCAGGTGTCGCTTACTTTTGATAATTCCTCCGGATTTTTTCCGGTGGATTTTTCCGAGGTAACCATTGTCCGCCGGATTGACCGGGACAGCTCCTCCCAATATTTTTTGAATAAAGCCGAGGTGCGGTTGCGGGATGTGGTAGATTTTTTCGCGAAATCCCGTTTGGGAACGCGGGGATTGGCAATCGTAAATCAGGGCGACAGTGATCTTTTTGTTAAGGCCAGCCCGGAAGAACGCCGGGAAATGGTGGAAGAAATTTTAGGCCTCCGCCAATATCAGTTAAAAAAACAGGAAGCCGAACGCAAGCTTAGAAATACCGGCATTAATCTGGAAAAAGTGCGGGCAATGATTGAAGAAATCGCGCCTCACCTCCGTTTTTTAAAACGCCAGACTGCCAAGTGGGAAAAATTATCCGAAATTGAAAAAGAATTGCGGAGCCTGGAAGATATTTATTTTGGCCTCAAGTTGAAAGAAATTTCCGCCGGGCTGGCGCGGTTTGAGCCGGAAATTAAAAAACTGGACGGAGAAATTGCCGGCAAAGAAAAAGAATTGCGGGCTTTGAAAGCGGATTTGGAAAAAGTGGAAGCCGGCCAGCCCGGGCAAAAAAATCAAATTTCAGAAATCCGGCAGAAGCGCGAACGGTTGCTTCAGGAGCGCGCCGGTTTGGAAAGGGATATCAGCAAGTTGGAAGCGAAGATTGAATTTTTACTCTCGGTATCCGCCAGCCAGCAGGTGGATTTGCGCTCCGGGGAATTATTGGCGGTTTTGGAGGAAGTAAAAGAAGTTATCCAGAAAGTTCTGCAGTTTTCCGGCGTGGAAGAAATCCATGTTAGTTTAAAGAATTTATTGGTAAAAATTGCCGGAGTAACAGATTCTTCTTCCCGCCAAAAGCAGGAAATCGGCGAGTTAAAATCCGCGCGCGAGGCAATGCTGAAAAAAATCCAGCCGTTGAGCGCGGAATTGGACAGTTTGGCGAAAATGGAGGAAGAATCCGCCAGGGGGTTTGAAACTTTTAATAAAGATTTCCGCCAGGCGTTTGAAAATTTAGAAAAGAAAAAGGATGAAATTTCCAAGCTGGAAAGCGAAAAAAATAGAGTTTTGTTTGAAATAGAGCGGATTAATTTGCGCAAGCAGGATTTGGAAATGCAGGCCTCGCAAGCCAACCGGAAGCTGGAAGAGTTTTCTTTGGAGAATATAATTTTGCCCGAAGGCATGGCCTTTCCGGATTTAGAGCGCCGATTAATGCGTTTGCGTTCGGAAATTGCCGGCGTGGGGGCGGTGGATCAGGCGCTGATTAAAGAAGCGCAAGAAACCGAATCTCGGCATAGTTTTTTGGAAACCCAGCTGGCTGATTTAGAAAAAGCTACCAACGATCTAGGCGAGCTGATTAAGGAATTGGACTTAAAAATTCATACGGATTTTTCTAAGGCATTACATAGCATTAATGACGAGTTTAATAAATTTTTCCAATTGATGTTCGGCGGCGGACGGGCGAGCATGCGCTTGGAAAAAATAGAAAAGAAAGCTCCGATTGAGGAAATGATGGAGGGAGGCGAGAAGCAGATTGTGGCGGAATCGGAAGAAGAGCACAATGAACTTTCCGCCGGCATAGACGTGGAAGTCCACATTCCCAGAAAAAAAATCCAGGGATTGGAAATGTTGTCCGGCGGAGAAAAAACCTTGGTTTCTATTGCCGCGCTTTTTGCTTTGATTTCCGTCAGCCCGCCGCCGTTTTTGGTGCTGGACGAAATTGACGCGGCCCTGGACGAACGGAATACCAAGCGGTTCGCGGATTTAATCAGGGATTTTTCCAAACAAACCCAGTTTTTAATCGTCACTCATAACCGCGCCACCATGGAATCGGCAAGCGTGCTTTACGGCGTAACCATGGAAGAAGACGGAGTTTCAAAAGTACTCTCGCTGAAGCTCGAGTAAAATTACAAATCACAAGCACCAAATTACAAACAAATTCCAATGACCGAAATCATAAACTTAAAACCGTTTTGAATTTGTAATTTTGAACATTGTTTGTAATTTGTAATTTGTGATTTATGTAATAATTAGATATTAGATATTATGACACCAATAACAAAAAATAACCCACTAATACTCATAATTTTGGACGGCTTTGGCATTACTTTAAATAAAAAAGGCAACGCGGTTGCTAATGCCAAAATTCCCAATCTTCGGGATATCAGCGGGCATTATCCGGGAGCATTACTGCAAGCGTCGGGCGCGGAAGTGGGCCTGGCATGGGGTGAAATGGGCAGTTCCGAAGTGGGACACGCTAATCTTGGCGCTGGCACGGTAGTTCCGCAAAATTTGCCGAAAATTAACACTGCCATTAAAGATAAAAACTTTTTTAATTTTCCGGTTTGGAAAAAAGCCGTGGAACACGCGCAAGCCAATAATTCCGCTCTCCATATAATGGGGTTGTTGTCTAACGGCGGAGTGCACGCGCACATTGACCATTTGTTGGCAATTTTAAATATTATCAAAAATCTAGGTTACGCCGGAAAGCTTTATTTGCATGTTTTTACCGACGGCCAGGATACCGCGCCGAAAGTAGCGATAAAATTTATTGAACCGCTGGAGGCGGAGCTGAAAAAACTTGGCATTGGCAAGATTGCCACGGTTATAGGCCGTTATTATTCCATGGACAAAAGCGAACATTGGGACCGGACGGAAAAAGCCTACCGCTGTTTAACTGAGGCGGAAGGAATTAAAGTTGGTTCGCCTAAAGAAGCGCTGGATGACGGTTACGCGAAAAATTTCCGGGACGAAACTTTGGAGCCTTATGTAATTTCAAAAGACGGAAAAATTAAAGATAATGACGCCCTGATTTTTATCAATTATCGCGCGGACCGTACCCGGCAAATCAGCCGCGCTTTAGTCAATGATAAGTTTGATAAGTTTTCAAGGAATAAATTAAAAAATCTTTATTATCTAACTATGATGCCTTATGCCGCGGATATTGTGGCTGATTCGGTTTTTCCGCCGGACGTGGTGCCGAATCCGCTGGCGAAAGTCTTGTCCGAGGCGGGAAAAACCCAATTTCATATCGCGGAAACCGAAAAATACGCTCACGTAACTTATTTTTTTAACGGCGGAACTGAAGAGCCGTTTGCCGGAGAAGAGCGGGTAATTATTCCCTCTAAAGAAGTAAAAAGTTACGATACTGCGCCGGAAATGAGCGCGAAAGAAATTTTAGCCAAGACTTCGGAAATTTTAACCCAAAAGAAGTTTGATTTTTTGGTGGTTAATTTCGCTAATGGCGACATGGTTGGCCACACCGGCAATTTTGAAGCGGGCGTTAAGGCGGTGGAAACTTTGGATGAAGCAGTAGGGAAGTTGGTAAAGGAAATTTTGGTAATGAATGGCGTTGCTTTGATTACCGCGGATCACGGCAATGTTGAAGAAATGGTTAATTTAGAGACTAATGAAATAGACAAAGAACATTCCACTAATCCGGTGCCAGTATGGCTGATTACGCCGGAAAATCGTCAAGAACAGCCATTTCCACCGTTGGTTAGCGTTATACCGCAGGGGCTTCTGGGAGACGTTTCGCCGACGATTTTAGAGCTAATGGGCGTTCCCCAGCCGGCTGATATGTCCGGAACCAGCCTGCTTAATTTAATGTCTAGCTGCCGGTTACCGGAATAGGTTTTAAGTTATTAACACCCGTCATTGACACGAAGGGATTCGGTAATATATTATAAAAGCATAAACGCCCCATCCAGCCGCAAGGCCCGATGGGGTTTGACTTATATCTAACTATTCAATATAGTAATTATATATGACTCAAGCAACCATTTTTAAAAAACTTAATAAAACAGCGGAAGAGGTGCGAGATTTAATTAAAGAATCTAAAAGGAAGCTTTTAGAATTGGAAGTAATGATGAACTTATCGGACATTCGCCGGGGTAAGGCGGAAAAATTTAAAAGCGCCAATGCGCTCCTAAGAGGACTAAAATAAATGCGTCAGCTTGTAGTTTCGAATCGATTTAAAAAACAACTCAAAAATTTTTTAATAAAACACCCTGAACTTAGGGGTGTTTTTAAAGAAAAACTGGATATTTTACAGAAAAATCCCTTAGACAAAAGATTAAAAACGCATAAATTAACCGGAAAATTAAAAAAATGTCACGCCATTTCTATTACTCACGAATATCGCCTGATTTTATATTTTGAAAACCAGAACATTTATTTACTCGCAGTCGGTTCACATGACGAAGTGTATTAAAAATCAAATCCGTGCCAAGGCGGCTTTTGCCCATTGATTTTCTTTTTAGAAAAGAGTAATATATTTTTGATCTTTAAAAACAAGCGCTTTCGGGAATGGAGATTAGCTATGGATGAAGTGATGGTTACGCCGCCTACGGGAAAACTGCCTTGCAAGGCCGTTGGGATTATCGTGATCAATGAGAAGGGCGAGATTTTGCTTTTGGACCGCCGGAAGGGAACTCCCGGATGGGCGTGTCCGGCCGGGCATGTTGAGCCGGGCGAGCATGAACTGGTAACCGCTAAAAGAGAATTATTTGAAGAAACCGGTGTCCAAGCGAACGATTCTATGAAATTGGTTTTGTGGGCGGATATTAATAATCCCTGCAACCGGGGCGCAAAAGCGCATGAATGGTGGATTTATACAATGGTGGTAGATCATGATTTGGCCGAGCTCAAAGAGCCGAAAAGCCACAAAGGAATTGGATGGTTTGAGCTGGCAGAAGCCGAGGCGCTGGAAATTGAACCAATCTGGAGATTGGTTTTGAATATGGCATTTATTTAAATTAAAAACTCGCATTACTGCGAGTTTTATTTTTTTATTTTGTCCAGATATCTCTGGACTATTTCTTTAATAAGGGGAAAATCTTGGGGCGAGGGTTCGCCGGGGATGGAACCGCTGATTTTGTCCACGTCTATTACTTTAAATTCACCGCTTACTTTTACAGTACCCGCCTTAATATCGCTTGTGTCTTTAACCTGGCTTAATAAATTAAAATGCCCATAAATGGAAATATAAAACTTATAGTTCTTTTTGGAAATTATATAAAAACAAGGGAAAAATTTGCGTTTCGCGGCAGCTAAGGACTCCGCTCCTTTAATTAAGTCGGAGGGAGCGAAGTCGGTCTCTATTTCATAATAGCTCGCTTCCGTCTCAATATCGCTTGTTTTTCTTTCAAAAGATTCGTTCATTTTATGACTTTATCCAGATATTTTTGAACCGCCTTTTTTACCAGGGGAACATCTTTATCCGGCGTATCTTTTAAAGACCCCGAATGGTTATTGATGTCTTTAATTTGAAGCCGGGTATTGACCGTAAGGTTGCCGCCTTCGGTATCGCCCCACTCTGCTCCAGGCGGCAATTTATGATGGTCTAAAGAAAGCTGAATTTGAAAACTATCTTTGGAAAGCGCGTAGAATAAGGTAAAATTTTCAATTTTATTGTAATCTTCTTTCTCCCGCTCCATTTTTCTTTTAACTTGCTCAACCCTTTTGATTAGTTCTTCGGGAGAAAAATCAGCCACTACTTCATAGTGAGCGGCTTCGGTTTCAATATTTCGCGGTTTTTTCTCAAAAGATTCTTTCATTTTATAATCGCGCCATTGTTGTCGGCCCTAGATGTTTTTCGGCCGCTAAAACTATTTTTTCCATGTATTTTATTACCTCAATCGGATATTTTCCGATAGCGGTTTCTTCAGAAAGCATGACGGCGCTGGAACCGTTGATAATCGCGTAAGCAACGTCCGTAACTTCGGCGCGGGAAGGGGAAGGATTATTGACCATGGAAACCATCATTTGGGTGGCGGTGATTACCGGTTTTTTAGCGGCGCGGCATTTTTTAATAATATTGGCTTCCACAAACGGAATTTCTTCCAAAGCAATTTCATTTCCCAAATCGCCCCGGCCAATCATAATGGCGTCGGATTCCGCGATAATTCCATCAATGTTCTGTACGCCCTTTTTCCGCTCCACTTTGCCGATTATCGGAATAATTTTGCCCAGCTTGGACATCGCCTTCCGTAAATCGCGGATATCTTTTCCTCCGCCGACAAAAGACATTACCGCGTAGTCTACCCCCTGACTGATGCCAAAAGCCACGTCGTTGATATCTTTTTCCGTAACGACGGATTTGAATGTTTTGGCAATGCCGTGGCCGGATTTAGTTTTAATTCTTGGGCCGGATAGGTCTTGGATAATCGGGATTTTTCTGCCAACAGCTTTCGCGGCTTCGCGGATATTTTTAATCAGCATAGCGTGGTATTCATGCGTGCCGTGGGAGAAATTCAAACGGCAAACATCCATTTGATGTTTCATCATTTCTATTAAAACCTTTTTGTCTTTGCTTGCCGGCCCGATAGTGGCGACAATCTGCGCCCGAGAGTGTTTTTTTAGCATGTCTTAATAATACAAAAAATTTTTAAAATTGCCCAGCGGTATTTTGTTTTTATTTATCACTACTACAAATTTCTGCCATGGCATAAATTTGTAGTGATAGTCGTTATTGACTTATTTTTGGAGAATGATAGTATTTTTGAGCTGTTTGAAAATTCAAAAGGCTAAATCGTTCGCCTAAGGCGAACGATCGCCCGACCAATTTTAGAAAATTGGTCTAGGGAGAGAAAAAATGAAACTGGGCAAGGCAGAATTGGCAGAATTGATAGCATTATTGGCTCAAGCAGATGAATATTTAGATCTCGGAGAGGGCATGGTTAAGGGCGCAAAACCAACCGTTGTCCGGGCGTTAAAGCTTGTTTTGAATACGGCGTTAGATGTCGGCGATGATTTAGGGCCGGAATTGGCCAGATTGTCCGCTATGACGGCCAAGAATAAACGGCGCGCTTACACGGATTATGCGGCTGCTGGTTTTACGGCCGAGCAAGCGTTTAGTTTGGTGCTCGCTTCTGTTAAGCCGGTGAACTTTACTGAAATGTTAAACAAGTCTAATGTTTTGAGCAGAGAGAAAAGCGTGAGCAAAACCGCCAAATAATTTGGCGGTTTTTATTTTTTTTAAAGATAGTATAGAGATTTTTCAATAAATAATCTTGATCGAAGCCAAATTAACAATAAATAATTATAGCGAATCATCCTTACTTACCGAAACCCAAGCGAGCCGATTGGCTAGCCCCGCTTTCAGCGGGGCGAGGGTAGTTTTGATATAATTACCTATCAAAACTCAATCGTAGCGAGCGACAAGAGGAGGTTTCCGCTGGAGAAACCGTAACGGGTTGAGGTAGTAAGGTGGTTCGCGAAAATATAGACTGTAGAAGGTATCAAGATTAAACCTAAGAAGAAATCTCCCAAAGGCGGTTATATTTGGCGATTCTTTCAAAGCGATTCGGGGCGCCGGATTTTAGTCCGAATGCGCCGAAGGCGTAAGCTAAATCGGCAATGAAATCGTCTCCGGTTTCTCCGGATCGGTGGCTGATAATGCACTCTATGTTATTTTCTCTAGAAGATTTCATTACATCCAGCGTTTCGCTTAAAGTGCCGATTTGATTCGGTTTGATAATAATCGCGTCAATGCTTTTATTTTGAATGGCGGTACAAAGCCGTTCCGGATTAGTTACAGTTAAGTCGTCGCCGACAATTTTAGTTTTCTTGGTTTTGCTGAACGCCAAAAGCTGGGCGAAGTTTTTAAATTCTTCTTCAAAAAATGGATCCTCAATGGAAATCATGTCAAAATCCCGGACAATTCCTTTGTATAAATCCATTAAGGCCCCGGCTTTAATTTTTTTACCGTCAATATCGTATTTTTTATTTTTTGGTTCGTAAAAAGAATCCGCCGCGGCATCAATCGCAAGTTTTACTTTTCCTTTGAGCCCGGCTTCTTTAATGGAATGAGTAAGCGCCTGGAATGCCTCCCGGACTTTTTTCGCTTGGATTACAATTCCGCCCTCATCGCCGTAATTCGCGGAAAACGGGCCATATTTTCCGACAACGGTTTTTTTAAGCTGGGCCTTAATCATATCCGCCCAGATTAATCCTTCTTCTACTTTTTGAGTCATTGGCACAATCATAAATTCCTGGAAAGCGAGATAGCTGGATGCGTGTTTTCCGGCATTGATTAAGTTCAGATACAAGTAGGGGACCCGATGAGAAGATTTAATGTTTGCCAGAGTTTTTAAATATTGATGGAGTTCCAGATTTTTGGCTTTGGCAGAAACTTTGGCGCAAGCAACACTGACGCCTAAAATGGCGTTAGCGCCCAGGCGTTTTTTATTCGGAGTGCCATCCAGTTCTATCAATAAATTATCAATCGCTTTTTGATTGCCCGCGTCTTTTCCTTTTAGGGCTTTATTGATTTCGGTATTAACTTTTTCCGCTACTTTTTTAACGCCCAGCCCGGCAAAGCGGGTTTTATCGCCGTCCCGTTTTTCCCAGGCTTCGTGCGAGCCGGTGCTGGCGCCGGAGGGAACGGAAAAATCTCCGCAGGCGTTGCCGGCGGAAACACAGACCTTAAGAGTGGGCTTGCCTCGTGAATCTAAAATTTCTTGAGCGTAAACTGATGTTATTTTTGCCATCCCGGTACTACAACTTTAATTGTAACGCTTCGGCGTTACTGGAATTATTAATTACTTTGACCGTTTGAGTAGATATAGATTTATCTTAATAGTTTGTCTGCGGTAACTACGATTGAAGTTGTAGTACCGGGTCATGAGTTTATTATAGCAGATATCCTAAAATCACAAACCACAAACAATTTCTCATAAATTTCTAATTCCTAATTTCTAATTCACCTAATAAAATTTCCAATTATTAGAAATTAGGTGAATTTTCTAATTGTTTTTTTTGCAATTTAACATCCATCGTGGCTAACGAAGCTTTGGTAAAAATAATCGGCGCGGAGCGGTAAGCCTGGTATCCGGCTTTTACGCAGGTGAGGAAATATTTGCCCGGAGCCAAAAGGAAATTGAATCTTCCTTCATCGTCCGAGGCCTTAGTTTGCAGGAGCAGGTTCTTCTCTTCGTCAAAAACTCGGATGATTGCCAGCGATAAAGGCAAAGCCGAGGCAAAATCCAGCACTTTTCCGAACGGCTTGATAAAGTGATAAGTAAAATACAGCTTTAAAATATCAAACGCGACATAAATGGTGAAGATCACGTAATTCAGCGTAGTCGGCAAAATAATCAGAGTGATTAAGCTCATCAGCGTGCCGAGAACCAATAAAACCGGATTAATGCTGTCCAAGAAGTTTTTAACTATACTAAAGAGATTAGCTTTTTTAATTTGTTCTAATCCGGAAATTTCTTGAATCAAAATAATCGGAACTTCAATATTTAAAATTTGATTGGCGGAAGCAACTTCAATAGTTTCGGTTTGTTTATCTTGGAATCCGTCTTTGGCAACTTTGATGTAATATTTTCCAGCTCCGACTAACGCGCCAAAACGGCCGTCTTTGTCGGTCAGCTGGGTATCTTTTAATTTTTTAAATTCCGCGTCCCAAACTTGGACAACCGCTCCGGGCACCGGCCGGCCGGTAGTTTTTTCAATAACGCGTCCCCACGGCACCCGGCGTTTAAAATGAATTAAACCCAAGAGGTAAAATTTAGCAAAGCTGAAAGTTTCCACAACGATATTCAACGCCGCGGCAACAGTGGCGCTGGCTTGTATGGCAGTCAGCGCGGCAATAATCGCGCTGACAATCGCGAAGAAAGTCAGGGCCGGTTGAATGACATTTTGAATGTTATTGGTAACGGTAGTATTGGCGCGGAGCCCGCTAATGATATCCCGGACAATGGAAAGATCGCCGGTGGAAATAGATTGCACGGCTTCAATAATTCCCTTGCCGATTTCCGTTATTGTTTCAATTGTTTCTTTGATTGGTTCGGGCAAAGAAACAATCGGCGGAGTTATTCCGGGTTCCGTTGGAGGAGTAACGGGCGGTATTACTGGCGGTAAAGTCGGCGGAGCGCTGATTGGTCCGAGCGGAAGCCCTAATGGAAATTCCGACGGAGGAATTTCTCCGGCTGGAACGCCGGTAGGTTGCGGCGGTTGTGGCGGGGGAGGAATAATCGGTGAAATAATTCCAAGTCCGGCTCCGCCGCCTCCGCCGTCACCCGGCACACAAGTTCCGTTCGGAGTAATAGTAATCGCCAGAGGAGCAATAGCCGGAGTTTCAATTTTGATAGTGGATTTAGTTGGTTCGCAGGTCCGGGTGATGTAAATTCCAGCGCTTTGAGGTTCAAAATCAAATTTTACTCTGTCCAAAGAGCCAATTTTTATCTGTTGCGAAGAGGAAACTGTGATAGTAAAGCTCCCGCCGTTAAAATCTATGTTATCCACAATGCCAGCCGTCTCTTCAATGTCCAATAAGTAACTGCCAACCGAGAGCTGGACCTCATTTGGATTAAGCTGAAAATCCGCCAGCGAAAATTGGGCAGAGAAAATAAAAAAGGCTAAAAATATCGTTAGAAAAACAGGATTTTTCACCCTTAAATTATATCACGATCTTTGTTAATCCCCCGAAATAGTTATCCACACCGGCCTAAATGAGTAAATAGATTATAATAAAGAAAGGTCAGAATAGGGTCCATTACTGTGGATTCGTTAAGGGATTATGAGTAACAAACAACCCACTGGCTTCCAAATTCGCAGTTTAGCGTATATTTTTTCCGTCATCATTACGACGGTTATTATTGTTAATTATTTCGCCTTAGCAGCCACTACCACTATCGGAAATAACATCTCCACCGCCGGAACTTTGACCGTCGGCGGAGCCAGTACATTAAGCTCCACCTTATTAGTCAGCGGAGCGGTAAATTCTTCGTCCACTCTTCAAACTACCGGCAACGTCCACTTCTACGGCGACCTTACCGTCGACGGAAATACCAACATCGGAGGATTAAGCTTTGCCAACGCCACCGTTACCGGCAATTTCTTTGTCGGCGGAGATATTTCTCTGGCCGGAGGAGATCTTAATCTCGGAACCGGAGGAGCCACCTCCACGCTTTCTTCGGCAAGCGGAAGATTGGGAATCGGAACCAGTTCGCCTTGGGGATTTTTCTCCGTGGAAATGGATGACAAAAATCCTTCCTTCGTTGTTTCCAACAACGGCAGTTCCACCCCGTCATTATTCGTCGGAGGAACAAATCAAAACGGCTATGTCGGAATCGGAACTTCAACGCCGGACCAGGCCCTTACAGTCTCCGGAAATATTTCTAATCTCGCGGATAGTAATTTTCTTCCGCGAGCTCGCGGTTCCGCAAAAACTAGCGATGACCCTTTTGCAGTAGCAGTTTCCGGCCGGTATGCTTACGTAGTTAGTTTTTCAGGCGCTACGTTTCAAGTTTTTGATGTTTCTACTTCCAGTCCTGCGTTGGTTGGTGTCACAACTCTTTCAACAGGTGAACCAACATCTATTGTGGTATCCGGAAAATATGCTTATGTAGTTGCTTGCGATAGTACTTGCGGCGGTACGCCACATTTTCTAACTTTTGATATTTCTCGTCCTAATAATCCGATTGAGCTTAGCAATACCCAATTTGGCGGCGCTGTTGCTGGCGTATATGATCTTGCTGTGGTTGGCCGGTATGCCTATGTTCCCACTTACGATACTAATTTAGTTCATATTTTTGACGTTGCCGATCCTTCTAATCCGAGAATAGTTTCTACGATTACTACTGAAACAAATCCAACGGCCATAGCCGCGGATGGAAAGTATTTTTATGTAGCCAATCTTACTTCTGGCTCACTTCAAATTTTTGAATTTTCCACTTCCAGTCCTTCTCATGTTGGCGTAGTTACGCCTGGTGGAACGCCTTTTGATCTGGATATTTCCGGACGTTATGCCTATTGGGTTGATTATACAAATAATATTTTGAGAATTTTTGACATCGCCAATCCTGCTAGTCCATCTAGTTTAAATACAGTTGGTACCGGCAATACTCCAGTTGGTGTGCTGATTTCTGGTCGTTATGCATATGTTGCTGATGCCGCTGCGGACACTTTACAAGTTATTGATGTTTCTGATCCGTTAACGGCTTCATCTCTTGGTACGGTATCTATCAACGCAATGAGCGGAGACTTTCCAGTCAGTATGAGCATTTCCGGCCGGTATATTTATATTCCTAGCGGCGGCACTAGCGTTGATACCCTACAAATTTTAGACGTTGGCGGTTTGGAAACCACTTCGGCAATTATTCATTCTTTGGAAGCCGGTAGTTTGCAGGTGAGAAATGACATTATCGCTTACGGGCAATTGCAGGCAATTGGCGGTTTGAGCGTGGGATCGGGCGGTATTTTTAATGCCGGACAATTAATTTCCGCGTCTTCTACTTTCATGGGAAGCGTCGGCGTCGGCACCACTTCTCCGTGGGGAACTTTCTCCGTTAATTTAGGAAGTAACAATCCTTCCTTTGTGGTTTCCGGTCCCCCCGGCTCTACGCCGGCATTATTTGTCAGCGGTTCAAGCCAGGGTGGTTTAGTGGGTATCGGAACTTCTTCTCCCTCCCAGCTTCTTTCGGTTCACGGCAATGCTTTCTTTTCCGGAAGTTTAATTAATGTCGCTAACATTACCGCGACCGGAACTTTAACGGTCAGCGGTGATTCGTATTTAGCTAACGCTTCCACCACCGGAATGTTAACTATTGGTAATGGATTTATTTCCTCCGCTTCTTCAACTCTTTCTTCCGGCAATTTAACCATTACCGGTTCTACCGGCAGTATCGGAATCGGCTCTTCAACTCCATGGGCCAGATTATCAATTCAAGCCAATGGCGGAGATTCAACCAGATTAATTTCCATCGCCTCGTCTTCGGGAGATGTTTACTTTGAAGTCAGTTCTACCGGAACAACGACGATTGAGCAACTGCAAACAGGATCCTTAACTTTTGATATTGATGCCGGACGGGTAACTTGGGTGGATATGCCGATCAGTACGGAATTGGCCACCGGAACCGTGATCGGATATACGGCAATGATTAACTCTTCCAGCACTTTAGCGGTTTTGGCTGACGTGGCCGGATCAGGAAAGATTACCAATCAAAGAATTGGTATTGCCACCAGCAGTCCGGCCGGTACTTTAGGAATTGTTGCCGCAACAACTACTCCGGCTTTGTATATTGCTCAAACTGGCTCGGGAAATTTGATGACATTGCAAAGCGGTAATGATGCCGTTTGGACCGTTACTAACACTGGACGATTGGGCCTTGCAACAACTTCTCCATCGCAATTATTAAGTGTCCACGGCAACGCTTTCTTTTCGGGAAGTTTAATTAACGTCGCGAACATCACGGCGACCGGAACTTTGACTTTTGTTAACGCTTCTACCACCGGAATGTTAACGGTGGA
>JAUYKI010000004.1 GCA_030700025.1 bacterium | reverse complement strand
ATGGAATTAATTTATTTTGAAGGATACAAGTCAAAAAAAGACGCCTTAATACGCGAGGCAAGATTGAAGCATTTTGCCAAAGGGTTTGCTTCGCTTAAAAGTCGGCTTCGCAATTCGTTAATGCTTTAAGGGTGAGGGATGCCTAAGAAATTTTTAATACTTTATCTAATCGCCATTCTTTTATCATTGTCGTTGGCGGGCTCGGCTCAGGCAGCTTTGGTTCCTTGCGGAGGCACCGGCCAGGCGGCCTGCACTTTTTGCGATTTTTTGAAGCTGGCGAAAAATGTGATTGATTGGCTAGTTGGCATCGCCTCTACTTTAGCCGTAGCGTTTATTGTCTGGGGAGGCTTTGTTATAATGATGGCAGGCGGTTCTCCCGAGAAAATGACCGAGGGCCGGAAAACTATCACTATCGCGGTAACCGGATTGATCATTGTTTTTGGGGCTTGGCTGATTATCGGCACTCTATTTAATGTGATAACCGGTTCGCCATCAGCTCTTCCGTGGAATAGCATTCAATGCCGATAATGACCACTATTCACTAATTACTATTTACTATTTACTAATTACTAACTATGACTAACGGACTTTATAAATTATTAGCAGTGGTAGGCGGACAAAATCCCACTAGCGGGGGCGGTAATATCAGCTTTCCCAATCCGCTGGGAGTTACTACTTTCCAGGCGCTGATTGACCGGATTTTAGGCTATTTAGTTCTTTTGGCGACTCCGATTGTCGCTTTGATGATTTTTGTCGGAGCATTTCAGATTTTAACCGCTGCCGGCAATCCGGAAAAAATAACCCAAGGAAGAAAGACTATTACTTATACGGTTTTGGGTTATGTTATAATTCTGATAGCGAGGGGAGCCAGCTTTATCATTCAAGATTTGCTGGGAGCCCGATAGTAAAAAGGTCGTTAAGACAAGTATTTTAATCTCACATATATGCCAACAGCACCACGAGTTACTACGATAACCAGCGTTCAGGATATTTTTGATATCATTCAAACAATTATTAACTGGTTAGCGGCCACATTTTTCGCGGTAGCCGTAATCTTTATTTTTTATGCCGCTTATCTTTACTTAACCGCGGCCGGCGATCCGGAAAAGTTAACCAAGGCCAAAAATCAATTAATTTATTCTATAATCGCCATCGCGATTGGCTTAATTGCTTTTAGCGTAACTACGATTGTTTCCAACTTTATTAGATAGTTAACAAAAAAATTCCCCCCACTCGCTTTCCGCGAATGGGGGGTTTTGTTACGTTAGCTTCTGGAGACTTCCACGGTGACCGTGGCAGTGCCGGCTCCCTTGATCCGGAAAATTCCTTTCCGGATGCCGAGCCAGATTTTATCCTTGCCGGAGTCAATCACCCGCGTTCCATCCCAGAACTGGATTTCCACCCCCTGGCCATCAATGCGATAGCGGGAGCAGTAGCCGTTCTTCAGGTTGGGCACTTGAGTGTCGATCCAGGGCGAGAACTTTTTCTGGTCCAGTTGGACCTGGAGATGCCCGGGCTTGGAAAATCGGAAGTCCTGACTGTCCGGAGTCAGCTGAAAGGCCTTTGGCTGGACGGCGGTTTTCTTGTCGCCGAACAAACCAATGGCAGTCAGCCCCACTCCCAGAATCAGCAGTCCGCAAAATCGGATCAGCTTTTTCCTGGAGTTGGCTTCAGCGGGTTTCGTCGGTTTCATTTGCCACCTCTTTTCCAGTTGCCTTCACGGCCCCTGTTTCCGCCTTCGTGACCTCCGCCGCCGCCTTCTCCCCCGAGATTCAGAAATGGAATTGGCGACATGCCACGCCCTTCCATGGCAACAACTTGCTTTTTTGCGTGGCCAGCCGTCACTAACACGAAATTTGCCGCTTCGGAGCCTTCCAGGTTTAGCGTTTTTTGGATGCGTTCAGCGGTTCCCAACATACGCTCGGTAGCTTTCATAGCGGCTTGCGTTTGCCTGTCCTTTTCCAGCGCCGCCTTAGTAGCCGGGCTGAAATCAATCTGTTTCAGATGGGCATCCAGAATGTCAATTCCGAGCTTGTCTTCAATTTCAGAACGTTCATCCGGCACCGAAGTTTCTTTTTTCAGAAGCTGGCTGATTTCGCTGGCCAGTATTTCGTAGAACTGCAATCGTTGGTTAATCGAAACGCCTTCGTGTGGAAGATCTTTCAGCCGGAGCAAGCAATTGATCAGATGGCCAATCGCTTCTCGACGCTGGATAAAATCCTCCGCTTTTTTCACGCCGGCAATTTCACCAACTACGGCTCTGATTCCGTCTATCAGCTCGCCGTTTCTTTCTTTGGTGCTTTCTTCGTAGGCCGTGATCAGATTCCAATCCGGGACAAACGTAACAGTCACCTGGAGAATGATCTCCAGTTTGTCCTTGCTGGTCGCTGTCACTTCCAGTGGAATGCGTTGCATTTCTTTGGAGTAAAACTCCACTTCTTCCACAAAGGGGATTAGAAAGCGCAGGCCTTCTTTAACCACCCTTCCCCGTTTTCCGAAAGCGCTGACCCGTCCGTAATACATAGGCGGAATCTTCCGCAAGCCGTAACCCAGAACCACTGCTATAATGAGGAGAGGTCCGAGAATCGGCCCCACCGCCACCACAGCGTTCCAAAGGTAGGTGAGCATTTGAGTCTCCTCCTTGTTGTTTTCAATTAGTCCCTATCACAGGACTTGTGCTATATATAGGATAGCATATAATAGAGCAGTAGTCAAGCCCTCGTGGTGGAATTGGCAGACACGCCAGCTTTAGGAGCTGGTTCCGCAAGGAATAGAGGTTCGAGTCCTCTCGAGGGCACAACGCAGGGCGAGGTATGTTATAATAATAATTATGAAATCTTTCTTGGTGCCGCGCCAAATCTACTCTCTCTCTCTCTCTCTCTCTCTCTCTGATAGACCCTGTTTTAAAATTTCCAAAGAAGATACCCCGCTAAAAATTAGAGGTGTTTTTTAATTATGGAAACCCTTAAAAAACACAAACATAAACTATTTTGGCTTTTACCGATTGCCATATTGTTAATTTGGATTTCATTCAATGGAGATTCTGCCGTGAAAGGCGAAGTTATTTTATTTGTGGATCCGCCACAAGCAGTTTTTAAGGTAGGCGATGAAATAGAAGTAGCGGTTAAATTAAAATCCGAAAAGGACGTCAATGCTATTAAGGCCGGAGTGAAAATTATAGAAGACGAAAATATTATTGAAGTAGTGGATATTTCTAAATCTGATTCCTTTATCTCTCTTTGGATTTCCGAACCCGCTTTTTCCGAAGAAGAAAAACTGATTGATTTTGTCGGCGGTGTCCCAAATCCAGGCTTTAATGGCGAAGGAAAGATTTTTTCTGTTAAATTGAAAGCTAAAAAACCCGGGGAAGTAATTATTGATTTTCCTTCCGCGGCAGTCTTGGCAAATGATGGAAAAGGAACCGATATTCTTGAAAAAAAGATTGGGGCAACATATCTCATTGTTGATAACGGCGCGCCATCACCCGACTTAAATAATGACGGGAAAGTTTCTATGTCTGATATTAGTATTTTATTTTCTAACTGGGGGAAGGTAACAGCCAAAAATGCCCGCTATGACTTAAACAGAGACGGCAAGGTTGGCTTGCTTGACCTTAGCATTCTTATTTCAAAAATGAGCGCTCAATAAAATAGCAGGCAATACGCCACCCGAGTGGCGTATTGAGCAAAAATAGCAAAAGCCCTCGGCGCTCGCCCGGTCTAATTGTTTAAATAAATTTATGAATGCCAAAATCTGCCGACCGCTCCTGGCCGCCAAATCCCAGAAAAACTAACCCCGACGATTGGGGTACCCAACAACCGCCCGAATAAGGCGGTTTTTGATTTTTTAGGAAACACGAAAAAGGTGACGATACTTACTATAAACTTATAAAAACAAAGATTATTGAAGAGGCATTCTTATTCTCTTAAAAACACAAAGCCCCGCCACTTGAACGAGACGCCTTACGGTATCTCGGTGACGGGGTCTTACTTACTTATTTCCAATATAGCACATTGAGACCACTAAATCAATACGTTACGTATTTTACAAGCCCAAAAAGAAAAAGCCCCCGGCGCGGACGAATCCGCACAAGGGTCTTCTTCATAGGAATACTTGTATGATACCAAACGCTCGGTAATAGTCAATATCCGTGTGGATAAGTCAAAATGAACTTAAATTAAATCCAATACGCCTCCGTGGATAACTTTTTCCGGCTTTTTTTGAGCCGTATTTTGCGCTATTATATATAGAAAGGAAGATATTGTTAAATAATTTATGCCTGACGATATTAAAGAAAAAAATTCAAGAATTATAAACAAAACGCGAATACGCCACTCGTCTGGCGTATTGAGTGAAAATGGGGTTTAGCCTGTCCCGTTAGAAATAGCGAGAGCTCGCAACAAGAAATTTCTAATAGGATGAGGTAAAATAAGAATATGCAAAATCTAGTGGCGGAATTATTTAAATAATATGAAAAATATTAACGATTTAACAAAAAGAATTATAGCTTTCCGTGACGCACGAGATTGGAAGCAATTTCATAATCCAAAAGATGTTGCTCTGTCTTTGGTTTTGGAGGCGGCAGAGGTCATGGAGCATTTTCAATGGAAAAGCAAAGAAGAAATTGAAAAATATATTAAAACCAATAAAGCCGAGATTGGCGAAGAATTAGCGGATGTACTTTATTGGGTTTTACTAATGAGCTACGATCTCAAGATCGACGTTTTAGAGGCGCTTGAAAATAAGATTTTAAAAAATGAGGAAAAATATCCGGTTGAAAAAGCAAAAGGTAAGCATACGAAATACACAAAGCTATAATCCATGTCCGATATCCAAACTTTCATATTTAACAAAGCGGGACTCGAGGGTATTAAAAAATTTCCACTTGGGCGAGATTGGCCAGTAGTTTACATTCTCGAAAATGAGAACGAAGTGTATATTGGAGAAACAACCAGCCTACATAATCGAAGCCGACAACATTATGAAAACGAGGATCGAATTCGATTAAATAGATTACACGTCATAGTAGATGAGGAATACAATAAATCCGCGACACTTGATCTTGAATCGCAATTAATTCAATATTTTTCTACAGAAGGCACTCTCCGCTTACAAAACGGCAATAAGGGGTTGGTTAACCACAATTATTTTGATAAGGAGCGATATCGCGCAAAATTGGAAACAATTTGGGAAAAACTTCAGAAGTTAGCGCTGGTGAAACGTGATTTAAAGGACATTGAGAACAGCGAATTGTTCAAGTATTCTCCGTATAAGGCACTTACAGAGGATCAGATGGCGGTTGCTGAGGAGCTATATGCTGTCGTTAGAACTGGCCAGGCAAGCGCGCACATTATAAATGGGGGTCCAGGAACGGGCAAGACCATATTGGCGACGTATTTGGTCAAGTTACTTCAAGAAGACGAAAATACCAAAAATCTTATAGTTGGGTTAGTTATATCAATGACGTCGTTGCGTGAATCAATCAAAGACGCATTTTCATGCGTGTCTGGACTTTCAAGAAATATGGTTATAGGTCCCAGCGAGGTCGGGAACAGAAAATATGACCTATTAATTGTCGATGAGGCCCATCGCTTGCGACAACGCAGAAATCTAACAAATTATAGAAGCCACGACGCAATGAATGCGCGGCTAGGGCTTGGGCAGAATGGCACGGAGCTGGATTGGGTTCTTAAATGCTCAAAGCAACAGATTCTTTTTTATGACGAAAAGCAAAGCATTAGACCTACCGATGTTCATGCCACGCAATTTAAAGACCTTAAAGCAACCCATCATTTCTTAACAAGTCAGCACAGAGTTAGGGGTGGAGAGAAGTACATTACATTTATAAATGACATATTCGAAGGAGAGAAGGCCCTTGACGCACAATTTAATAATTTTGACTTCCAAATTTATGATGATGTGGGGCAGATGGTTGACGATATTAAAATCAAAAATAATAAATTTAGTTTATGTAGGGTTGTTGCGGGTTTTGCGTGGCCGTGGGTTAGCAGAGGAGACTCCAGCGCAACCGATATTGATATCAATGGGTTTAAAATGAGATGGAACAGCACCACAACTAACTGGGTCAATTCAACGAACGCCATCAACGAGGTTGGATGCATTCATACGATTCAAGGATATGATCTTAATTATGTGGGTGTTATAGTAGGTCCAGAATTAGCGTACGATGCCAAAAATAAAAAATTAACAATAGACGAAAACAAGTATGAGGACAGAAATGGATGGAGGGGAATCACGGATTCTGCTGAATTGGAAAGATACATCATCAATATTTATAAAACACTCATGACTCGTGGAATTAGGGGATGTTATGTATATTTTGTAGACAAAGAGACTGAACAATTTTTTAAAAGCAGAATCGAAAAAAACGAGGATAATCAGAAAACACTGACACAAATTTTGAAACCAAGTACATTTGCCACTACGCGCGTCCCCATTGTCGGATCAGCCCCGTGCGGGAATCCAATATTGAGTGAGGAAAATATCGAAGAATACATTGACGTTGATGCGCGTAAGTTAAAACCCGGCTATCTATATTTTATTCTTCGCGCCGAAGGCGATTCTATGAATCTCGCGGGCATTAACAATGGAGACCTTGTCTTGTGCCGCCAACAGTTAAAGGCAGATACAGGTGATAGAGTTATAGCTCTTCTTGGTAATAATGTAACAATTAAGATGTATGACAAAAAAGATGGTCGGAGAATACTGCTACCCAAAAGCACAAATAAGGCACACGTGCCTATAACGCCCGAGGAGGGCGACAGCGTTCAGGGTGTCGTACAAGAGATTCTTAAATTAAGTAGTAAATAAAAACACCCGCGGAAGAGAAGAATATCCAGTATCCCTTTCCTCGTCCGTTTACCATAGGTAAACTCTACGCCCTCACCCCGGAGGAAATTAAAATTGTTATTGAAAACCAACCATTTTTATTATAAGATCATAAGATGAAATACGCCTTTATTGATTATCACAATACTGACGGAACAACTAAAAAATTACTTGGCTTTATTATTGATTGGCATAAATTATTTCAATTTTTAAAAAATGAGTGGCAGTGTGATAAAGTATTTTTTTATGCAGGCGTTGATGAGGGTGATTTAGATATGATTGCTATGCTCGAAAATTTGGAAAAAATCGGTTGTACCTTGCGAGCCAAAACTGTTTTTGCATACAAGAATAAAGACAGAGAAATTAATTTATCTTGTCCCTCATGCCAGCACTTATTCATTGAACACGTTGATATGGGATATACCCGAAAATCAAATTGCGATGTCGAACTTACCGTAGACGCAATTGAAAACGCGGCAAAAGATAACGAATTTTATCTTTTTACTGGCGATGGCGATTTTGAATTCTTAATAAGGAATTTAGTTGATAAAAGTGTAAAAGTGCACGTGGTCTCAAGTGGTAAGAAGGTGAAAGCTGGACCCCGATATTCTACTTCGCGACTTTCTACTAAATTAAGAAATTTATTCGCAGAGCTTAAGAATATGGTTGACTTTATAGACATCAATAACTTAAAAATGCGTATTAAGAAGGACTAAAAAGGAAAAAGCCGCGAAGCGCGACTTTTTCTAAGGACATTTGTATATTATCATTTAGTGATAAGAAAAGTCAATAGTTATTGTACATAGTTATCCACAACCCCCCTCCCGCCGCAAGTAAAAAAACATACCAACAAACTGGAGTTTGTTGGTATGTCCTGAATACGCCAGGCGAGTGGCGTATTCAGCCCCCAACAAAAAAATCAATCAAAAATTTAGCTCAAAAGCAGGCAAAACCATTCCAATAAACATTCCAACGACATCCTTACAAACTTGAGAATGTAAGGATGACATTTAGATGTTAAAATAACCCCATGGGACAGGTATCTTTATTTATAATCGCGATGGTTATTATTGTGGTTGTTTTTGTATTGTTAATTTCGCGGTTGGAAGCAAAAAGACACGGCACGAGTACGAAGGAAGAATTTGTCGGCATTTGCGCCTCGGCCGTTGAGACGGCTTCGCAGAAAGAAGCCCGGAAGCAAAAGGCGCTGGCTATGTTTGTGGAGCAAGCCCGTTCGACCCTTCGAGGTGCCTCGGGGCAGGCAAGCTCAGGGTATAAGGAACTTTCTAACGCCGAAATCCGAAAAGCGTTGGGCGTATCCAGCCGGACAGCCGTGCGATATTTGGATGAGCTAGAAAAGGAAGGAAAGGTGGAACAAGTCGGCAAAATCGGCCACTCCGTAACTTATCGTTTGAAATAGTTCGATAAACTCACTAAATGAAAACTAAAATTAAATTTTGTCCGGATTGCGGACCCTTGCCGGTCAATCATTTTCACAATTGGACTTCGGACCTGATTCATTTTGTTTTGGAATCTACGGTGGGGAAAATTGTACCGGCTTCGTTGAATTATTTTTTGGACCAACGGCTTCAGCGGGCAATGGTATGGTTCGGAGTTTTACGGCCGACTAAGAATATGGACCCAGAAAAGATTTCTCTCCGGACAGCCGTTTTTTTAAAAGAAGCGGAAAAAGCCGGAATTGAATGCGAGAATTTATTGTCCCGTTTCGGTCCGACAAATTATTTCCGGTTAAAAATAAATAACTGTTTTCATTATTTTGAAGGTTTGCCCCGCGCCGAACAGCGGGAAACCCGCGTTAGCAAGATAATTGATGATAAAGCCGAAGTAAAAAATATTCTTCAGGCGGAAGGCTTGCCGGCAGTGAACGGCCGGGCTTTTTCCTGGCGGCAAAAAAAACAGGCAATCCGCTGGGCATCGGCTAATTTGAATTTCCCATTGGCGGTAAAACCGCGGTTCGGATCCATGAGCCAGCACATTACGATGAATATCCAAGATGCCCCAGCTTTGAAATCGGCCATTGATGCCGCAATTCGCTATTCCCCGTTTTTTATCGTGGAAAATTTTTTGGCGGACGCCCAGACCCATCGGGCCACGGTCATTGATTTTAATTTGGCGGGTTGCGTTAAGCGGGTCCCGGCGCATGTGGCAGGCGATGGCCGGCATACCATAAAAGAATTGGTGGAAATAAAAAATCAGGATCTCCGGCGGGGCAATCCCAGAGCCAAGGACACTACTTTATATAAGCTGGTATTAAATGAGACCGCGGAACAATTGCTGAAAAGCCAGAATTTATCCTGGGACGCGGTTCTTCCTAAAGACAAGACGGCATTTCTCCAGGAAAAGGTGATTTTGGACTTAGGCGGAGATTTACACGAAGAATCGGATCGGGTTCATCCGGATAACCAAGAATTATTCTGCCGGGTGGCGCGGATTTTTAATACCCGCTTGGCGGGCGTGGATTTTTTGGCAAAAGACATTGGTGTTTCCTGGAAAGCCCAGCCATGCGCGATTATGGAGCTAAACAGCCTTCCATATATAGACATGCATCATTTCCCGGCCGTTGGCGCGCCGGTGAATCCGGCGGCGGCAGTTTGCCGGCTGGTAAAAAAGTATTATTAGTTATTAACAGCGCCAGCCCAATAGAGCGGGCCTATTTGCTATAATTATAATAGAGCTGTAAAAGCAGCTTTTAAATTGCAATTTAAAGGTCGAGAAACTCTAAATATTTAAAAATTATGCTTATTCAAAGTTGGACTGACGTTTTAGTCAGCTCGTTACAAAACCTTTGGATCCAAGTCTTAAGCTTCTTGCCTTCTTTAGTCGGCGCCTTAGTTATTTTTATCGTCGGCTTGATCGTGGCAGCTGGTCTCGGATCTTTGGTAGAAAAAGTAATTGCCGCCTTGAGATTAGATGATTTGCTGAAAAAGTTAGGATTGGACGAATACGCCCGGCGCGCCAATATTGAACTTAACTCCGGCCATTTCTTGGGCAAGGTAGTTTATTGGTTCTTAGTTTTGGCGTTCTTGCTGGCTGCTTCGGACATTCTTGGCTTCTTCGCGCTTTCTAATTTCTTGCGCGACGTATTGCTCTACATTCCAAACTTGGCCGTCGCGGTCTTGATGATGGTTGCTGCTTTTGTAGCTGCTAACATCTTGAGCCACTTAATTCGCGCTTCTGTCATGGGAGCCAAATTGCACGGCGCCAAGTTTTTGAGCTCCGGCGTTTGGTGGGTAGTAATGATCTTCGGAGGTTTAACTGCTTTATCGCAGTTGGGCATTGCCGTTGCCATTATTAACACCGTTATTACCGGATTGATTGCCATGTTTGCTTTGGCAGGAGGTTTGGCCTTCGGTTTGGGCGGCAAAGAATACGCCTCTCATCTCGTAAGCCGATTCCAGTCAGAAGTAGAAGGGAAATAATTTTTTAAGAGATAGCGACTAGTAGCTAGAACTTAGAAAACGAGAATCCCAGAAATAAAAAATCTTCGCTGTGAGGGCGAAGATTTTTTATTTAAGCGGGTTTTTTGTTTGACTTCATACCATACGAGTTTTTATCTAATACGAATGAGGGGGTGTTGACATGTTTTTGGGCATGAGTATAATAGTAAATACAACTGAATGAGTATTTTCCTACATATAAAAAACAGCGCAGTTAGGTGATCGGCGACTTTTTTCGTTAAAAAGCCGTTCCCCCGCTGGCGAACGGCTTTTTAATATGTGAGAGCTTATGACAAATATGTTCAGTTATCTTGTAATGAGCTCTAATCGATAGTCCGCGGCTTTTCAAAAATAATTTTGGGCAGCCGCGGAAGATTGATAACAATGGTTGAATGTCCTGAAGCTTGAAAATTTTTTCGGTAAAATTTAAGCGGCATGCAACGATTTTTCGGCAAATATTTTTTTCCGGGAAGTCGCTTTCGCATTTTCAGCGCATGTCGTCAAATTCTATATGGGTATAGAATTGCCAGCTTAGTTAAGCTGTCACGTACCAATGTTAAAGTAGTAATAACGAATATTGATTTAAGAGGTCAGTACGCACCCTCCACAAAGATATTTTCCTAAAATTGATAAGCCAAATTTTCTCGTAAATACCAGGCGCGAGGAGAAGATTGTGTGAATATACATCTTCGACGAGCAACGCCGTAGTTACAGAAAATTTGCTTACCCTTCGGGAATCTTAATTTTGTTTAATTTCTGCGTTATTTCGCCTCGCCGTATTTTCAATACGGCTTCGGCAAAAAGCCTTGAATTTAATACAAAATTAAAAATTTCAATTTAGTGAAGATATTTTTGTGGAGGGTGCAAATAAGGGCGTATGGTGGATGCCTAGACACAAAATGGCGATGAAGGACGCGGCGTAGCTGCGATAAGCCTCGGGTAGGTGTGTAGCAACCTTTGATCCGGGGATTTCCGAATGGGGCAACCTAATTGAGTAAACCTCAATTGTTCCGATTCAAGAGATCGGAGAGCGTATCCGCTGAAGTGAAACATCTCAGTAAGCGGAAGAACAAAGAATAAAAATTTATTCCCCAAGTAGCGGCGAGCGAAAAGGGAACAGCCTAAACTTAAGTTTCAAGTTATTAGAAACTGGATGTCAGAATTTCGCGAAAGCGGAGTTACTAGTTCAGACCTTTTAGTAGTTTGTATTTGAGGGTCGTAGGATAGAAACATTTTAACTTTGAAATTGCAGTACCGATGGTGGTAAGGCAATTTCACGGTTAAAGGAAAGTTACAAAATTGAAAACCCCTATTTCACAAATATCACCAATTTGACGGTGAAAATTTTGAGATAAGTTCGCGACGTGATGAGCGAAGTGTATCAAGAGATACACGAGTGAAGAACAACAAAGAAATTAGCCAAAATTTGCCCGCCCGCAAGGGAAGCAAAATAATGGCCAATTTCATCGTTGCTCCTCCTCAATGTGCCAAAGGCACAATTTCGTCGTCGCGCCTTGAATTTGTCACATTATTTTACTTTCAAATTTGGCGAGATTTGTGAAATAGGGGTTCGGTTAGTTGAAGCAACTGGAAAGTTGCGCCAGAGTGAGTGATAGCCTCGTAAACAAAAACCGACAATCTTTCTTGTTTTTAGTGGTAACCAATCCACAGATAGCTTTATGGTTATCTATCCTGAGTACTGCGAGGCCATAAAACCTAGCAGGAAGTTACCAGTACTATCTGGTGAGGCTAAATACATTTTGTGATCGATAGTGAACAAGTACCGTGGGGGAAAGGTGAAAAGTAGCCCGGAAGGGCGTTGAAATAATACCTGAAACCATATGCTTACAAGGACTCGAAGCCCGTAAGGGTGACGAGGTGCCTATTGAAGAATGAGCCAACGACTTTACACACGCGGCTCGGCTAAGTTGCCTCTGGCAATGGAGTCACAGGGAAACCGAGTGTTAATAGCGCGCTGCTCGCAAGAGCAAGTCGTTTGTGTAAGACCCGAAACCAAGCGAGCTTGTCCTGGCCAGGATGAACTCCGAGTAAAATCGGAGGGAGGTCCGAACTAGTTGGTTGTGCAAAACCTTTGGATGAGCTGGGATAAGGAGTGAAAAGCTAAACGAGCTTGGTAATAGCTGGTTCTCTCCGAAATAGTTTTCGGACTAGCGGACAAAAAAACTGCTGTGGGGGTAGAGCTACTGGTTCGGAAGTAAAGGGGGAAACTCCGACTTCCGAGTCAAACTCCGAATACCATAGTAGATCAGTTGTCTAGTTAGACTGCGGAGGCTAAGCCCCGTGGTCGCGAGGGAAAAAGCCCAGATCGTCGTCTAAGGCCCCTAAATTCTTACTAAGTGTTAAAGGTAGTAGTAATCCATTGACAGATAGGAGGTTGGCTTAGAGGTAGCCATCCTTTAAAGAGTGTGTAACAACTCACTATTCGACGGGTTATTGCGCCGAAAATGTACCGGGGCTAAGTAAGATGCCGAAGACACGAATGCCGTGCATAGCACAGAAATTCCAAATTACAAATTACAAATCACAAACAAATTCCAAATCTAAAATTTCAAAATTCCAAACACGTTTTGGTCATTTGAATTTTGGTCATTGGCGCTTGTTTGTAATTTGGTGCTTGGGATTTGGTGCTTCCGCGCTGTGCGCGGCGTGGTAGGAGAGCATTCCCATCTGCTGTGAAGCCGTACTCGAGAGAGGCGGTGGAGCGTTGGGAAGAGAGAATGTTGGTATGAGTAACCCAAAAATCGGGTGCGAAACCCGATCCCCGCAAATCCAAGGTTTCCGTGGCAATGGCAATCATCCACGGGTTAGGCGATCCTAAGGCAATGGTGAAAACCGCAGCTAATGGGTAGCCGGTTAATATTCCGGCCCGTCTGATATATTCGATGGAGAGACGAAGGAAAAAAGATTTAGCGCCTTAATGGTTTGGCGTCGCAAGCGTTAAGGACTGTTCGACTAGCAAATCTGTTGAACTGCTTTTAATAGCAAAGTCCACGCGCCGGCGTAAGGCAAAGTTTTTACTTTGCTAATTAGATTGAAGAGCCTTCCGAGAAAATCTTCTAAGATTAGTATGTCAGGCATCGTACCGTAAACCGACACAGGTGGATGAGGCGAGTAGCCTAAGGGGAACGAGTGAATCTTCGTTAAGGAACTCGGCAAAAAAGCGGCCGTAAGTTAGCGATAAGGCCTGCCTTTCGCAAGAAAGGTTGCAACAAAAGTCTCACTGGCGACTGTTTAACAAAAACACAGCTCCCTGCGAACTCGTAAGAGGATGTATAGGGGGTGACACCTGACCGATGCGAGAAGGTTAACGGTGGCGGTCATATGTTTTAATATGTGTGGCTGACTGCCCGAAGCCCTCGTCAATGTCAGCGGTAACTATAACCGTTCTAAGGTAGCGCAATTCCTTTTCAGGTAAGTTCTGAAGCGCACGAAAGGTGTAACGATTGGTGAACTGTCTCAACGAAGAGCTCGGTGAAAATGCGATTCCCGTGAAGACGCGGGATACCTGCAGCAAGACGAAAAGACCCCAGGAGCTTTACTGTAGCTTGGTATTGGTTTTAGAGTTCGGATGCGTAGCGTAGTGGTTAGAGGTTGAATCCTCGCTTTCGGGCGAGGTGGACTCGACAATGAAACATCCATCTTTCGGACTTTAAATTCTAACCTCGCCGGCAAAAACGGCGGGAGACAGTGCCTGGTGGGCAGTTTAAATGGGGCATTTTCCTCCTAAAGAGTAATGGAGGAGTTTATTAAGGTCGGCTTAGCCCGGATGGAAATCGGGCTGAACGCGTAAAGGCAAAAGCCGGCTTAACTGCGAGACCTACAAGTCGAGCAGATGCGAAAGCAGAACTTAGTGACCCGACAGTTATGTCCTGTACTTCACAAATAACATCAATTTGACGGAGCGAATTTTGAGACAGATTCGCGACGCGAGAAGGAAACTGTGGCTGATGCCACGTTGACGACGAGCAACAAAGAAGCTGGCCAAAATTCGCCCGCTTCGCAGAAGAAGCTTAAAAATGAGCGATCTCTGTGTTGCTCCTCCTTAATGTAGCTAAAGCCACAATTTCGTCGTCGCGCCTTGAGTTCATCTCATTTTTAAACTTTCAAATTTTGATGGTATTTGTGAAGTACAGGACTCTTTATAGAAAGGCTGGAGACATCGGCCAAAAGTTACCCTGGGGATAACAGGCTGGTGTTGCCCGAGAGTCCATATCGACGGCAACGCTCGGCACCTCGATGTCGGCTCGCCCTAGCGCCCCGCTGAAGAAGGTGGGAAGCGTATGGCTGTTCGCCATTTAAAAGGGCACGCGAGCTGGGTTCAAACCGTCAAAAGTTGAACCAAAAAAAGACATCAAGCAAGTTATCAAAACGGCGGCCTTTGGCAGTAATGCCAAAGAGCGAAACCCTAAATCAAGCAGAGCTTGGTTCGGGTAAAAAATCGACTCATATCGATGAAGTCCTATAAATTTCGAAACCTGGGTTTTTAGGATAATATCGAGGGAAGTCTAGCCAATACTTTGTATTGGAATGACTAATGTCTAATTACTAATTTCTAATCAATGTCTAATGTCAAAATGTCCAATGTCTAAATTTTTTAGTCATTTGGTCATTAAATTATTGGGATTTGATTAGTCATTAGATATTAGGAATTAGAAATTCCACCGCGGAGCGGTGGTTATGACCCCGTAGAGACTTAATCTTTATTTAAAGATTAGATTCGCAATTTGCGGATAATACGTCGATCTCCTTTGCGGTTCGGGATTTATCCTGAGCTTGTCGAAGGATGGTGGTATAGTCCAAACAATTAGTAATAATTGAATTTAATGCGTGAGACAGGTTGGTCTCTATCTGTTGCAGGCGTGAGTCCGAACAGGACTCGTAAACACTTGAGGGGAGTCGTCCCTAGTACGAGAGGACCGGGATGAACGAGTCTCTGGCGTACCAGCTTTCATACCAATGGAACTGCTGGGTAGCTATTACTCGGAAGGGATAAGCGCTGAAAGCATCTAAGCACGAAACCCACCCCAAGATTAGGTGTAGGTCCGTAGAAGATTACTACGTTGATAGGTCATAGGTGTAAGGCCCGTAAGGGTTTTAGCCAAGTGATACTAATAGACCGCGCTGACCTCTTAAATCAGTATTCGTTAAAATAGTATTCGTTATTTTATTTATAACCGGTCAAAATTTTTGCTTGCTGGTGATTTAGTCGCGCGTGAACCACCTCTTCCCATTCCGAACAGAGAAGTGAAATCGCGCAGCCTCGATGATATTCGTTGCTTCGGCTTCTGAGAAAGTAGAGTTCGCCAGCATACAAAAGTTTTGAATTTATCATATTTGGAGTTATCATTAAAATAAATTCCTATTATGATCCGCTTTCTAAAATACCTGCTTTACGGCGGTTTTTATTTATTTGTTTGGGCTATTGCGGCCGGATTGGTTTATTTGATTTTTTTCAGGACGGTCCCGTCTTGTTTTGATAACCAGCAAAACCAGGACGAAACCAGAATTGATTGCGGCGGATCTTGCATTGATTGCGGATTAAAATATATCAATCCCCTTACGGTTTCCCGCCCGCTGATTTTTAAAAACAACGACCAAGCTTCTTTTTGGGCGAGGATTCATAATCCGAACCTAGCTTACGGCAGCGATAAATTAGATTACAAGGTAAATTTTTATGACAGCCAGAACAATCTTTTATTAACGCTGAACCAAACGTCATTTATTTACGCGGGAGAAACCAAGGATATCTTGGAAGCTGGTGTCCGCGTGAGCCGGGGAGTGGCGGCGAGCGCCGAATTGTTAATTGAAGAATCAAGCCTGAATTGGCGTCCCGCGGCAGAATGGACAGCGCCGACTTTAGAGGCGGCAGAGGTTAAAAGCGCGGTTCAGAAAGATCAGGCGGTTATCACCGGCGTAGTAAAAAATCCCAGTAGCTTTTCAATAACTAAGGTAACGGTGGGCGCGATTTTAAATGATCGGTCGGGTTTTCCAATCGGGGTTTCTAAGACTGACTTGGGCGGGTTATCCCCGTTTCAAATTAAGAATTTCCAGATTTTTATACCTATTTCTTCAACAGCGCAGTCCGAAGTTGATCCGGAAGCCACCCAGATTATTCTGGAGGCGAGAAAATAATCCCTCACTCTTAAAGGATGGGTAATTTATCCGAAGCCAAGATATTATTATAAATAACCATGTTTTCTAAAATAAAAAGTCTTTTAATTAAAACAAAGAATTGCGTTCGCTTCGCAATCCTTTAAAAGTGAGGGATGGATTTCAGCTTTGGTTTTAAAAAACAAGATTGGATTTTAAACTTCGCCATTCTTTTTTTAGCTTTGGCGAGCTTGGTTTCGCTTTTGAGCACGGATAAAAGCTTATTTTATTTGCAATTTGCGTGGTACTTACTTGGTTTTGCGGCTTTGTTCCTGGCCTTTCGGATTGATTGGCGGCCATTGATGAATTATTCCCGTTTTATCCACGCCTGTTATGGAGTTTCAATTTTATTGCTGGTTCTAACTTATTTTTTTGCGCCAACAATCCGGGGAATCCGAGGATGGTTAATTATCGGACCGTTGCAATTTCAGGCCGCGGAGCTGGCCAAGCTGGCGCTGATTATTGTGTTTTCGTCTTTTTGGGCTAAGGCCCATATTGGCGTGGCGCGCCTTAGAAATTTAGGAATCTCTTTGTTATATTTTGGCGTTCCGGCTTTTTTGGTAACGCTTCAGCCGGACTTGGGATCGGTGTTAATCCTTTTTTCCATCTGGTTCGGTTTTTTGCTGGTTAGCGGAATACGCTGGAGCCATTTAATAACCGCTTTTGTTATTTTTGCTATCGGTGGAATTTTGTTATGGGTTAGTTTTTTGGCGGATTATCAAAAAGAAAGAGTACTGGGCCTTTTTTATCCGGAGCGGGATCCGTTAGGAATTAATTATAGCGTTATTCAATCGAAAATCGCCGTGGGATCGGCGGGCTTTTTCGGCAAGGGATTCGGCCAAGGAACCCAGACCCAGCTCGGATTTTTACCGGAGGCGCAAACCGATTTTATTCTGTCGGCCTTTACCGAGGAGTGGGGATTACTTGGCGGACTGCTAGTGATTGCGGCCTTTTTGGTTTTGATCGCCAGGATTATTAAAATCGGGCTGGCCAGCCCTAATAATTTTTCGAAATTAATTTGCCTGGGTTCGGTAATTATGTTTACCACCCATTTTGTTTTAAATAGCGGTTCTAGCTTGGGATTTTTGCCGGTAGTGGGGGTGCCATTTCCATTTTTAAGCTACGGAGGTTCTAATTTATTGATTAATTTTATTTTAGTAGGCATGATTCAGGGCATCGCGGTCCGTTCTAAATTTTAATCCCTCACTCTTAAAGGATCAGCAATTTATCCGAAGCCAAATTTATACCACAATAACTATGTTTTCTAAAATAAAAAGTCATTTAATTAAAATAAGGAGTTGCGCTCGCTTCGCAATCCTTTAAGAGTGAGGGATGAAAGCTATTTCCATTTCAATTGTAATAATCGGCTTTATTGCTTCAATATCTCTTTCTTATTTCTTTTTTGCCCTAGGAGCAGTAGCGAGGGACTCTTGGCGGGAAAAATTTGAAATTAAGGCGGGCCAGGGATTGGGGGAAATCTCCTCTAATTTAAAAACCGCGGGATTAATCCGCTCCCAATACGCTTTTGAGATTTATTCATTTTTGGCGGGTTCGGCCCACCTTTTAAAGCCGGGCAACTATTTCTTAGATGCCGCTTCCAGCACCCCGCTGATTGTGGCCGGTTTAGTGCGGGGATCGCGGGAAGAGCCGGAGATTACTATTCCCGAAGGATTCACTTTAAAAGACATTGAAGAAATATTGGTTCGCGAAAATATTTTGCCAAAGAAAGCTTTGTCTAGTTTGAATTTAGATAATTTCCGCAAAGAGTATGAATTTTTGGCCGGCGCTAAAAGTTTAGAAGGGTATTTATTTCCCGACACTTATCGTTTCTACCGCCAGTCAGACGCGGCGTTAGTGGCGGGGAAGTTTTTAGACAATTTTAATAAAAAAGCCTGGCCAGTTTTAAAAAACCATCCGGACTTTAAAGAAAAACTGATTTTGGCATCTTTGATTGAAAAAGAGGTTCCTTCCGCGGAAGATCGGCATTTAGTATCCGGTGTTTTAATGGAAAGATTGCGCCAGGGAATCGCGCTTCGGGTAGATGCAACTATTATTTATGCCAAATGCGGCGGTTTATTTGTTTTTTGTGAAAGTCCGGCGCTGGTACGAAGCGATTTAAAACTTAATTCGCTGTATAACACTTATTTGCATCCGGGCTTGCCGCCGGGACCGATTAGTAATCCGGGCCTCGGGTCCATTGTGGCTGCGCTTAATCCTCAAGAGTCCGAGTTTCTTTACTATTTATCCGACCCCAAAACCAAAAAGACTATTTTCAGCAAGACCCTGGACGAGCATAATGAAAACCGGGCTTTATACCTCGGCCTTTGACGACCCGCTTGGGGTCTGTCATAAAATTAATGGCTTATTTGCCATAGCATTTTTGGAGCGAGACAAGGAACGAGGAGGAGATTGTAGCTTTAGTTACATTGACGACGAGTGACGCAGTCGCAGCCCATAAAATGCTTTGGCCCTTCGGGGAGGCTTATCTTTGGCCAGCTACTTCGTTGCTTCTCCTAAACGTGTCCTTCAGACACGTTTTCGTCGTCGCGTCTCGTATCTGTCTCAAATCTAGGCCTCCAAATTAAACCAGTAATTTTATGACAGACCCCTACCCCGTGGTAGGGGTATTGACAAAATAATGCCGGTGAGTATATAATAGAATTTCATAGCTTTCTAAAACCCACAAGATTACTAGGGCCAGTTTTTTATGCTTTTAAGCAAATTTAATTAATTAATGTTAAAATTGCCTACTAAAATTTTTTCTAGCCATCCGGGGCCATTAATTAGCCAGCCCAATTTGGTGGAAATTCAAACTGCTTCCTATGAGTGGTTTTTAAAAGCCGGACTCAAAGAACTTTTAAAAGAAGTTTCTCCAATTAAAGATTTTGCCGGAAAAGATTTGGAATTGCATTTCCAGGATTTTTATTTTGACGAACCGAAGTACGACGAAGAATATTCCAAATTTAAAGATTTAACTTATGAAAGCGCGCTGCGCATTAAAGTTAAATTAACCAACCGGAGAACTAAAGAAACCAAAGAGCAGGAGGTTTACTTTGGAGATTTTCCGGTAATGACCGAGCGCGGAACTTTTATCATCAACGGCATTGAGCGGGTAGTGGTTTCCCAGCTGATCCGTTCTTCCGGCGTTTATTTTACCGGCAGCCTTTGGCGCGGCCGGAAATTATTCGGCGCGAAAGTGATTCCGAATCGCGGCGCTTGGCTGGAGTTTGAAACCGATCCGGACGGATTTATCGGAGTGAAGATTGATCGCCGGAGAAAAGCGCCGGTTACCGACATCTTAAGGATTTTCGGCTTGGAAACCAACGAAGAAATTTTGGATGCTTTTTCCGATTTGGAAGACACCCAAATTAAACATATTGAAACTACTCTTAAAAAAGACGCCGCTAAGGACGTAGATTCGTCTTATATTGAAATTTATAAAAGAATCCGGCCGGGAGATTTGGCCACGGTAGATAACGCCAAGAGCTTGATTGAGGCCATGTTCAACCGCTTTGACCGCTATGACCTTTCCTCGGTAGGCCGCTTTAAGCTGAATCAGCGCCTGGGGATCAAGAGCGAATCCCGGATTTTGGAATTGTCGGATTTAATTGAAATTGTCCGGCACATTATTAAATTGAATATGGAACAGACCGCGGAGCCGGATGATATTGACCACTTAGGCAATCGCCGGGTCCGGCCAGTAGGCGAGTTATTGCAAAACAAGCTTAGGGTTGGCTTTGCCCGATTGCGCCGTATTGTTCAAGACAGAATGTCCACCTTGGATATTAATACCCTGACCCCGGTCCAGCTTATTAACGCCCGGCCCTTGATGTCGGTAGTTAAAGAATTTTTCTCCTCTTCCCAGCTTTCTCAGTTTATGGATCAGGTAAATCCCTTAGCTGAGCTGGAACATAAACGCCGGATTTCCGCCATGGGACCAGGCGGTTTGACCCGGGAACGGGCTGGTTTTGAGGTGCGGGACGTGCATCGTTCGCACTACGGCCGGATTTGCCCGATTGAAACTCCGGAAGGATCCAACATCGGTTTGGTAAATCACTTGGCGAATTATGCCAGAGTGAACGAATTGGGATTTTTAGAAACTCCTTACGCAGTGGTAGAAAAAGGAAAAATTACCAAGAAAATTGTCTGGCTAAATGCTTTAGACGAAGAAAAATATAAAATTGCGCACGGTGGAATTCATTTTGATAAGGACGGCGTTCTTTTGGACGAAATGGTGGAGGCGAGGATTGGTGGAGAGCCAAAAACCTGCACTCGCTTGGAAGTTGATTTAATTGACGTGGCCCCCAATCAATTTATCAGCGTCGCCACTTCTTTAATTCCGTTTTTGGAACACGACGATGCCAACCGGGCTTTAATGGGATCTAACATGCAGCGCCAGGCGGTAGTATCGGTTTTGCCGGAAGCGCCTTATGTAGGAACTGGAGCCGAAGAAAGAGCGGCCCGCGACTCTGGCCATTTAATTATTGCTGAAGACAGCGGTGAAGTAACAGAAGTAGATGCCCGGCGGGTTATCGTTAAATATCGGTCTGGCGTCAAAACCTACGCTTTAAATAAATTTAAGCGTTCTAATCAATTTACCTGCATTTCTCAACGGCCATTAGTGGAACGGGGGCAAAAAATTAAAAAAGGAGATATTTTAGTAGACGGACCCTCTATTGATAATGGAGTTTTGGCTTTGGGGCAGAATCTTTTGGTGGCTTTTGTTGCCTGGGAAGGCGGGAATTTTGAAGACGCAATTGTTATTTCGGAAAAAGTAATGCGAGACGATAAGTTTACCTCTATCCATATTGAAGATTTTTATTGCGATGTCCGGGACACTAAACTTGGTCCGGAATTGACTACGCCTGACATTCCGAATGTTTCCGAAGAAAAATTAAAAAATTTAGACGAAGAAGGAATTGTCCGCATTGGCGCTGAAGTAAAATCCGGCGATATTTTAGTTGGAAAAATTTCTCCGAAAGGCGAAAGCGAATTGACTTCCGAAGAACGGCTGTTGAGAGCGATTTTCGGCGAAAAAGCCCGCGACGTTAAGGACACCTCTTTAACGATGCCGCACGGAAAATATGGGCGGGTAGTCGGTATTAAAATTTTTGATCGGGAAAAGGGGGATAAATTAGAGCCGGGCATTATCCGGAGAATTCAGGTAGAGGTCGCTCAGCTTCGCAAGGTGCGGGCAGGCGACAAATTAGCCGGCCGCCACGGCAATAAAGGCGTTATCTCTATGATTCGTCCAGTAGAAGATATGCCATATTTGGCTGACGGCACTCCTGTAGATATCATTTTGAATCCATTAGGCGTGGCGTCTCGTATGAATTTGGGGCAGATTTTAGAAACTCATTTGGGCTGGGCCGCTAAAACGCTTGGTTATCGGGCGGTTACTCCGGCTTTATCCGGCGCCAAACAAAATCATATTCAAGAGGAATTAAGAAAGGCGGGTTTGCCGGAAAGCGGCAAGGTAACTCTTTACGACGGACGCACTGGAAAAACTTTTGATAACGATGTTACCGTCGGCATTATTTATATGCTGAAATTGAATCACTTAGTGGAAGATAAAATCCACATGCGATCTATCGGCCCCTATTCTTTGATTACTCAACAGCCGTTAGGCGGAAAAGCGCAATTCGGCGGACAGCGTTTCGGAGAAATGGAGGTGTGGGCTTTGGAAGGTTATGGCGCGGCGCACACGCTTCAGGAAATGCTGACTATTAAATCGGACGATGTGCTGGGCCGGTCAGCGGCTTACGAATCTATTATTCGCGGCGAGAAAATTAAAAAGCCGAATATTCCGGCGTCATTTAATGTTTTGGTCAGCGAATTAAAATCATTAGGGTTAAATGTAGATTTGGTAAAAGAGGATGAAAAGTCGGATAAGCGAAAAAGCCGTTCATAACCCTAGTTATTAATTATTAAATTTTAAACTCATGGATTTTGACGCCATAAAATTAAAAGTTGCTTCTCCCGAGGATATTCTAAAGTGGTCTTTTGGAGAGGTTCTAAAAGCGGAAACTATTAATTACCGCACTCAGCGTCCGGAAAAGGACAGCTTATTTTCCGAGCGGATTTTCGGGCCAACCAAGGATTGGGAATGCTATTGCGGAAAATATCGGCGGATCCGTTATAAAGGAATCGTTTGCGATAAGTGCGGAGTAGAGGTTACCCGTTCTATTGTCCGGAGAGAGAGAATGGGCCATATCAAATTGGCTTCTCCCGTGGCGCATATTTGGTTTTTGCGGAGCGCTCCGTCTAAAATCAGTTTGTTCTTAGATGTGCCTTTGCCAAAGGTGGAAAAGGTTATTTATTATGCCTCTTACATTATTACCTCTCTTAATGAGACTAACCGCAAGCGAGTTTTAAATGAATTAGAGAAGGAATTTTCTTCCCGCAAAAAAACCGCCCGGCAGGAAAAGGTTAAAGTTTCAGAATTAAAATCCGCTATGACCGAAAGCCGCAAGGCAATAGAGTCCTTGCGGGTCGGTATGGTATTAAGCGAAATAGAATTTCATCATCTGTCTCGGCGCTTTGGAGATGTTTTTGAGGCCGGAACCGGCGCGGAAGCGATCAGGAATATTTTGAAGGACGTTGATTTGAAAGATTTAGTTGCCGAGATTAAGAAGGAATTAGAAATTTCTAAGGATACTTTGGCGGAACGGCGTTTGCTTCGCCGTTTGAAATTGGCCACCTCCATGTTGAAAAACAATATGCGGCCAGAATGGATGATTTTAACTGTTTTGCCGGTGTTGCCGCCGGACCTTCGTCCGATGGTGGCTTTGGATGGCGGGCGTTATGCCACATCTGATTTGAACGATCTTTATCGCCGGGTTATCAATCGCAATAATCGTTTAAAAAAACTTTTGGAATTGAAAGCGCCGGATGTCATCGTGGTTAACGAAAAAAGAATGTTGCAGGAATCCATTGACGCTTTAATTGATAATACCGCCCGGTTTGGAGTTCAGCAGATGTCCAGCCAAAAGCGGCCGCTCCGTTCGCTGGCCGATATGTTGCGCGGCAAACAAGGACGGTTCCGGCAAAATCTTTTGGGCAAGCGGGTGGACTACTCCGGCCGTTCGGTAATCGTTATCGGCCCGCATCTGAAACTTCATGAATGCGGATTGCCAAAGCGCATGGCTCTGGAGCTTTTTAAGCCGTTTGTTATTAATAAAATTATTGAACGCGGATTAGCCCACAATATCCGGAATTCTAACCGCTTGATTGAACAGGCGCCGCCGGAAGTTTGGGCTATTTTAGAAGAAGTTATTGCGGATCGCAAGGTGCTTTTAAACCGCGCTCCGACCTTGCATCGTTTGGGCGTTCAGGCCTTTAAACCGCTTTTGACTGAAGATTTAGCTATCCGGATTCCGCCAATGGTTTGCACTGCTTTTAACGCTGACTTTGACGGCGACCAGATGGCGGTTCATTTGCCATTATCGGATGAGGCTCAAAAAGAAGCCACCGAATTAATGCTGTCTTCGCAAAATCTATTGAAGCCGGCCACTGGCGATCCGATTACTGTTCCGACTCAGGACATTGTTTTAGGTGTTTATTATCTGACCAAAACCCGGGCTAACGTGTTAGGCACCGGAAAAGCCTTTGCCAGCTTGGAAGAAGCGCTGGTGGCTTATGAAAACGGTTTAGTGGCAGTCAATGCTTTAGTTAGGATTGATAAACTGGAAACTTCAGTTGGCCGGATGATTTTTAATGAAGCTTTGCCGGACGATTGGGAATTTGTTAATAAGCATTTAGATAAGAAATCCATTTCCAGAATGGTTGGCGCCATTATCCATAAATACGGCATTGAAAAATCCGCCGTTTATTTAGATAACATCAAAAAAGTTGGTTTTGAGTATGCTACTCGGGCTGGAATTACTTGGAGCATGTCGGACCTAGTATCGCCTAAAGAAAAAGACGGAATCATAAAGAAGGCCGAAGAAGACGTAGCGGGAATTAGCGGACAATTTGACGAAGGTTTATTAACTGATTCTGAACGGCGGGCGCGGGTAATCAGTGTTTGGGAGAAGGTGAAAAGCGCAATCAGTAAATTGGTTCCGGCATCTATGAACGAAACCAATCCGATTTACGCGATTATTGATTCCGGTTCCAGAGGTTCTTGGGCTCAGCCGGTGCAGATGATGGGTATGAAGGGTTTAGTACAGAATCCAAAAAACGAGCCAATTGAATTGCCGATCAAATCTTCCTTAAAAGAAGGTTTCAGCGTTTTGGAATATTTCATTTCAACTCACGGCGCTAGAAAAGGATCCACTGACACCGCCTTAAAAACTGCCTCGGCGGGTTATTTGACTCGGCGGTTAATTGACGTTTGCCAAGACTTGGTAATCAGGGAAGAAGATTGCCGGACTGTTGAGGGAATTGACTTGGTAAAAGCGGACAGCGCGGAATTCGGCCAGCCATTTGCCGCTCAGCTATTTTCCAGAACCGCTTTGGAAAACGTTAAAGTAGACGGAAAAACTGTCATAAAAGCGGGAGAAATGATGGACCGGGAAATGGCGGAACTTATCGGACAATCCAATTTAGAAATAGTAAAAGTCCGATCGCCGATTTCTTGCAAAACTTTATACGGCGTTTGCAGTAAGTGCTATGGCTATGATTTGGGCAACAACCACGCGGTAAAATTAGGCGTGGCGGTTGGTATTGTGGCGGCTCAGTCTATTGGCGAGCCGGGCACTCAGTTAACCATGAGGACTTTCCATATTGGAGGTATTGCCGGGGCGGACATTACCCACGGTTTGCCGCGGGTAGAAGAAATTTTTGAATCTCGGACTCCCAAAGGCAAGGCATATTTAGCCGAAGAAGGGGGCGTAGTTGTGGAAATTGAAGAGCGCGGTTCATTAAAGGTGGTGAAAATAAAATGCATGGGTAAGAATAAGAAAGAAAAAGTTTTTGAGTATTCCATACCGCGAATTGTTACGACTTTTGTAAAATTAGGCGATGAAATTAAAAAAGGAGAACAGCTTTGCGAGGGCAACTTAGACTTAAAAGAATTGTTTAGCCTAAAGGGCAGCCGGGCCGTAGAGCGCTATGTCGTCAACGAAGTTCAAAGAATTTACTTCAATGAAGGCGCGCCTATTAACAATAAGCACTTAGAGGTCATTGTTCGTCAAATGTTTGCGCGGGTAAGAATTAAAGAATCCGGCGATACGGAATTCGTGTCCGGCGATATCTTAGAGAAGTCCCGTTTCCTGGAAGTCAATCGGCAAATAAAAAAAGCCGGAAAACAGCCGGCCAAAGCCGTTCAAGTTTTGATGGGCATTACTAAAGTGGCGCTTTCTACTGAGAGTTTCCTTTCCGCGGCGTCCTTCCAGGAAACCGCGCGCAGCCTTATTAACGCCGCAACCGAAGGCCGAGTGGATCATCTCCGCGGCCTTAAGGAAAATGTCATTATTGGCCGGTTAATTCCGGTGGGCACGGGCTTATTGGACTCGCAATCGGAAGACGCGGGAAAGGCAATTGACGACACCGTTTAATCTTGATAGACTATCTTAAAAAATGACGACAGACTCTAAAGTATACGAAGTAGCTTTTTTGGCCAAAAGTTTGGACGAAGAAAAAGCATTGGCCGAATTGATTAAGCAATATCAGGGCAATGTAGTGCAAAGAGGCGCTTTTCAGGAGGTAAAATTGGCATACCCGATTAAAAAACAAACCTCGGCCTATTTCGGCTATCTGCGGTTTGAATTTTTGCCGGAAAACGTAGATAAGTTATCGGAAACCTTAAAATTGCATCCGGGAATTTTGCGGCATTTAATTGTTACGCCATCAACCGCTAAGAAAATGGTGGAGCGAAGGCCGGAAGCTCCGGAAGCCGTCAAGCCGGCGCCAGTTTCCCGAGCCGCGGTGTTAACTAATGAAGCGCTGGAGGAAAGGCTGGAGGAAATACTCAAATAATCCCTCACCCTTGAAAGGCTGGGATTAAGATATGCTATTATATTTAAAGATGTCGAAAATTATAAATTAAAGAAATAACCTTGAAACAAAAACGCAGAAATGCGTTAGGCCATTCAAGGGTGAGGGATGAATTTAAACAAAGTATTTATTTTAGGAAGATTAACCGCTGATCCGGTTTTGCGGAGCACGCCATCCGGCGCGGCGGTAGCTAATTTTTCAGTGGCAACGAACCGGGTTTGGAATGATAAGTCTGGAGCGAAAAAAGATGACACCGAATTTCATAACGTAGTAGTTTGGGGGCGGCAAGCGGAAGTAGCCAGCCAATATTTAAAAAAAGGCGGCTTAGTTTTGATAGAGGGCCGGCTGCAAACCCGCGACTGGGAAGATAAAAACGGCCAGAAGCGTAAAACTACGGAAATAATCGGCGAGCGGATTCAATTGGGCCCGCGGCCAGCCGGCAATCGGCCCGCTTCGGAGCCAGCGGAGGTTAAGCAAGAATTGCCGACCATTGAAATCGGCGGAGAAGAAGATATTAAGTCGGAAGATTTACCATTTTAATATGAATATTTTATTAGGTGAATTAGAAATTAGAAATTAGATATTAGAAATTTAAATATATGTCTAAACAGTGTTATTTTTGCTCGCAAAATCTACAAGATATCGATTATAAAGAAATCGAATTATTAAAGCGGTTTATTTCCCGCCAGGCCAAGATTGTAGACCCGAGATTTTCCGCCACTTGCGCCAAGCATCAGCGCGGCTTATCCCAGGCGATTAAGCGCGCCCGCTTTTTGGGCCTTTTGCCTTTTGTCCGCCGTTAAAGTTTTAACGTAATGGATCAGAGTATTTTTTTATTTATCCACGGGCTAGCGGAGAAAAACCGTTTTTTGGATTGGGCGGGAATATTGCTTGCTGATTATTTGGCCTATTTTTTAATATTGGGAGCGGTATATTTTATTTTTGTCCAAAAAGAATGGCGCCGACGTTATTATATTTTTTCCTTCACTCTTTTAACTCTTGTTTTATCGCGGGGGTTATTAACGGAAATAATCCGTTATTTTTATTACCGCCCCCGGCCTTTTATCGCTTTAGACTTCACGCCCTTAATCAATCACGACACGGCCGCGGCTTTTCCATCCGGCCACGCGGCAGTTTATTTCGCTTTAGCCCTCTCCGTTTTTTATTTAATTAACCGGACATGGGGTTGGTGGTTTTTGGCAGCCGCTTTATTAATGGGATTAGCCAGAGTTTTTGTCGGCGTGCATTGGCCGTTGGATATCCTCGGCGGATTAGTGGTGGCGTTAATTAGTTTCTTTGTGGTTAAGAGATTGTTCCGGGGGATTGACCCCACACATAACTGCGATTTAATCCCCAAAGCCGTGAAGTCTGATTATAAGGCTTAGCCGTCAGCTATTAGCTTAATAAACAACGAACAACCCCTAGGATTAACTAGCTTTGCAATCGCAGTTATGTGTGGGGTTGACCCCAGCCCTAAAATAGTTTATTTTTTACTTAGCGCTTTTAGTCTCGAATAAGGAGGTTTTACCATGTCTAGAGATGTGGAAAATCAGCGTCTGCAGAAGAGGATTGGCCTTCAGGACAAATTGATTACCAAATTGGTTAGGATGCTCAAAAAACCGCCTCCGGGAATGGAGTACGCGGTCTTTGTGCGTCCGCATCCCGGTGGGGAAAGCGATCAAGCGGATGTAATGGTTGATAGCCGGCTTACTAAGGTAATTTTGGGTGTGCCGAATTTGGCAGCCAAAGATTTGAAGTGCGGTTGTTTGGTATTGATGCGGGGCGGCGGAGTTGTAGCAGAGGTGTTTCCGGAGAAGGAATGGCCTTGGGGCGAGGAAGTTACTTTCAAACAGCTTCTCTCCAAAGAAACCGCGCTGGTGCTTACCAGTTCTAACGAAGTGGTTCAAGGATTTTTGAATCCGGAATTAAATTCGGAGGAATTGAAAGACGGCGACCGGCTTTTGAATTGCGGCGGGATTTTGCTCCGGGTTTTGCCCGAAGTAGAAAAAGAAAAACCGCAGCCGGATTATGCAATGTTTGTCCGCAAGCATCCCAAGGGAAAAGAAAACGAAGTGGATGTGCTGGCCCGCCATACTTTGGTAAAAGTTGCCGTGAGTCCGGATATCAAGTTGGACGAATTAAAGTGCGGAATGGAAGTTCTGGTGAACGAACGCGTTTTGATTGAATTTACCGGTGAATACTGGCCATGGGGAACAGAAGTGATTTTCAAAGAGCTGGCGCCGGAGGGCATGGCTTGGGTAACAACCAGGCAAAGCACTTTGGAATTATGCCTGGTGAATTCAGAATTGAAAGAATTAAAAGAGGGCGATCGTTTGCTGATTTGCGAGGGAGTGGCAGTTAGGGCGTTGCCCAAGGAAGACAAGAAAGATTTCTTGAAAGACTTGGCGGATATTTCCAATTTGAGCTGGCTCAATGTCGGCGGATTGGAAGAGGCCAAGGCGCAGATTCACAGAACGCTTTTGCCGTTCCGGCATCCGGAAGTTTATAAGACCCAGTTTAAGGGTGAGACAATGCCGCGGGGCATGATCTTGCACGGTCCGTCGGGTTGCGGAAAAACTTTGGTGGCGAAAATAATTGCCGCTGAAGTGGCTAAGTTTCGGGGATTGAAATGCTATTTCATGCCGGTTCCTTCGCCCGCGCTTTCCAACAAATTTGTCGGCAACACTTCGGAAAATATCCGCACTCGTTACGAATACGCCAAGAAATTGGCCGGAGAGGGTTGCTTGGTAATGATGTTCTGGGATGAATTTGACGGATTGTTTCGGAGCCGGGATCAGGGCATGGAGCACGAGCCTTGGCAGGCCGAGCATATCGCTCAGATGAACTTAATCATGGACGGAGTGGAGCCTTTTGGAAACATTCTGCTGATTGCCGCTACTAACCATAAGCACTTGGTTGACGCGGCGCTCTTGCGGCCTGACCGGCTGGGAATTGATATTTTGGTTCCCCGGCCTAAAACTGAAGAAGATATGAAGTCCATCATGAAAATTTATTTGACTCCGGATTTGCCGTTCGCGGCCCAGTATTTTGAAACTGATGCCGATGGCAACTATGAATTCTTGGATCGGTTCGGAAGCGGAAATCAGGAAAAAATACATTTTGGAAAAGACTCAAATTCTCCGGAAACGCGGCAGAAAGTTTGCGATCACTTTATTGATATGGTGATTAAGCGTTTGCGTTATGTCGGCAAGCCGATTGATATTGAATTCAATGATGATGCCGGCCACCGGCCTACCATCAAAGTGGATAACCGCTTTACGGCGATTGACGATGGCGTGCCAAAGGAAATCTATTTGAAAGACCATCTTTCCGGAGCAGTGCTGAAAAGCATTGTGGACGGAGCCAAGCGAATGGCCCTGGCCCGGTATGATTATTTGAATGACAAAGGTGAGAAGCCAGAGTATGACATTAACAAGCGGGACTTTTTCCGGGCAATTGATGAAGAACTGAAGCGGTTGAGGCACAGCTTTAAAGAAACGAAGCACAAGCCGATTAAAGGCTTTTAAGTAATTAGTTAGGTCCGATTAACATCGGGCCTTTTATTTTATCCGGATTTCGGGTATAACATTAAGAGTTCTTTGAAAGGCGAGGAGGGATTACATGGCAATTCCGAAAGTCTGCGGGATTGAAACTGAATTTCGTTTTATTACGCTAGATAAAAATGGCAAGCCGATTCATCCTATTGAACAGGCGAATATTCATTATCGGGGGCTAGAGGCCTTTACGCATGGGTTTTTAAGCTCGGTAAAGGCTATCTTGCATGGACGCTCTCAGGAAACGCCCCTAACGGGCATTGAGGAGGCTAAGCGTTGGGATGGGGCATTGGACGCCGAAGATGATCATCCTGGCGACCCGTTTAAACTGACGGCTCAAGATAAGAAGCATAGGCTTCGGGTCCGGTCTTTGTCTTCGGAATGCGACGGCTTTTTGCCGAACGGCGCCCGATTTTATTTGGACGTTGAAGCTCCGGAATATTCTACACCGGAATGCTTATTGCCTCTGGACTTAGTTGCCCATGACAAAGCCGGTGAACTGGCAATGCTGGAAGCGCGGCAGATTTTTCAATTTTGGGCAAGGGAGAGCAAGTATTTCAGTGATGCGCTAATTTATAAAAGTAACAGCGATGGCTTTGGCCATAGCTGGGGTTCCCATCTGAACGTGCTTTTGAGCCGGGAAACGGTTATTGGCCAAAATTTCTTTTATTTCGCCCGGCATTATATGCCATTCCAAATCGCTAGGATGGTATTAATTGGCGGTGGAAAAGTTGGGGCGGAATATAAGCGGCCGGATTGCGAATTCCAAATTTCCCAGCGGGCGGATTTCTTTGACCGAAAGGTTGGTTTAGGAACCACTGACAGCAGGCCGATTCTGAATATTCGGGATGAGCCGCACGCCGATCGGCTGAAGTATTTTCGACTGCATGATATTTCGCCTGATTCTTCCATGTGCGAAACTGCCCTGTTTTTGAAAGTGGCCCTGACTCAAATTGTTCTTGCTATGATCGAGGACCGTTTCTTAAGTGAAAATTGGTTTCCTAGCAAACCGGTATTGGCAGCGCACGCGGTTTCCAGGGATTTAAAGTTTGAAACTTTGATTCCTCTTCAAAGCGGGAAACGCGCCACTGGCCTGGAAACACTGCGGTATTATTTGGCGAAGTCGCGGGAATATCTGAATCAGAATCCAATGAGCGATCAGCATGTTTGGGCGGTTAAGCTGGCGGAAGAATTACTGGATCAGCTGGAAAAAGACCCGTTTTTGACTTGCGGGAAATTGGACTGGACTACAACTTGGATGATTGCTCAGAAGCACCCGGAATTGGCCAAGAAAAATGTTTTGGGGTTCCGGGATATTTCCGAGGGCGGATTATATGCCCGACTGGATCGAGCCGGCAAGATACATCACTTGCTGGATAAGGCGTTAATTGTTAAAGCGCAGACTACCGCGCCAATAAATACTCGCGCGCATTTACGCGGACGCCTGATGAAGGAATTGGGTGATAAAATTGGACTGGCCGATTGGTCGCTGATGGAAACGAGGGGGTGGGATGGTTTTTCCTGGGGTTATTTGGACTTAGGGATGCCCCTGCTTGACGAAAGATATTACGCTGAATTATTATCAAAGTTAGATTCTTGAAAAAAGGCTAAACCCTAAATTCGCTGAAAGCGAATCGGGTCGCTCAATCCCGCAGAGCGGGATTGAGGGAGGAAAAGATCATGCCCGAACAAGAAGATCCGAAGATCCGAGAACGGCGCGCAAAAGAGCGCAAGGAGCGGGAAGAGGAAGAAAAGCGGAAGAGTCCGGACAAGAAGGCCAAGAAGGACGACAAGAAAAAGCGGTCTGACGGCGACGAAGAAGAGCCGAGCTTGGACGAAGAAACCGAAGACGAATTGGATGATTTGCTGACTCAATTTGAAGGCGATACCGAAGCGACGGCCGTGGAATCTTTTCCGCAGAAGGACTGCGAGTAAACCCCCACATTTAATAAGTTTATAGCCCCGCAACGCGGGGCTTATTTTTTATCCCTCGCTTTTGAAGCGCCGAAACGCTAAGACGATTTTCTTAGAGAGTATTGGCTATTCGCAAGTCAAGATGAGAGTTGGAAGGCGGCGTATTGAGGCAGGCGTTTGAAAATCGCAGCGCTTCAAGAGTGAGGGATTTGCCCCGTACTACAACAAAGATAAGGA
>JAUYKI010000017.1 GCA_030700025.1 bacterium | reverse complement strand
AAACCCTTTGGCAAAATGCTTCAATCTTGCCTCGCGTATTAAGGCGTCTTTTTTTGACTTGTATCCTTCAAAATAAATTAATTCCATGGGCATATATCTCTTAGTTGATTGTACCAAACCCTTACTATGTTTTTCTAATCTATCCTTCAAGTTCTCTGCAAAACCTACGTAAAAGCTGTTATTTTGTTTTGACCTTAAAACATAGACGAAAAACATATTCAATGCTTTAAGGGTGAGGGATTAACGCTCCGCCCAAGTGCGGATAGAACCATCCTTGCTGGCGGATTTTACCCGCCCCTCCGGAGTCCACGCTACAGACAGCACTTCTTCAGAGTGGCCCTCAAGAGACTTCACTTCATTTCCGGTTTTAGAATCTAAAATCTTAATAAGTCCGCTTTCCAACCCCACTAATAATTTTCCACCTGGAGTAAAAGATAAAGATGAGACCCGGCTTTTAAAATCCAACGAGTAAGAACAGCGCAATGAAACCGGATCGCAAATTTCTAACTTGCCATCCTTATTCGCATAAGCCAATATCAAATCCGGAGAAATCGCCATCGTGGCAACAGGAAACTTAGCTACCATCAAGGGCTTAGAACGTTTTTCGGCCGGATCATATATTTTAATAGACTGATCTTTGCAGGCAAAAATAACTTGATTGTCCGGAGTAGTCGCAATCGCGGTCATATCGCTATTAGAGATAAAACTGCGGTACTCAACGGCCGTAGAACCGACAAAAATTTTAAAATTGCCTTCTTCGTTTAGCACCACAAAGCCGTCCGGCCGCAAGGCAATATCCCGGACTCCGGCTTGGCTTTCAAATTTAAAAGCCTCCTTGCCATTTTGGGCATTGAAAAGGCGCACGGTATTCCCCTCATTGCCAGCAAAAAATTTTCCGTCCGGCGAAAAAGCCCCGTTTAACATGCCGCCAATAGGCGCTTCCATAGCATCCAGCTCTGCGAATCTTTCAAAATTTTCTTGCGGTTTTTTCTCTTTTTCTTTTGCGTCCGGCGCTCGAAACATATTTTTTTCAAAATTCATATTACCTACTCTATTTTACCTATTTGGAACTTCTATAATTTCCGCAGTTGGCGCAAACTCGGTGCGGCAGAATCGGCGACTTGCAATTAGAACAAGCCGTTAGATTAATTTTCTTCAACGCCAAATGAGACCGGCGCCTGCCAACCTTGGATTTAGAATGATGTTTTACTGGTACTCCACCCATATTGTTTAAATTTTATAATTTTTAATAACTTTATTTAAAAGTATATAGGGATTATTACCTTGCGTCAACGTTTTAATATACATATATATTAGCATAATATAAATACTTAGTCAAGGGGGGGGTTTGCCTTATTATTCCTACGCTGTTAATCTTAATTCCAAGTCTGATCTTTAACAAAAGTACTCTCCGTAAGAGAGTGCCTAGGAGCGCGCCATGAACACTAATCCGGACGAACATTTACCGCCTGAATCAATCTCTTCTCCCGCGCCGGCTGTACCGCTTTCCGAATCTCCCGATCATCTTCCGTCCGAATCAGTTCCGCCGCACAATGAAGATTGGCCTAGCGCCCAAAATGAAGGCTGGGCTAGCACTATTGCAATTTTTGTTTTAGTTTTTGGATTAATTTTTGTTCTGCCCTATTTAGGCGGAACCCCTGCTAATGCCCCCAATCCATATCCCAATGATCCTTACGGCAATCCGTATAACGCGCCGGAGTGGTTTTCCAAAGGAAAATTACCCCCCGACACTTTAAGCAAATTGCGGGTTCAAGAACTGCAAGAAGCCGAAGCGGAAACTTCCAATTGGCTGGACAGCCAACGCGCAAAAACACCCGGAGAAATTTACCGGATGAATGTTGGCGCGATAGTTTTCATAGCCACCAAAGATTCTTCTACTTCTACCGACAGCGCCAGTCCGATCCATTTTATGGGATCCGGAACAGTCGTTTCTTCCAGCAAATACGGCTGGTGCGTATTAACTGCTGAGCATCTTTTAAAATCGCCATACTATAAAAAAGATTCGACGCTAATGATCTACTTCCGAGGAATGGCTAATCCCCAGCCCGCCAAATTGGTGAAAGCTTCTCAGAACTATGACGCCATGATTCTGCAGTTTACGGATCCTAATTTTCGGCCCGCCCGAACGGCAACTCTGGGAAAATCTTCATTGCTAAATATCGGAACCGAACTTTACGGCATTGGCAATGGCACGGCGGGAACATTCCTTTTGACCAAAGGCATAGTTTCGGGCAAGCCTCATAAGTTCTATTTCCCAAATAACAACAGCTATCCCGCCCCGGGTAAGAAAAAGGAAGATTACAAATGGCCCACCGTTATTCTGGGTGATATAACTATCGCCAGCGGATTCTCAGGCGGACCGCTTTTTAATAAATTAGGGCAGTTAGTCGGGGTAAACGTGGGCGTTATCCCCGATGCGGCCGGCATTATCAGCATCGGCTTGCCGATTGACGATCTACGAAAAGATTTTGATAACGAATTTTGAAAAATATCTCCTCGCAATAGCGGGGAGTTTTTTATTATCTTCCCTAATTGATAAGCAAATTTTAATCTGGATTCAAGGCGCGACGACGAAATTGCGGTTTAACCGCATTGAGGAGGAGTAACGAAGAAGACGGTTAAAATTTGCTTACCCTGCGGGAATTTTGATTTTGGCTAATTTTTGCGTTACTCGTCGCTTGCGTAGCAATAAGTACGCTTCGCTCCTCGCGCCTTAAAATTAAGCTCAAAATCAATAATTTCAATTTAGTGAAGATAATAAAAAATTCCCCGCTGGGAGATTTTATTTATTTAAAGCCACAAAGATAAGTTTTTCACAATTTTTCTTGCTAAGAAAATCTATTTCCATTAAAATTGAGACAATGTTAACTATGAATAAATTTGTTCACCTACACACTCACTCGCACTATTCCCTTTTGGACGGCTTAGCCAAAATTGATAACTTAATCGCGCGAACCAAAGAACTGGGCATGGATTCCATCGCCCTTACCGACCACGGCAACTTATACGGCGCCGTAGAATTTTATAAAAAAGCTAAGAAAGCCGGCATTAAACCAATCTTGGGAGTGGAAACTTATGTCGCGCCCGGAAACCGGACCGAAAAAAATAATAAAGACGAAAAATATTATCATTTAATTTTATTGGCGGAAAATAATGCCGGCTGGCAAAATTTAATCCAGCTAATTACCAAAGCTAACTTGGAGGGCTTCTATTATAAGCCCCGCGTAGATAAAGAATTATTGCGCCAGCACCGCGAAGGCCTGATCGCGCTGTCCGCTTGCTTTGCCGGAGAAGTAGCCAGAAACTTGCATGCCAATAAATTTGAAACGGCAAAAAAAACCGCTTTAGAATACCGGGATATTTTCGGCGCAAATAATTTTTTCCTGGAAATCGGCCACCATCCTAACGTTCCCGGATTAGTTAAAGTAAACGAGGGGCTGATTAAATTATCACAAGAAACTAATATTCCCCTAGTTGCCACTCAAGACATCCATTATTTAAAACCGGAAGACGCGGAATTCCACGATATTCTGCTCGCGGTCCAAACCGGGCAAAAATTAGACGATAGCGACCGGCTGACTTTAAAAGGAGAGGATTTTTCCATGCGCTCTCCGGAACAAATGGCGGAGCTTTTTTCCCAACTTCCGGAAGCAATAGAAAATACCGTTAAAATTTCCGACCGCTGCAGCGTAACGTTGGAGCTGGGCAAAGTTCAATTGCCGTCTTTTCCATTGCCGGATGGGGTTTCGGCCAACGCTTATTTAAAACAACTGGCAATGGAAAAATTGCCTTTGCGCTTTGAAAATATTACCGAAGAAATAAAAAATAGGATGGAATATGAATTGGGAGTTATTGAAAAAACTGGGTTTGCCGATTACTTCTTAATCGTCCAGGACTTTATTAACTGGGCGAAAGAACGCGGCATCGTGGTAGGTCCGGGCAGAGGCTCCGCCGCCGGCAGTTTAGTTTCTTACGTATTAAACATTACCGATATTGATCCGCTGAAATATAATCTTCTTTTTGAAAGGTTTTTAAATCCAGACCGGATTCAAATGCCGGATATTGACATTGACTTCGCCGATACCCGGCGCGATGAAGTTTTCGGCTACTTGGAAGAAAAATACGGCAAAGACCGCGTTGCCCATATTATTACTTTTGGAACTATGGCCGCCCGCGCCGCTATTCGCGATGCCGGCCGGGCAATGGGATTAAGCTACGGCTTTTGCGATCAAATCGCCAAATTGATTCCATTTAATCCGACCCAGGGAATGAAAGAGGGTTGGCTGGATCAGTGCTTAGATGAAGTATTGGAATTAAAAAATCTATATCGCAATAATCCAGACGCGAAGAAAGTTATAGAAGCTGCCAAGCATCTAGAGGGCGTTGCCCGGCATGCCTCCGTCCACGCCTGCGGAACCGTGATTTCTAAGGAACCGTTAACCCACTACTTGCCGATCCAATACGCTCCGCAAGACGAAAACACCATCATCACTCAATTTGAAATGCACAGCGTGGAAGATTTAGGGCTGTTGAAAATGGATTTGCTGGGCCTGAAAAATCTGACCATTATCGAAGATACGCTCCGCTTATTGGAAGAAATGACCGGGGAAAAAATTGATATCAGCCAGATTCCGCTGGACGACAAAAAAACTTTTGAACTTCTGCAAGTTGCGGATACGACTGGGGTATTCCAGCTGGAATCCAGCGGCATGCGGCGTTATTTAAAAGAATTAAAACCGACCGAGCTGGAAGATATTATTGCCATGATTTCTCTTTACCGGCCGGGCCCGATGGAATTGATTCCGCAATACATTAAAAGAAAATTTGGAAAAGAACGGGTTACTTATCTTCATCCCCTGCTGGAACCGGTTCTTAAAAATACTTACGGCATCATGATTTATCAGGAACAGTTAATGGCGGCCGCCCGGGTGCTTTCCGGACTGACTTTGGCCGAAGCCGATACCTTGCGAAAAGCCGTCGGCAAGAAAATCGCTTCGCTGCTCCAGGAACAAAAAGAAAAAGTAATTAACGGCGCGATTAAAAACGGCGTCCGCAAAGAAATTGCCGAACATTTCTGGGCCTTAATTGAACCGTTTGACCGCTATGGATTTAACCGAAGCCACGGCGCTTGCTATGCCATGATTGCCTACCGCACCGCTTATCTCCGCGCTCGTTATCCGGTTGAGTTTTATTCCAGCTTGCTGAATTCCGATTCCGGCGATACCGACCGGATTGCGGTTTTAATTGCCGACGCCAAAAAAGCCGGCATCAATGTTTTATCGCCGGACATCAATAAAAGTTCCGCCCGTTTTACTCCGGACGGCCCGAATATCCGTTTTGGCATGCTGGCCATCAAAAATGTCGGCAATAATATCGTGGACGCCATTATCAGCGAACGGCAAAAACGCGGGCCGTTTTCCACGCTGGTAGAATTTTTGGAAAGAGTGGAGCATAAAGATTTAAATAAAAAATCTTTGGAAAGCTTATTAAAATGCGGGGCTCTGGATTCGTTGGGCATTGAAAGAAATACCGGTTTAACCAACATTGAAGACATTATTAATTTTACCGGCAGCCTCCGCCGTTCCCGGCTGGCCAACCAATCTTCCCTCTTCGGCAAAACCGTTGCTTCCAGCCAGGCGCTGAAATTAAAACCCTGTCCGCCCGCCACTTCCCAAGAAAAACTAAACTGGGAAAAAGAATTATTGGGGCTTTACGTTTCCGACCATCCGCTAAACAGCTATCGGGAACAAATTTCCAAAGCCAACGTATCGCCCATTAAAACTCTGCTGACTTCCAACAGCGACGCCTTTGACCCTAAGGCCGGCGGAAGAAAACCGATAATTGCCGGCATTATTTCCAAAGTCCACAAAGTTATGACCAAGCTGGGCCAGCCGATGGCGTTTATTAAATTGGAGGATTTTAATGATTCTCTAGAAGTAATAGTTTTTTCCGATACTCTCCAGAAAACCCCGCTCATCTGGCAGGAGAATAAAATCGTGGCGGTTTCCGGCAAAATGTCCTGGCGGAACGGCGAACCGAAATTCGTCTGTGATGGCGTGAAAGAGTTGTAAATCTTTATTTAAAAACCAAGCGCTTTTTTATTTTCGCCGCTAAAGAAAAATCGCTGGTCTTTTTGGGTTTGTGGGAAAAAATGTCAAAGCCCTTTTCGTTGTATCTCGGCACCAGATGCCAGTGCACGTGGCGGGCCTCGTCCATATAAATTAAATAAACTTTGCTGACTTTCAGCGCTTTCATCATGGCATCGCGCGCCGCGTCCACCGTGTCCATCAGATAATCATAATCCCGCTCCGCCAGCTTGCGAAGGTCGGAAACGTCTTTTTTCCAGACTACCACCACATGCCCCTTGGTAATCGGGTAGGAGGCAAGGCAGACATACAATAATTGGTCCTGATAAATTATCGCCCGCTTCGGCGGTATAGGAAGTTTTGAGTTCATAAGATATTATTATAATTTATTTTACCACAAAATAGTTCGATCAACTCACTTTAAACAAAAAACTGCCAAGTCGAACTTGGCAGAGTTATTCCTCCTTTAAACTTAAGTTTTATTCTGAATAATTATTTAAGTAATCTCGGAGGTAAATAAACACTGGGGATGGGGAGTCCAATTCAGCGGGTCCGTTAAGATTAATGCCATACATCCACCGCAGTATAATAATTTCTTGTTGTTGACTTGAAAAATAAACTCCTTTCAAGGCAATAGCGTGGTGCATTAATTCATGTGCAATACATGAATAAATTTTAAACCGGACCTTCTGCCTGAAAGAGCGCCCCAGTTTTAAATCCTTATAACGATTGGTTTCTGTCCCCCCAGTACTCTCCCGTATAGATTTTTGAATAGTCTTTAAATAGATATTAATTTTCGGGCCTCTTCGTTTCGTCTTTTTATAATATTCTCCCATAACATCGTCGTCATAAAAACGACGTTTTTGTAAAAAATGAATTTTCGGCAATGGCGCACTAACATCAATATCAGATAATTCAGCCTTGTCTGCGATTTTTTCCCAAATAGCACAGATGTGTTTTTGATTCACTGGTATTGATACCTGTTCACCATTAAGGCTGGCAGTAAAAACTAAAGTTGCAACAACCAACGAGTCTAACATACCTACACCTCCTTTTTTCAACGAACCGTATCTCTTTATAATACTTGGCGATAGTATAATTTATTATCTAATTTTTGTCAAATTTCAAACCATCATTAACTGCCATTAATTGCCGCAGACTATCACTACAAATTTATGCCATGGCATAAATTTGTAGTGATAGTCTGAAATTTTTACAATGCTTAATTTGCTTATAATTTAAAGATGTTCTTTAAATGCAAATTATTGTCCAAACCTATGGCTATAATTTGCCTAACGTAAGGCCTTATTTCATAAAATTCTATTAAAAAGTCGATTTCATTACCGCATTCATAAGGTAAAACAAAAACGCTCTTTTGATATTGATAAAATCCGAGCCGCTTTAAGTGGAATCTAAATGCTTCCCTGATTTTCTTTTTATCCTTGGGTATATCAAATAAAACTATTCGCCATTTTTTATCCCATAACTTCGGCTTTTTAATATTTATTTCTCCCAATTTATAGCTCAGCGCTCTTTTTTTGCCACCATCCAAAAGAGTCATTTTTATTAAATTGCCGTCTCCCTTCTTTAAATCAATAAGTTTATTCTTATAAAGACCGTCAATAGCCCGGCGCAAAGTATCATTACTAACCTTTTCCCATTCTTTTTCTATGCTTCTTAGTGTCTTATATCTTTGTTTTGGAGTATAGGCTAAACCCAAAGACAAACCACCGAGAAGTAAAATAAGTATTTTCTTTTGTATCGGACCCATGAATTACTATATTAACATCTACTACAAATTTATGCCATGGCAAATTTTTGTAGTGTATTGTTTTCCTACTATATATTGGGTTAATACATCCGTTTTCTGTTTTTTCACGTTCATTGGAAAATTAAATAAAATAATTTATAATCAAGCTTATGGATAACAATCAAGAAAAGCCAAAAATGCGCGACCATCGGGATATCGGCCAAGCGCTGGATCTGTTCTCTTTCCACGACATCGCTCCGGGAGCGCGGTTTTGGCATCCCAATGGCATGATAATTTTCAAAGAACTGGAAAAATACCTGCGGGAGGTCTCCGATGAAATGGGCTACCAGGAAATCTCTACCCCAATCATGGTGAAACGCGAAGTTTTTGAAAAATCCGGCCATTGGCAGCATTTCAAAGAAAATATGTTTTATTTTGACAATCCCCGCGATGAAAACGAACATTTGGTTATCAAGCCGATGAACTGTCCGGAATCCACTTATGTTTATAATTCCAAGGTCCGGAGCTACCGCGATTTGCCCTTACGGCTTTCCGAAATCGGCCACTTGCACCGCAATGAACTGTCCGGAACTTTGGGCGGACTTTTGCGCGTCCGGCAAATTACCATGGACGATGCTCATATTTACGCCTTGCCAAATCAAGTAAAAAAAGAAATGGTGGCGATTATTAATACGATTGATCAGTTCTACTCAATGTTCAACTTACAGCCGACTTATGTTTTAGCGACCCGTCCGGAAAAAGCGCTGGGTGAAAAAAGCGATTGGGATAAGGCCGAAAAAGCCCTTGCGGACGCCTTAACCAAAGCCGGGAAGGCATTTACCATTGCCGCCGGTGAAGGCGCGTTTTATGGCCCGAAAATTGAAGCCCACCTTAAGGATTCACAAGGCAGGGACTGGCAAATGGGCACTGCCCAGCTGGACTTGGTCATGTTGCCAAAACAATTTGAAACTTACTACATTGCCGAAGACGGCTCCAAGCAATTGCCCTGGGTTATCCACAAAGCGATATTCGGCTCTTTTGAAAGATTCATTGGCGTGCTTTTAGAACACACGGACGGCAAACTGCCGGTCTGGCTTTCCCCTACTCAAGTAGAGGTTATGAATATCGGCGAAGGGCAAATTAAATTTACCCAGCAAATTGCTAAAAAACTTCAGAAAGCCGGCATCCGGGTTAAACTTAATAATCAAAATGAATCTATCGGCAAAAAAATCCGGGAAGCGGAAATCCTTCGGGTGCCGTATGTTTTAGTTATCGGCGACAAAGAACTCGCAAATAAATCCGTGAATGTCCGGCACTATAAAGAAGCCAACCTTGGAGAGATGCCGATTGCACAATTATTGAAACGAGTGAAGAAAGAAATAAAAAATAGAGACTAAGAACTAAGAATCAAAAAAAGAAAAGGCGGCTTTTTAGCCGCTTTTTATAATGAATTTATAAATTCCCTAAATCTTTATCCGAGGGAATTCCTACACATATATTCTCTTTACAGTTGGGGCATTTTAATCCAAACCAAGAATTACTCCACCCGCCTGATCCATAAGATACCACGACAATCTTACGAACGTCTCTTAGCAAAATCTTTAATTTATAACCGCATTCGTCGCAAAGACATATCTTGCCTACAAAACCTACCAACAACTTTCTTCGATACGAACTACGCTCTTTATAGACATCTAGTAGCATATGTTCCTCCTATTCAAAGAACTTCCACTATATATTACTAAATTAGTAATAATTTATCAAGTTCACATTGCTATACCGCGGTATAGCATCTGAAAATAACTTTGATCAAAAAACAAAAAACCCGCAATTATGCGGGCTTGGATTTATTTTTATGATTCTTCCTCTTTTTTCTCTTTAGCTTCCGAATTTCTTTCAGAACTTTTGCCCTGTCTTTAAAGTATTCCAGCGCCTCGGCCATGCTGAAGAAAATACCTGAAGCAAACTGATACATAACATCCCAACGGTCCGGCTTATCCATTAAAACAAAGGTGGGTTTCTTACTTCCCGTCATGTAACCCAATTCCATATGCGCTGATTTTCCCGCGGGCATAATCAAAAGTCCGATATCTGCCCTGTCTAGATGAAATTTATCAAATTCATAAATATGCTTCGCCGCGTGGCCCTTTAATGCCTCGGCATAAGTTCTTCCCCTGGATTCTTCATACTTCTTCCAGAAATCATCCGCTTCCGGCCCCGGAGCAAACCAATCATCAAACGCATCATAGCCCAATGCCCGCAACTGAACGCCGATTGCCGGAATTTCTTTATTCTTCAAAGAGCCGATAAGGTATATCGTCATGATTCCCTCCCTAGCTTTTTCAAACTGCTTGAATTATTTTAACATTACCCTAATTTCTCTTCAAGAACCAAATGTTGAAAAATAAAAACCCCGATCTTATCGAGGTTTACTTGATTAACTATTCGCCTTTTCATAAGCGCGAGCACCGCAAATGGTCCAAACAACGCACAACAAAGCATTAACTAAGTTAAACGCCACTAAAAGAGATAAAAAGAGCACCGCCCCAATTACAGCCGAAAATCCCGCTAGCGCCAAATTCACGAACCGCCGATTGCCAATTCCAAGCATATCCGCCAGCCAAAGAGCTACCGCCACCACAAATAGCGTGGTCATCGTTTTTTTCTCCCCAACCCATTCTTAAGGTGCGCTACAATATTAATTCAAAATAACTATTTAATCAACTCTTCCTCAAACAATTTCCGCAGAACTTCCGGATGGCCTCTGCCCCTCAAAGCGCCCATTGCCTTGCCCACTAAAAATTGGAGGGCGTTAGTTTTTCCTTTTTTATAATCCGCCACCGCGTTCGGATTTTCTTCCACGATTTTCTTAACCATTAATTCCAACTCTTCGCCGCCGGAAACTTGCTCCAGTCCCTCCTGCTTAACAATTTCCCGCGGATCTAAGCCGGTTTCCATCATTTTTCTAAGTACATCTTTCGCTACTCGGCTGGAAATGCCGCCGCTGGCAATTAACTTAATTAAATCAGCAAAATTCTCCGCGGTAATTTTCATATCCCGAAAGCCAGCTTCCAACTCCGCCATTAAGCCCCGCAGGTCTGAAGTTAAATAATTAAAAACTAATTTAACTTGCTCCGGTGAAGCAGTTTTATCATTTTCCTCCTCTAGCTCCGACACTGTTTCCTCAAAAAATTGAGCCATTAGCCGTTCTTCTACCAAAAGCGCGGCTTGGATATCTTGCAATCCGTATTGTTTCTGAAATCGCTCTCGCTTTTCCGCGGGCAATTCCGGCACGGACAACTTAATGGCCTTCAAATCAAAAGCATCGCTAGTCAGTGGCGGTAAATCCGGCTCAGGAAAATACCGGTAATCGTGCGCCTGTTCCTTACTGCGCTGGCTCGTGGTTATTTTTTTGATGTCATTCCAACCGCGGGTTTCCTGCGCGATTTCACTTCCGGAATCCAAAGCTTGGGACTGCCGTTCAATTTCATAATTCAGCGCCTCTTCAATAGCCCGGAAAGAATTAAGATTTTTTATTTCTACCTTGGTCCCTAATTGGTCGTTGGTCGTTGGTCGTTGGTCGTAAGTCAAACTTATGATAGCATCCACCCGCATTTGCCCCTTTTCCAAATCCGCGTCCGAAATTTCCAAATAACGCAAAATAGACTGCAATTCCCTGACAAAAGCGGACGCTTCTTTAATTCCATGAATATCCGGCTCCGTAACCAGCTCCATCAACGGCACGCCGCCGCGGTTAAAATCCACCAGAGAAGACCGGCCGTCCGGAGCATGAAGCAATTTAGCGGCATCTTCTTCCAAATGAACCCGATTGATTTTAACGCCGGATAATTGGCCCCCTTTAACGATCGGCTGATCAAACTGGGAAATCTGATAACCCTTAGGCAGGTCCGGATAAAAATAATTCTTTCTATCAAACTTAAAATTAGGGCTGATTTCCGAACCAAGCGCGAATCCTAATTTGATAACCATTTCCACGGCTTTTTTATTAATTGTCGGCAAAGTTCCCGGGTGGCCTAAGCAAATCGGGCACACGTTGGTATTCGGATGAATCTCGTCCGAATTATTCGGACAATCACAAAACATCTTCGTTTTAGTACGAAGCTCAGCGTGCACCTCAAGACCAATTGTAGGAATGTATTTAGACATAAAGCGCGCTTGCCCCGTCACTAAAGAAATAGCGATTCCGCTTTCCGGCGATTAGCCGTGAAAGCACTATTTCTTTTAGTGCGGGGTGAACTTCCAAGCCAATTGTCGGGTTGTATTTCATTACTAAAATTGTAACAAAAAAGCCCCGTTATATAAACGGGGCTTAAATTTTACTTGCTGGAAACTGCCGCGGCTTTGTCGGCCTTATTTTTGGCCCGCTCTATCCGCCGCTTGCCGTTCCTTTCAAACTCTTCCAGAGCAAACCGGCTGCGAAGGAAGTCCAAACACTTCTTAAAGCCGTGTCTCTTCTCTTCCAAGAATACCCGTCCGCCGGACGCCAGCACGTCATCCAAAAGCCAATGGCTAAAGTATTGCGGCCGTCCGCTGTATAAAACATAAACCGGAATCTTCTTGTCGGCGGCGTACTTGATTTCCGATGACGTACCTTGCGATACCACTCCCTCAATCACCTGGGCAATAATAAAATGGCAACGATCCACCATCCTAAAGTCAGCGCGCTTAATACGGCCCATGATCTTCCGAAACTTCTTTCTCGCGTACTTATCTCCTAAAATTACCGCGGGAGCCAAAACTTTTAAAAAGCTTTTGGTGCGGGTAGCCGTCATGCCGGTCTTTTTGGATTCCGATGTAACCGGATTCTGCACCCGAACGCCATAACGCTCCAGAAGCTTAGTGAAAAAAACCCTCCAGCCGGCGCCGCTATGGGCAACCGCCTGCATTGGACCCGCCAGATAGGTGGTGTAACGGTAACGCCGTCTTCGGTTGTTCATTCGTGTCCTCCTTGTTAGCGCTCTCTGCATCAATGATTTCGGCTGGTAGAAATATTGATGCAGAGAGCGCATTTGGGCGGTGTCAATGTTCCACTTAGAGGGTAAAATTAAAAGTATCGGGTGTCAAGTATCAGGTATCAAACAAAAAGCTCCGCTTTGCGGAGCCGTATTAGAAATTAGATATTAGGATTTAGAAATTCTTACAGTATCTTATCTACTTCTCTCCTAATCGCTTCAAAGACTTTTTCTTTAGATTGATTGCCGTTGATAACTACTATTCTTTCTTTCGGCAATTGTTTAGGCAAGGCCAGCATATTTTTACGGAGTTTTTCCTGGAAAGCTTTTTGCTCAAAAACTTCTTTATAGCGTTTTCCGCCTTTAATATCCTTCTTAATCCTTTGCAAAGCTACTTTAATCGGAACATCCACGATAATGGTTAAGTCAGGAACCAATATACCCCGATGCATGGCGATTAATTTCTTTAAGGAAACTCCCTGCGCCTGCTGATAAGCCAAGGTGGAATATTTATAACGGTCGGAAATAATATGATGAACTTCCCGAAGATGCCGAAAAATCATTTTAACATGCACCTTTCGATCGGCGACAAACAGCCAGGCTAAACGCAGCGCATTAGCTAAAGGATCCAGTCCGGATTTCAAAAGCCGGCGGATTTCCTGATAATAACGCGAACGATAAGGCTCGCGGGTAAGGCAAACATGGTTGTCTTTGCTTTTATCAAAAATGTAAGCCGTTAAAAGCTTTGCCTGCGTTCCCTTGCCGCAGCCATCAACACCATCTAGAACAATAAATTTTCCCCGCTTAACCATTGCCATCTTGTTTCTCATTATATACCTCTTTTCAAAGAATGTTTTATTTAGAATAACATGACTAAATAAAATAATAAAATACCCCTCCGACATTGCGTCGGAGGGGCTGGCCACCTAGCTTATTCAGCTATTAGCCGAGATGCGGAAAGAGCTGGGACATCGGACTGGACAGCCAGATAGGATTCGGACGGCTGCGCGGCCTCAGAACCCGCGGCATCGCCCTCCGGCCAGTTCCCTGGCACTTGGAACAACGGCAGAACGCCGACGGAAAACAACCGCTTCCTTCGCACTTCCGGCAGATGATGCTTTCATCAATTGCCGGATAACGCTCGGGAGGATTGTCACCCACGTTCGTCACCGCCAGAATCGCGCTGAACTGAAGAGGATTCTTCAGGTCATTGGGACGCTTAGCAACCAGCCGGCGCCATTCCGTCCGGCCATCGCCATTCACGAACCCGTACAGTCTGCCGACTCGACGCATGATCCACCTCCTTAGTTATTGAGCGCGCACTGCCGCAAACCGGCAATTCGCGAGCCATGGCCTTCCCTTCTTAATAACCGCCATCAGCAAAGCTCTGCCAAAGGGGTTATTCCAAAGATACGCCCGAATACCTTTCTTGAAGTTCGCAAACTGGTGTTGTTTCGCCAGTATCAAACGGGTCCATGCGCCGCCTCCTTTGACACCCACTAATACAGTGAGCGCGTATTTTAAGGACTAAATCTAGTATACAATAAAAAAACCCATTTGTCAAATTATTATCTTTCTTTTTAGCTTTCCCGTATTCCCGTGCCTCATCAACCCCAAATAAGAATTAATCGTGGCCTCAGCCGGATTTTCTTTAATTCTCTTTAACATTCTCCTTTTTGTAGCTGTCCTTAATACCCGGTGATCAAAGAAATTAACCCAGCCGAGGAAATCAACGCCGGAACTTAAAGTTTTAATAACAATCTTGTTGGGATGTAATTCCAACCTTAATTTTTCTGATAAGAAATCTTGGATCGGCTTTATCTGATTTTCCAGCCAATCCTTATTTTGAGATAAAATCACAAAATCATCCGCGTATCTGATATAATACATAGCTTTCAATTTATGTTTTATAAATTGATCCAATTCATTCATATAGATATTTACCAATAACTGGGATGTTAAATTACCCAAAGGCAAGCCCTTAGGAAAACTCCTAATTACTTCATTCAAGATCCATAAGATATATTTATCTGCTATACCGCGGTATAGCGCCCGCATAAGTATCCGGTGATCAATATTGGCAAAAAATTTTCTTATATCCATCTTTAATATCCAGCAGGTTTTAGTGTTATTCCGGCTGACTTCATAAGCGAAAGAGCGGAAACGATTTATGGCTTTATGCGTGCCTTTATTTATCCGGTAGGAATAAGAATCGGCTATAAAAGTCCGGTCAAAAAATGGATAAAGTATTCTATATATAGCGTGGTGAAGCAGGCGGTCCCGGACGCTGGCCTTGTGGATATTCCTCGGCTTAGGGTCGCTTATGTTAAAAGCTTGATAACCGCCGTGTTTATAGGTAAAATCAGCGAGGTCAGAATGGAGTAATAGGATATTATCCATTAAGTTCATAGAAAATTCCTGAACGTCCGGTTTACGCCTTTTTCCCCGGACAAACTCTTTCCAGGCGTCTAATAGATTTTCTACGCTGATTATGTCTTCAAATTTATGAATCAATTGAATTTTCATAGTAGTAATAACTCTTCATATAAAGCCCCCCCCCCCAAGAAATTTGCCGATTATTCAGCATTTGATAAAGGTTTATAAAACCTGGCAAGAATACTTGCCGAATTTTCCAAAGGCCACAAAATACACACTTGGATCAAAAATTGATTCTATTTTAATAACAACGATAGAGTTAATTTTTATTGCTAGTTCTCTGCCGAAAGAACAAAAAATACCTTACATACAAAAAGCAATTTCTAAAATTGATTTATTAAAATTCTTCCTTCAATTATCTTGGGAGATAAAATCCTTAGACAATAAAAAATATATTGTTCTTTCTGAACAATTAAATAATATAGGCAAAATGCTTTGGGGCTGGAATAAACAATTGATAAAATAAAGCGATTTGCGAACTGCGAGGAAACGGTAGTTCTCGTTCCACTCATTGTCGTACCAATTCAGGTTCAGGTTCCGCTCATCGCTATCACTGTAGAGATACGGGACGTTGCGGTTACCATTGAAGTTCCGCCAGACAGAATTGTATAAAATACCATCTAAACCACTGCTCTTTGAATACTCTTAGGGCTGTATCTTATTTGGGATCTAAAATCCGCCAGTATTTTATACCAAGTAGCTTTATTTTGATTTAGAAATTTAAAGAAAAACTCTATTACCAAGCGTACCCGGTAATATTCTCTTTTCCATAATTTCAGAATTTGGTCGTTCGCAGCCGTAACCACGAACTATATTAACCTACTATCCGAATTGATTATAGCAATTGTCTAAAAAATACAAAACCCCATACGCTGAAAGCGTATGGGGTCCAAAGGTTCAAAGAAACAAAGGGCTAGGCCCAAGGTTCCAAGAACCAAAGTTCAAAGAGCTACTTGCGAACTGCGAGGAAACGGTAGCCCTCGAGCCACTCACGGTCGAACCAATTCAGGTACAGGCCCCGCTCATCGCTATCACTGCAGCGATACGGGACGAAGCGGCGACCAAGGAAGTCCCGCCAGACAGAGCCGAGAATCACGATCGGATATTTCCGCTGCTCATCCGGGTTAGCTTTAGCGTGGGCCAAGCCTTCCGGGAGTTCCGCGGGACGGTATCCTTCTTTGTTCATTTCTTGGATGACTTGGTCAGAGCTGATGTCTCGATTGAAGTGGAACATTTTCAGGTCCGCTTCCCCGTTGGGACGTTTGGTGATTGGGAAGTTCTTTTCGGTGATGTCCGAGTGGACCCAGTCAAACTGGCCATCTTCCTTGAGCATGTTTGCCAGAGGGCGGGTGTAGTCAACGAGGAGACGGATGGTGCCATCAACCAACTTTTTTCCCTGAACCACCAACTCCGCAATCTGCTTGCGCAGATTGCTATTGGTCTCAATCCGGCGGACATCCGCATCCGTTCCGCCGGCATCTTCCACGGCTTCCAAAAGCTTCTGAAAGATGCTTGCCGCAATCTTAAACCCGGAAGCATACTCGCTCTTCATCTTTTTTCTCCTTCGGCCTGTCGCCAAGGGCGATCTACCGCTTGGTTGGTTTTAGTTTCTTCTTAAAGAACCTGTGCCTTTTTAGGCATTATAAATATAGCATATTTTATACAACCTGTCAACCAACCTCGGATATAAATTAAGAAAAGAGCCAACCCCTTCTTCGTACCGACCACAAGTGAAGGGAGTTTAGAAATTCTTATGAGCAAATAGCAAAATGCCGGGTGCCCGCTAATCCGCCAGCTGACGGATGCGCAGGGCGGTATTTTGCGTAGATGAGCGAATTAGAATTTCTGCGACCGGATACGGGTCGGGTAGAAGAAGGGGTTGGTGAGTTTTACAGCAATTAAAGAAAATAAAAAAAAATTACCCCGAATCTATTCAGAGTAATTTTTTAATCTTTCACTTCAATTCCCATGTTTCTGGCGGTTCCTTCAACTATTTTCATAGCCGCTTCTACATCATAGGCATTTAGGTCAATCATTTTGCGCTCGGCAATCTTCCGCACGTCTTCCCGGGTCACCTTGCCAACCTTAATTTTCAGCTGGTCACCGGAACCTTTTTCTATTCCCGCCGCTCTTTTCAAAAGCGCGGAAGCCGGAGGAGTTTTTAACTTAAATTCAAAACTGCGATCTTCATAGATAGTTATTTCCGCGGGCACCACATCTCCGATCATATCCTTAGTCGCTTCATTAAACTTCTTGCAGAAGTCCTGGATGTTAATGCCGTGCGGGCCAAGGGCCGTTCCCACTGGCGGAGCCGGATTAGCTGCCCCAGCCGGAAGTTGAAGCTTTAAAATTGTTTTAATTGCTTTTGCCATGGTTGAAAGTATCAAGTATCAAGAGTCAGGTGTCAAGTTTTTTAACGCCCGATGCATGATACGTGACATGTGTTGTTAAATCTTCTGTACTTGCAGAGAGTCAAGCTCCACGACAGTGTCCCGGCCGAAAATCGGAACCAAAACTTTAATCTTTCCTCCCTTTTCTTCGTCTACTTCCGAGACTTTAACGTCGTAATCTTTAAACGGTCCGTCAATGATTTTCACCATATCTCCCACTTCTAACTCTACTTTAAACTTAGTTTCCTTCGCTCCCATTCTTACCATCAATGCGTCTATTTCGTCTGTAGATAGCGGAACCGGAGTAGTGGAGTCCGGACCGACAAATCCGGTTACCCGGGGAGTATTCCTAACCACATACCAAGAGTCTTCGGTCAAAAACATATCTACCAAAACATAGCCGGGATAAATCTTTTCCTCAATCGTCCGCCTTTTGCCATTTTTAACCTTAATCTTAGTTTCTTTTGGAACAATAACCGTAAAAATCTTATCGTTCATTCCCAGAGAGTCTACCCGTTGGCGAAGATACCGCACCACTGCGTCTTCATATCCTGAATAAGTGTGAATCGCATACCAGTGCCGTTCCGGCGCCGCTTTAGCTTGGGCTGGTACTTTTTCTTTTTTTTCTGCCATATATATGACCTCTAAATAAATTAGATCTTAATTATAAATTCTAAGCCGTAAGTAAAAATCATGTCTAAAACGCCCAAAAAAACCGCGATGGCGACCGATACGAAAATAACTACCCCGGTTAATTGGACTGTTTCTTGGCGGGACGGCCAGTTAACCCGGCGCAGCTCCTCCATGGATTCCTGAAAAAAAGTTTTAGCCTTGGTAAACATATTTGTGAATTTAGTTTATATAATATAGCAAAATTTCTAATGTGTCAATTCTAAATATCCAGGTTCTTAACTGCCAATGCGTGGGACTGAATGAAGTTCTTTCGGGGCTCTACTTCTTCGCCCATCAGAATATCAAATAGTTTATCCGCGGCGGCGGCATCTTCAACGCCAACCTGTCTTAACATGCGATTGGCCGGATCCATGGTCGTTTCCCAAAGCTGGTCCGGATTCATTTCTCCCAAGCCCTTATAGCGCTGAATGTTAATTTTGTCCTCTGCTTTCTTGGCCATTTCTTTAACCGCCTTCTCTTTTTCCGCGTCGCTATACACATAACGGAATTCTTTGCCTTTCTGAATTCGATAAAGCGGCGGCTGAGCAATATAAAGGAATCCTCCGCCAATTATCTGCGGAAAATAACGATAAAACAAAGTTAAAAGCAAAGTTCGGATATGCGCGCCGTCTACATCAGCATCGGTCATTAAAATAATCTTGTGATAGCGCAAACCGGTAATATCAAAGGATTCGGCAATGGCCGTTCCCATTGCTACCACCAAAGCTTTAATTTCTTTGTTTAAAAGCATTTTATCAATCCGGGATTTTTCCACATTCAAAATTTTTCCGCGCAAAGGCAAAATTGCCTGAGTCCGGCGATCCCGCCCCTGCTTGGCGCTGCCACCGGCGCTGTCGCCCTCTACAATAAAAATTTCAGAGTCGGCCGGATCTTTGGAACTGCAATCCGCCAATTTGCCCGGCAAAGTCAGGCCGTCTAAAACGCCCTTGCGCAAAACCGATTCTCTAGCGGCCTTGGCGGCTTTCCGCGCTTTTACTGCCAATAAGCATTTCTCAATAATCTTCCGGGCATCGCCAGGATTTCTAGCCAAAAAATCTTTAAGGTAGTCACCCACTACCGCTTCAGTCGCGGTGCGGGCTTCCGGATTACCCAAGCGGGCTTTAGTTTGCCCTTCAAACTGCGGTTCGCGCAATTTAATGGAAACAATGGCAGTTAGTCCTTCCTGGGCGTCATCACCGGAAAAATTATCTTCTTTATTTTTAACATAACCCTCTTCAGTAGCGTAATTATTCAGCGTCCGGGTTAGGGCAGATTTAAAGCCGGTCATGTGCATGCCTCCGTCCGGCGTATAAATATTATTGGCAAAACTTAACTGCTTAGATTCAAAATCTCCGCCGTATAAAAACGCGACTTCTACATTAATATCTTCGTGTTCCTTATCCGTATAGAACGGAGTTTCTTGAAGCGGTTTTTCCGAAGAGGTTAAATGCTTGATAAAAGAAAGCAGTCCGCCGTCAAAATAAAATGACTGGTAATTAGCCGGTAAAGACCGCTGGTCAATAATTTCTATTTGCACTCCTTTGGTCAAAAAGGCCTGCTGGCGGAGATGTTCCACTACCCGCTTTAAATCCCACTCCACTTTAGAAAAAATTTCTTCGTCCGGAATAAAAGTAACCGTGGTTCCGGTGCGATCGCACTTTTCGGTTTTTTTAACTTTATACTTCGGCTTGCCCCGTTCGTATTCCTGGGCCCAGACATATCCGTCGCGGCAAACTTCCGCTTTCAGCCATTTAGATAAGGCATTCACCACCGAAACACCCACGCCATGAAGGCCGCCGGAAACTTTATAGGATTCACCGCCAAATTTTCCTCCGGCATGCAAAGTAGTTAAAACTGTTTCCAGGGCGGATTTTTTGGTTTGCTTGTGAGTTTCCACCGGAATACCCCGGCCGTCATCTTCCACCCGGATTTTATTGCCGGGCAACAAGTCCACGCGGATATTTTTCGCGTGGCCAGCCATTGCTTCGTCAATGGAATTGTCTACTACCTCCCAAATTAAATGATGCAAACCGTCCACGCCCGTGGAACCGATATACATTCCGGGGCGTTTCCGAACCGGCTCTAAACCCTCCAAAACATAAATGTCTTTGGCGGTATAAGATGCTTTATTTTGTTCTTTCTTTGGTTCTTTTTCTTGAGCCATTTTGATTCCTAATTTAAAAAAGGCCTCGCCTTTTTATCTCTATTTTACATATTTATTATAGCAAGATATCTCGGCGGAATCAAACAAAAAAAATAGCCCTCCGACCAGGGGTCGGAGGGGGTGTTTCACAGCTTCACAGCCGCAAAACGGGTTGCAGACGGAAATCTCCGGAGGCAGTTGTAGGGGGTCAAGGTGCGCTGGCTCGGCTTTCCTTTCAACTCCATCACGCAGAGAAGCGGAACCAGGCGTTCCTCGCTGCTCTTGTGCCAGATCGAATCCAGGGCCGGAATCCACCCCTGCTGATACGCCTCTTTGAACTTGACCGCCAACGCCAGCTGCTCCGGAAGAGCTGCCGGACGGCAGGCCAGATTGTCCAACCCGGCGATCGCCTCATCAAAGGTCAGGATCCGGTCGAAGCACACCAGCTGAACTTCCTGGCTGCAGCGATTTCCGAAAATTCGGAATCTACCCGGAATTTTGATATCCGGATGAATCCCCTCAAATCCGCCATCATCAATCAGCTCTCCCAGCGGACGGCCGTAGTCAAAGCCACCGAGAGACAGCGTTTCGATTTTCGGCGCAAGCGCTAACGGTTTGAGCGGTGCATCCACCATGGCTATTCTCCTTTCTGCGGTTTTTTTAAACGTTTTGAAAACGTAACTATTTACATTATATCAATATTTTTTTAATCTGTCAAGGGTTTCAACCGCGCCTTTTTTTGGATGTTCCTTAAAAAAAGCGCGGTCTCAACTTTATGTTATGTATTTAAAAGCCGGGTTATTCACCCGGCGCTTTACTGCCCTGACGCAACTGAACTGCCGCAAAACGGCAAAACGGCTGCCATTCCTTATTAACCGCTTCTTCAAAAGTCGCTCCGAGCAAATTAAGATTCAACGCGCGCTGATCCCGCAATCCCCAAAGGCACGGCATATAGCGGTCGCTGTTCTGGTTTTTATCCGGCTTTACTGGGGTACTGCGCCGAGAACGCGTCAGACTATGGTCAATCCAGACTGTTCCCGCAACCACAATCGGAAATTCGCGTTGAAAATCCGGATGTTCTTTAGCCCAAGGCAATACTTCCAGAAGTTCCGCGGGCCGCATCTTCATATTTTTCAACTCCGCGTTAACCTTCCGGGTGGCAATCGGCTTTCCAAAACAAATTAAATAAATATCCAATTTTGCCTCTCCGGCGCGGCGGGGCGGAAAATTCTTAGGAGTAATACGCGGATCCCGGACGTCATAATTATCCAAAGAAATTGTTTTTTCCAAATCAGCGTCATAATTAACCGGAGTTGAAAAAGGACCCAGGACTTCCACGCCGGCGCTGGTGACCATTTTTACCTCCCGAGTTTTAAAAGTGCGGTTCTAAATTAATTATAACTCCCGCCTAGTGGCTTCTGTCAAAGATTTTCTTGGTATAAAAAGTTTTTGCCTACCTTAACTCCGCGTTAAACTTGTCCGTCAAAATCTGATTAATAATAGCAATTTCCCGATCGGCTTCCGGATCCGTTAAAGTATGGTCTTCGCTTCGAAAAACAATCCGGAAAGTAAGGCTCTTATGATTGGCGCCCAGTTTGGAATCTTCGTAGTAATCAATTAAATCCACGTCTTCCACTAATTTGGGGCTGACGCTGTAAAGAAAATTCAGAATCGGGCCGGTGCGTACCGATTTAGAAACTAAAATAGAAATATCGCGCTCAATAGCCGGATATTTGGCAATCGGCTCAAACTCGCGTTCTTCGTCCACTTCTTTTAATAATTTTTCCAAATCAATTTCCATAATCGCTCCGTTTTTAAAATCTTTCAGGGAGCCCAAATAACCCAGCACCTGATGTTCGGGGGTTTCAATCCGCAACGCCTCTCCGGATTTCAAAAAATCAGAAACGATATTCAAATCCGGCGTTAAATATTCAGTCAGTCCCAACTGGGTAAATAACGAATCTGCTAATCCTTTAATTTCCAGCGCGCTATTTTTTCCGGAAATAACCGCTGACAGCGCCAAAGTTTCTTTAACTCCGCTCCGCCCCTCTCCAAAAATTTTTCCCATTTCAAAAATTTTCATGTCACTATAAAATCGGGAATTATCTTTCAAATTCCGCAATAATCCCGGTGCCAAACTATCGCGCAAATAAGCCGATTGATTGCTGATAGGATTCAACAGCTCCACAGGCTTCTCGGCGCCAAAAATCCCCTTAGGCAAGGCTCCGGCTTCTTCCTTAGATATAAAAGAATAATTATAGGACTCGCTAAAACCGGCGCCCTTCAAAAAACCGCTGACTTTATCCACTAAGCTGATTTCTTCCGCCTCCTCGGCCACGCCCAAAGCCACTGCCGGCGGAAGCGCCGGAAGCTTGTTGTAATCGGAAAACCGGGCTACTTCCTCCGCCAAATCTTCCAGATTATTGATATCCATCCGCCATTCCGGAACCTGCCAAAGCTTCCCCTCCAGCTTAAAACCTAAACGGCTAAAAAGATCGGCTAATTCTTTTTCGTTAAAATCATATCCGATTAATTTATTTATTTTACCCGTATTTAATTCCAATAATTTCTTGGATTGTTTTTTCGGATAAACATCCGTCGGCTTGCCGTCTTTTCCGTCGGCTTGCCCCGCATTTGCGGTGGCTAATTCCCGCAGAAGCGCCAATGCCCGATGCATTGCCATTTCAACCAGGGCCGGACTCAAATCGTGCATAAACCGATTAGAGGCATCCGTGCGCAGTCCCAGCCGACGGGAGCTTTTATAAATATTCACGCCGTTAAAATTCGCCGCTTCCACTAAGATATTTTTAGTTTTATCGGTTACTTCGCTGGATTTACCGCCCTTGATGCCGGCGATAGCCAACGGCTGTTTAGAATCGGCAATTACCAAGGTGTCGCTGTCTAAATCAAACTTTTGGCCATCAATGGTTTCTATTTTTTCCCCCTTTTTTGCCTTGCGGACAACAATCCCGCCTTTTAATTTATCGGCGTCAAAAGCGTGCATCGGCTGGCCGATTTCCAGCATCACGTAATTCATCACATCCACCACATTATTAATGGAACGGATGCCGCAGTCTTCTAAAATATCTTTCAGCCATTTCGGCGACGGGCCGACTTTCACACCGGAAACAAAAGCCGCCATATAACGAGGGCAAAGATTTTTATCCTGAACTTCTACTGAAGGCCCGGATAGCTTGGAATCAAATTTCGGCATTTTAGATAAAAAATCGCTTAATTTAGTTTTGAAAATTACTGATACTTCCAAAGCAACTCCTAAATGAGAAGCAATATCCGAAAACCGGTTGGCCGGCACGGAAATATCCAGAACGCCATTGCCCAAATCCGTTGTTTCAAAAGAATGCAAATTCAGCTTTTCGGTTAAAAGTTTTTCATCGTACTGCCCCGGCGCCAATTTTTTGATTAAATTAAAGCTAAATTTCATATGTTTATTCTAATGTAATGCTAATATACGAATTCATACTAATAATACTTATGAAATACTAATTCATACTAATTATACGAATATAAAAAATTTATTCGTATGCGCCTATTCGTTAAGGCATTCGCATACTATTATTCGCATGTATTAGTATATTGGTATTTCATTATTAAAACTGCTTAATAAATCGTAAATCGCCCGAGTAAAAAAGCCGGATGTCCGGAATATTGTATTTAATCATCGCGATTCTTTCCAAACCAAGGCCGAAAGCAAAGCCTTGAAGATCGCGCGGATTATAATGGGCCGCTTCAAATACCCGCGGATGCACCATGCCGGCGCCCATAATTTCCAGCCACTTCCCCTTCCATTCAATATCAATTTCCAGGCCCGGCTCCACAAAAGGAAAATAACTTGGCCGGTAACGTAATTTAATCCCTTTCCCGAAAAGCCTTTGAAAAAATTCATTCATAACAAATTTAAAATTTGCCAAATTAACATCCCTGCCAACCATCAAGCCCTCTACCTGATAAAAATTAATTTCGTGCGAAGCATCCGTGGCCTCAAAACGGAAAACCCGTCCCGGAACAATAATTTGAAACGGCGGTTTGTGTTTTTCCATGAATCGGACCTGCATCGGGGAAGTATGGGTCCGCATCAATAACTTTTCACTTTTAACTTTTAACTTTTTACTTTCTGTTAATAGTTTTTTGTTAATAGTTAGTTGTTCGTTTTGGCGAAGCCAAAAGGTATCCCACATATCCCTGGCCGGATGATCCTTGGGTATATTTAAGGCGTCAAAATTATACTTTTCAGTTTCCGCTTCCGGGCCGGTAATCACCGAAAAATTCATTGCTTTAAAAATTTCCCGGACCTGCTTCTCCACTTGAGTCAAAAGATGCAAATGGCCTACGCCGACTTTAGTTCCCGGCATAGTAATGTCTAAACCAACTTCAAACTTCAGACTATTAACTCTTAACTCGGCTGATTTTTTATCTAACGCTTGTTCCAGCTCCGCCCGCAAAGCATTGGCCGCGGGTCCGACTTTCTTTTTTTCTTCCAACGGCATGGCTCCCAAAGACCGCAAAATCTTAGTCAATTCTCCTTTTTCCCTGCCCAAAAACCGAACCCTTAATTCTTCAAGGTTCTTAATATCCTTAGACTGCTTAACGGCTTCCAGCGCCTGTTTTTTAAGCTGTTCGAGATTGGCCATTTATATAAAATTATACTACAAAAAATAAAATCCCGTTAGAGATAAGCCGCCCCGAGGTGGCTGCCGCCACTCGCCATTGGCGAGGACGGATCTCTAACGGGATAAAAAATCCCCCGGCCTAAGCCAGGGGGAATAAATACTTACTTCAAATCCATTACCGAAACAACCGGACAAGTGCGGGACTTAACGTGATGCCAGCCGGAAGACAAAATTTTGCCCACCGCGGACTCCCGAATCGACTTAACGCCAGCCACAACGCCGAATACCAGCCCGAACGCCCCGCCAACAATCAAACAAACAAGAACAAGGCCGGTGAAAAATTTCACTACTCCCGCGTCATAAATAATAAATCCCAATACTGCCAGCAAAATAACCACAGTAACCACCGGAAGAACATAAGTCGCTATATTACCTACGCCTCGCCAGACCGTTGAACCCTGGCGCATTTTAGTCCCAACGTAGTCCTCTGCGTTGGCTGCCCCTACCACCAATAGAACAATTCCGGCTACCGTGGCAACAACGAATAGGACAACCCTGATGGTTTCTACCCAGCCCGCTTCTGTGGCGGCAAAAAGGCCGGTTAGCAACAAAACAAAGCCAACCACCGCTGCCGAAATTAAAAGGACCGTTGTCCAGAAAAGGGAACAAATCGTAACTTTATCGCCACGCCCCCAGCCCATAATTCTGGCAATCCAACTATTGCTGTCCAAAACAAATCGTCCGTTTTTTTGCTGGAAGTTTACCAAGGTTATAGCCATTACCGTAACCGCGGCTACGAACAGCGCCGCTGAAGCAACCATCCAAGCCATCGCCCATCCCGACTCCTGCCAGCCCCAATGCCAAACCAGCCAATTACTCACCACAGTTCCCGCCATTATCAACCCCAAGATCACGCGCGCTGCTGTCATTTGCGACTCCTTATTTGCGCCCCTCTGTATTAGAGAGTGCGTATTGTTAACGTGCGTTGAATATCTTAGCATTTCCTTTTTAAATTGTCAATAAAAAAACCCCGCACTCTTTCACAAGAGTAAGGGGCAAGTCCGCCGAGCTTAGCTCAACGGATTATCTTTTTTTAATAACCGGGATCAATTCTCCCGTAATTCTGTCTATTTTGACTGTGCCAACCTCGTGGAAAATAGCTAAGCAAGAACTGATCAGTAAGATCGTTCTAGTTTTCAGAAAATGACCAATTCCTTTATTTTTAAGTTTGTTCCAAATATCTTTCCTCAAAGCCTCGCAAGCAATCACCAATCCAAAACATACCACGCACATAATAGGTATCAGCAAGAGAGGCACTTGAGTTTCTCTAAGCAGTGCGACTAAATAAAATCCGAACAGTGTAATAGACGCGCCGATTAACACGATGACTGCCCTCTTTATGATCATTAATCCTCCTATCGCGGAATTATCAAATAACTAGCGTAGTATGATTAAATTCTGACTATTGTCAATTCGCGGGTCTGTCGGTATAATAGCTTCGCGGGGTAGAGCAGCCTGGTAGCTCGCAAGGCTCAATATGGGCTCGTTGAGTAGCAATATTCAATGGATAACCTATCAAATTCGGTGAAGTCCGCTTATGGATAATACCGAGCCAAGATCGCCCTCGGCGATAAGGTGTAGAGACTAGACGGTAGGAATCCGACAAAAATCGGATTAAGGTATAGTCCAGACCACAAATTCCAATAATAATTGGACGCGGCGCAAGCCGTAGTGGTACGCATAACCTTGAGGTCGTTGGTTCAAATCCAACTCCCGCAACCACGCAAAACAAAAAATGCCCAAATGGGCATTTTTTGTTTTTTTACTATATTATTAATTAATATGCTGACTAAACGAGAAGGCTTAATGCTCTATTGGTGCGAAGGCGATAAAACTTTTAATAGAGTTTATATGGTCGCGGTTACCTCCACCGATTACTGGATTATTAAAAATTTTATGGCTTGGCTTGATAAATTTTATAAAATTTCTGCCAATAAAATCAAATTACGATTGCATCTTTGGCCCGATAGCAATGAAAATATAGCTAAAAAATACTGGTCTGATAAATTATCCGTGCCGCTAAGCCAGTTTACAAAAACTTATATTAAAAAATCGGCTGGAAAAAATAACAAATATAAGCATGGCGTATGCCGAGCCGGTGTTTATAGCAAAACCATTTTATCTAATATACTTAAAGATATAGAGTTTAATTTTACAAAAGAGTAAAATTAATATAATATATTCAACACAAACTGCCTGTGTAGCTCAGTGGTAGAGCAGTGTCTTCATAAGGCATTGGTCGGAAGTTCGATCCTTCCCACAGGCACCCTTCGATAAACTCAGGGCAGGCACTCCTTCAATAAAGCTCCCTTCGATACAACTCAGGACAAGCGGGGCAAGCGCCCAACAAGGTTAAATAATATTTTTAAGAATCGTCCAAATGCCAACTAAACCGTCCCAGGACGTTATTTTTTTGCCCTCGGTAAAAGTCCGGGGGGAATAGCCGATCGGAATTTCTTTAATCGCGTATTTTCGCTTTAACAGCTTCGCGGTTACTTCCTCGCAAAATTCAAAGCCCCGGCTCTGCAAATTTAAAGATTTTAAAATATCAGTCCGAAAAAGCTTGTAACCGGTATTAATATCGGTGAGCTGCGACCTAAACCAAAAATTCATTAAACGAGTAAGCAGCCGGCCCCCCCAATAAAAAAAGAAATATCCCCGCTTGGCCGGGCCCAAATTCCGCGATCCATATACCGCCGCTACTTTTTCTTCTTCTATTGCCCTTAAAAGCTGGGGCCAGTCTTTCGGGTCATATTCTAAATCCGCGTCCTGAATAATAGTATAATCTCCATGCGCCAGAGACAGAGCGGTTTTAATTGCGGATCCCTTGCCTTGATTGCGTTCGTGATACAAAACTGTAAATTTTGATTCCCAGCCCTTAAGTAGGGTTCTAGTTTTATCCGCGGACCCGTCATCAACCACAATCACCTCTTTCCGGATGTTATCTAAATTGATTTGTTCCACCCGCCGAAGAATAGATTCTATTGTTTGCTCCTCATTAAAAACGGGTATAATAATGGATAGAATACGCATACTTTGATGATATACAATGTAACCAAGAAACACACTCTTGTCTTTATCGGAATTGTAATTGCCACTTCCGCATTTTTCCACTTCAGCTCTCAGAATATTCCCGACCCGGACGCTTTTTACCATATCCGCCACGCCTGGCTTTATCAAACCCAATCGCTTTTTAATACCGAGTTTCCCTGGACTTATTTTTCTTCTATCCGGACTTATGGGGCGGATTTATGGTACGGCTTCCATCTGTTTTTAATTCCTTTTTCTTTCGGCGATTTAAATACCGGAATTAAGCTTGCCGGATTAGCCCTTACTTCCCTACTTCTCCTGGCTTATGCCCGCGTCGCTGTCCGAGAAAAATTCTCCTTAAAATATTTTTGGCCGTTTTTATTCCTGCTCGCCGTGCCTAATTCTCTTTTTCAGTTATTAATGGTCCGCCCCCACATTCTTTCTTTAGCGCTCAGCCTTCTGCTGTTTTCGGCAATCATTAACGGCTCCTGGCGGCTGACGGCTTTGCTTAGCGCGGGAATTATTTTTTTCCACATCAGTTTTTTCTGGATAATCCCGCTAATCGCCCTGACAATATTTATCGCCCAAGCGATCTATAAACAAATTAATTGGCCTGGCTATTTAGGCGCCTTGGGCGGGGCGCTTCTCGGCTGGATTTTACGGCCTAATTTCTGGGAAATTGCCCAGCTGACCTATGTCCAGGTGGTAAAGCTTTTATTAGAAAAACAGGATAATTTGCCGCTATTATTCGGGCAAGAATTGTTTCCCCTAAGCTTGGGGGCGCTTACGCAATCTTCCGCCTTATTCTTAATAATTTGGCTTCCGGCCATTGTCATCTTCGCCTGGACTTTATACCGGCGCCAATTTTATTTTTCTAAAATTACTGTCCGCGAACAGATTGTTTTGTGGTCCAGCGGCGCGCTTTCCCTGGGTTTTGCCCTAATGAGCTTATTCATTGCCCGCCGCGCCTATATTTTATGGGTGGCATTCGGAGTTTTATTTATCGCCGCGGTTTATACCTATTTAATCTCGCAAAAGTCTTATTTTAAAAACGCCGCTTCTATGGCCCTGCTAACCGTGTTTTTAATTATTTTTCCATACAGTGTTTATCAAAATGGCTTTAATTTAGCCAATCGCGCGGTAACGCCGGATAAATTTCAAGATGCGGCAGTCTGGCTACGGGACAATACTAATCCAAAAGACCTAGTTTTCAATACGCACTGGGACAATTTTTCCGCGCTCTTTTTCTGGAATCAAGAAAATTATTATGTCGGCGGGATGGATCCTATTTTCCAATATGATTATGACGCTGGGCTCTATTGGAAATTCCATCATATTTCTAAAGATGATTTTTGGGGGCTTACCTGCGCCGAACCAATTTGCACCACCCAAAATCAGGAAAATGTAGACGACGTTTTAATAAAGGATTTCGGCGCCCAATATATCTTTGTGGAAAAACAGCGCAATCCCCTGCTTTACCAATATTTGGATTTAAATCCTAAATTTGAAAAGCGATTTGATAACAGCCGAGAATTTATTTTTCAAATAAAAAATTAATTAGAAATTTGACTTTAACAGTTTTTAGTGCTAAAATCTTGTTAGTTTTTTTAAAACACCGGAGGTTAACGTGCAAGATCCCGAGTCCTACGAATGGTCTGGCTATACGGACATCCGAGAAAAATTAGTAGCTCTAGCAAGATCAACTTTGGGAACGCCTTATAAATTTGGCGCCAAGCCCGAAGACGCTCCGGAGGCTTTTGATTGCTCTTCCTGGACTCAATACCTATATAGGCAATTCGGCCTGGAGTTACCAAGAAGCGGAATCGCGCAAGCCGCTAGCATTCAAAAGGTCACTGGAACTTGCAAAGTTGGCGATCTATTATTTTTCCAAGGCGGCAAAGGCCATTATGACGATTCACTGTTTCCCGACGAGCCAAATCGGATTTATATCGGCCACGTTGCCATGTACGTTGGCGATGGAAAAATAATTCATGCCAATGGCAAAACCAGATCCGTCGCCGAAATAACTTGGCAAGACCTACCGGAAGCCGCAGTAAGAATCGGGAGAGTTTTAGCTCCGCTCCCGCGACCAACTAATTTCTAACCTATATTATAGAAAAAAATGACCCCGATAAAATCGGGGTTTTTAATTAATTAGAAGATGGAGGCAGCGGCCGGCAATCCTGGCAATGGCGGATGTACTCATTCAATTGGCAGCCCATCATTAATCTTTCAAAGGGTCTCTCGCATTTTTCACAAATACCGCTAACTTTTACCTCGTCATTCAAATATTCCTCCGGAGTGGAATTTTTAATCAAATTCAATCCGAACCAGCGATGCGCCAAAGTTGCAACGCCAAACCGTAAAGTTCCAACGGTCATCCAAAAACTCACCCGCCAGGAAGTCAGCTTATGCGATTCTCCGCAAAAATGGCAATTCAGGCGCTGGCTGGATTCAAAACCGTGCGGATAATCTTTGGCCCAATGTTCGCAATAATGGCACCAAAAAAGATAAAACGAGGTGGGCGCGGTAAAACCTTCCGGCTGTTCGTTTCCAAGAAGAATCTTGGCGCGCCGTTTTTGCATCCGAAAAATTTCGGATTCTGAACGCTGTTCGGCTAAAGTCCGAGCTTCTTGAATGACTGCCCAATCTTTATCCTGGCTATGCGGATCATCCGAATCTAGGTGGCGCATCACCGGCCTCCCGCCAGATTCAAAGTAGCAATGCCCATAATTAAACCTCCGCACACTCGGATAACCAATCCAAGAGCCCCCTCCAAAAAATTCCCTATTGCTCCGATGGCAACGCCACCGACCAGAAAGCCCAGATTTACATACACCATTCCATCCCCCTTTAATCCCCGCTAACTATCAAACTACCGCGTTGAATATTACCATAATTTTTTAAATGGTCAACCCGGTGTCCTCTACTGATTGATAATATAAGTGCCGATAAACATTATTACAATAGCGATTAATTTTTGAGAGATGATTTTTTGGGATAAAGTTTCCCGGCCTAATTTAGGGAAAAACAAAGTCAAAATAATGCCGAACAAAAATACAAAAAACGGTTGGAATCCATTAACGGTTTGCACCAAAGCCAGCGGCGCCAGCAAAATAGCATACCGGAATAATAGCCCACTTCCTAAAGTTATAAGCTCGTTAGAAACATTAATACCGATAACTTTAGCGGCATTAGTGCGAAAAAGATTCAGAAACTGCCGGCGGTAATTCCCGACAAAAGCAAAAAAGGCCAGGCCCATAATGCTGTCTCCGGTTGAGGCCCAGAAATTAGAAACCCAGAAATCCTCCTCAATGGCGACAAACTTAAAAATAGCGCCGTCTAGGGAAAAAATGAGTGAGGCTAATAAAATTAAGAAAAATACCTTAGTTTTAAAACTGGTTTTTATCCGAGTCAGATCTAAAGAAATAATAATTGCCCCCAAGATAACCAATAATGACCCCCAGATTTGTTTTTCAGTCAAAGTTTCGCCCAATATAAAATATCCGAAAATATAAGAAATTACCGGCATCACCTGAAAAATCGGGATAACTACCGACGCCTCATCCTTTTCAATGGCGTATAAATAAATTAAAAAGCCGAAGACTTCCAGAATGCCGCCAGCCACCAGAATTCCCGCTTGAAAAGCTGATATCTCTAATACTCTTGGCTGAATCAGCAAAAATACCGGCAAAATAAAAAGATAGATCAGTCCGGAAAAAATAAGCAAGGCGCCGATGCCCTGATGCTTGAAATACTTTTCCAGCAAATACTTGTCAATATGGCTGGAGGCCGCCCAGAGCGCCGGAGCCGATAAGGCGATAAGAAACCAATTCATAAGCTAAGTATATAACATAGTTGCCCCGCCAAGGCGGGGCATAATTTTTTCTAAACTCATTCTTCGTTAAGAAAAACTAATGCGCGGTGGACGGGACTCGCCTCTCCCTTCGGTCGAGACCTCATCACTTCGTGATTTCGGCCATCGGTTCGAGTCCTTATGTAAAACTAAAATTGCTGCCGAAGCAGCAATTTTAACATGGCGCGGTGGACGGGACTCGAACCCGCGATCTCCTCCGTGACAGGGAGGCGCTTTAGCCAGCTAAGCTACCACCGCATTGGCCTTGATACTCAAATCCTAATCCATAATACATTGACAACGGCGGAAAATCAACGATAATACTCTCGTACCTTAAAAGACAAAGGAGATAGCCGTGAAATATCCCGTCCGCCTCCTGCTTAGTTTCTTGCTAATTCTCCAGTCCAGCTGCGCATCGGTAAAAACTTCCGGCGCCCAATTTTATCCCGAAAACCAATTAAACGAACTCACGGCTCTCTTGGATAAAAATATCGGCCGGCCGGCCCAGCCAGAACTCCGAAAAATCATCGCCGGCAATCCTGAAATCCATGCCAATAAAGATTCCGAAAAATGGGTCTATAAATTCTCCCGAAGCATCATAAAGTCCAAAAGCCGCTTTACTTATTCCGAAAAAACCGAGAATACTATAACTTATAATTTGGAATTAACCTTTAATAAAAAGGGCGTGCTCCAAAGCTACCTGCTGACTCACAGAAACAATACCGGCAGCGAACGCAATCCTTACATCAATCAGCTGGGCCAGGGGCTTCTAACCGGCCTTATCGGCGCTATGACCTATCTAATTATTAATGAAATTCGGATCGCCGTAACCAAGAAATAAATAACAACTAACTCTGCTGATTGCGGAGTTTTTTATCCCTCACTTTTGAAGCGCCGAAACGCCTAGTTGATTTCTCTATGGGGCATTAAATATCCGTAAATAAAGTCTGGGGGATAAAAAACAGTATATTACAACAAGCGTTCAGAAATCGCAGCGCTTCAAGAGTGAGGGATTAAATTCGTTTCCACAAACGCCCTTCTGTAAATATGAGCGGTTCTTTCGGCGACTTCCCGCGATAATTCAAAGGCCGGGCTGCCGGAAATCTGATTACGAATCCGATGCGCTATTTTAATGTCTTCAATGCTGGCCAACTGCGCTGGAGTAATTAAATCCAGCTTATCCTCCATTTTTCCCAAATAACCCGATAATTTTAGAACTTCGTTTAAAATCTCATCCGCTTCTAAAATAGCTATTTTCCATTGCTGGGGATCTTCAACCGCCAATCTCGCTTGAATCTGCCTCCAGGCGCGCAAAGACCGGCGCCGACTTAATCCCGAACTGCCCAAAATATTTAAAAATTGTTCGGTTCGCAGATTCACGTAATTCAATTTAGATAAAATATGGGCTATTCCCCAGACGAATAATCCGGATATTAAAACCGATACAATTTTCATCCACCATAAATTATTAAGCAGGTAGGGAGCCAAAAATTCTTTTATCCGGGTCAGTAAGCCGCTCGGATCGCCTAAATAAACCAAAAATCCTCCGATCATAGGCAAGATCGCCATGAAAAGAAAAATTAAGATTATAAAATCTAATCCGGAAGGAGGAGGGCTTGTTTCTGGTGGTTTTGCCATCCCGTTAGAAGCAGATCGCGATCAAAGCGATTCTACGTAATATATTTTTATAATAACGACCATGCATAATAAATGGAAATAATATTATTAATTAAAGCGATCGCGGCTTCTAACGGGATAATTTTTCGTAATACTGCCCTAATCCTAAAATATCCGCCTCTTTAAAATGCCGGCCAATCAGCTGAAAGCCGACTGGCAATTTATCTTTTTTAGTTTGATTAACCGGCAAAGACATCGCCGGCAAACCGGCTAAGTTCACCGGAATAGTAAACGCGTCGGAAAGATACATTTCCAATGGATTATCGGTTTTTTCTCCGAACTTAAACGGCAGAGTCGGCGTAACCGGCGTCAGCACCAAATCTACTTCCTTAAATACCTGGTCAAAGTCTTGGGCAATTAATCGCCTGACTTTTTGAGCCTTGGCATAATAAGCGTCATAGTAGCCGGAAGACAGAACGAAAGTTCCTAATAAAATTCTGCGCTTGGATTCATCTCCGAATCCGGCTTCCCGATTTTTCTTATATAAATCTATCAATTTTTCCGCCGATTGGCGGCTGCCATAGCGAATCCCCTCAAATCGTTCCAGGTTGGAACTCACTTCCGCCGGCATAATAATATAATAACAAGAAAGCGCGTATTTCGTGTGAGGCAGGCTGATTTCTTTGATTTCTACTTTCAAGCTTTTAATATCTTGAATGGCTTTTTCTACGGCGCTGCCAATTTCCGCGGAAAGCCCTTCCACGAAATATTCTTTCGGAATGCCTATCCGCAATTTTCGAATATCTTCCAGCTTGGGTTTTAATAAATCTTCTTCTTTAATCTCGCTAGCTTGTGGCGAACTTGTGGAATCCATGGCATCCACTCCTTTTATTTCATTAAATAAAATCGCCGCGTCTTCCACGGTTTTCGTAAAGGGTCCGATCTGATCCAAGCTGGAAGCCATCGCCGTCACTCCATAACGGGAAACCGCGCCATAGGTAGGCTTTAGGCCGACAACTCCGCAAAAGGCCGCAGGCTGGCGGATAGAACCGCCGGTGTCCGAACCCAGCGCCGCCACAGCCATATGACTGGCCACTGCCGCTGCTGAACCGCCGGACGATCCCCCCGGAACTCTAGTCAAATCATGGGGATTCTTGGTTGGCCCAAATGCGGAATTTTCCGTAGACGAACCCATGGCGAATTCATCCATATTAGTTTTACCTAAAAATACGGCGCCGCTGGATTTTAATTTCTTAATCACCGTTGCGTCATAGCTGGCAGTATAATTTTCTAAAATTTTAGAGGCCGAAGTGCACGGCAGTCCCTCAATTAAAATATTATCTTTAATCGCCATAAGCGCGCCGGTTAAAAAACCCACCGGCTCATTTTTGGCAATTTTTAAATCGGCTTCTTCCGCTTGCCGTAACGCCATTCGCTCATTCAAACTTAAATACGCGTGAATTTTTCCATCCTCCGCTTTAATTAAATCAAAAACTTCCTGCGCCATTTCATGCGCGGAAAATTCTTTATTCACCAAACCTTCGTGGAATTTTTTTATAGTTAAGTCATGTAAATGCATAAAAATATGATACTAATATACAAATGGTACTAATGATACGAATAGCATACTAATGCTTTTATATTCGCATTTTATTAGTATCATTCGCATGAATTAGTATATTAGTATATTAGTATCTCATTACTTAAAATACGGGCGGTACTTTTAAATAGCCGTCTTTATTTTCCGGGAAAGCGTCCAGCCCCTTACCGGTGTCTTGGGTGGCATTTTCGTCATTCCGCAAAACATTTTCCAAATTAGTTCCGCCGGTCATTGGCTGGACGCTTGAAGTATCCAAAGCCTGCAACTCCCCAAAATGCCCCAAAATCATCTGCAAATCATTTAACAGTTTTTCCCGCCCGGCTTCGCCAGGGCGAGGCTCGCCCTTTTGGGCGGCCTCCTCATTCAAATTAATCCGGGCCAACTCCGCCAAATGCTCCAAAGTTTTTTTGCTTAATTCGGCCATATAATTCTATATTAATAATACAATAGAAATCCTTTTTCCAGAAAATAAAAAATCCCACCGTTTGGTGGGATGAGAGTCTTAATAGACTTATAGGTGGACGGCGGGAAACCGGAAGTCTCCAGCCCATTGCAAAAATCCGCTAAACTCCGCGAGAATCCGTTCTCCCGTAGTCTTAGAGGTAAACAAGCAAACTCCGGGTATATTAGCCGTGGCCTCGGTATGGCTAACCTCCGCGTCTCCAGCTTCGCTCAATTCCAGATCATCAAGAACTCGGACCTTAACCAGGGTGTCAATCGTAGCAATCCGGTACTGTTTTTGCCGCAATGGATGCTGGGCGCCAATTGCCAATAACTCAACCATCGTAGCCGGCCGGCAGCCGCTCTTTTGCAACTCTTCCAGAACCTGAGCCGAAGTCATTGTCCGTCCAAAATGGAAAAGCTGAATGCGCACTTCTTCTTCACCGCTATAACCTTGAGTTAAAGCTCGGACTGCTAATTCTGACAGGTTCAGGGAAATTTTCTGGTACTCTCCCAGCTTAATCATTTCTTTCAAAGATAGGTCGTGATTAACCCGGATGGTAAACATATTGCCACTATCTTCGTCCTGGTAAATCCCCGGCTTCACTTGCCCATTCAAAATAAACTGCAAGCCAATCATGACCGATTCCGGATTCAAAAGGCCTTTATCTGTACGGAGGAGGACCTCCGTCAAACGCCGGCTAATTTTTCCGAGCTCCTGGTCGGACAACTTGCCCATGAGGCACCTCCTTTTTGACAAAGTTCAAACTGCGTCTATCTTAACATAAATTAAGATTTTAGTCAACTAGCTTCAAAAATTCCCTTTCATCCAAAATTTTTACTCCTAATTTATTGGCCTTCTTATATTTAGAACCGGGATCCGCCCCAACTACTACATACGAAGTTTGCTTGGAAACCGATTCGCTGATTTCTCCGCCCAGCTGGCGGACTTTTTCTTTCGCCTGATCCCGGCTCATGGACTTTAAACTGCCGGTTAAAACGAATGTTAGGGCTTTTAGCTTTGAGCTTTTAGCTTTTAGTCCTTCGGTGGTTAATTCAATGCCAACTTGGTCAAATTTTTTAATTAAGTCCTGGTGCTTTTTATCTTGAAAATATTTATAAATACTTCGCGCCACGGCCGGCCCGACATCAGGAATCTTCTGTAAATCTTCCAAAGAGACATTTTCAAAATAATCCAGTAAATCCGTAATTTTGATTTTTGATTTTTGATTTTTGATTTTTGCGATTGCTTGCTCGGCAAGCAATCGCGACGTTTCCTCGCCCACGTGCAAAATTCCCAAACTATAAATAAACCGGGACAAGCTGACTTTCTTCTTCTCGCTGACTTCCCGAATTACATTCTGAGCGGATTTTTCGCCAAACCTTTCCAAAACGGCAATGTCGCCTTCTTTAACAGTAAAAATATCGGCAGCGTCCGAAATCAAACCCTCGTCCAAAAGCCGGTCAATAATTTTCGGGCCTAAACCATCCAAATTAAAAGCTCCTTTGGAAACAAAATGATACAGCCGTTCCTTTAGCTGTCCGCCGCAATCCTTGTTGCCGCAACGGTAAAATACCCCCTCCCTGACAACCGGAGAGCCGTCCGCCGGGCACTTCTTCGGCATTTCAAACTCTTTAGCTCCGCGCGGGCGAAGCTCCTTTAGCACCTTGGTAATTTTCGGAATAACATCACCGGCGCGGCTAACGATTACCGTATCGCCAATGCGCGCGCCCAAGCGCTGAATTTCGTCTAAATTATGCAAAGTGGCATGAGTAATAGTTATCCCGCCAACTTGGACGGCTTTCAAAATCGCCACTGGCGTTAAAGTGCCAGTTCGGCCGATTTGGACCTTAATATCTTCAATAACCGTAGTGGCTTCTTTAGGCGAAAACTTGAAAGCAATCCCTGCTCGCGGGGCTTTTCCGATTATTCCCGCGTCTTCCCACTCTTTATTTAAATTTACCATTATCACCACGCCGTCAATTTCATAATTTAACTTTTCCCGCCGCTGAGGCCAATATTCCCAAAATTCAAAAACATCTTCCATCCCCTGAACGTGCTTGTTGTGGGGATTAATTTTAAATCCCAGCTGTTTCAAATATTCATGCTCGTCTTCATGGTATTGGAAATCGCCGCCCACTACATCATAGGCAAATGAGTCCAATTTCCGGCTAGCCGTCACTTTGGGATCCAGCTGGCGGACCGAACCCGCCGCCATATTTCGGGGATTGGCAAAAACCTTTTCTCCTCTTTTTTCATTTTCTTTGTTAATCCGGGCGAATTCTTTCCTGGTCATAAAGACCTCTCCCCTCACGACCAGTCGTGAGGGAATTTCTAATTTCGAATTTCTAATTTCTAATTTAAGCGGGATGGCCTCTACGGTTTTCAAGTTCTGCGTGATATCTTCGCCAATTAATCCGTCGCCGCGCGTAGAACCGCGGACAAAAATTCCATTCTCATACTCCAGTTCAATCGCCAGTCCGTCTATTTTTAGCTCGCAATAAAAAGTTTTTTCAGTGGATTTTATTTTCCGCCCCAGATAATTTTCAATCCGCGTCAACCAATCTTCCATGTCCTCTTTAGAAAAAGCGTCATTGAAAGAAAGCATTGGCCGTTCGTGCTTAACTTTCTTAAACTCCTTTAACGGCTGGCCCCCGACTCTCTGCGTCGGAGAATCCGAAGTAATTAAATCGGGGAACTGCTGTTCCAAATCAAAAAGCTCCTTTTTCAAGGAGTCCAGCGCTTCATCGGAAATCAAAGACCTGTCTAAAACATGATAAGCGTGCCGGTATTTTTCAATTTCCTTTTTTAATTTTTCAATGCGTTCTTTGGCCTGCTGTTTAATCATTAGTTAAAAATTATGAGTTAATAGCCCGCGATTAAGGCGCCAGTGGAGGCGGCGGAGGTGGAATATCTCTAGCCAAAACCGTCTCCAGCGCTCGATAATTTTTATTGGCATTGCCGGTAGATCTGATAGTGATAGTCTCCGTTTTGCTGCCATCAGCGTTGGTCTGAGTTTGCTTATCACAAGCTACTTGAAAAGCGGCGCCATTGTCTAAAGTGCCGTCTAACGATGGCTCGCTTAAACTGCAAAGGCCGTCCGGATCCAGAAAAATATCATATACCCGCCTTTCTATCCCCGTGTCCGCGGCATAAATAGCTTTGGTAGAATTGGCGATATCCGTTGCTTGGCGGATTTGATAAAGCATTAATAAGCCGGCAATGGTAGTGGCGCTTAAAATAGTTCCAGATAAAAGCAAAACAGTTAAGAGCATTACCTGCCCGCGTTCATTTCTCATTACTTAAATTATACCAAGAACCTATCCTAATAAAAATTCCCCCTGACCGCAGTCTAGGGGGAATAAACTTTAATTCACTGTAATGGAAGCGACCAGAACCGGCGGTTTGCGAAGCGGATCGGAAACGTCAAACACTTGGAGCATTTTGTGGGAAGCCACAAAGGCATAGGGGCCATTGACCGCTACTGCCGTTGGGCCGTAATCCACGCCAATCCCGTGAAGCAAAACCATTTTCGCGGGATTAGACGCGTCAAAAATTTCCAAAGTATTGGAAAACCGGCAAGCGACAAATAATAAGTTTCCGCTGCCAGTAATCGCAATCGGGCCCACGCTAGTGCGAACCCAGCCTAATTCCGCGGGCTTCACCGGATCAGAAACATTGAACGCCTGCAGAGTATTGGCAATCGTATTAATGACGAAAGCATTCGGACCCGCCACATAACTTGCCACCGGACCCTCATCGGTCTTAATTGATCCGGTTAATGATATTCCCCACCGCAATTTGCCGATATTAAAAATCTGATACAGATCTTCTCCGGAACAAGTCACAAAAGCATATTTTCCCTCCGCGTATAACGATGTCGGAACCGAACCGGTAGAAATTCGCCCGATAGTTACCGGGCGGGAATTGCAGGAAACATCCAGCGCCTGCAAAGAATTAGATCCGGAATTAGTAATAAGAATATGCGGTATCCGAACCACGGCCGAAGTCGGATTAAATCCGACCGGAACCGATCCTAATGGCAATAAGAAATTATCGTCCGCGATAAAGGTCTGCAATGTCTTGGCTCCCCGATTCAAAACATAAGCATAGGGGTTTGGAACCGAAATAAAGACCGGTTCCTGATCCGTGGAGGCAGGAATCCCGACCTGCGCTAAAGTTGACGGCGGAGAAAAACGGAAGATTTTTACGGTATTGGTCGAAGCGCTCGTGACGTAAATTTCACTGCCAGAAATATAAAGCGCGGTTAATCCGGAATTAGTTCCAATTGTTGCCCCGGCAGATCCGGCCAGCAAAATCAACGCCAGCGCTGTCGTTTTCATTTTTATCTCCTTGAGTTTTTAAAGTTCTGAAAACTGTTAATAAAATAACATTATTCTTCTAAAAAAGCAAAGCCCCCATTAGGATGGGGGTCGGGGGGCTTATTTAAAGTTTAAAACCAGTATCTGGCTCCGACCTGGAAAGTGATATTTTTAAACATAGAAGATGAGAATCGGTCGCTGTGCTGACCTCCCCAGTCTACTATCAATAACCGGGAAGCCGCTTGAACGTCCGCGAAATAACTGACAAATTTATCTCCTCTAACAATCGTTCCACCCCGCCAAATGCGCGGATAAAAATCCAATCCGAGGCCCAAAGATTTTCCATTACCAAAAGCAAATCTAGTCGAACCCTGAACGTTCCTAACCCACGTTAGCGGCCAAACCATGCTGAAATAAATATGATAGCCCCACCAATTAGTTTTTTCCATATTGGACCAGATGCCGCCGCCGAAATGAAGTTCAGCGCCGGTACAATGAATCGGCTGGCCATTTACTTCCGCGGTATAATTGATGTTTTCAATCTGGGCCGCGCAAATTCCCCACTTGGGACGCCACAAGAAATCCATGCCGCCGCGCAAAGGCGCGTAAGGAAACAGCCGGGCGCCCAGAGACATTTCTCTGACTCCGGTATATTCGGTGCTGGAAGTATCTTCGCTGTCCAACAAAACTTCTTCGTCGTCATTAGCCAAAACCGGAACTGCCGACAAAACCACTAACGCCGTGGCCATCAAGCCCGAACAAATCATCTTTCGCATTTTCGTCTCCCTTGCCCAATCCGCTATTAGCGGATTTAAGGCTACCTTGTTGCTTTGTTAAAGAACGCCAGTATATTTTATGGCATTAAAAAATCCCCGTCAAGGATCTTAGCAACATCTCTTTTTTGGGAAACAGAATAATCCGGCTCCAGCGGCCGGATTTTCTTCGCCCTCGGCGTATTTTGTGGTCCAAGCAAAATACGCCTGCGGGATGTTCCCTTAAAGAGATGTTGCTTCGACTTCGAGTTAAAACCTTCTAACTAAAACGGGAGAATTTCGCGAATATCTTTAAATTGAAATCTTCCGGGCGCCGCTGAAGCCTGAGCGCTGCAAGTGCGGCTGCCGGCGTTATTCGTGACGGTCATAATATAAGTAGTGTTGCCAGGCGGAGTAATCGTCATGCTACCGCTGGCCGGCGGGATAGTCACCGCTACTGGCGCACCAACGCCATCATCTATAACAGCGCTAGTCGGATTATTAGTGGTGGTCCAAGAAATAATTGCCTGACTGGCATTTGTTCCTTGCGGAGCAATCGTCAGCGTACAAGTCGGAAAAGAAGTGGCAAAGTTCGCGGTAACTGATTTTTCCACCACGCAAGCGGCCATCAACGATTTAAATACCGCGTAAACAGTTACATCGCCGGTTAAAGTCAAAGAACAGCTCAATTCGGCGCTGTTATCGCAAGGGCTTGGCCCTTCCCAATGGTCAAATTCCGAACCGTCGGCGGCCATGGCGTTTAAAGCAACACTGGAATTGTAAGCATAATTTTCGGCGGAACAAATCGTTTGGCAATCGCTGATTTTATTATCCGTGGAACTAACCGCGCCTTTTCCGGCTCCGTCCTGATTAATGCTAACCACCGTAACCGTATAAAGCTGGCCTTTAAATTCCGCGTCAACAGTCCGATTTCTATCACTGGTAATCACGCACGCTTCCACCGGAAGATTATCCTGCTGGGAATGCCAAATATCATTTTTATTAGGGCCGCCAGAACCGCCCAAAATCCACATTTTATTATTAAAGACTAAAGAAGCGTGATTCCATCGGGCGCCCCATTGAGAATCAGCCGCTAATAACGCCTGAGACCAACTTATTCCGTCCACGGAATACCAAGCATCATTAAAAATGGTATTTGCTCTTTGTCCGCCAAAAATCCACATTTTTCCGTCATAAACCACTCCGGTATGCCCGGACCGCCCCGGCCAATCAGCGCCAATTGCCGGACTGACCCTGGTCCACGTAACTCCATCTGAAGAAGACCAAGCATCATTCAGAGAACCACTGCCGCCTAAAACCCACATCTTGTTATTAAAAACGAGAGCTACTAAGTCGAAACGCGGAGACCAGCCGGCGGAAGCAGTTTCTTGCGTCCAAGTAATTCCGTCCACGGAAGACCAAACGTCATTTTTCGAACCCGCCGAGGTAGATCCTCCTAAAATCCACATTTTATTATTAAAAACTAGGGACGCGTGGCGATCTCTTGCCGGCCAGGCGGCCGCGGCAGTTTCTGAATTCCAAGTAAATCCATCCGCGGAAGACCAAACATCATTTTTAAAACCCGTCGAGATAGATCCTCCCAAAACCCACATTTTATTATTAAAGACTAGGGACGCGTGTTCGGTCCTGGCCTGCCACGCGGCGGACGGAGTCCGTTGAACCCAATTGATGCCATTAAAAGAAAGCCAAACATCATTTTTATAACCCGGCGAGAGAGTTCCTCCTAAAATCCACATTTTGTTGTTAAAAACCAGAGCCGAGTGTCCGTTTCTGGCAGTCCAGATTGCCCCGGCGACCGGATCGGTTTGAAACCAGCGAACCCCGGCATCCGCGGCAAAAACGGTTCCCGCGATAAATCCAATTCCCGCCAACGCCAACAATAAATAAATTTTTTGTTTCCAGTTTTCCATATTTTAATGCGCCGCCGAATACCAAACGTCATTTACATATAAATTGGACCCGACCGTTCCGCCCAAAATCCACATTTTATTATTGAAAACCGTAGCGCCAAAATCAAACCGAGCCGGCCAATCCGCCAATCCCGACTGAATCCAATTAACGCCGTCCACGGAATACCACACATCATTTTTAAAATCGGCCGGCTGAAAAGAGCCCGAACCGCCCATCACCCAAAGTTTATTATCAAAAACCAAAACTTTATGAAAAGCCCGAGCCGGCCAAGGCGCCGAAGAATTTTTTTGAATCCAATCAGTTCCGTTGGAAGATGACCAAACGTCATTCTTATAACCGCCCGCGTCCAATCCGCCTAAAACCCATAATTGGCCATTAAAAGCGACTGCGGCATGGCCTTGTCGGGCAGACCAAGCGGCAGATACATTTACAGGACTCCAATATCCGGAACTGCCAACCGAAGACCAGACATCATTTTTATTTACAAAACTATTATTTTCTTTAGCATTTCCGCCCAATACCCACATAGAGCCGTTAAATCTGGTTGCGGCAAAGTTAACCCGCGGAGACCAATCGGCATTCAGCCCCTGACTCCAATTTTGGCCGTCAAAAGAACTCCAAACTTCATTAGTATAAGAACTACCGCCCTCCGTTCCGCCCAAAACCCACATCTTGGTTCCGTAGCTCAACGCCGAGAATCCGAATTTAGTTGACCACCACGGAGCCCACGACGACGGAGCGATAAAGGCCCGAGTATACTGCGCCCAAGTAATGCCGTTGTCAGCCGAATACCATACTTGGCCTAAGGTGCTCCCGCCTCCTAAAACCCAAAGCTTGTTTTGGAAAGCCAAGGCGCTGTAATTTCTTCCGTCCCAAGCATTAGCGCCGTTAGATTGTTTAGCCGCCAAAGTAGCCGGATTCCAAAGCGCTCCGTCATCTTTCATTACCGCACCGATTACACAGCCATTCCATTTTACAAAATCCGATCCGGCGCTTGGCGTTGCCAAAAGAATTACGCTGGTGTCCGTTGGGTAAGTTTCATCGCAATCCCCGCCGCAATCAATTCCCCCGGAAACAAAACCCAATGATCCGCCGCCCAAAGAAGCGCCGCCTAACGAAGAAGAATCCAAAGCCGAATCAGATACATGGCCGGATCCATTTCCGGATTTAGTAACGGTTAAAGTTGCCGAAGTAGGCGCGAGCGCCGCGGCGGCATCAAATCTGGCATCTGCGTTAGTTTCCGCGCCCAAAACAGCAGTTACTAAACACGACGCGTTGTTGGCGCAAGTTCCCGGAACATCTCCGGACCAAGCGCCCAAAATCGAATCGTCTTCCGGCTCTCCGGATAAACTAACAGTCGGGTTAGGATAAATTCCCAATCCGGGAGCAAAAGATAAAAGGTCATAAGTGGGAACCCAACCAGTACCCGTAACAAAAGTTCTTTTAATCGAGTAGATGCCGAATCCCGTAGCGTTGGTTCCGGTTACAACATAATCATTGCCTTCATTCAAACTTCCAACTTGAAAAGAAGTATCGCCCCCATATTGAACGCCTCCCGGCCCTTGGCCGATTTTTCTGGGATGAAACGGATCAGAAACATCATAAACCGTGGAACCGATAAAAAGAAGCTTTCCTCCGACGGCCGGCCTTAAATCGCCGTTAAAATAATCAATCGGTGTCGCGCTAATCAACGCCGGGCTGTTCGGCTTACTAACGTCTATAATATAAAGCGTATTGGAATTATCCGAAGCATTCACGCTGGAAACATAAACATACGGAAAGGCTTCAGCCACTTCATTAAAAACGCCCTTAAATAGGCCGGTGCCGCCGACAGTGCCGACAACTGCCGGACTAGCCGGACTGGAAACATCAATTACAGAGAACTGATGCTGCTGTCCCATATAAGCATAATTTCCAATAAAAGGATTATTAATCGCCGCGATTCCATAGCCAGGACTGAAGCGGGGAGCAATGAACCCGACCTGCGCCGGATTCAACGGATCAGATATATCAAAAATCAATAAAGCGCCTCCACTGCCACCCGCGCTGACCGAAGTTCCTGACCAACGAGTTATATAAACAAAATTTCCGGCCAGAGCAATTTTAGAGTAAACGCTGTAATCTTCCCCTCCAGTTGAATCTATGGGGAGCGGAATACGATTCACCACCTCTGGCGCACTAGCTTGCGCTCCCTGAGGAGCAGAAGGATTAATCACGTCCAAAAGATATTCAGCAATATTTCCACTCCCCCTATATCCCAGCGCGTAAATATATTTAATAGTCGGCGATACGTTTATAAATCCGTCCGCTATGTCAATAATAGTTTGCTGAGGATTGGTCACACCTTCCGAATTGAGGGTCTGAAGCCTATTTCCGCCCACTGTGATTCTACCACTGCTATCAACAATATGTATTACCTGCTGATTGGTAAATGACCCTAAGGAACCGGTGTTGATAAGAGTGGCGGTAAATAAAGGATAAGAAGGATTCGAAAAATTATCGGAACAAACCGCTCCGCAACTGATAAATCCGGGATTGGAAAATACCGATCCCCCGCCATCGCCCGATGTAGTCACGGTTAATTTAGCTTGATGCCACGGGGTGTTAGAGTTAAAAATCGCGTTAACTGATCTAGGAACGAAGGGGCTCGTATTAACTGAGCAAGTCGGCAAATCAGGCAATATAACCATGGTATTTACGGAGTCACAACCGTACCAACCGGCAAAAGAGCTGTTAGGAGAAGGAAAAGGTTCCAAAGTAACCCAGGTGGAAGCAGCCCCAATATAATTCCCCTGGCAATCGTTCCCGCAGTCAATTTGGGAATACTGGTCTGTTACCAAACCACTGCCGGTGCCGGATTTATAAACTCTAACCGCGTGCTCACCAGGGTCCGGCGTAATTTGCGCAAAGGCCAAATTACCGGCGCCCCAAAGGCCGATTAAGAAAAGTATTAAAAATTTATAATTCCGGATATTCATATTATTGGCATTGGGTAAAATTAATTACGCATGAGCTTCCGCTGGTGCTGGTGCAATCTCCAGTCCATCCGGCAAATTGATAATCATTATTAGTCATTACGGTCAGTGTAGTGCTCCAAACAGTGCCTAGGGTTTTGGAACAAGTCCCGCCGCAATCAATATAACTTTCACTGGAAACTATTGTTCCGCCGTCCGGAACTTTAAAAACACTCAAAGAATAACTTCCGGACACCGGCGACGCGGCAAATTCCGCGCTAATATTTTTCGCGGTACTCATAGTAACTACGCAGGAATTGCCATTAACGCTATCGCATCCGGTCCAGCCGACAAAGGCTGAATCAAGATTAGAAGACGAGTGGAGAACGATATCGGAATTTTCAATATATTTTTCAGAACAATCGGCGCCGCAATTAATTCCCGCCACCGAAGAAGTAACTGTTCCGTCGCCCGCTCCGGACTTAGAAACCGTTAAATCATATTTAACGTCCGTGGCTAAAAAATCGGCTGTAACGGTCCGGTGGGTATTCATTAATATCGTGCAGGTGGTGGGGGTAAAATTATCACAGCCGGACCAGTCAAAAAAGCTGGAATCGGCGTCCGGCGCCGCGGTCAGAGTTACGGAGCTTTGCTTGTTGTAACTAGCGGAAGCAGTAACGCAAGACGGGTCGCAATTAATTTTCAATGGGGCATCCGAAACCGTTCCCTGCCCGGCGCCGCTCTTATTTAAAGTCAGAACCGGCAAGTCAAAAATAGCCGAGGCGCTTTTATTAGAAGTCATAGTTAAAGTACAGGTGGTGTTCGCGCCAAAACTAGCGCAATCACCGGTCCAGCCGGTAAATGTAGAAAAGGCGTTTGGAGTAGCGGAAATTGTCACTACCGAGCCATACGCGTAAACGCAACCGGGGGTGCAAATTGGTGAACCGCCGCTAATACTAAACGATCCGTCTCCGGTGCCGGATTTGGTAATAGTTAAAGTCGGGCGAACAGCATCAAAAACAGCGGAAACTGATTTAGCGGAAGAAATGTTATTTAAACTGCAGGTTAGATTAGTTCCGAAAGAAGCGCAATCGCCTCCCCAGCCGGAAAATTGATATTGAGGATCGCCCACGGAGGCGGTTAAAGCTACATTAGCTCCCGGAACAAAACTAGCCGAACAAATAATTCCGCAGTCTATTCCGCCAGTAGAAGTAACGCTGCCCGCAGGCGCGCCATTACCGCTTTTCGTAACGGTGACCGCATAAGAGGCGGAGAAATTCGCGGTAATTGATTTAGCCGAAAATACATCTATTAAGCAATTATTTCCCGCTGAATAATCGCAGCCGCTCCAACTTTCAAATTTAGAATTAACCCCCGGGCTGGCAATAAACAAAAATCCGTTTCCGGCCGAAAGATTCGCGGAACAAGTCGCTCCGCAATTAATTCCGGTGCCAGACACGCTGCCGGTTCCCGCTCCAGTCTTAGAAACCGTAACCGGAAAATTTTTATTACTAAAACCAGCCCGGACATTTTTGGCCGCGCTCATCGTTACCGTGCAGGCATTGCCGGAAACGCTATTACAGCCAACCCAAGATCCGAAATTAGATTCGGCATTAGGATAGGCATAAAGAATAACTGACGCGCCGGCAACATAGGACTCGGAACAATCAGTTCCGCAATTAATATTTAAAAATGACCCTTGGCCCAGTCCGGAATCCGTAATCACGCCATTGGCATTGCCAACTGCAATTTTTTGAACGGTTAAAGTATTTAATGGGGTTCCGATCGGAACGAAAGTTGCGGTAATCGTCCGGTCGCTGACCATCAGCGCCATACAATTACTTGGCGTGCTGGTAGCGGCGCAAAAATTTCCTCCCCAGCCGGCAAACTGCGAAACTCCATCCGCAGCCGCGCTAAGCGCAACGCTGGCGCCATGAGTAAAATCGCTGGAACAAATCGCTCCGCAACTAATGCCGGTTGGATTGGAACTAACTGTCCCGTCTCCCAATCCGGATTTAGTTAAATTTATTGAGTGGGTGGCGCCGGAAGAAAGCGGTTTGGATTGAAGCGCCGTGCAATTTCCGGTTGCCGAATCTTTATAAACTTCCAAACCATATTGATTGCCATAAGCGCTCGACAAAGCGCCGATAGAAGCGCTGCTGCATCCAGCATAACCATAAGACGCAATATGGCCAAGCCAAATCCAATAATTAGGCGGGGTTTGGGGATTAACTCTTTGCAATAAATTATTCCAGCCCGCCAGCCGAGCGCTCAAAATATCCGAATAATCAACCGGCCCAACGCCAGATACATTTAATCCGGCGTCAAAAATATTAGCTGAATAAACCCCCGACCCCGCCAGGGCGGAAGAAGACAAAAGAAACGCTCCGGATAAAATAATAAAAATGCGCAACCCCTTAATCATTATTTAGATTATAACACAAAGTCCTCCTTAGTGCGTGAGGAAAATCCACGCAAAGAGATTATTGCTCAAAAAGTTCTCCGCTGACGCTACCGGCGCCGGAACCGGCAAAGGCCGTTGGGCATAATTCGGAGAAAAATCCCAATTTAAGGAAATTCCATTCTCTTGCAGGAAAAAACCGGTTCCGGCCAGCCAAACTCCCGTCAAAAGCAACACTCCTAACGCGTAAAAATTCTTATTCATATAACGCTTATATTATAGCAAAGAACGCCTGTGTTGTATAATCTAAGTATGACTCGCGGCTTCACGATTATTGAGATATTGGTTTCCTTGGGCATTATGGCGCTGTTAACTTCGCTGTTATTGCTTTACAGCCGGACCGGCGAAAAACAGATTATGCTATTCAAAGAACAAGCGGGCTTAGTCAGCGCGGTTCTGCGCGCCAAATCTTTATCCATCCAGACTTTTTCCGAACAAGCTCCGGCTTGCGGTTACGGAATTCACTTTAATCTTGCCGATAATAATTTTGTTCTCTTTAAAGATTCCGCGCCGAATTGCGAGGGGGCCAACAGATCCTACGATCCAGGCGAGGAATTGGAAACTCATGATTTGCCCGCAGATTTACAGTTTACCCAGCTGGATTTAACTGATGTCGTATTTGTTCCGCCAGATCCGAAAACCTTTTTAGACCAAGACCCTTCCAAAAAAGAGGCTTTAGTTAGAATCGGAACTGCCGACGGAACTGCCGAAATAACCGTTAAAATAAACAATGCTGGACAAGTCACTACGCAAAAATAAAAAAGGAGAGGTCATGGTAGAGGCCCTGGTGGCCATTTCCGTAGCCGTTGTCGGACTGCTCGGAGTTTTTGAATTTGTTTCCCGGTCTTTTAGCTTGAACCGCGTTATTGCCGACCAATATGTCGGAACTTACTTAGCTGCCGAAGGAATTGAGTTAGTGAAAAATTTAGTGGACAGCCATCCTTGGAACAGCCCCGATGCCATCCCCGATGCCGATCCGACCGATTATGAAATCGATTTTCAAGAATTAAGCTTGCAACCGATTATCAGCGCCAGCCAGCCATTATTATTTGACGATCAATATTACAATTACAGCAACGGCCAGCCGACTAAATTTCATAGGATAATATCCATAGACCCAACCCTAAATAATGGCGATGAGATTAAGGTAGTTTCTAGGGTCAGCTGGTCTACGCGCGGAGGCGGCCAATCCAAATCCGAAGTGGAAAGCCATTTTTTCAATCTGCAACAATGACCAATTCAAATCAAAGGGGGTTTACAATTGTAGAATTACTGGTGGCGATGTCGCTTTTTGTCATGTTGATGGCAATTATTTCCGGCGTATTCGTGCAATCCCTGCGGACTCAGCGCGGAACCGTAGCGCTAATCGCCGCAAACAGCAATGCCTCTTTAGCGATTGAACAAATGTCACGAGAAATGAGGACGGGCAAAGATTTTGACGTTGGTTTCGGCCTTGGAACTGCCGGCGAAGGCGAAAGCGTCACTTTTTACAGCAGCCGGGAAAAACAAAATGTTACTTATACGTGGAATACAAATCTGAAATCCATTGAAAAAGACGGGGAAAGAATTACCGCCGAAAATGTGACTGTAGAAAAACTAGTATTTAATTTATTGGAAAATCCAGCCGGAGCCGAATTGCCGGATCGGATTACTATTGCCCTGTCTATTGGCGCGCCGGCTGTTCAATTAGACACTCCGTTTATACACATCCAAACCTCAATCAGCGCGCGGCTTTATTAATGAAGCCGGAATAGAACTTAGTTTAAGCTTAGACCAAGCTTAAACTATCCTGCCCTATACTTATTCTCGCCATGGCGAGAATAAGTATAGGTAAGATTATTTCTTATTTAAGATATTTAACACTACTAGATCAGCAACCGCCAATAAGCGGAAATCAAAACGTCTCCAAAGAAAAATATCACCAGCGAACCGAGAATCAAGAATGGCCCGAAGGGCACGGCGTCTTTGGAATTTTTCTTGTTTAATCCCATCAGCGTCAGGCCCCAAAAAGCTCCCACTACAAAGGCTACCGCCAAAATATAGACAAGATTCGGCCAGCCGAAAATTAAACCGAGCGCCACCGCCATTTTTAAATCTCCGCCGCCCATTGCCCGCCCCTCGCTGAAATAAATAATCGCTCCGAAGAATAACGCGCCCGCCAGAGCGGCCCAAAAATGATTAAGCCAAATCACCCGGCTGGCATTAGTCATGTCTAATAAAGCGACTCCCAACAGCCCTAAAAAGAAATTCAATTCGTCCGGAATTACGGAAATCCGCGCGTCAATCGCCCAGATTAAAATAAAAATCAAGAAAATTAGAATCCAAAACGCGGTAATAAAATAAGAGGCTTCGTTCGCGGAATTATAAAAATAATAAGGCAGAAAAAAAGTAAGCCCGCTGGCCAATTCCACCAAAGGATATTGCCAAAAAAGTTTTTTACGGCACACCAGGCAACGGCCCTCCTGAATAATAAAACTGAGGATCGGAATCAGCTCATACCACTTCAATTGCTGTGAGCAAAACAAACAATGAGAACGGCCGCCCCATCTTTTCAAGCCAAAAAACGGCTGATCCGGATCGTAGCGAAATGCCAGCACATTTAAAAAGCTTCCTATGACTAGGCCAAAGACAAATAGAAATACCGCGGCCATAAAATCCTTAGAACTTTATGCAGTAACCCCAGACATTCGCCGCGTCAGAACAATCCGTGGCCGCGCTGCAAGTGTAGCCAGCGGTGTCATCTTCATCGGAATCCAAAGCCACATTTCTACCCTCCAACTTAGCGCCTACAATATAACTGGTTGGATTGCCGCCGCTGTCATTTTTATAACAATAGGAGTAATCCAAAGTAGTGCCTGGATCTTGAGGTAACCTGGTAACTCCCAATTCCGGACTAATTAATTCCGTTATGGCGCTTGGATACTTATTGTTAACTCCAAAATAAAGTTCCAAGGTATTTTGCAAAGTCCGTAAGTCCGCAATCCGGCGCGAATCTCTTCCTTTAGCCCTAAAACCTCCCAAATTCACCAACACTACCGAGGCCAAAAGCCCGATAATGGAGATAACGATTAAAATTTCTATTAATGTAAAACCTTTTTTATTTTTCATATATTTATAATGAGATACTAATATACTAATTCATACTAATGATACGAATAATTCGTATATTGGTATTACATCTTATTTCCGACCTTTAATAAGTGTAACATAGAACCTATCCCAATAATAATCCCATAACGCGATATTAGCCAATTTTATTCAGAACTAGACGCGAGGAGAAGATTTATAGCGTAAGCTATATCTTCGACGAGCAACGACGTTATGGATAAAATTGGCTGTATCCCTCTTGGGGTTGCTGTCTAAATTGAAAATTTCGTTGTTCTGCCTCCTCACTGTGGCTATGGCCACAAGCTCCTCGGCAGGCCTAGAAATTTTCAATTTATACTAGCAACGCGTTTGAGGATTATTATTGGGATAGGTTCATTAGAAAGTCTGCACCAAGCTGAAAATTGGCAGCAATACTGAAGCAAATAAAATTCCTACTGCCACGCCGATTACTACCATCAGAAGGGGCTGAATTAATTCTACCAAATTATTAACCAAGTCATCCACTTCTCTTGTGTAAAAGCTTGATACCCGGCTTAATAACTCTTCCAGCTTGCCGGTGCTTTCGCCCACGGAAACCATCTGGCTGACTAAAACCGGAAAATACACCTGCCGTTCTTCCAGCGCCTGGGACATCAGCTGTCCCTGCCGGACCGCTTCGGCAATTTCTAAAATCTGGTCCCGATAAATAAAACTGCCCACGGTATTGCCGGCAATTCCCAAACTTTGGGCTATCGGAGTTCCGCCTTTTATCAAAACGCTGGTCAGTTCGGCAAATCTAGAAATATACAGCTTCCGAAGCATAGTTCCAAAAACCGGCAATTTCATTAAAACTTCGTCTAACACTACCCTGCCCTCTTTGGTTTTTAAGTAAGAAACCAGAAAATAAGCTCCGGCAATAGAAGCCAGCAAAACCAGCCACCACCAATTGCTGATAAAGGTTCCAATGGCAAAAATTATTTTAGTGATTAACGGCAATTCCACGTTTGATTCTTCAAAAACCGGAATTAACTTAGGAAAAACAAAACCTACCATCACCAGCATCACGCCAACCAGCAAAATAATTACCACTACCGGATAAATCATGGCGTTCCGGACTTTAGTGGAAGTCGCCTGGGTCTTTTCCAGATAATCCGCCAAAAACATCATAACTTCGCTCATCCGGCCGGTAATTTCCGCCGAACGCACCATGTTAACGTAGAAGTCCGGAAAAATCGCGGAGTGCCGCTCCAAGGCCTGCGATAAAGACAAGCCGGCTTCAATGTCCGCCGAAATATCAAATACCGCTTCTTTTAAGGCAACATTGCGGGTTTGGCGATGAAGATTTTTTAAAGAATCGCCCAAGGAAATTTTAGCATCCAATAAAGTGGCGAATTGGCGGGTAAAAACCATCAGGTCGGTACTGCTTACTCTTTTAAATAAATTTAAAAATTGTTCGTACCACTTTGGCACATCCGCGGATTCTAAGCTTAAAACTGCCAGCTCGTGGCTAACCAAAGCGCTAGTGGCGGAATTGCGGTCCTGCGATTCAATAAATCCTGTTTGCAGCTCGCCGGTTTTAGTTTTAGCAACGTATTTAAATTTCATTTTAACATCAATTTTAATTCTTTCGGGCTAATGGAATATAATTCCGCGTTCGCCGGAGTAATTTGCTTGGCCTTCACCAGCTCCGATAAAGAACGGTTTAAGCTGATCATGCCCTCGCCTTTGCTGGTTTCAATAACGTTATCTATCTGGAAAAACTTCTTTTCCCGGATTAAATTCCGGATTGCCGGATTCATTATCATAATTTCGCAAGCCGGAACCCGTCCGCCGCCAATTTTAGGAATTAATCTTTTGGAAACAATGCCTATCAAAGTGGATGCCAGCTGAGAAATAATTTGCGGCTGCTGGCCGGACGGAAAACTATCCACAATCCGGTCAATAGTCTGAGAAGCCGAATTAGTATGCAAGGTGGAAAGAACCAAATGGCCGGTTTCCGCGGCGGTTAAAGCGCTGGCAATAGATTCCGCGTCGCGCATTTCACCGATCATAATTGCATCCGGATCCTGCCGCAAAACCGATCGCAAGGCGTCGTGAAACGTTAAAGTATCCAAACGAACTTCCCGCTGGGAAATAATGCTTTTATTTTGTTCAAACAAATATTCAATCGGGTCTTCAATGGTAATAATATGGTCGGCGCGCTGGCGATTGATTTCATCTACTACCACCGCTAAAGTCGTGGACTTTCCTTGTCCAGCCGGACCGACTGCCAGCAAGAGCCCTTGGGATAATTTGGCAAATTCCCTCAACACCATCGGCAAGCCCAATTCTTCCAATGTTTTAACTTTCGCCGAAATTAAACGGAGCGCCGCCGACATAAATCCTCTTTGAAAATAGGCGTTAATACGGAACCTGGCTCTGCCATCCAGGTCATACGCAAAATCTAACTGCTTTTCTTCCAAGAATTTGTTTTTTTGATCAGGGTTTAATAACGCCAACACCAATCCTTCGGCGTCCTTAGGGTTCAGAACCGATTCACTTTCTAAAGCTACCAAACTTCCGTCCTTCCGAAGCATCGGCTTTTGACCTACCGCAATATGCAAATCCGAAGCGTCTTGCTTGACCGCCTCGGAAAGTAAATCTATTAATCTCGCCTTATAATCAGCCATACACTTTATAATATCATTAGTCGGCGGTTATTGGTTAGGTCAGCTCCGCAGTCTCTCGCAATACCTCCTCCATTCCCAATAATCCGTCCAGGGCTTTAATAATTCCGTCTTGCCGCATCGTTACCATTCCTTGGCGCTTAGCCTCTTCTAAAATCCGGTTCTCGGTCGGGCCGGCGCTGATAATTTCCGACAATTGTGGAGTCATTTTTAAAAGCTCCGAAATGGCCATCCGCCCGGCTGTCCCTTTATTTTTACAAGAAGCGCATCCGGCCGACCGATAGATTTTATACGGTTCTTTAGATTTTAATTCCGCCCTGACGTCTGCCGGCAATTTTTCCAATTCTTTTTTGATCATTTCGGCGATATTTCCCGGAGCAGGTTCGGGCTTTTTGCATTTCGGGCAAAGCTTGGAAAGCAAGCGCTGGGCCACCATCAAATTTACCGCCGGCGGCAATAAAAACGCGTCTACTTTTAAATCCAATAAGCGGGGCACTACGCCCACTACATTATTAGTGTGCAAGGTGGTTAATACGATGTGTCCGGTTAAAGCGGCGTGGATGGTCAAAGTGGCAGTTTCCACGTCCCGCACTTCTCCAACCATAATCACGTCCGGGTCTTGCCGCAAAATTTGCCGCAAACCGGCGGCGAAATCATAGCCGATTTCCGGCCGAACCTGCGACTGGTTGGCGCCGTCAATATAATACTCCACCGGATCTTCCAAGCTGACGATGTTAACGTCCGGCTGATTTAAAATCTGCATCAACGAATAAAGAGTGGTGGATTTTCCCGAACCGGTCGGACCGGTAATGACCACGGTGCCAAACGGGCGCTCAATCGCCTCCATGGCAATTTTTACATTCCGATCGCTATATCCCAATTCATTTAAAGTCCGTAAGCCGGTAGAAGAATCCAGAACCCGGATTGCCACTTTTTCTCCGGCTGGAGTTGGAAAAGTCGCGATCCGGAAATCAATGTCCCGGCCCGATACCTGGCTGCGAAACCGGCCGTCTTGCGGAACGCGGTTTTCATCTAATTTTAACTTGGACATAACTTTAATGCGGGAAACTATCGGCTGGTGCAATTCAATCGGCATTTCGCTGATGGTCTGCAAATCTCCGGAAATCCGGAAACGAATCCGGAATTTTTCCCGCTCTGGCTCAACGTGAATGTCCGAAGCTCCGACGTTGACCGCTTCTCTAAGCGTTGAAGCGACAATTTTAATTACCGGCGCTTCTTCCGTAACCGCGGTTCCCTCTTCCAGTTGAATTGCCTGGCCGACTTTCCTGCCCGGCCTAGTCCCCAAAGCCCGCACTGCCGCTTCTACTTCATCTTTAAACGGAGAATATTTTTTTAAGACTGCGTCCAAATCGCCGTGTGAAATCAAATAAACTCCAAGATTGGAGTGCAATTGCTTAGCGACAAACCGGAGCGCGTCCTGGGCTTTTTGGTCGTCCGGATTCACCATTCCCACCACCAGCATATTTTCCGTCCGGGAAATAGGAATTATTTTATAAGTTTGGGCGGTTTCAATCGGAATAACTTTTAAAAATTCTTTATCCAGAGTATCCGCCGAAATTTTCTTATAAGGTATTTTTAAAAGCTGGCTTTTGGTTTTCGCCACTTCGGTTTCGTCCACCAGCCGGTTTTCGTAAATTAAATCTTCAGCGGATTTTTGCCCAGCCGAAGATTCCTGAATCAGCTTATCCGCCTGATCCTGTTTTAGAAGTTCCTTATCAACAAGAGCTTTAAGTAAAACTTGAGCATCCATCCCGTTAGAGATAACTAAATTAGATTTATATTATTAACCTTTGTTTTTATTTTAAACTCTGAGCGCCATTAGAACGGACGAGCTACGGCCGCCTTTGACGGCCTATCTCTAACGGGATCCATTCCTAAAATCGGACAAATGGATTTAATCTGCCAACTTGTCCAACCGAAGGCGGACCGGCGTATCTTTTAAGGCGGTTAGAAGTAAAAGCTTCCACGGCCGGCTGGGTATTCAATTCTAATTTAGAAATCTGGGTGGCTAACCTTTGTTCCGAAGGAACTAAAGCTTCTATGCCCGGAGTTGAAGCGAAGAATAAAAAGTAGGCTCCGCCGACAATAAACACCACCGCCGCTATCACGATAACAAGCCGAACAATGCCAAACGGTTTTTTTTCTTTTTCAAATGTAATTGCCATATTATTTAAATCTCTAATAAATTTTACAATTGATAATAAGTATTAATAACTAAGGTGTAATCAAATAAATCCGCGGATTCCTGGCCGGGCGCGGCGCTAACCGGCTCCATCTTCAAACTCACTAAATCCATGATGCGAATATTGGTTTCCAGCGCGGCTAAAGCTTTTTTAAACGCGGAATAAGAACCGGCTAATTTTATTGTCAGCCGCAAAGTAGAAACATTTTTTACCAAAGCGGTCCCGGCGGTCCGTCCGGCCGGAACATAATCCAGCCCGAGGGATTTAATTAAAACGCCGTTGGACTTAGTAATAACATCCAGCTGATTCACGATGCTTCCGGACTCTTCTTTGGTAGGCAGAGCCAAATTTAAAGATTCTTCCAGCCGGACCACTCCCTGATATTGCGATAACAAGTTTTGAACCTGGGTCAAATCGCGGGATTGATTTTGAAATAATGTTGATTTAGACGACAGCGTGGATTTCAAATCCTGGATGTCCTGATAAGCCGGAACCGATAAAAAAGCAAAAATCGCCGCCGCTCCGACAAACAATAGTCCGGTTCCCAACAATCCCAAGGCTCTTTGAGTAGAAGCTTTCATCCCACACATAACAAAGACTGCGAAGTTTTCCGCAAATCCTTGCCTTTTAATTTAATGTGACATTTTAATTCTACTATCATAGTTATTAGCTTAAATATCCTATAGTCTTTGTTATGTGTGGGATTCATCTTATTTTAAAACTTCCTTTTTTAATATTAATACCGCCTTGAATTTTACGCTTCCATCGCTCATTTGCGATTGATTAAGCATGTAGTTCTCTACGCCGGGATCGGCGGCAAAAGACGCCAGCTGTTGCGCCAAAATTTCATAAGAAAGAGCCGAACCGTCTAAAGTAAGCTTCCGCTCGTCAATTTTTAAATCAAAATTAGTATAACGGACTTTTTGATTGGTATTTTTTTCCAATAAAGAAAATGTATCGGCGGATAAAATATGATTATCTAAAAGCTTATTAAAGTTAACCAGCTGGGAATAAAATCGGACAAACTTATCCTGATCTTCTTTGGAAATGGAAGTTCCCAATTGTTTTAATTGCTGTTCCACCGCGGTAATCCGGGAACTTAAGTAAGCGCTATAGCCCATGCTTAATCCCAGATAAATCAACAAAGACGCCAAAAATGCCAATCCGGCGTAAGTAAAAAGGCGCCACGGTGTTCCGGCAACCGGTGTTTCCGGCACGTAGTGCTCCATTGGTTTTTGATTTAATAGCGCCATTACAATTTATTTTTTTAACTAGTGTACATCCCTTAAAGCGAGTCCGGCGGCAATCGCCAAAGTATTATTCAATTCTCCAAGCAAGGGGTTTAATTCTTCCGGATAATCCACCCGTGACAGCGGATTGCCCTTAACGGCCGGCAAGCCCAATTGCTCGCCAAAGTACTTCTCAATGCCGCTCAGATTAGCCCCGCCTCCGGTCAAAATAAGCTTTTGGACCGGCTCTTTATAGTTCTTTTCAAAATCTTCCTTGACTAGTCTCGTCTCATTTATTATAGCATCCAGCACCGGTATCAGCAGTGTGGATAACTCCCCCGAGACAATGCCCCTCTGCCGTTTCATTTCTTCGGCCTCCTGCGGAGAAAGGCTGGTTCCGGCAGCCAAATTCTGCGTTAAGGAACTGCCGGCGAAATCCGTCTGGCTGACAAACTTCAAAAAGCCGTTTTGGGCGATAAGAATACTGGTAGACCGGGATCCGATATCCACAATCAGCGAAACTTCCGGCGAACCAAGAGTCAGCGCCCGCGCCAAACTCAATCCTTCCACTTCTAAAGCGATTAATTTCACGCCCGCCAACTGAAAAACATTTTTATACTTATTAATAATTTCATTCGGAATGGAAATCAGCAGAACTTGCTGGATTAAATTGCCGGCAGAATCCTTTTTTTCCATAATTTTTATCCAGTCGGTGGTTACTTCCGAAATCGGCAAAGGAACATACTGCCTAACCTGGAATGCCATGGCCTTGCTCGTATCCGCCTCCGACATAGCCGGCATTTCAATCAAAGTAGTAAAAGCGGAAAAAGTCGGAACCGAAGCAATGGCTTCAATGTCTTTAGACTCTATCTGCTGAATCGCGGTTTTCAAATATTCCGCGGTTTTCTGGTCCAGCATTTTTAAATTGCTGGTTTGAATGGCCGCGTTAAATTTTTCCAGATGCGCGTAGCTTTCCAAAACGCAATAATCTTTCAGGCCCGGCTTCTGGCCTCCCTGTTTTAATTCCACAATTTTAATAGAGGTCGTGCCGATATCCACGCCGAAATAAGTTTTGTTATGAAGAAGTTTTTCAAAAAAAGACATAAATTTACAATTTACAATTTCTGATAAAATTCCAAATTACAAATCTCAAATTACAAACAAATTCTAAATTCAAATAATAGAAATTCCAAACGGGTTTTAAATTTATGATTTTGGTCATTGGTGCTTGTTTGTGATTTGGTGCTTGTGGTTTGTGATTTCGGTCATTTTATTAGAAATTAGATATTAGAAATTAGTTATTGGAATCCATTGCCTTATTCTAAATCTATTATTAGTATAACAGACATGAGCTATCTCCAAAAAATGAAAACCTGGCTGTGGGACATCCTCTTTCCTCCGCTCTGCTTAAACTGCCAAAAAAACGCTGAAGGCGATCTTTGCCCGGAGTGCTGGGCCGGCATCCGCCTCAATACTTCGCTTTTTTGCCCGGTTTGCGGATTGCGCCTGGCGGATAATAAAAAGGTCTGCCATAAAGATTCTCCTTATCTTTTGGCCGCCGCCACTAATTACGATAACGATTCCATCCGGACTTTGCTGAAATTATTTAAATTTAAAAAATGGCAGCGGCTTCAAAGGCCATTAGGCGAAATTCTAGTCTCGTATCTTAGAAATTTGGATTTAGATATTAGAAATTTTACCGTGGTTCCAATCCCGCTTCACGAAGATCGGGAAAAAGAACGCGGATTTAATCAGGCAAAATTGATTGCGAAAATTGTTGCTGATTTTTATAAATTAGATTTAACGGAGCCGATTCAAAGAATTAAAAATACTAAAACCCAGTCGCTTGCCAAGAATCATGAAGAACGGGCGCAAAATGTGATTAACTGCTTCGCGGTTAATTACCCAGAACTGATAGTGGGAAAAAATATCCTTCTCGTTGACGACGTTCACACTTCCGGAGCCACTATCCGCGAAGCCGCTAAAACTTTAAAATCCGCCGGCGCCAAAAAAATAATCGCGTTGGTAATTGCTAAAACACGCTAGAAAAGAAACTTTATTCTCCCGCTACCGTTCAAACTCCCAGTCCCTCACTTTTGTACAAGAGTGAGGGAAGTTTTCACTGGGTCTCGGGCTTCGCTCGTCCCGCTTCGCGGGACACCCTGCCCGCTCAGCCCCTGCCTACCGGCAGGCAGGCTCAGCCCGCGCTACGGAGAATAAAGTTTCTTTTCTCAAAAACTGCTTTCGTAGAAATAAAAAGCCCCGGCAAAAAGCCGAGGCGAAAATTTTTAAGCAATAACCTGACGGGAACGCACACCAGAACCTGCATCCAACGGATCGTACCAATAGACGATGACCTCGCCATCGTCCGGATCCCAGCTCGCGATCAGAACATTGCCATTCGAATTGCGCGAACCATCGCAACGAGTAACATTCTTAATATCCAGGTGCAGGCCTAACTCCAAGTAATACTTAAGTTCAAAGAGAAAATACTCTTCCAAGGTAATACCCTTAATTTGCTTTCCGATTAAGTACTCAGCTGACATATTCTCGAACTCTTTGTCGGCTTCCTGGTAGTCGCGGACCCAGATGGCATAAGTTTGACTGGTGTTTCGGACGGAAGTGATGGAATTGAGATGGCCAGCGCGAATATCAATCTTCATATGTTTTTGAAGGACTTGGACAATCTGACCAAGAGTCAGTCCCTTCAGCACGACAATCAGACGGTCAAATTCGGATCTACGAGGCGGAATTTTAATAGCTCGAAATTCCTCAAGATCTAATTTCATTCCAAACTCTCTGACATAGATGTCGTACCACTGGTCCAGCAAATGCCTGGCTCTCCGATTACGCGCGGGTACTTGCGGCCTACCGGTTTCTTCCGGAAACAGCTGGTGGATGAAATTCGGGTCGTCTTTTACGACCTGGAGAACCCGGGCCACGTCATTAGCGTCCCGTTTTCCGTCCCGAACGTACTCCAACAGCTTGGTGACTAAATCCGTCACCCTTACTCTGACGCTGTCATTAGCAGCCATCTTTCTCTCTCCTTGTCCGATCCGCGCTTAGCGGATTTAGGACCCCTGTTCCGCTCAGCCGGGATTAGCGGCTGAATTGGTTTTCTTTTTCAACGAACCGCATCAAATACCGAAGTATCTGATGCTTGGGGATATTATATATCATTTTGGGATAAAGTCAATTAGTCATTGGTTAATAGTTATTAGTTCCGTAGTTCTTGTCATATCTGATATACTTAATAAATGCTTAAGAAAAAGAATAAAAACGGGAAAAATAATAATTCCAAAAGGGGGCACTTGAATCTGCCGGCATCTAAACTGCCGATAGATGTCCGGCGGCATCCAACCGACTTCCGGTCTTCCTTCCACTGGAGAGTGTTGCGCATTATGTCCGAGTTTGTGGACGGCTGGCAATTTTTGGCCGACTTCAAAAAAACCGTCACTATTTTCGGTTCCGCCCGATTTCCAGAAGGAAGCCGCTGGTATGAAGAGGCCAGAAAATTGGGAGGCTTATTGGCCAAAAACGGCTTTGGCGTAGTAACGGGCGGCGGACCGGGAATCATGGAGGGCGGAAACCACGGCGCCTTTGAAAATAAGGGTGAGTCCATCGGCCTGAATATCAAACTGCCGTTTGAACAGCGCATTAACGCCTATGTTTCCAAAAGCATCGCCTTTCACTATTTCTTTGTGAGAAAAGTGATGCTCTCCTACTCTGCCCAGGCCTATGTTTATTTTCCGGGCGGTTTCGGAACCTTGGACGAATTTTTTGAGATTCTTACTCTTGTCCAAACTAAAAAAATAACTGATAAGATTCCGATTATCCTTTACGGGAAAAAATTCTGGGAACCGCTGGTCAAATGGTTTGAAGTGGAAATGTATGAAAAGTTTGACGCCATTGATAAAGCGGACTTGAATCTTTTCACAATCGTGGACACTCCGGCGGAAGCGTTGCGGATTATCAAAAAATCCAAACCAAGAAAAGAATTCAATAAAAATTTATCTTTGACTTCATAATAAAAATTCCCTCCGACCTTGCGTCGGAGGGAATTTTTATTTGGTGGACCGTGCGAGAATCGAACTCGCATCTCCCGGATGCAAACCGGGTGCTCTGCCACTAAGCTAACGGCCCGTTGAAAATATATTAAATCAATTTTGAAGTATTTTCAAATAAAAAATCCCGCAATTGCGGGATTTGAATTTTGAACTTAGTCATTAGTAATTAGAAATTAGTAATTAGAAATTTATATTCGGGGTCTTCCTTCTTCAATTCCGGCCTGCGTTCTCCAAACAAATCTGCCGAACTGCCAAAGCTCTTCTAGGTTATGGGCGCCGACATAACTCATGCCCGACCGCAATCCGCCAAGCAGATCATCAATCAGCGAAACCGTCGTGCCCATGTAAGGAACCGCTCCGGCTTCGCCCTCTGACGTTCTAACCGCGTGCAAATCCCCAACTTTAATCCTATCCAGCTGATGTTCAGTGGATGCCGAACCGCGGTATTTCTTAACCAGTTTATTTTCCTTTCGATTCCAAACCAGCAGGCCCGGAGATTTGTCGGTTCCCGCCAGCAAACTTCCCAGCATCACCACATTTGCTCCGCCAACTAGCGCTTTAACCATGCAACCGCCATTTCTAATTCCGCCGTCAGCCATTAAACAAACTCCGATTTCTCTGGCCACCGCCGCGCATTGCGCGATCGCGTGAAGCTGAGGCGAACCGATTCCGGCTACTTCCTGAGTCTTACATCCCGCTCCCGGCCCAATTCCGATTTTAACGCAATCCGCTCCACGGCTTGCCAGAAGCGCCACCGCTTCCGGATTGGCAGTATTACCAACCACTAAAACTATTTTTGGAAACACGTATTTAATTTTCGCGGTTCTTTCCGCGGCTAATTCCACAATTTTCCCGGGCGTTAAATACTGCGACGCCAAAATTCCGTCCTCTGATGAAGAACTGGCTCGCGCCGTATCTAACAGCAATACATCCGCTCCGGCGTCGATCAACGCTTTCGCTTCTTCCAAATAATTTCCGCTGAACCGCAAAGTAGCGCCAACTAACAGCTGGCCCTTTTCGTCCCGGGCCGCGTTGGGAAACATCCGGCGCTTTAAAATATCTTTCGCCGTAATCAATCCAACCACCTTGCCCTCATCATCTATTAAAGGAAGTTTTTCTACCTTGGAACGCTTTAACATTTTTTCCGCGTCTTCATTGGAAATATCCGGACGGGCAGTTTGCAAAACAAAGTGTCCGTCTCTGGTTTTCGGAGTCATTAAATCTCCAACTAAAGCGTTGGGGTCGGAACAAAATTGAGTATCGCGCGACGTTAAGATGCCGGCCAAAATTCCTTGCGCGTCAGTAACCAGCAAACAGGAAATTTCCCGTTCCGCCATTACCGCTTGCGCTTCCGCCCAAGTTGCTTCCGGACGAATGGTCGCCGGATTTTCAATCACCATATTGTCCGCCCGCTTAACCTTGCTGACTTCTTCCAGCCGGTCTTCCAGCGAAACGAACTGATGGATGAAACCCATACCGCCCAGCCGAGCCAAAGCAATTGCCATACGCGAATCCGTAACCGTGTCCATATTAGCGGACACTACCGGAATATTCAGCCAAAAATCTTTTGCCAGCTGAGCCTTTAAATTAGTAATGTCGCTCCGGCTAGCAATGCTGGAAATTCCTTCCCGAACTAAAACATCATCAAAGGTAACTGCTGGCATTAACGGCAATCCCTTTCGCTTAAAATATTTCTGAACTAACTGATCTGCTTCTTCCGGTCCCATCGTAAATTTTCTCCTTAGCGCCCCATCAAGAACGCTGATATTTTTAATGAGCCGTTAATGATTATAAGAATAATTTGACTTTGAAGCAAGTCCCGACTAAAATCTCCTCAGCTGTTTGAAATCAGGCTAATCCCGCAAAGCGGGACGCCCGATCAAATTTGCTAAGCAAATTTGATTTAGGGAGGCAACATGGCAAGCGTCCGCTACTTAGTGTTCCTGATGTGGGGTTATTACTTTTTGCAGGGCGCCGGAGGCAATCCGGGTTTTCATATTCAATCTCTGCAAAAGTATTTAAAAGAAGTTCTAAACTTCACGCCAACGGAAATGGCCGCCTTTATGTCTATGCTTATCCTGCCTTGGACGATTAAACCGCTTTACGGAATTATTTCTGACTTTCTGCCGATTTTTAAATTAAGGCGGAAGAGCTACTTCATCTTAATGAGCCTGCTCGCCGCCGCGGCCTATAGTACGATCTATTTTCTGCCCCTCACCCAATCTACGCTTCTGATAATGCTAGTCATTGCCGCTATCGGAATCGCTTTCACTGATGTTCTCTGCGACGCCGTCATGGTGGAAAAAGGCCAGCCGTTAAAAATTACCGATCGCTTGCAAGCCGCCCAATGGGCAGCCGGCGGAGTAGCCGGAATTCTCATAGCCGCTACCAAAGGAAGAATCGCTGAATATTGGTCGCTTCAAGACGCCATCATGCTGACCGCTGGGGCTCCGCTTTTAATGGCGGTGTTTACTTTCTTTTTCTTGAAAGAAGAACCGGTTAATTCTGTCGGCGAAGCTTCGCGCCAATCTTGGGGCGGGCTGAAAGACGCGGTAAAGTCCAGAACTCTTTGGGCCGCCGCCATCTTTTTGTTCCTATTCCAATGTAATCCGCACTTGGGAGAAACTTTCTACTATTATCAAAAAGATGTTTTGAAGTTTTCCGATGTTTTAATCGGCAACATTGAAACAGTTGGGAGCATCGCCTTTGTTATCGGCACTTTCCTGTACGGAATATATTCCAAGCGAATCAGCTACGAAATCTTAATTCGCTCTATTATTATCACTGGAGTAATCGGCAATCTGATGTTCTATTTCTACCGCGATGCCACGAGCGCTTACATCATTTCCGCGCTGAACCCGATTATAACGATTGCCGGATTCCTGGGGACGCTGACCATTGCCGCCAAAGCTTGCCCGAAGTATGCCGAAGCTATAGTATTTGCCCTCTTGATGTCGCTTTACAATTTTGCCGGCCGGCTGGGCTCTCTTGCCGGAGCAAAACTTTATGAACAAATCGGCTATCCAAATCTGGTAATCTTATCCGCCATACTGACCGCTCTGATGTGGCTGGCTCTGCCGTTAGTCCGCGAAAAGAAAAAAGATAAATAAAATTAAAATACCACGACCTTGGGGTCGTGGCTTTTTTATATTACGAGGTTTTCTTTAAACAAAAGAAAAAGATCTCCACTTAAGGTGGAGATTAAAATTTTACAGGAGCGAGGCGCGGTTCGTCTTCCAAGTGCCAAAGATATTCCAGGCCCGATTTTAATGAAACTGGATTTATATCTTGGCTAGTTAGGGCCTTAAACTTTTCAACTAATTCATCGTCGGTTAAAGGATTTGCAAAGTGGCCCTTGGGAAATTCAACCTCTACCGTATATGGAATGGGGTAGCCAATAACTTTGCAACGAAGCGGAAAAGCGGGTTTTTCTCGATTGAGATAAGCTTCATTAAATTTTGGCGTTTCTTGAACGTCGCTCATTTTATCAATCAGCTGAAGTACTGCCGGATCATTGTATCTTTCGGGTGCGTATTGCTTCAAGGTCATTTCTCCGTCTAAAAGAGTAACTGCCATGATATAAAACAGGGAATGGTCAGCAGATTCTTTAGTGGCTGGCCGGCGTTTGTTTTTGTCGGCAATAATGGCTCGGCATGCTTCATAGGATTCAAGGTCAAGGCGAGTAATGTTCTCCACTCGTCCATTTAGTGTTTTTCGGATTTGCAGAGCCACATCCACTGCGGCTTGGGCATGGTATTCCACCGGATAAAGTTTAATGTGGGTTTTCAGAATTTTGAATTCCGAACCGAGTGAAGTAAAGGCGGAAAAATCCAGCTCGCCGGTTGCTTGATTAATAAATCCAAATTGTCCTTCCATCATTTCGCTTGGGCCGGTAATTCCGCAATTAGCTAATTGAGCTGAATGAACGCCGAATTTTACCGCTTCTGCCGCCGAAAGCCCCTTTGACATTGAAAGGTCCGATCCGGCGCGCACTTGGCGAAGCGGAATCCAGCGGAGAGCCAGCGAAGCGGCATGGGTCATTTTTTCGCGGTTGAGTTTCAGGATTTTTGCCGTGGCAAACGCAGTGGCTAACGAAACGTAAGCAACGTGGTCCCAGCCATTTTTACGGAGCGAAGCCGCGTCGCAGAACCGGCACTGGATTTCATAAGCCAGCACCATGGCGGTAATAAAATCTTCTCCGGAAATGCCATAGTTACAAAGCGCGAGCAGGGCGCCGATATTATCAGAAGGATGAGCCGGCTCTTTGGAAAGATAGGTATCGTTCCAATCCAGTACGCGGATTAAATGCGTAAATCTGAAGGCTTTCTCTTCCATGGATTCGCAAGAGTTTTTAGCAAGTAAAAGCGTGGCCGGATCATGCGAGCCAGCTATCGCGCAGGCCATAGAATCAATTAAGCGCCGCTTAGCTTCGTGGACAACTTCCGGCGGCAGATCTTTGTATTTGAGGTCATGAGAAAAATTTACTAAGTGATTCAGCAGATTTTTAGTAGTCAACATGTTTCATCCTCCATACCTCGTTATTAAAGAACGAGAATAGTTTAATGCTAAATTCCATAAAAATCAACTTCAAAATAAATCCCTCACTTTTGAAATAACGTTGCTATAAAAAACCTCGCTATAAGCGAGGTTAATTCTTTCAAGAGTGAGGGATTACTTTCCGAGGAGCGGATCCGACATATTCGGCGCGCGGCCGAAGAATCGGTTCGTTGTAAACATGCCGCACTTCCAAATAATGTCCGCACCAGCCGGAAACCCGGGAGGCGGCGAAAAGCGGGGTGAAAAGACGAATCGGGATGCCCAGCAAGTGATATAACGGCGCCGTCCAAAGGTCAGTGTTAGCCGGCAAGGGCTTAGACTTTCCCCGAGAACGCTCCGCCATATATTCTTCCAGCGCGACAGCAATTTCATACCAGCGCATATCGTTCTTTCGGACCGACAAATCTTTTACCAGCGGGCGGAGAACCGCTACCCGCGGATCGCCGATGGTATAAACCGCGTGGCCAAATCCCGGCAAGCGCGCTCCCGGCTGAGACAAAAATCGGTCGCAATATTCGCGCGTTTTTTCCGGTGTTCCGATTTCCAGCATCTTCTTCATTACTTCTTCATTGGCTCCGCCGTGGCGAGTACCGCGCAAAGTTCCTAATCCTCCCAAAACCGCGGAATAAATATCGGTGTGCGCGCTGGCTGCCACCCGAACCGCGAAAGACCCGGCGTTGAATTCATGTTCCGCGTAAAGAATAAACGCGACATTCATTAATTTCGTTGCCAAACCGCCTTCGTTCGGGATCCGCAAAGAATCTACAAAATTTTCCATCAGCGTGCGGTCTGGATCAAAATAGTCAAAATAATTCCGGCTAGCGCCGCCCAGCAAAGCAACCATTAAAGGCAACCGGGCAATCAAAGATTTCGCTAAGTCCAAATTATTCTCTAACGATGGCGTAGAAAACGGAATGCCGTGAGTATTGCCGTCAGCCCGGATTATCAGTGACAATTTATCCATCGGATGGGCATCAGTGAATGGAGTTTTTAACTCCAAACTCTTAACTACCACTTGAGGCATATTCCATGCGTTATTCACCAGGCGACGGGTGAAAATTTTTAATTCCGACTCGGAAGGCAATTCGCCGTGAAGCATCAAATAAGCCACGGCTTCATAGGGATAATGCTCAACTAAATCCCTGATAGAATAACCGCAATAATAAAGTTCGCTGTTGGCTTCATCCAACAAGCAAAGCCGGGTCTGTCCGGCCGGAACATCACGCAAGCCCTTTTTCGGTTCCATCGTAACCGCCTTTTTATCAGTTTTCAAAAAGCTCTATATAAATACCACGATTAACAAATAAAAACAACCTCAATTTAAAAATTGCGGAAGCGGAAGGATTCGAACCTTCGATGCCCTTTCGGGCATACCGCATTTCGAGTGCGGCCCATTCAACCGCTCTGGCACGCTTCCCTAAAACATTTTATTTCAATAAAATGTTCGGGCGATCTCGCTTCGTGAGATTTAGCCCTACTCTAATCTAGAATCTAACAAAAAATCCGGCTTTTGACCAGATTTTTTGTTAGATATCTTACCAAGCTGGAGAAGATAAATTATTTCTTGGCGCCCATGATGCGAAACATTTTAGTGCCGCAAACTGGGCAAACGCCGGTCATTGCCATCCTGGGCTTGCCGCCCTTTCCTTTCATTTCAACCTCTTTGGCGTCTTTCATTTCTCTTTTCGCTTTGCACTTTACACAATATCCTTCCATGAAATTAAATTCTTAATTTAATTGTCAGACCTTTGGGCTTTAACTGCATTATATCATGCCCCAAATAAAAAATCCCGCCGCCTAAGGCGACCGGATTTTTTATTTCTTAATCAATTAAGAAAGATGCTTGGAAACCAATTTGGTCATTTCAAACATGTTCACAACTGACTTTCCGCCAAAAACTTTTTTCAAGTTCGCGTCGGCGTTGATGTTGCGCTTATTTGTAGGATCTTGAAGGTTGTTCTTTTTGATGTATACCCAGAGCTTCTTTACAACTTCGCTCCGAGGCATTGGGCCATTGCCGACTACCGCGGCTAAGTCCGAGCTAACTTTCAACGGCTTCATAAATGCAGAATTTGCCATAGTTTTTTTGAAAAATTAGAATTGAGCTAATCGCGACCTTATCAAATCGATTGCCCGAACCCATTTCAATAGGTTCTTGTTTATAATGCTTACTTAAACTATACCATACTGGGGTCTGTCATAAAATTAATGACTTATTTACCATAGCATTTTTGGAGCGAGACAAGAAACGAGGAGGAGATTGTAGCTTTAGCTACATTGACGACGAGTGACGCAGTCGCAGCCCATAAAATGCTTTGGCCCTTCGGGGAGGCCTATCTTTGGCCAGCTACTTCGTTACTCCTCCTCAACGTGTCCTTCATTCAGACACGTTGTCGTCGTCGCGTCTCGTACCTGTCTCAAATCCAGGCCTCCAAATTAAGCCAGTAATTTTATGACAGACCCCTACGCCCATAAAAGGGCTGGCAAGTCTTATGACTCCGCGGAGGGCTCATAAGACTTTCCGTTTTGTTTTTGAAAAAGAATGCTTGGGCGCGGTGAATTAAATTATATAAATAATATTCGACCCGCCACTCGATTCTTATTTTTTGAAACAAACCTGCCTTTCTCAAAATCCAGTCCTCACAACCGGGTTCTAAGAAACAACAAAAACCCTTTTATGGACGCGACACAACTAGAAACTATTATAGCAAATTACCGCCAAACATTGTAAAGTAAGCCTTGTGGATAAAGAAAAACGTCCCCGTAGTTCAATGGATAGAACAACTCCGTCCTAAGGAGTGGATGACTGTTCGATTCAGTCCGGGGACACCAGGTTTGAAAAGTTATAAATTATCGGTTATAAGTTAATAGTTAATTTTGGGCCTATAGTAAAGTGGCATTACGCTTCCATGGCATGGAAGAGGTAGGAGTTCGATTCTCCTTAGGTCCACACTTCGACCTTGCTCAACGCAAGCCCCTTCGGCAGATTCGACAAGCTCACTGCCAGCAAACTCCCTTCGATACGACTCAGGGCAGGCAGGACAAGCCAAAGTAAAACACCCCGCTATGCGGAGTGTTTGTTTATCCCGTTAGAAGCCGCCCTCGCTTTTAGCGAGTGGCTACAGCCACCTTGGGGCGGCCTGCTTCTAAGCGGGATTTATTTTTCCCTTGCGGGAACTCTGGAGAAATCCGGCAAAATTCTTTTTCCGTTCAGCCAAACTTCCTGAGTAACCGGCAATTTCAACAATCTTTCTTCAACGATATCAAAGAACACAGCCGAAAATCCAACCATCAATCCCCCTTCCAAAACCGTCAGCGCGCCGCCGGGAGAAGATTTTACTTCCGAACCAATCAATGTAACTCGACCGTCAAAAAGATGCTTGCCGGTGCTTTGAATGCCGGCCAGGCGTTTCTTTTGAGAAGGCGGGCCCAGAAAACGAACCGTATAAATCGTCTGCCGGGTATTAATCTTTAAATCATCGCTAAGCGCCAGATTGCCGAAGTCCATAATCGGAATATCGCTAAGGTCTTCCTTTACTGCCTGAAGGTAGGAAAGGTCATTTTCTTCCTTCATGTTCCCCTCCGAGGTTTCAATAAACTAGCAAAATAGTAACATTTTTCTAAATAAATTACAACATTGCGCCTTTGTGAGAGTCCAGTAAATAATGTTATAATTTCCACAAATGGCAAAAAAATCCAAAGCAAACAAACCGGAAAGAATAATGCCCCTGCATCCCAATACCTTGGAAATCCACGGGGGCGGATCGCTGACCGATTCGGAAATGCGTCCCGGCCTGCACCGGGTTATCGGATTTTCGCTGGGTTCCTTTGAACGTGCTAAACGATTATTTGCCGGCGAAGAAGAAGGATTTATTTATACCCGCGTCAATAATCCCACAGTTGATAAATTAGAAAAACGGCTGGCATCTTTAGAAAATGCCGAGGCCGGATTAGCCACTTCTTCCGGAATGTCCGCAATCCAATTAATCGCCCTTCATCTCGCCAACAACGGCGGGCACATCGTAACTTCCAACCGCATCTACGGCGGAACTTTTCATTTATTCCGTGATCGCCTGCCGGCGCTCGGAATTAAAACTACTTTCGTGGAAAAACCGCTGGAAGAAAAATCCTGGACTAAAGCCATCGGCCCTAAAACTAAATTTCTTTACGTAGAAAATCCGTCCAATCCCACCTTAGACGTATTTGATATTAAAATGCTTGCCAACCTGGCGCATAAATATAATTTGCCGCTGGTGGTAGACAACACCCTCTCTACTCCGGCCCTGCTCCGGCCGCTAAAACTGGGAGCGGATATTGTAATCCATTCGCTATCTAAATATATGGGGGACGGCGAAGTGGTGGCGGGAGCCATTTTGGGACGAAAGAAACTTATTAATGAAATCCGAATCGGCTGGTTCCGCGATACTGGTCCGTGCATTTCTCCGGATAATGCCGCTATTTTGTGCTACCACATTGAATCGCTTTTCGGCCGAATGAAAGAACACTGTCGCAACGCTTCTTTAGTGGCTAAATATCTTTCCCGCCATCGGAAAGTTAAAAGGGTTCTTTATCCGGAATACGGCGATCGCCGGCGTTTTAATAAAAAAATGATGCCTAAAGGATTTGGAGGACTCATGGCTTTTGAAGTTAGGGGCGGAATCCGGGAAGCCCGAAAAGTCCTGGAATCATTAAAACTCTTTTGGCACGCCGCTAACATTGGCGAGGCCCGGTCATTGGTCATCCATCCGGCCACTACCACTCACGGACAATTAACCCCGGCGGAGCTGAAGAAAGCCGGAATTTCCCAGTCTACCCTGCGACTCTCAATCGGCCGGGAAGATCCCCGAGATTTAATCAACGACCTCTCCCAAGCGCTGGACAATATCTAATTTTCCTGATAAAAATTCGATAGCTGTTTAAAATCTAATATAAAGAAGGAGGCGCAATCATGATCGTACTCCTGGAAGCCATCCTGTACTGGCTGCACGCCCTTATCGTAATGTGGGTTATTTTTCTTCCGGTTACGAACTCCATTGCCTTATGGCATCCTGCGCTTAAAGTATTTAATATTGCTTTCTTCCTGGTTGTTTCAATAACTCAAGCCATAACCTGGCCGCGTTGCGCAGTGACTATCATTCAAAATCAATTGCGGGAAAAAATGAATCCCCCCAAACCGGCGCTGGACAGCTTCGTGGCTGATTTCTTCAACCGGATAGGAATGAACCTGGATATGGAAAAGGTTAAAACTATCCAGCTGATTATTTTTCCGATTAGTGTCGCTAGTTTCCTTTTATGGTTATTATAAATTAGTTACCCTCGATGGAAGCGTGCCAGAGCGGTTGAATGGGCCGCACTTGAAATGCGGTAAGCCAGAAATGGCTTCGAAGGTTCGAATCCTTCCGCTTCCGCATTAGAAAATCTTAGCGAAAAATGAGCTTTAAATTTTCTTATGCCCCGATCGAAGCATCGGAGCTACGATTTAACCCCCGCAAACGCGGGGGTTTTAAAACGCAATCCCCGCCCCATCTGTTATAATTAGAGGAAGTGATATCTGAAAATATTATAAAAAAATCTTTTTGGGCCCTGCCCATTCCGGAGGTTCTGGACTGCCTGGAAACTAACCAGGAAGGGTTAACCGAAAACGAAGCCAAGGAACGGCTCAATATATTTGGCGCCAATGCCATCCCGGAAAAAAGCCGCGCCACAAAATTCAAAATTTTTTTGGAACAGCTCCAAAGCCCGCTGATTTTTCTGCTGGTCATTGCCGGCTTGGTTAGCGTTTTAGTAAAAGATTATAATGACGCCCTAATTATTTTAGCGGCGGCTTTTTTTAATACTTTTTTGGGGTTCTATCAGGAAAATAAAGCCGGCAACGCGCTTGCCCACTTGAAAAGCTATATTGAAGAAAGGGTGAGGACCATCCGGGAAAACCGCGAATATGAAATTGACTCCACGGAATTAGTTCCCGGGGATATCATCCATCTTACGCAAGGCGACCGGATTCCGGCCGACGGCCGATTGCTTTACATCAATGATTTAACGGTGGACGAGTCAATTCTTACCGGCGAATCTCTGCCGGTCCGAAAATCAATCCAGCCGGTTAATTTCCAGGCGGTTATCGGCGACCAAAAAAATATGGTTTTCAGCGGAACATTGATTGTCCAGGGATTTGCTAATGCCGTAGTCTGTAATACCGGGCTTAATTCCGAACTAGGAAGAATCGCCTCTTTGGTCCGGAATCATCACCGGCAAGAAGACACTCCGCTTCAAACTGCCATCAATCGCTTCAGCGTCAAGGCATCCATTATTTTAATCAGCCTTACTGCCGTTGTTTTTGCCATAGGACTTTTTAGCGGACGCTCGCCATTTGAAATGTTCCTGACTTCCGTCGCCATCGCGGTTTCAGCCGTTCCCGAAGGATTGCCTGTGGCTTTAACGGTTATTCTAGCTGTCGGCGTCCAAAGATTAGCGCGAAAAAAAGCCGTGGTAAAAAAATTGCTCGCGGCGGAAACCTTAGGCAGCACTTCGATAATCTTGACCGACAAAACCGGAACTCTGACCGAAGCTAAGATGTCGCTAGCCAATATCACCACAATGGACAATTCAGAATCTACTCAAAAGTTCTTGCTTCAAATTGCCATTATTAATTCGGATGTGGTAATTGAGAATCCCAAGGATCCTTACGAAAAGTGGCGGATTGTCGGGCGTCCGCTGGAAACCGCGGTCGTGCGGGCTGGCGCGGCATTCGGAGTTTTAGCGCATAAAATAAAAAAAGAGGTAAAAACTCTCGGCTATCTGCCGTTTAACTCTTTAAATAAATATTCCGCGGCCATAATTGAATCCGAGGGAAAAGAATGGCTAACGGTTTTTGGCGCGCCGGAAATATTATTAAAATTGTCCGGCCAGACTTCCGAAGAAGAAGGCAAAAAAATAACGCAAAATATCAACCATATGGCGCACAGCGGTGAAAGGGTGCTGGGCGTGGCCACTAAAGATGTAACCGGCAAAAATTTTTCCTTAACCGCCAATGCGAAAATAGAAAATCTGAAATTTCTCGGCACTATTTCGTTTCGCGATCCCTTGCGGCCGGGCGTTCACGACGCCATTCACCGCACCCAGCAAGTCGGAATTAAAACCGTTATTGTCACCGGCGATCATCGAGGCACCGCCGAAACTATTGCCAAAGAACTGGGTTTTCCAATTAAAAAGGAAAATGGCTTGGATGGCGCCGAATTAGAAAATCTTTCCATGGAAGAATTGAAGCTCCGCCTGCCGAATTTAAGTTTTGTTTCCCGCGTCAGCCCGGAAGGAAAAGTAAAAATTGTTAAAGGATACCAGGAAATGGGCGCGATTGTCGCTATGACCGGCGACGGAGTTAATGACGCGCCCAGCTTAAAACAAGCGGACATTGGCATCGCCATGGGATCCGGCGCTGATGTCGCTAAAGATGTTTCCGAGCTGGTGCTCTTAAATGACAACTACGAAACTATCGTAACCGCCATTGCCGAGGGCCGCCGTATTATGGAAAACATCCGCAAAGTCATTGTCTATTTCTTCTCTTCCGTAGGAGATGAATTGATTCTAATCGGCGGGTCATTGCTGTTTGGCCTAACCCTGCCCCTAAGCGCCGTTCAAATTTTATGGGTTAATTTAATCACCGATAGCTTGCCGGCTATTACCCTGGCCTTTGAAGATCGCTTTGAATATCTGTTTACCCAGCCGCGAAAACTAACCAAGGGCCTGCTAGACAGAGAAATGAAGTTCTTAATCTTTGCCATCAGCCTTCCAACCAGCTTTTTACTTTTCGGACTTTATTACGGATTGCTTAAAGCGGGATTTGATCCGCTATTGGTCAGGACTTTTATTTTCGCGTCATTCGGAACTTATTCGCTATTCCTGATATTTGCCATCCGCAATCTTCAAAGAAGTATTTTCACCTTTAATCCATTCTCTAACCTCTATGTGGTAGCTGGCGTAGTTCTCGGACTGACGTTGATGGCCTTCTCCATCTATTGGCTGCCGCTTCAAAATATCTTAAATACCATCGCCCTGCCGCCAGTTTGGCTTTGGGGAGTATTCGCAGTCGGTTTTGTAAACATTCTAGCAATTGAAGTTGGTAAGTTGGTAATTAAAAAGCTATAATATGAGTAATCGCGAATAGCATTAAATAATGCGAATATAAGATAAAAAAATATTTTGTTATTCGTGTTATTTGCCGTAATTCGCATTATTAGCGAATACTCTTATGGAAGAATTTCCTAAAATAATTAAGAAAACAATGCCGGCTGTAGTCTCTGTTATTATTTCCAAAAGCCTGGAAGAGCTGGAAAAAGAACTGCCCTTGGAAATGTTTCCTTTTTTTCCGTTCGGCGTTCCGGAAATGAGAATCCCCGAAGAAAAAATTGACGCCCATGGACGGGTGCAAATTGGCGGCGGATCGGGGTTTATCGTTGATCCAAATGGAATAATTTTAACTAACAAGCACGTAATCGCCGACCCGAACGCCGAATATACCATTGTTACATTTGATAATAAAAAATACCCCGCGGTTATTCTAGGGCGCGATCCGGTAGACGACGTAGCCATTCTCAAAATTGACGCAAAAAACTTGCCGACTATTCCGCTGGGCGAATCCGCCACGGTGGAATTGGGACAAACTGTTCTGGCAATTGGCAATGCCTTGGGAATCTTCCAAAATACGGTTTCTTCGGGAATCATCTCCGGATTATCCCGATCCATAGCCGCCAAGGCGGATCAAGAATCGCCAATTCAAGAAATGCGCGGGCTCATTCAAACCGACGCCGCTATCAATCCGGGCAACTCCGGGGGCCCATTGGTAAATATAAACGGAGAGGCCATTGGCATTAATGCCGCCATTGTCTTCGGCGCCCAGAATATCGGCTTTGCCATACCAATCAATTATGCCAGGCGGGATTTGGAAGATGTGGCTAAGTTCGGCCACGTCCGCCGTCCGCTTCTAGGAGTCCGCTACATCACCATTGACGAAACTCTTCAAGAAAAAATGAAATTGCCGATAAATTACGGCGCTTTAGTTATTGGTAAGGGCCCGCATCACGCGGGAATCGTGCCCGGCACTCCGGCGGAAATAGCCGGCCTGCAAGAAAAAGATATTGTTTTGGAATGCAACGGCGAAAAAATTACTATGCAAAAAACCATTCAGGATTTCCTGGAAGAGCTTGGGGCCGGAGATATTTTAAAAATGAAGGTTCTGCGCGGCAATAAAGAATTAGAGCTTAAGATTATCCTAGCGGAAAGAAAATAATCCCTCTTTTTCGTAATTTCGTATTGTTTCGTATTTCGTAGCCTAATAAATGTATTCGTCTACCAATTTTCCGCTTTTATCCCAAAGCTGGATTCGATCGTGAATTGGGTCAAAGATATTCATCTGATCCCCCATCCAAACCCTCCATTCGTTGGAACGAAAATCCTGATCGTTCCGATGATTCGCAACACAGCCGACATAGTTCAAATCCCGCAAAAAAGCGTGGCAAGCCGTATCTTCCAAGGGCACCGGCGGATTAGCATTCGGTGTCTGGCAAGTATCCAGCGAAGAAATATAATCCCGGCAATAACCCCCGAACCTCTGCATCTCCGACCAGGAAATTTGCGGGCAATCTTTAGGCAGAGGCGGCGTAAACGGAGCAACGTCTTCTATGTAACCAAGGCATTTATTCAAACGGAAATTGCCCTTCGGTCCAAAGCCGGAATAAAGATAAATCGCGTCCCGGGAACGCGCCACGATATTGCCCTCAACTCCGCCGGAAGAAAAAACTTCCTGCGCCCGCGGAATAGTGAATGATCCGTGTTCACCCTTAATGATCCAGCCGGTAATGTCCGCGGTCTCGCCGCTGTTCAAATTGGAATCTAAAACTATCTCCGAATAAGAAACATAACTATTGGCTGGCCGGAACGAAGAAATGGTTAACAACTTTCTGTTTTCAATTTCCGATTGGCCGTAAGAGCTATAGTCCGATCCAGAGGGCTGATCCGCTCCGGCATCCGAATATCTTTGCCGGTAAGAATACGGCTCCAACTTAACAGTGTAAGGAGCCGCCAACTTGGACAAACCGCCCTCGCGGGAAAATATAAAGATTCCCGCGGCAACGGCAAAAGCCAATAAAATTAATCCGATAAACTTTTCCATAATAGAACCTATTCTAATAGTAATCCCATAACGCGATACAAGCCAATTAAAAATAAAAATGCCCGCGGAATTCCGCGGGCGATATACCATCTTAAATGGAAACTTGAAACGGCTTCTTTCGTTGAAAATAGAATGCCAGCCGTACAAAGCCCTCCCATAGTGGTCCGCCCCGAAAGCAATCGTCAATGGTCCATTTTTGCCTTCGGCTATCCCATGCCAGAACTTTTTTGCCATCCCATTTCATAATTCGAAGTCCATGGCTCTTCGCAACGTCGCTATTCAAAAATTCCTGAGCTTCCGCAACTTTATTTCTCTTGTGAACCACTGCCATTGCGCCACCTCCCGCAAAGCTCTTGTAGCCAAATTAATATATATGGGCCCGATCAATCTGTCAATAAAAAAGCCGGGTATTATGCCCGGCTTCAAACTTAATTTGGATTAGTGGCAGTCAATATCTCCCGCGCGATATTTCCCATCTCAAAGTCTCCGCCACACCGTGCCTCTATTAACTCAATATCGGTTCCTTCTATCATCCTCTTCTTTCTTCCCCAGTCACAATCACAAGCTACGACCCAGACAATAATCGATCGATTCTTCTTTAAAATTCTTGCCCAATCTATGGCAAGCTTAAAATCGAATCCCGCGTAAACTACTACTAACCCAAGGTCGCTCTTTCTAACTTCCTGGCCCGAAGGGGTAACGAATCTAGATCCCAACTCATCATACTCGGAACGGGGCCTTACTGCTTCAAACCTATCTTCTCCGCTCATTAAGCTGGCGCTTCTAGAATCGCCAGCGCAAATAATCAGCCGTCCGCCGTTCTGTATTCCGCTCTTAAATCCCCAAACCAAATTATAGCTAACCAGCAGAAACTTCTTGTCCGGCCCGACACCGCGAATCACTGCCCGGATGTCCATTTTCTTTTCTCCTTTTCAAGGTGCTTTCTAGATAAACCAAAACGCCTCGGTTTATCTAGCCGAGGCGTTCTTTAAATAAGATCAATATCTTTTGAAGTTTAAATTACTCTATTCTCCAATTAATATAAAAACCGCCTTGGCTAAAAACCGAAACCATCCCATAGTGGGTGCCAAGAGGTTTAACTTGTATATTAAATTGTCGATTGGAATTTATTTCCATAGTTTATATGATAATATATAGGGCTTATTTTGTCAAGTACCCCATGTATTCCCCCATTTCCAAGTTAGCCGTTTTAAGCTATCGTAAAGAAAGTAATCCCTCACCCTTAAAGAACCAATAATGCGTCCGAAGCCAAGTTAATACTCAAAACTATGTTTTCAACAATAAAAAGTCATTTAATTAAAATCAAGAATTGCGATAGCGTCGCAGTTCTTTAAAGGTGAGGGATGGAACAATTTAAAGCCAATCCGGAAAAATCAGAGCAAAAAACATTAGAACGGGTAGCGGAAACCCTGAAGGCCGGCTTTGACCAGCTGGTTATCCACGGTGATTTCCGCCACGAAGGCGGAAAAAGCCAATTAAAGCTCCGGCCCGACTTAGACGCGATGGGCGGAGTCTTTTTAATGGATTTAGCGGGCATTAATTATAAAATGGTAACTTTCGTGCCAAAAGGAAAAGACCTGGCCGGCGCGGTGCATATTGATACCGGGGGCAAGCCGGAATTAACCATGGAAGAAGACGGCAGTATTTTCTTTGACCATCACGGTCCGGAACAAGGCAAGCCCACTTCCGCCACCGCAATTGTTTATGAATCCCTGACTAAAGCCGGAATGCTGAAAAAGGAAAAGTGGCTGGATAATTTTTCCGAGTTTGTAACCCAAATAGATAATTTAGATTATCCGATTGACGAAGAGTTTTTAAAAAATGACTGGTGGCGGACTCCTTATGGAATCTATAAAGCCCTGCCACTAAGCTTAATTGCCAAATTCTTCCAGGAGGGCCGGGATCCGCGCCAGCCATTTGCCGAAGAAGAGGCCAAACAAATCACGGTAAAAGAATCCGGCGGTAAAAAGGTTAATTTATGGGATATCTGCCTTCAAAATAAAGGATTGGTCCAAATATCTTTAAACGGAATTGAAGCCGCCAAAAAACGCATGGCAGAAGGCGGAGCCAAGCCGGAAAGCGCCGAATTGGGAAAAGTATTATTAAACATCGTGGAAACTACGCAAGATCCAAAAACCGGACGGCTCAAACAACGCAATCAAATTCCTCTAGGATTTACCGCCGCCAAAGCGCTAGGCTTTGATACTTATGCTTTGTGGAGTTCTGCTAATAGCAGTTTTTTCCTTACATCCCAAACCAAAAAATTAACCGGAGTTTTTAAAAAACTGAAAGATGCTTTTCTGGACACCCAGCTGATTCGCGGATCTATGGTTATTAATCCGCCAAACGAAAAAACCAGCCATAGCCCCAAAAACGCCCAACTTGGAAAATTCTTGGATTATCTCGGCATCTAAAACTTTTAACAATTGACACTTAACGGCTGTCATAATAGTATTGCTAACGCAGATTGAAAAGTGAATCGAGCGCTTCGACAAGCTCAGCACGGGGAAAAACATGAAAAAAACCGCGAGTGTCCTGGCAATGTCAGCTCTGCTGATCTTCGGATTAACCACCGCCCAGCCTGCCCAAGGGAGCACCTTCCTTCTCGGCATGGTAACCGGCGCCGTATTATTTGGCGGAGACGAAACTACTGTCGGCAACAGCTCCAATATCATTTATACCCTGCCGCGGGCATCCGAAAGAGTAAAAGACCCTCTAGCCATCCGCCTGCAATCTAAAGAATTTAACTTTGCCCAAGAATACGCCGGCAACTACGGAGGAGGAAAAACGCTTCGCGCGCTTTTCCACGAAATTGTTAGAGACGCCGGCAAGTTTACGATCCTCCAAGTTGTCCGGGTGTTTGATGAATCAAAACAAGAAAGCGCAACTATCTGGTTTGCTTACACCGAAACTTCTAATGTCATTCCGCTGGAAAAACTGCCGCCACGCAAAAAGCCTGCCACTAAATAAATTAAAGCCCATCCGGAAGGATGGGCATTTTTTATTCACGGCGACTTTATTCCACGGTAACCGATTTAGCGAGATTACGGGGCTTATCTACGTCCAATCCCCGCAAAACTCCGACATGATAAGCAAAAAGCTGGAGCGGAACCGCCGATAAAATCGGAGTCAGCATTTCCAAAGATTTCGGAATATAAATAACGTCGTCCGCCAAACTTTTAATATCTTCGTTGCCTTCAGTGGCAATGGCGATAACCGGACCTCGACGGGCGCGAATTTCCTCAATATTAGAAACAGTTTTTTCATAAACCGAGTCCGACGGAACAATTACTACCGACGGCAAATTCTGGTCAATCATGGCAATCGGGCCGTGCTTCATTTCTCCGGCGCCATAGCCTTCAGCGTGGATATAGGAAATTTCTTTTAATTTTAACGCTCCCTCGTAAGCAATCGGCAGATTATATTTCCGGCCTAAGTATAAAAAATTATTGTGGGTCTGATATTTGACGGCGATTTGTTTTATTAAATCTTCGGACTGCAAAACTTTTCGGATTAATTCCGGCAACCTCTGCAATTCCCGCGCGATCCGCTCGCCGGTTACCAAAGACATTTGCCGCTGCCTTCCCAAAAATAAAGTTAAGAGCGCCAGCACCGCCACCTGCGAAGTAAATGCTTTGGTGGAAGCTACGCCGATTTCCGGACCGATATGCTGATAAATTCCGGCTTCGGTTTCCCGGGCAATGGACGATCCCACCGTATTAACAATGCCTAAAGTTAAAATTCCCTTTTCCTTGGCTTCTTTTACCGAAGCCAGCGTATCCGCCGTTTCTCCGGATTGGGAAATCACCAGCACCGCGTCATGATTATCAAAAACGGGTTTGCGATAACGAAGCTCGGAAGCCAAATCCACTTCTACCGGAATGCCGGCATATTCTTCCAGCATATATTCACCCACTTTTCCGGCCAAATAAGCCGTACCGCAGGCGGAAATATGAATTCTTTTTATTTCCCGCAATTTATCTTTAATGGATTCCAATCCGCCCAGTTTAGCCGTTCCCTCTTGAACTACCAATCTTCCGCGCAAACAATTTTCTACCGCTTCCGGCTGTTCAAAAATTTCTTTCAGCATAAAATGCGGATAGCCTCCTTTCTGGGCGCTTTCCACAGTCCAATCTAATTCTTGCGGCTGAGAATCTACTGCCTGGTTTTCCAGATTAACCACCCGATGATTATCCGGAGTTAAAATTGCCATTTCGCCGTCATTAAAATAAATCACTTTGCGGGTATGCTTTACTACCGCCGAAGCGTCCGAAGCCACCAGATATTCATCATTGCCGATTCCCAAAATCAGCGGGCTGGAATTCCGGACGGCCACTAATTTTTCCGGCTCGCGCTTATCAATAATCGCCAGCGCGTAAGCTCCGCGGACTTTTTTCAAAGCTAACCGCACCGCGTCCTCTAACGCATAACTTTGAACTTTTGACTTTAAACTTTTAACTTGCTCTTCGATTAAATGAGCAACGACTTCCGTGTCAGTTTCCGATTTAAACTGATGGCCGGCGGAAATCAGTTCATTTTTTAGCTCTTTATAATTCTCAATAATTCCATTGTGAACCAGCCAAATATTGCCAGCGCAATCGCTATGCGGATGAGCATTGGCCTCGGTGGCTCCGCCATGAGTGGCCCAGCGGGTATGAATAATCCCGAGGCCGCCTAACAGCTCCCGGGACTTTATTTTATTTTCTAAATTAATTACTTTGCCAACCGCTTTTTCCACTTGCGCCTCCGCCACTCCTCCTTGATTATTAATCACGGAAATTCCCGCTGAATCATAACCGCGATACTCCAAGCTTTTAATGCCGTCCAAAAGTATGGGAGCGGCTTTCTGTTTTCCGATGTAACCGACTATACCGCACATACCCGGTATTACAACTTTGATTGGCGCTTAATTAAAATTAAGCGCTTTGTCGACTTTATAATTAATAAATTAGGTAATTTCATAGTTTTTCTTAAATAACTCGCTGAAACTTTTACGATCAAAGTTGTAATACCGGGCATATATACATATATAACTGATGATTTTATACTAAAGCAACGAAGACGAGATAATTTTTCTTCTAAACCACAATATTAATTAACCGGCCTGGCACAAAAATTATTTTTTTAGGCTTAGCTTTGCCGACAAACTCTTTAATCTTTTCCATTCCCAAAACCAACTTCTCCGCTTCTTCTTGCGTAGTATTTTTTGAAACCATAACCTTATCGCGCAATTTTCCGTTAACCTGAATCAAAAGCTCAAAGTCTTCTTCGGTAATCAATTTCTCGTCATATTTCGGCCAATCTTCATGATCCAGCAAGCTTGCTTGTCCTGAACTTGCCGAAGGGCCAAGCTGGCTCCAAAGCTCTTGGGCAATATGCGGAGCAAAAGGAAACAGCAACTTAGTAACTAATAACAATTGACTATTAACTATTGACTCCGCCTTCTCCATTTCATTCACTAAAATCATTAAACTGGAAATAGCGGTATTAAATTTAAGCCCCTCTACGTCTTCAGTAACTTTTTTAATCGTCTTGTGTAATAATCTTTCTAATTTATCGTCCGTCTTTTCGCTTTTCGTTTTTCGCTTTTCGCCTACTAGATTCCATACACGATTAAGAAACCGATGCACGCCGACAATTCCGTCCGGCTGCCACGGTTTAGCGTCTTCCAACGGCCCCATAAACATTTCATATAACCGCAAAGAATCCGCTCCGAACTTTTCTACCAGCTCATCCGGATTAACCACGTTCCCGCGGGATTTGGACATCTTTTGATTATCCGGTCCCAAAATCAAGCCCTGATTCACCAACCGCTGAAACGGCTCTTTCGTAGAAACAGCTTCAATATCATGCAAAAACTTATGCCAAAAACGAGCATATAAAAGATGGAGTACGGCGTGCTCTACTCCGCCGATATAAACATCCACCGGCAGCCAATAATCCAAAGATTTTTTATCCCAAAAATCTTTGTCACTTTTAACTTTTAACTTTTCACTTAAAATATACGCGAGATAATACCAGCAAGAGCCCGCCCATTGCGGCATAGTGTTGGTTTCTCTTTTCGCCGGCTCGCCGCATTGCGGACATTTTACATTCACCCACTTATCAATCCCTGCTAGCGGAGACTCCGCCGAACCGGTCGGCTCATAGTTTTTAACTTTCGGCAGTTCTACCGGCAAATCTTCTTCCGGCACCGGAACCCAGCCCGGATTTAAAATCTCGCCTTCGTTAAATTCATTATGTTTGGAATTTGGAGTTTGGAATTTGGAATTTACCGCTTGTTTTTTACACTGTTCACAAAAAATAAGCGGTATAGGTTCTCCCCAATAACGCTGGCGGGAAAATACCCAGTCCCGAAGCTTATAATTTACCTTTTTATGAGCTTCCAATTTTTCAATAATTGTTTCTTTCGCTAACTGATTGCCCAAGCCGTTTAATTCTTCGCCGGCGTTAATCATAATGCCGTCGCCTCCGTACGCCGACGCTAAATCCTCTTCCCGTCCGGTAAGGGAAATGACCTGGACAATCGGCAATTCGAAATTCTTGGCAAATTCAAAATCCCGCTGGTCATGCGCCGGAACCGCCATAATCGCTCCGGTGCCGTAGCCGGATAAAACGTAATCCGAAGTCCAAACCGGTATTTCTTTTCCGGTTAAAGGATTCACGGCCTTGATGCCCCGCAATTCCACTCCGGTTTTTTGCCTGATATCGGCGATTCTTTCCCGTTCCGATTTATGCCTGGCGGTTTCCAGATATTCCTTAACCGCGTTCGGATTGGTAATTCTCGCGTCCAGCTGGGAAATCAGCGCATGTTCCGGCGCCAGCACTAAATAAGTAACTCCCGGAATCGTGTCCGGCCGGGTGGTGAAGACTTTTATTTTTAAAGTGGAATTAGCCACTGGAAAATCAATTTCCGCGCCCTCGGAACGGCCGATCCAATTTTTCTGCATTTCTTTCACTTTGTCCGGCCAGTCCAAATCTTCCAAGTCCTTTAAAAGCCGGTCCGCGTAAGCCGTGATTTTTAAAACCCATTGCTTGAGATTTTTCCTTTCCACCTGTTCGCTACAGCGTTCACAACAGCCGTCAATCACTTCCTCGTTCGCTAAAACCGTTTTATCTTTCGGGCACCAATTCACCGGCACTTCCGCTTCATAAGCCAAGCCCTTTTCAAAAAGCTGGAGGAAAATCCATTGAGTCCACTTATAATATTCCGGGTCGGTGGTATTCACTTCCCTTTGCCAGTCATAGCTGAAGCCCAGCTTGTTCAGCTGTTCTTTGAACCGCTTAACATTTTGCTTCACTACTTCCGCGGGATGGACCTTCTTTTTAATCGCGTAATTTTCCGCGGGCAAACCGAAAGCGTCCCAGCCCATTGGGTGCAAAACATTAAAACCGCGCATCCGATAATAACGGCTTAAAATATCCGAGGCAGTGTAGCCCTCCACATGGCCCACATGCAAACCTTCGCCGGAAGGATACGGAAACATGTCCAAAACATACATTTCCCTTGCCCTGGGCTTTTCCTCCGCGTGCCAGACGGCGTAGTCATTCTTACTCCAAGTCTTCTGCCACTTTTTTTCTATCTTTTTGAAGTCGTACTTCATTAGGTAAATTTTAAGCTAAAAATGGGGTATTTGCTATCCCCGATTGACAAGATTGGAATAATATGATAAGATATGTTTAGAAACTTGAAAACGCTGGGAGGACTATCGTGTATATGATTCAGCTTGGTATCGGGTTGATAGTTGCCATGTTTTTGCCCTACGCCTTCGAGACTCCGCGAACCCCTCACGCATCGTTCGTGACCATAGGCTGCAGTTTGTACATCGGATACCTGATCGGCCTTCTGATTGGTCTTTTGTTAGGCGGGCTCAAGAAACGACAGAACCCCATCTCGGGCCCAAAGTAAACTAACAAGGAGGCTGCACATGATGAAGTATCTGAACGAGAAGAAGGTGAGCCAGGAGGTCGCCTGGGTGATAGTGGGCGTGGCGGGCGCGATGATCCTTCTGGTAATGGCCCTGAACCTGACCTGCCACTATTCCTGATCAGGGCCCGTTTCGGCATAACCCTTTACTCTTGCGGGCATTAGCAAGGGCGCTAATCAATACCACGGTGCGTTAAGCCGTGGTTTTTTTATTTCCATAAAAATTAGAAAGAGTGTTTTATTCTCCGTAGCGCGGGCTGAGGGCTGAGCGGGCAGGGTTTTCCGCCAAAGGCGGAAAGAGCGAAGCCCGAGACCCAGTGAAAACTCTCGCCGGGAGTTTGAACAGTAGCGGGAGAATAAAACACTCTTTCTAAATTAAAAACCCCGACATTTATCGGGGTTAAATTTTTTGATTTTTAGTCTTTAGTTTTTTAAAAGGTTTTCTTTCAATACTCTCTTCAGAACTTTTCCTACAACCGTTTTGGGAATTTCGGGAACCGATACCACTCGCTTGGGAATCTTGATTCCCGCCAGATGGTTATTGCGGCAATGGCCGTGTATCGCGTCAGTCAAGGCCGAATCGGTGTATTTCAGCGCGCCCTCTGCTTTATCGTTTAAAACTACGCACGCTACCAGCTGTTCGCCGGTTTCTTTATCTGGCACGCCAAACACCGCCACATCAGCCACTATCGGACAGGTACGGATTACATCTTCAATGGACTTGGGATAAACATTCTCTCCGTTAATCTTCACCATGTCCTTTTTCCGGTCCACGAACCATAAATATCCGTCGTGATATCGGACGATATCGCCGGTAGCCAGCCATCCGCCTTCGCGGAGCGCCATTCGCGTTTCTTCTTCATTCTGCCAATAGCCCATCATCACTTGCGGGCCACGGATCCACAATTCACCAGATTCATCCCAGCCAACCGGTTCGCCGGTATCCTGGTGAACTAATTTCAATTCCGTATCCGGAACCAAGGTGCCCATGCTTCCGGTTTTTCCTTCACCAATCGGATTAAAAGAAACGATCGGCGACGCTTCGGACAAGCCGTAGCCTTCGGTGATTTCTTTTCCGGTCATTTTTTCCCATTGGGCTTTTACCGCCAGATCCAAAGCTCCGGCTCCGGAAAAGCACAGCCTCAAGCTAGCGCACATTGTCCGGCATTTTTCCGAATCCTTAGATCCGAACGCGACCAAAGCCGCGTACATCCGGGTAATCGCCGGAAAAATATCCACTCCGTATTTCTTGATCAGCTTTAGCGCTTCCGCGCTGTCAAACTTCGGCATAATCACCACAGTCGCGCCAACCGCAAAAGCCAAGTTCAGGCAAACCGAAAGCCCGAAAACATGGAAAAACGGCAAAACGCCCAAGAAAATAGAATCCTTGGTAACCAGCTGGCCCGTGGCATTAACATGCGCCAAGGCCTGCAAAGTGTTACTGATGATATTCCGATGGCTCAACATAGCAAACTTCGGAATTCCAGTCGTTCCGCCGGTAGATTGCAAAACAGCCAAATCGTCCGGAGTCGGACAATTCTTTTTCGTTAATGCTGCCATTGTGGGATTGTCAGGCAACAAATATTTCTGTGATAAACTGTCGCGCTTCCAATAGCCCCACGAATATACCGACCGCCTGCCATCTTCGGAGCTGATTCCCAAGAAGTGTTTATCCCGCCAAGTTTTCAGCGTATAAAGAATCTTTAAAATCGGCGAGAAATAATCCCGCAAATCGCAAACCATCATAATCTGGTTGGGCTTCAAGCTCTTGTAAATCGCCTGGTTATGCGCGTAAAAAGGCGCGATATCCAAGGTAATGATCATTGTGGGCTTCGCTTGTTTCGCCATCTCCAGAATTTCCGGAGTGCTGACCAACGGATTCATCGCCGACACTACCGCTCCGATTTTCAAAATGCCTAAAAAGGCCACGTCAAAATGTACGCTATTGGGCAACAGTAACGAAACCCGGTCGCCCTTGTAAATGCCGTTCATCAAAAGCACTTTGGCAAATTCATCTGACATCTTATCCAAATCCGAGTAAGTAAACCGGCCATGGAAAAGAATCGCGTCTTTATTCGGATATCGCTGAACTGTCTGGGCAAAAAGCTCCGGCACGGTCTGGTTGTAATTCATTGTTTCCTCCCAAGTGGGTTGTCAAAAAACTGCAGAGATATGATAACAAAAAAATGCTCCGGGGTCAACCCAGAGCCAAAACTGTTAAATTATTCATTGCCACGAAAACCATGACTGCCAAATGAAATCCCAAAGATGCGTACAGAAGAACCGACAACGCCCACGGAACCAGAATCACTCCCCATTCTTTGAAAATCTTTCGTAATTCCGCTGCCGACCAGCACAAAGCGCATCCGGCAACTATGATCAAAATCTTAATTGCCAGCGTTGCCAGCAATCCGACTTCTAATCCCCATCTCTCAATTAAAGAGCTGATGAGAGGGTTGGTTTCCTGGAATTTACCGGTGGATAATCCGGCATAAGTCGTAGTCACATCCAAAGCGTGCAAAATTGATGCCGGCCAAATCCAGAGCCACCACACCCATTTGCCCACGTTAGCGCCTCCTTTACCCCAAGATTGCCCGCGGTGAGCTTGTCGAACCCGTCGGAGGGCTTATCAAAGTGAAACTGCCTATACAATATCAGATAATCTAAAAATAGTCAAGTTATTTTGCGTGGTCGCTTCCGCCACCTTCTCCAAACTTACGCCTTTGAACTCCGCCATTTTTTTCGCTACTTCCACAACATAAGCCGGCTCATTCCTCTTCCCCCGGTACGGCTCCGGCGCGACATAGGGCGCGTCGGTTTCCAAAAGGATTCTGTCCAAAGGAAGATATTTAATTGCCTCGTCATAATCCCGGGTAAACGTTATGACCCCGCCAAAAGTAAAATAACAGCCGGCATTTAATAATTTTTTTGCTATTTCTAAAGACCCGGCAAAAAAGTGAATTACTTTGGTTATTGGTAATTGGTTATTGGTCATTAAGTTAAATAGGTCTTCATAAGCATCGTCAGTTTTTATTGATTTACCTTCGGGGCTTTTCAAAACCGAGGAACGGCAATGAATCATAAGGGCTTTATTTAATTTTTGGGCAATCTCCGCTTGCGCCAAAAAAACTTCTTTCTGCTTATTCTTAATTCCTAATTCATCATTCCTGATTCTATAGTAGTCCAATCCGCATTCCCCAATCGCCACCACTTTCGGATTCAGGGCTAATTTTTCCAATTGGTCCGAATCAAACTTTTCCGGCCGAGCTTCGCTTTGTTCGTCCGGATCGTGATGCCAGCCCTCGCTCACCGCGTGATTCGGATGAAAACCAACCGACGCCCAAATATCGTCCGGATATTTTTCCGCCAATTTTATCCCCGCCTCGGAAGTGGAAAACTGCGTACCCACGCAAATCATTTTTACGCCCGCTTCTCGAGCGCGTTTAATAACTTCTTCGCGGTCATTATCGTAAGCCGAGAATTGAACGTGGGTGTGAGAATCAAAAAGTTTCATGGAATTAATAATAACATGTTTTGATAAATTTCTAATTCCTAAACCCTAATTTCTAAACAATTTCCAATGTCCAATCTCAAAAATAAAATTTAAAAATCCGGATATTTGAGCTTCGAGTTTATTTAGAGATTAGGGATTAGAATTTAGAGATTGCAAACCCGCTATTGACAAAGGGTTTGAGGTGTGCTATCCTTACTTAGCGATGCTGGCTTTGGTTCTTACAATGCTTGGTTGACGTCGGGAAGAACCCGAGATCAGGCAAAGAGCCGTAGGAGCCTTGGGGCCGTCCACCCGGGTATTCCGCTCCGATGCAACACAAACTGGACAGTTGCAGAGTCACATCGCGCTACTTTCGTTCCTTAACTACAATAAGAAGCATCATCTTGGTGGGTAGGAAACCAAAGATTCGCTACCTTAGGACCGGCTCACCAAGTAGCAGTATCCCCGACGGCTTACAAAGCGTCGGGGCGGAATCATCCAATAACAGAAGCTAACAGAAAGAAGACCACTTTTTTGGTCAGAGCCCAATAGGCTCATAATCTGCGAAAGGCAACTGCTATTTGGAATCATCCTCCGGTCACAAGCCGGAGGGGACCCCGACGTAAAGTCGGGGCAGGCTGCTGGCCGGTGGGGTGTTACAACCATCTCACTGCCAAAGGTGGCGCCGGGAATAGAAGGCTGACTTTCTTTCAGCCGCGCGAGCTAACCCGGTGTCCACCCGCCCTGACAAAATTCCGAGTCAACGGCAACAGAAGCAACGCAGAACAGACAGCCACTTTATGGCTAGAGGCTAATACCTCATAACACTGCAAAGCAACTGTTGCCCATCATCATTTCCCCTGACGCATGTCGGGGGATTTTTCTTTTTAGTACCGGGGTTATTACAATCTCGGAAATAAATTTTCGGTCTTTTGGATTTCCAGCCTACCTTCTTCCCAAACGATGCTCTTGGTAATTTTATCCGCGGTGTCCGGCAAAAATGGTTGGAGTAAAATCGCCACGTTATTTAAAATTGCTACCGAACTGTGAATCGCTACGCCATTTGCCTCTATTATTTTTTCATCCTTTCGCTCCCATGGTTTTTTTTCATTTATATACTGATCCCCAAAATGGATTAAGCTCCAAATTATTTCTAGTGCTTCGTTAAGTTTAAAATCCGTGATTTTCTTATTAGCTAATAATTGGGTTTCCTTAATTTTGTCATTAACCACCTCGTGAACGTTCTGGGGGTTAGCGTGAATTGTAAAATATTCGCTGTAATTACTCGCAAGGGTTAAAACCCGGGCCGCAAAATTACCTAATCCGTTTGCCAAATCCGCGTTATACCGCTGGGTAAATTTTTCATAGCTAAAATCGCCGTCTTCCGCCGACGGAATTTCCCGCAAAAGAAAATACCGAACTGCATCTGTGCCAGCTTGTGATGAGCTTGCCGAACCATACTTTTTTACTAATTCAAACGGATCCACCACATTGCCTAAGGATTTAGACATCTTCTGCCCGTCAGACAAAATATGGCCGTGCACAAAAATAGTTTTCGGCAAGGGCAATTTTGCCGATAAAAGCATCGCCGGCCAAATGATCGCGTGAAAACGTAAAATATCTTTACCGATAAAATGGATATCCGCCGGATGCTTTTCCCAGTTTTTAACTCCGCCATAACCGCTAATATAGTTCGTGAGGGCATCTGCCCAGACATACATGGTTTGCGAATCATCGCCCGGCACCGGAACGCCCCAGGTTAAGTCTTTGCTCGGCCGGGAGAAACTCACGTCTTGTGGTGAGCTTGCCGAACCATCTTCCGGATCGTCCTTAAGCAAGCCCAAAACCTCATTTTTCCGGCCTTCCGGAATAATCCGTAATTCATCATTCTTTATTCGCAATTCAATATCTTTCGTATATTTTGATAATTTAAAAAACCAGTTTTCTTCTTCTATAAGCTCCGGGGCTTTTTTATGATCTTTACATACTAAGGCATCTCCGGCGCTTCGGTCGGAGCCCCGACCCTCTAGCGTCGGGGTTTCCGCCACTAAGTCTTTCTGGGTAACAAACGCTTCGTGGCCGACGCAATAAAGCCCCTGATAAGTTTTTTTATATAAATCGCCCGCCTCCGCAATCCGCTTCCAGACTTCTTGCGCCACCGGCCAATGAACTTTTTGGTCGGAAGTCCGGATGAAGTTGTCCCAGGATAAATTAAGCGCGCTTTTTAACGCTTTAAACTTTTCTGCTTGCTGATCAACAAATTCTTTTATTAACTTATTGTCGGCTTCCCGCCCCTTTGGGGCGAGGCTCCCGCCAGTGGCGAGGCTCGCTTTCGGCGGCGCCTCGCCGCGCGAGGCGGCCGCGGCCCTGGCAATTTTCGCTCCGTGCTCGTCTGTGCCGGTTAAAAAGAAGACTTCCTCCTGCTTATGCCAGCGGGCAACTACGTCCGCCTGAACCGCTTCCAGCGCAAAACCAATATGCGGGGCGGCATTAACATAAGCAATAGAGGTAGTGATATAGAACTTAGACATAAGAACCTATCCCAATAATAATTCCAAACGCGATATAAGTAAATTTTGATTCAGAACAAGGCGCGAGCCTGCCTACCGGCAGGCAGGGGCGAGACTGTAGCTTGGCTACGTCGAGCCCGAGCAACGAAGTTATGAACAAAATTTACTATGTCCCTTTGGGTTGCGGTCTAAATGCCATATTTCTTCGTTACTCCTCCTCAATGTGGCTATGGCCATAATTTCGTCGTCGTGCCTTGAAATCTGGCATTTATCTTAGCAACGCGGTTAGGAAATATTATTGAGATAGGTTCTAAATAATAAAAAATCGCCGTTTTGGCGATTCTTATTCTAGATATTAGATTCTAGATTCTAAACGTTTAGCATCGCTGCCTTCTTTTTGTTTTTAGACAAAGACCAGAAATTAATAACTTCTTGCGCCAGCACCGCGGCTGGAACCGCCAAAATCAATCCGATAAATCCCAAAAGCTGGCTTCCGATTAAAAGGGCGATCAGAATTAAAGCCGGATTCAAGCCGGTGGCCAAACGCATAAAAGTCGGTACCAATAAATGCCCTTCTAATTGCTGAATCACGATAAAAAGTATCAGAACGTAAATTGCCGACGAGAATGACTGCGAAAGGGCAATCAAGAAAGCTATGGCGCCGCTGAAAATCGGGCCCACAAACGGAACAATTTCTAACATACCAGCCAAGATTCCCAGGATCAGGCTGTATTTAATTCCCAAACTCCAAAGGGCTATAAAGGTGCTAAAACCGATGCTCAAGCTCAAGAAAATCTGGCCCTGCAGCCAGCGGCCAATCTTCCTCCGGACCCGGAAATAAATATCTAAAACCTGATCTTCGTAACTAGGCGGCAAAATTGCCTTTAAGAAGTTCTCTATGCCGTCCCGGTCAATAGTTAAATAGAAGGAAAGGATAAAAACCGAGATTACTAAAGCAATTCCGCCCAAAAACCGAGATACGGCATCTAATATAGAAGCGCTGCCGCTGATTAAAAGATTCGCCAGCCGGCCGATTCCCTCGTTAAGGGTTTTAACTACCGCGGATAATTGTTCCAATCCCAAAAACGGAGCGTCAATTTCGGTTAAAGTATTCAACAAAACGTTTAACTCCGAAAGCGCCAAAGGAACAATAGTGTAAAGCACCATTGCTAAACCGACAATAATCAAAATAAAAATGCCAAGAGTGCCCAAAACCCGGGGAATCCGCCAGCGCTCCAAAGCGCTCACCAGCGGATCAAAGGCCGAGGAAATGACTATCGCCAAAGCCACCGCCACCAAAACGTCTTTAGCAAAAAAAACAATGCTGCCCAAAACCAGCATTACCACTATGCGCCACAGGCTGCTCCAGCTAATCTCAAATAAAGTTCCTTTTTCCATTGTATATACTATTTATAACGCAATCTCTTAGTGGTTAGTTACTAGAACCTACCGCCCCAAACTAAAATCCAGCCCGGTCGGAAGCTTCTTGACCGGTCCGATAAGCGCCAAATTCAACTTTTTATCCTTCATAATTTCACGGGCAACGTTTAAAACGTCTTTAGCGGTCACGGCCTCTATTTTTTTAATAACGTCCCGAAGGTTCAATATCTTTTCCTGGAAAATCTCCTGTTCTCCGTAAAAACTGGCTAAGGCGTCCGAGGTTTCCAAACCCAGCATCGCCTGGCCGGTCAAATGATTCTTAGATTTTTCTAGCTCATTGGAAGTTACCAAAACCGAAGAAATTTTCTTAAACTCCCCCAAAGCTGCCTCAATAACTTCTTTTAATTTCCGGTGGTCCACTCCGGCCGATACGGACAAAAATCCATGATCCGTAAATAAATCGGTTCCGGCTTTAACGTAATAAGCCGCGCCTAATTCTGCCCTGATTCTTTGAAAAAGCCGGGAGCTCATGCCGCCGCCCAAAATATCCGCTAAAACTTCCAGCGCGTACTGCCGTTTATCGTACCGGTCAAATGCCCGGAAGCCCATTACCAAATGAGTTTGGTCTGATTTTTTAAAGCGCACTAAAGTTTGAGGCCGGGCCTGGGATTCTTGAGTGCGGATTTTAGAGAATTTTTTGTTAGCCGGAGTTTTAGCAAAAAGCGTTTTTATTCTTTTCAGCATTTCTTTTTCATTAAAAGCGCCAGCAACCACTACGGTCGTAGCCTTAGCCACGTAGTGCTCCGAGCGGTAATTCAAAACATCCTGTTTTTTTAACGACAAAATTACTTCCTTCAAACCGCCGATGGGCCAGCCGGCCGGCTGATCGCCGTACATCAATTCCGTAAAAAGTTCCTGGACTTTCCGGGTCGGCGTATCTTCGTATAAATTAATTTCTTCAATAATAACTCCTTTTTCTTTTTCAAATTCCGCTTCGTCAAAAACCGGGTCCTGATAAAGATCGGCGATAATATCCAAAGCCGAATTAATTTTAGACGCGCCGACTTTGGCGTAATAACCGGTTACTTCGTGCCCGGTAAAAGCATTGTAAACCGCTCCCAAAGATTCCAATTCTGAAGCAATGGCAATCGCCGTCGGCCGCTTAGCCGTTCCCTTAAAACATAAATGTTCCAAAAAATGAGATAAGCCGTTAATTTTTTTGGTTTCGTATTTTGATCCCGCCTCTACCAATACCAAAACCGTGGCCGCCACATTGTCCGGCTGGGGAGCCAACACCACTCTTAAACCGCTGGATAAAACATACTTTTTAAACATAAATTTCTAATTACTAATATCTAATTTCTAATAAAATTCTAAATGTCCAATTTAAAAAATTATTCGGAATTTAATTTCTGATTTAGATAGTTCTTTAATTCAGAAATAGAAATTCTCTCTTGTTTCATTGTATCACGATCTCTCACCGTTACCGCTTTATCCTCCAGCGATTCAAAATCAACTGTTACGCAAAACGGCGTTCCAATTTCGTCCTGCCGGCGATAGCGCTTGCCGATACTTTGGGTTTCGTCATATTCACAGACAAAATCTTTTGCCAAATCTTCATGAATTTTTTTAGCTTGGCTGGAAAGATTTTCTTTCTTGGAAAGAGGCAGAACTGCCACCTTAACCGGCGCCAGCCATTTTGGAAATTTCATAACTACCCGCGTATCTTCATCGTCCTCACTTTTCACTTTTAACTTTTCACTTTTAACCGTTTCTTCATGGTAAGCCTCCAGCAATGCAACCAATACCGAGCGGTCAACGCCCCAAGTCGGCTCAATAACATGCGGTAAAAACTTCTCATTAGTTTCCGGATCGGTATACCGGAAATCCTCCCCGCTTTTATCCATGTGTTTTTTTAAATCAAAATCTGTCCGATAGGCCAGGCCATAAAGCTCCTTTTTGCCGAACGGAAAGTCATATTCAATATCCACGGTCCGCTTGGAATAGTGGGCGCGTTCGCCGTCCGGAATTTCCGTTTCGTGGAATTTCTTCACCCCCAAATGCCGGAGCCAATTTCTCATTTCTTCCAGCCACATTTCAAAATGAGCTTTCCAATCTTTTTCGTGAGTAAAATACTCTATTTCCATTTGTTCAAACTCGCGGGTGCGGAAAATAAAATTGCCCGGAGTAATTTCATTCCGGAATGCTTTGCCGACCTGGGCAATGCCGAACGGCAAACGCTTGCGGGTAGTTTCTAAAACGTTTTTAAAATTTACGAACATTCCCTGCGCGGTTTCCGGACGGAAATAAACTGTATTGTCTTCGCTTTCCACTGGGCCTAAAAAAGTTTTGAACATTAAATTAAACTGGCGTGGTTCACTTAATTTGCCCGAGCAATAACTATCGGCACCCCCCTTAATAAAAGAGGCCGTCATTGTTGGACATCTATATGAGCCATCTGCTTTACGAGCCCTCATTTGATCCAATGCATCAATACGCCACCGATTTTTACACACATCGCACTCCACCAACGGGTCAGAAAATTCCTTCAAATGTCCGCTCGCTTCCCAAACTTTGGTGTTCATAATTAAAGCCGTATCCAAACCCACCACATCCGTCCGGGAATGCACAAAACGCCTCCACCATTCCTGCTTGATATTATTTTTCAATTCCACCCCTAATGGGCCGTAATCCCAGGAATTTGCCAATCCCCCGTAAATTTCCGATCCGGGAAAAATAAAACCCCGCCGCTTGCACAAGCTAATCACCTTATCCATCCCGTTAGAAGGGGCCCCAACGTCACTTTTTTGATTATTTTTATTAATTTTCATAATACTTGGCAATTTTACTAAAATAACGAAGATTCTTCACCTTCTAACGGGATCCATTAAATCGTTTTGTTCTTTATTTTTCATAAATTCTATTTTCTAGATTCTAGATATTAGATTCTAAATTACGGCTGTACCACTCCTCCTTGCGAGCCGATAGTCACATCATTGGGCAGAGCGGTAGTCAGCGCGGACATGGAAGCTAAAAATTCCTGTCCGGTAAAGCTATCCAGCGCTTTAACCATTGTCTCGCCCAGAAGCGGCATATAATTCCCTACCTGATTCGCCGATGGCGTAGCTTCTATCTGAAATATTGCTTCCAGCGGCTGATCCACCACGCCTTTATTTGCCGACAATTTATCCAACTGCCAGACTAATTGGCGGTTTTTTTCGTCGTAAAATGGCAGGGGGCCGAAATTGCTTTTTGCCACGCCGGTAAATTGCACTCCGCTTTTCAGCTCCGAACGGATTTCCAAACCGGAAATATCATTGGCAAAATTTTTCAAAACCCAATGAACCGTAAAATTAGTCGGCTGGCCCACCCGCGGCGGCATAGTTCCTTTATTTAAAATTCCCGCCTCCGCGTCCCGGAAATATCCTCGTACGTCTAATACTATATTACCAGAAACTTTGCTGTCTAATCGGGCCAGGCTGTAAGTCCGGGAAGAAGCCCCGGAATCCGGCGGAGTCGGCGATTCAATTTCCGCGTTAATCCGCAAAACAAAATTCTTATCGCCAAACCGGCGGATTGGATAACTGGCCTTGGTTTTTATGCTGAACTTAACAAAGCCGGCGCTGCTGGGCGAAACTACACCTAAGGAAGGCGTTGTTTGGGAATTCCAAATAATTTTATTATCCGAGGAACGGAACAGACCGTCGGTATTCAAAAGGCCCAAATCAAACATCTCTCCGACTACTTGGGCGCGGATTACCACATCCCGCAAAGTAGTATCGGTATTATTAATGTAGCTGATAACGTAATTCAAATCGTCGTTGGCTTTAGCAATGTATTCGGGCTTGTTATTCAAAACCACCGACAAGCCCAATGACGACGGAGCGATAGTCATAGTAAACGGCTTAATCTCCAAGTCATAATTCTTACCGGCAATATTCGCGGTCAAGCCAAACTTAAAATCCGCCGTGGCATTCTCCGGACCGATAATACTGCCGGTGATGGCAAAAGTCCCCTCCGACCCCTTCCGCAAATCTCCTAACGTCCAGGTGTTCTTTCCCTTATCCGGCTCCAAAGAAGAGCCCAAAAAAGTAAAACTGGGCGGATATTCCAACCGCAACTCCAGATTGGAAAAATCCAGCTCGGAAACATTCCGATAAACCAGATCAAAACTAAACTCTTCGCCGTTAAAAACTTTTTCCGGGCCTACCAACTCCACTGCCACTCCGCTTTCCCGGACAGCTATCTCCGCTTTCTTAACTGTTTCAAAATGCGTGCGTAAATTGCCCGGCGCGTAACTGATAACGGATTTTATTTCCTGGGAAGTATTACCGCCTCGTAAAAAAACGATTTGGTAAGTTTCCGCGATCAGGCTTCCTTCGCCGACATTGCCCAAGTTCTTATTCGCCAATAATTTGTCCTCTCCGCTTCCGGCAAATACCGCTCCGTCCGGCAAGCTCACCGTTAAGTTAACGTCTTTCAAAACCGAGCCGGACTGGTTGCTAAACTCAACCCTGAAATCAAAAGGCACGCCGATTAGCGCTTCTTCGGGCGCGTCAATCGCCAAGTCCAAATTCCGCCGCCCGTTGATATAAATATAGAAAAGGCTGATGACAATGACTCCCAAAAGAGCCCCAATGATAATTTTTAAATTTTTTGACGTCATCCCGTTAGAGCCAGGAAGCGCTTTAATCTATTTTTTAGATAGCGCCTGCCCATGCCTGATTTAAGGTATTTTTCTCTCGACTTTGCGTCTTGTTCATTATGACATGCTTCATAATAAATTAGTTCGTAGGGACCCCGATTCTTGGTAAAACCATGTTTATTGGAATTATGTTTATTAAAGCGCTTCCGTAGATCGGCCGTATAGCCTATATACCAAAGCTTATTCTTTTTACTTTGTAAAATGTAGACATAATACATAGATGGCTCTAACGGGATCATACTCGATACGATCCCGTCGGAGAGCATGGCCCGCAATAAAAAGCGTAGTCCGCGGGATAAAAATTTTCCGGACCGGCCTTCTGGCAATAGTGGCATTTGGCAAAAGCCGGGTCAAATCCCAAAAAACTTAAAATAGTTTTAGAATTCAAATCGTTTTCATTTTCTAAAAAATGCCAAAGTTCAGAATCGGGCTGGCCCTCCACTGCCAATTCTTTAATAAAGAATAGCGCCTTTAAAGACGCGGTAGTTTTGGGATTATTTTTAATTGTCAGGGCGTCTATTAATTGCGGTCCGTTTTTATCAATGATCCGGGCCATGATCTTATTTAAAGGCTGGAGGTGCCCGGCCAGCTTGGAAGTTATCTTGCGGACGCTCTTAACTTTAGCGGATATTTTTCCCAGGTCTTGAGTATATAAATAAACGCGGGAATCCAGCTCGCCGGAGTCCACCCGGTCCAAAACTACCGCTTCGGTTATAAACTCCAACATAAGTATAATTTTAAATTAAAAAAGCGCTTTTGATAAGCGCTTACTGGATTACTTTTTCGGCTCCGGACGAACCATTACTGCCATCACCTTTCCGTCCTTGCCTCCCAGCTTCAACTGTATGCCGAGCATCGGGCTTCTCCGGAAAAGACGGCACTTGGTAACTAGATGCGCTGTCGGCACCATGCCCGCCCCGCCCTCTTGCCACTTGCCATCAACCAGCATCAAGTAAGTGGCTTCGCGCGACTCGGTTTTGGGCCAGTACCGGATTAGAACTTTCCCGAAAATTTCATATTCATAAAAATATGGCTTTAAAGAATCCTCAGGATCTTGCGCTCTCAAATACATCGTTCCCAGCGCCACTCGCAACGGAATCTGATCCGGATTTTCCACCGGCGCGACCAACGCCTGCTCTGCCACCACTTCCCACTGGGAAGGATCGCGGGTGTCCGCCGTTGCCGTAGATGAAGAATCGTTCAAGGGCAAAGCAGAATCATCCGCTCTCGCCGGAACCGCAAGAATCGCCAATCCCAATGACGCGACCAGAGCCATCAACGCCTTTTTCATTTTTTCTCCTTGGAAAGAGCTTAGCCGCTATTGCTAGCAGCTTTTTGAGATTATCAAAATAAAAAATCCGGGTCAACCCCGGAAACTTACATGTCAGTTATGCCATTGACTAGTTTAAGTAGAACAATTGTCCAATTATAAAAGCCATGAACTAAAGAAGTTACTGCTACCGCTTGAAAACCAAGGCCCTGAAAACCGCCGCACTTCAAAAAAATCAAACAATAACCGAATCCGCCTATGCCGAACCACAGCGTCCCATAAAACAATGAACCGTACTGCCAGCCATGCGCCAAGCCGAACAAAAACGAAAGCCCGCCTGCCGATGCCATCACCCAGGAAAATTTTTTCCATTTTGCCACCGCCCAAAGCAACGGCGCTCTGAATAAAATTTCCTCGCATATCGCGCCATAAAACAATATCAAATAAGTGGAAACGTCTAATAAATTAAAGCGGGAGTTTTTTTGTGGCAAACTGACTCCCAACCGCTCTGTAATTAATTCTGCTAAATAATTATAAATTAGGATGGCAATCAAACCGAGGATGACCGCCAGCCATAGCCGATTTTTAGGAACCGGTTTTTTCAACCATTCAGCCAGCATGAATTCCTCCCTAGATTATTCGCCTTACGCGAATAATCGGGCGACCCAATTCGCTTTCAGCGAATTTAGGGTTTAGCCTTGGCTTATTAATGAACTGACGATAGTATAATAAAAACTTATGATAAAGTCAAAGATTCTCTGAAAAATAAAAAATCCGGGTCAACCCCGGAATATTTTAATGTGGAAACAAATGTCAGTCAGGCAAAAATCGTTGCAAATCCGCGGGCAGTTCCCGCGTCAATTTAAATAACTCACACGCCTTCCGAGCCTCAGTAATTCTTCCATCCTGGTGGTATTGCTGTTCTAACGCCCAAGGCAAAATACGTTCATGCCAACACGCCCAGCCGTGATCCCAAGCATCGCGATTATATCGTTCAAATCTGTTATACGGATTAGCTGACTTCGGAATTCCTTTGCTAGCTGCCGCAAAACCCGCGATAGTGGCGCAATCTTCACCCCACGTTATCAAAGCCTTCTCGCCCGCGTATGCCTGACACATGTAATTTCTCCTTATAGAAAATAACTAATGCCAGTATATACCGCGTAAAAATTTAATGCAAATTAGTTCACAGAAAAAATCTATTCTCTAAAAAATAAAAAGAAGCCCCGCCGATGGCGGGACATAAGAAAATCTAAGCTCATTATACTCGCTAATATTTTCTAATGTGCTCTAATCATACACTTTGCGCGAACCTATTTCACACGCGCGGAGCGCGTGGAAACTCTGGATTAAATCGTACGCTCGGATTCTGTGCGTCTCGTCCGCTTCCTTCGGTCGCGGGCAAACCCAAAAATTTTCCTTACCTTGCTTTTTCGCCTTTCGGCGGGGGGTGTGGGGGGAGCCGACAAAAAATGGAAAGGAAATTTTTGGTTTTGCTTCGCCGCT
>JAUYKI010000016.1 GCA_030700025.1 bacterium | reverse complement strand
TGCGGCGAGTGCGGCTGTGCGATTACGGCTCAATATGCCACCAACCGCTTTGGCACTCGCTACACTTATTATCGTTGTACCAAGAAAAATGGAAAGTGCGCACAGCCGTATACGCAAGAAAAAATACTCGCCGCACAATTGCAAACACTGCTTCAATCAGTGTCGCTTCCTTTTTCAGAAATTGAACAAATGGACAAGCAGATTACCGCTTGGGAAAAAGAATCAATTTCTGAAAAAGGAAGTGTTGCCCAAAATTTGAAAGAGAAAATTCGAGCAAACGAAGAAAAACTGAATAAGCTCGTTTCAGTTTTTCTTGACGGCGATATTGAACGAGAAATGTACCTACAACGCAAAGACCTGCTCATGCGTGAAAAAGCCGGTTTTCTCGAATCGGAAACAAATTTTGGGCAACAGAGAAAGAATTGGGTCGAACCCTTGCGGAGTTTTGTTTTGTCCTTGAAAGAAGCCGTTGAAATTGAAAAAACTTCCAATCACCTTGAATGGAAGAAGTTTTTTCAGAAAATCGGCTCTAACCCTGAAATCAAGGACAAAACGGTTTCCATACGTTGGGGCGAATTATGGGATTTCACGGCTTCCGCCGTAGGCGGACGCGGGGGTCAGTGCGCGGATTTTGCTTTGCAAAATCCGCTCCTCTTTCCTAATCCTGAAAATGTCTCTACTTGTGCAGTATTCTTGAATTAGTCCGAACGCATTTTTCCGAAAAAATCCCCCCGCGAAAATTCGGAAAGGCGGCGGAGCCGCACTGCTGACAATTTCAAGTTTTTCTTTGGCGGAATTCGGATTACTGAAATTCTACCGAATTTCAGTCTTGGCGGCAAATTCTTTGTTCTTTGAATTATTAAAAAGAAAACCGCTCGGTGTTAGCCGTGCGGTTTGTGAGGGAAGGAAGTCTCTCTACTTAGTTAGCCTTAGTAAAGAAAACCCTCTCCAGCTTTTGAATCTGTCCTTTTGCGGTCGATTCCCCTTGGGGAAGTCTATCCTCAAAGAGATAAAGAACTAGACACCGGATTTTGAGGTTCGGCCGTAGGGAAAGAAATTCTTTGATGAGCGGCTCTACCAGCTCGTAATCTCCAAGACAATGCGAGTATACATGCACTTCATTCAGCTGAGAGTTGTAGTGTACATTGACTCGTAGATGTTTCTGTCTGGTGAAAGACCTACCCAGCAACTTGTGGTTGCGGAAGAACATGTTCTCAAAGATCGAGACACCAAAAATCCTCCTGCTCTCAACCAGCCCCATGCACACTCCATTGTTGTACCAATCTTTATGCCACCCACTTTCAACAGAAAGAGGAAAGAGACAAAACTTGGCCATCTTCTCGCTCAATGAATGGAAGAACGAGTTTAGAGCAGTCAGTATATCATTTTCCTTCTCTATGGGACTTTGACTATATTCCAAACGCGAGGTGGTCACTGGAAAATCGAGTACTCGGTCAAGCATCAAGGGTTCTGCTGGGTACATTGTGTTCTCCTTTCAAGGTACTGTTTGACTGCGTCAAGCCACCATGACTTGATTTATTGCTATCCTACCATATTGAGAGTTGCATGTCAAGGGCAATCGAGAGAAGCCTGGTAAATGTAAAAATGTTTTTAATTAAAAACTAAATGACGCTTGATTTTCAAAACCAAAGAAAAATCAGTAACTTTAATAGGTTTATGCAGGAACATATCAAATCCTTTCTCGTTATAGCGCGGAATCAAGTGCCAATGCACATGTCGCACCTCGTCCATGTAAATCAGATATACCTTTCTGATTTTAAGTGCCTTAAGCATCGCGTTTCGAACAGAATTAACTGTATCCATAAGATAATCGTAATCGCGTTCCGCCAATCGATGAAGATCTGGCACATCTTTTTTCCACACAATCACAACATGACCATGAGTGATTGGATGGGTTGCGAGACAAACATACAAAATTTGGTCTTCGTAAATTATTGCTTTAGGCGATGACTTTGGTAATTTTGAATGCATATATGAAAAAATTTTCTTCCCCAAAAATTAAAATATGGTTCGAGCCGATGTTTTTCTACGGGTTCTTTTGCGGTTTTGAGCGGTGCGGCTTCGCCGCCTTTCCGAATTTTCGCGGGGGGATTTTTTCGGAAAAATGCGTTCGGACTAATTCAAGAATACTGCACCACGTAGGAAATTGCAAGTTTGAAGGGTTCGCCTCGCTTCGCTCGGCGACTAATTTGTATTCAATTTTGGGGGCAAAAACGAATTGGCGGTTTCGTTTGGGGAAAAGAAAATTTTTAATTCAAATTGTATGAGATACATAATCTACGCAAGAAAATCTACTGAGGAAGATGACCGACAAGTGCTTTCGATCGAAGCCCAAATGCATGAATTGAAAGAATTTGCCGCCAAAGAAAAACTTGAAATTGTCGCTTCCTTTCAGGAAGCAAAAACTGCCAAAGAACCTGGGCGAATTAAATTCGCAGAAATGTTGGCAATTCTCGAATTTGGAAAAGCAGACGGGATTATTTCTTGGCACCCCGATAGATTGGCTCGCAATTCAGTGGACGGTGGAAAGATTATCCATTTTGTAGATCGCGGCTTGATTAAATCCCTCAAATTTCCCACCTTCTGGTTTGAGCCGACACCACAGGGCTTGTTCATGCTTAATATCGCTTTCGGACAGAGTAAATATTTTGTAGATAATTTGCGAGAGAATGTGAAGCGAGGGTTGCGGCAGAAAATCAGAAATGGCACTTGGCCCGGCTGGGCTCCGGTTGGATATCTAAATAACGCCAAAACGAGAGGCATTGATGTTGATAGTGAGAAAGCACCCAAAGCTAAGAGGTTGTTTGAAATGTACGCCACCGGAGCATATACGCTTCACTCTCTCGCAAATTGGTGCAAGGAAAATGGCTTGCGTGGCAATCTTGGCAAACCACTTGTTATCGCTAACATTCAGAAAAATCTACAAAATATTTTCTATCTCGGTTTAATGAAATGGAAAGGGGAAATTTTTGAGGGAAAACACGAGCCGTTAATTTCAAAGAAACTTTTTGATAAGTGCCAAGAAGTTATGGCGAAGCGTGGGAAAGTGCAAGAAGTTAGAAAACACCACTTTGCTTTTCTTGGTTTACTCAAATGTGCCTCATGCGGTTGCTCAATTACCGGAGAACGACAAAAGGGACACAACTACTATCGCTGCACGAAGAAAAAAGGTTTGTGCCAAGAAAAGCACTATCTTCGCGAGGAGGCACTAACCGAACAAATCAAAAGTTTTCTTCAAAAAGTTTCTTTGTCGAGCCAAGACACCGAGAAAGTTTTGGCGGCGCTGGATAGTGAGCAAGGTAAAGCGCGAGAGGACGCACAAAGCGAGGTTTGTGTTTTGAAAGAGCAGTTAGCGAGCGTGGAAACAAAATTTCAAAAACTCCTCGACATCTATTTAGCTGACGCTTTATCCACAGAAGAATACGCTGCCAAAAAACAGAGTCTGATTTCCGAAAAAATGTCGTTGAGCGAGAAAATCACCGACTTTGAGACAAAAGGAGCGTCTTGGCTCGAACCGGCTCGTGAGTTCGTAAAATCCTTAAATCAAGCCGCTAATTTACTCAAATCAGAAAATCTTTCCGAAATGACAACATTTCTGAAAAACATCGGCTCGAACCATATTTTGCGGAATCGGGAATTTCTTTTTGCCCCGAAAAATCCGTACGATTTGGTCGCCGAGCGAAGCGAGGCGAACCCTTCAAACTTGCAATTTCCTACGTGGTGCGCGGGAGAGGACTCGAACCTCCAAGCCTTGCGGCACCACCACCTCAAGATGGCGAGTTTACCAATTTCTCCACCCGCGCGTATTTTATAACTCTTTATTTATTATCCTTAAGGCCTTTTCTATTTTTACACGCTTTCTGGATAAACAAACAACTTCAGTATCATAATACATTTTGGGCAACAATTTCAATGATTCAGTTTTGGCATATTTTAATTGATAGGCTGAATTATTAATGCTTTTTGTTATATGGCCGTTTATATTCAATCTTTTAGATATTTCTCTCCGAAGCCAATCAATATGCTTTTTGCTGGCTGAAATAAGTTCAGTATAAAACATAAAGCTAGATTTCCACCTTGGATCAAAATAAGAATAAAAAGTTCCATCGCCATCAAAATGGCCCCGTAAAAAGTCAAAAAAGTACTGATCGGGAACATCTATAATTCCCAAAGTTTTAGATTTCTTCGCTGTTAAACCAATGGATAATAAAAATTTATAAAAAATAACATCTCCAAATTGTACGTGTAAACTCTTTTTTCCTAATCCGGACTTTTTAAGTCCGATTTTATTTTTAATACCCAAACATCGTCTAATATTGATCAGCTGTTCTTTGTCTTTAGATGTAAGGTCCATATGCCTTCCGTCCGGCGATAAGTTTCCATCGGTTGTCAAAAGACCAATCGCGTAAGCAAATTCCGGCGACCATTTTATTTTTACTTTATTTTGCGGCTTCCCCATTTTCAATTTATTCTACCACACCTCAAAGTAATAGCGTATGCCAAACTATCAGTAAAGAAAAATCGGGGTTTGACCCGATTTTTCTGAAAAGTACTCTAGGTTCTATTTCCTAAATTCTAGATATTAGATTCTGATTTATTGCTTAACGCCAAGCTTCTTGCGGGTTTCCGCCGCCGAACGGGTGCGGAGATAGTACAATTTAGACCGGGTAACTTTTTTTGGAGAATTCGTAATGGTTACTTTTTCAATCACGGGAGAATTAATCGGATAAACCTTTTCTACTCCGACTCCGGCAACCACCGATCGGACCGTAAAGGACGCTCCGGTTTCCGAACCGTGCTTCCGGGCCAAAACTAACCCGCCAAACTGGGTTACCCGCTCTTTGTCTCCGTCTTTTACTTTTTCATAAACCCGGACAGTCGCGCCAGGCTTGATTTGTGATAAAGCTTCTTCAGAAATCATAATTGTTTTAGTTTAGTGTTTTTTATCTTGCCTGTCAACTTCTGTTTCCCGCTCAGCCGAACCGCCCTCTACCGAACCCCTCATTCGGAAATCCCTTCTCCCGCTCATCCGCCCCGCCAGATTGCCTATGGGAACCAGAATAAATTTGTTCCAGCGACAAATTTTTCTTCTCCCTCGGCGCATTTTATGGTCCAAGCAAAATGCGCCTGCGGGATGTTCCCTACGGCAACCATGGCGGAGCTTTACGAGAATAAAGTTTTCCTCGCTAAATTTGGCTTTTTTTATGTTATTTTTAACATATAACCATGCCTAAAGTCCCCAAGAAAAACATTTCCAAGCTGGTAGCGGATATCCGCCCAAGCACCCGGAAAAGCCGGCCCAAGTCCAAAGTCCGCTTTGTCGGACCGCAGACTTTTTACGTATCCGCCTGGCCCCTGGAATCCGACTATCCCCGGCCGGGAAATTATCCGGCCAGCCCCGCCGAACCCGCCCAGCCGCTACGCCCCGCCAAAGGCGAGGCTCCGCTAAAGCGGGGCCGGGGGCAAGCCAACCGCCTTCAATTTAAAACGGCCTTGGCGGTTCTTTTTATTTTCTTGGCCAATCTTTATGTTTTTAATCTTTGGGGTTTTAAAAATCTGGCAGCCGGAAAAATGGCGGTAATTTACGAAGAACTGTCCGCCAGCAAAGACGCCTTAGCGCAATTTAATCCGGAAAAAGCCAAAGACTCTCTTATATTGGCTAATCAGGAAACGCTCAACCTGGAAGCAAAAGCCAGAAACTACGGATTAATCGGCCTGGCTAATTTTTTGGGAAATTTTATTCCCTCTTTTGAAGCCATCGCTCCCGCCCTGAATAATTTCCGGGAATTAAACCAGGCTGGATTGGCAATCGCCCAGGATATAAATTATTTAAAAAATAACGGCCCGGAGTTAATTTTTAATAACGGCGGACAATTAATAAAAACCTTGGAAGATTTAAATACCAATTTGGAAACAGTAATCGCGTTAACCGCGGAAATCCGCGGACAAACCGAAGCCATGCAAGGCTTATCCCCCCGGCTGGCCTCTCTATCTCAAGTTTTTAATAAAAATTATTTAGATACTAATCTAAGCCTTTATAAAGCCAAGGATTGGCTGGCTTATCTTTTGGCTATTTTAAAAAATCCCGAGGAACAGCACCTTCTGGTAATTTTCCAAAATCCTTCAGAAATCCGGCCAGCCGGCGGATTTATCGGAAGCCATGCCGACATTGCCATTGCCAACGGCCAAATTACCAAAATAACCGTGGACGATATTTATAACGCCGACCGCCAGCTGGATCTTAAAATTATTCCTCCAAAGGCTATGCAGTCCATTACCACCGGCTGGGGCGCCCGGGACGCTAACTGGTTCTTTGATTTCCCGACCTCGGCTCAAAAGCTGATTTACTTCCTGGAAAATTCCCATCTCTACCAGGATTCCAATACCAAATTTATCGGCGTAACCGCGATTAACGTGGATATTTTGAAAACCGTATTAAGCCTGACCGGGCCGTTGGAAGTTCCGGCTTATGGAAAAACCCTGACCGCGGAAAATTTCCTTTCCGAAATTCAGCGGGAAGTGGAAATCGGACGGGATAAAAAACCCGGTCAAAATCCAAAAAGAATCCTAGGCGTAATAACGCCGATGCTTCTTCAAAAGCTATCCGGCCTGGACGCCGATGCCAATTCCCAATTGCTGGATATGTTAAAAAGCCATCTGGCCAATAAAGATATTTTATTTTATTTTAAAAATGCTTCTTTAGAAGATTTAGTAATGGAAACCGGAGTGGCCGGAGAAATCTACCGCGCTCCGGAAAATTTCAGCGGGGATTATCTGGCGGTGGTTAACGCCAACATTGCCAGCGGAAAAAGCGACGCCTTCATTAAACAAAATATTATTTTAAAAAGCGAACTGCAAATTGACGGCTCCATCCGGAATGCTCTGGTTATTGAACGGGAGCATTTCGGGCAAAACGAATCGGACTGGTGGTATCGGACGGAAAATAAGAACTATATAAAAATTCTGGCGCCGGCCAATGCTTACCTTTCGGCAATCTCCGGCAACGATTATAAACCGGCGCTGGCTTCCATCAATTACGCCAAGGCCGGATACCAATCCGATCCGGACCTCCAAAAAATAGAAAGTTCGGAATTCCGCGCCAGCCTCAAGGCCGAAATCGGCAAGGAATCGGATAAAACTTATTTTGCCACCTGGCTGAACGTACCGCCCGGAACCAAAAAATCTTTACGGCTTCAATACAGCGGTTCTCATCAGGCAGTCATTGAAGACGGGGCGATTTTCCAATTTGTTTTTGATAAGCAGTCCGGAGTTAACGGGCCGTTAACTTATTCTGTTTCCGCGCCAATCGGTTATTTTTGGAAAGAATCCGGAAATGATATTTTTGAATATAAAACTCCAAATCCGAAAGCAAGGGAAGTTATTAATTTAACCCTCGTTAAAATCTAATATTTTTTCCAATTCCTCCGGCAAATCCGCTTCAAATTTTACCCGTTCGCCAGTTGAGCTGGTGAACTCTATGGACTGGGCGTGTAAAAATTGCCGGTCCAATCCCGCCAGCTGATTCCTTTTTCCGCCGTAAAGTTTATCGCCCATTATCGGGTGGCCGATGGCAGTGAGATGCACCCGGATCTGGTGCGTCCGTCCGGTTCGGGGCAAAACTTTCAATAAAGTAAAGTCTTCTCCGCCGATTTTTAAATATTTAATCACTTCATAATCCGTCACTGCTTCTTTTATCATTTTCATTTTTTTGGCGAACACCGTTCTTTTGGTAGTTCCGGATTTTATGCCGATCGGCAGTTCAATCCGGCCGGATGAATCTTTAACATTTCCGAAAACTAAAGCCCAATAAGTTTTCTGGACTTTGCGTTCTTGGAATTGGGATTTCAAGTAATCAAAAGTTTCCTGATTGCGGGCAACCAGCATTACGCCGGAAGTTTCCCGGTCCAAGCGGTGGACAATTCCCGGCCGTTCTTCGGGCTTATCGCCAACGGTTTTTACTTCCGGATAATTCTCCAAAAGCCAGTCAACAATAGTCGGCGCTTCTGCTTCCCGATGCCCCGCTCCAGGCGCTTTTTGCACCAAAATCCCTGCTGGCTTATTAATCGCCAAGAAGTTCTTGTCTTTATAAATAATCCCTATGTCCCCAAAGGCATTGCTCATGTCTCTAAAATAGCACCTTATGCCCCCAATACCTAATGGATATTATGGGGCTTGACCCCACACATAACTGCGATTTAATCCCCAAAGCCGTGAAGTTTGGCAATAAGGCTTAGTTTTTAGCTATTGGCTTAATAAACAACGAACAACCCCTGGGATTAACTAGCTTTGCAATCGCAGTTATGTGGGGGGGTTGACAAAATTAGTAATATATGCTAGGATGATAATATCCTGAAAGTGAAGACTTTCGGACAAACCCTAAGTCGCTTTTAGCGGCCGGGCAGGCAAGGACCTTAACAACCACTCTGTAAATCCGCCTTTGGCGGAAATGAAGGAGGATCCCATGCAGATCACGAAGGCCGTCTCGGCAGAGGCAGTCTCCTTTTCCAAGAATCGCAAGCGGGCCATGGTGCTCGTGCGCGGCAACGTGAACGATCAGCCCTTCTCGGCGACCCGGCACGTGGAGCGGCAGGACAACATCTGGGTCGGCGCGAACCCGGACCCGCGGACGCCCGTCGAGCGCGTGAGAGCGATGAAGCGCGTGGAGTTCGCCAAGGCGTCCATCTGGGCGGCCGAGACCGATCTCCGGCGGGCGCAGGAAGGCGAGGCCGACAAGGACAAAGCGCAGAAGGCGGAGATGAACGTGAACCGCGCCAAGGCGACGCTGAAAGTCGCCGAGGACAATCTGGCGGACGTGGAAGCCAACTTCCCGCTCCAGGTTCAGTTCGACATCCTGGCCTGAGCCGCCCCTCAACAAGCTCAAAGAAGTAAAAGGCGGAGCAACCTTAACTGCTCTCCCCCGACCACGGTCGGGGGAATTTTTTTCCCTCACTCTTGGAAGACCACGCCTCAATCCGCCAACTGGCAGATTGAGGCGTTTAAGTTTTTTTAAAAAAACTCGTTAGAGCAATAACAAGGTCATTTTAATAAGCGGGATGATTTTCATTTTCCAGTCTTCCAAAAGTGAGGGACCAAAAAACCCGCCAGTAGCGGGTCATTTGGAAAGATTATGAGGGAGCAGTCAATTTAAGAACACTTGTGAGGCAAACGGCCAGGTCGAGAAGCCGCTGATTCCCGCAACGCGGGGTCAATGCTCTTGAATTGAATGATCCAAACTATATAACCCCAACCCCATTAGTTAGGTTTCGTCCTATTTCGAATGAAGCTTAGTCGCCCGGGAGGTGGAATAATAAGACGCTACCGCTCGGCCCAAGTCTCTAAGCGAAAGCGCGCCCAGGCCAAAGACGGCAATAATCGCGAGTTGAGTAAACCAATGAGTTTTTAAAAACGCGTAAAATAAAAATTGAGTAAAAAGAAGCGGATTACTGGCGGCGTTTAAAAACGCGTTACTGACCACTTGCTGGACAAAAATAAACTTCCCCACAAAATATAAGACGGCCACCGCTACCGCCGCCTCTAAAGCCAAAAGAGGCAAAATTCTTTTAAAAAACCAGGCGATATAAACCCGCCAGATGATTTTATTTTTAAAAATGTTATTAGAATTATTCATTAGATTTCTTCTACGGATAATTTCTTGAAAAGGCGCTTGGCCCGGAACATCCGCATCTTTAAAGTAGAAATGGATATTTTTTCGCCCTTGGCGATATCTTCGTAGGATTTATCGTCAAAATAATAACTGCGCAAGGGCTGGCCAAGATGCTCCGGCATCTTTTCAATAATTTTTTCAATTCCGGCGCGGGCGTCTTTCTGATAAACAAAGTCCGTGCCGACAGCCAGCTTTGGGTTATCTTCATATAGAACCGGATCCAGGTACTCTACGTTTCCTTTGGTCTTTTTCAACTTTTGATAATGGGTAAAAGAGGTGTTCATCAATACCTTGTAAGCCCAGCTCTTAAACTGGATGCCCTCCTGCTTTTTGAAACGATGGGCGTTGTTGTAAATCTTCAAGAACGTTTCCTGCACGATATCTTCCGCTTCTTCCAAGCTGTGGGTAATGCCCCGCGCCATGCGCAAAAAAGGCTCGTTGTATTTATCAACAATGATGGAAAAATACGAAGGGTCCTCCTGGGCGAGGAATAAAATGTCTTCGTCTTTCAATTGCGGGTCTTCGTTGTTGGCAGTCATAATCGTCTATATAAATTAACACAAAAATCGCCTAAAAACAAGGCGATGCCCTAAACCTTCGCGGTAAAAATTTAAATTTTTATTTCCAGTTTTTCCAAATTTCTGGCGTAAAGTTCGGCAATAAACCGATCTTTTCTGACATTAGAATTATCATATTCGTAAAGAAGGTCCAGAGTCAGCAGAAGATTAAAAATAAATACCGCCGAAGCCAATATGGCGGTAAATTCGGTTGGCGTTGACCCCACCAAAGCAACCCCCAAAGTCAGCGTGATAACTCCCAATACTACCCACTGGAAAAGACCTATGGAATTGGCTTTAGTCGCCCGGACATATTCCCTGGCTTCCGTAGACGCGCTAGCGGCGTCCAGCAAACTTTGATAAAGTTCGGAGTTATAATCAATTTTTAAAGACGGCAATTGATAGACGGCATAAGTAATTTTCCGAAAAATCGGATCGCCATCCTCGTATCTGGAAAAATTCTCTAACGAAAAAAGAACATGATAACTCTTCAATGCTTGCGCCAGCTCGCCAAACCAAACCTCCAGCCCGGACTGTTGTTTAAACAAGTGCAGGCTTAAATGGTAAATCCTCCGGATTTTATTCAATTCCAGATAAATATATTCTTCCAGCAAGTTTTTACGGTTTAAAGTGATGGACAATAAAAAACCGACAATAATGGCGTAAAGAATTCCCATATTCACGACTTGCTTGGAAAGAAACTCCTGAATTTCGGGAATCTGCGGAAAAAGCGGGACAATCGCGACAAACAAAACGCTTAACAAAAAAAGCGTTAAAAGGCGGAGATAGGTGGTATAAGAAGTTATAACGGTATTAATTTTCCTCATCGAAATTAATTATAACATGAGATAGGCAGCTTTGCGCCAAAACGAATACGCCACTCAGGTGGCGTATTCGTTTTTGTGCGCGATGGAGGGATCGAACCTCCGACCTTTTCAATGTCAATGAAACGCTCTACCACTGAGCTAATCGCGCATGGTGCGTGTGGAAGGAATCGAACCTTCGACCTCGTTCTTATCAGGAACGCGTTCTACCACTGAACTACACACGCAGATTAAAGGCTGTTATTTTTTCAATTCGGAAACTTGCTCTAAATTGAATTGGGTTGTTGCCGGCTGGCCATCGCTAGGGCCGTAAACCGCCCACAACCTCAAGCCCAAAAACCAAAAAGCATAACCCGCCAAACCCAATGCTATCAAGAGTAGCAAAGTGCCTGATAATTTAAAAGTGGCCTGCTTATTCATATAAAAGTCTCCCTACCGATAAAAAACTTGGCCGTTAACCGACGCTTCAAATCCCCGGCTTCCCTCTTTGGTTTCCAAATCAACCAACCGGACAAAATAACCCGAAGAACCGACGGCTTTTAAAAACTTAACAATGTTACTGTAAGAACCGGCAGTAACCAAATGAAACGCGGTAAAGCCCGGCTCCGCAACGGTTGGGGGCGTATCCGCGGAAAAATCAAAAGAAAAACTCACACTGCTGTTTTTGGCGAGCTTTTCCCAATTTGGAACCAAACCAGCTAAATCATCCTTAGTCGTCAAAGTTTTTTCTAGGTCGCTTAAAATAGGAACTGACCGCCCAAAGTCCGCTTTTAAATCCCGCAAAGAATTTATAGCGGATGTCCGGTCCAGCAATTCTTGTTTTTGAACCGCTACCCGTCCCGCGCTTTGATCCGCCATCATTCCGCCGTAAACTAATCCAACCGCCAAAATCAGCGCAGTAATTAGCCATTTCTTAAAATCAGTCATATAATCATTTCATTATATCTAATGAATCCCGAAGCTCAAAGTTATCATAATTTAAATATTGCTCTTGGCGCGAACTACGAGGCCTTAAAAAAGCTAAAAGAAAAATTCGGTTCCTGGTCCAAGGCCTGGCAAAAAGAAAAGGCTGGCCGCCCCGATTCCGCTCCGGAGCTAGACTCGCAATTGATCCTGAAAGAAGACGCTGATTATCCCGCTCTATTAAAAGAAATTTCCTGGGCGCCATTGGGCTTATATATAAAAGGAAGCCTTCCGGACCATCCCCGCATTGCCATTGTCGGCACCCGCAAGGCCACCCCTAACGGCAAGGCTCTGGCCAAACAATTAGCGCGGGAGCTTACTCTCCAGGGAGCCACCGTTGTCAGCGGCCTAGCGATGGGCATTGACGAAGCTGCTCACCAGGGCGCCGTAGAAGCGGGCGGACAAACTATGGCAGTGCTGGCCACCGGCCTGGATCGGATTTACCCGGCTCAAAATACTAATTTAGCCCATAAGATTTTGGATCTGGGCGGAGCTTTAATTTCCGAATATCCGCCGGAGTCGCCGTCTTTTCCGTCCAACTTTGTCCACCGCGATCGGATTATCAGCGGACTGAGCTTGGGCGTAGTAGTTATTGAGGCTCCGGAAAAATCCGGCGCCCTAATTACCGCCAAATTTGCCACCGAACAAAATCGGGAAATTATGGCGGTCCCCGGCCCCGCAAACCACGCCAACTATTCCGGCTCGCACCAGCTCATCCGGGACGGGGCAAAATTAGTAACATCCGCTAAAGAAATTTTGGATGAATTAAATTTAGAATTTGCCGGCGTTCCCGCGATAAAAAACACTAATGCGACCGCGGAAGAAAATATTATCCTAAACACAATCCGCGAACTTGGCTGGCCCGCTTCAATTGACAAAATTTCTCAAATAACGAAAATGGATATACCCAAAGTAAACCAAATTATTACTCTCTTAACTTTAAGAGGTATACTAAAAGAATGACTAATAACTAAAATATGAAATTGGTAATTGTAGAATCGCCAACCAAGGCGAAGACAATAGAAAAATTTTTAGGCAAGGGTTATAAAATTGAATCTTCTTTCGGCCACGTCCGCGATCTGCCGAAAAGCAAGCTGGGCATTGATTTGGAAAATAATTTTGAACCGCAATATATCATACCGGTCAAAGCCAAAAAAAATGTCCGCTTATTAAAAGAAACCGCGGCGAAAGCCGACGAGGTTATTTTAGCGACTGACGAAGACCGCGAAGGCGAAGCCATTGCCTGGCACTTAACCAAAGCGCTGGGATTGGAAGGGGGCGATAAAATTAAAAGAATTGTTTTCCATGAAATCACCGAAACCGCCATTCAGGAAGCGCTTAAATCTCCCCGCTCGTTGGATCCGCGCCTGGTGGACGCCCAGCAGGGGCGCCGGGTTTTAGACCGGCTGGTAGGCTATAAACTCTCTCCATTTTTATGGAAAAAAATCATGCGCGGCCTTTCGGCCGGCCGGGTACAGTCCGTAGCCCTGCGGTTAATAATAGAAAGAGAGGAAGAAATTAAAAACTTCAAGCCAACAGAGTATTGGGAATTAATTGCCGCCTTAACAAAAAAAATCGGCGGGCAGGCTATTGAAGCCCGCTTAATGAAAATTGACGACCGGACGCTGGCTCAGCTGGATATTCAAAATCAAGAAATGGCGGAAAAAATTCTTTCCGATTTAAAAGGCGCCGAATTCAAAGTGGCCAAAATTGAGCGCAAAGAAATCGCCAAAAATCCCCTACCCCCGCTGATTACCAGCACCCTCCAGCAGGAAGGCGCCAAACGGCTTGGCTTTTCTTCCAAAAAAACAATGTTTTTAGCGCAACGGCTTTATGAAAAAGGCTTAATAACTTATATGAGAACGGATTCGGTGAACTTATCGCAGGAATCTCTGGCGGCCGCCAAACGCTGGCTCACGGAAAATCTCGGCGAAGCCTATGCCAGCCAAGCGCCCCGGATTTTTAAAACCAAATCCCGCTTGGCGCAGGAAGCTCACGAAGCCGTAAGGCCAACAAACGTTTTTATTGAACCGGATAAAAATGACATTGAAGACATCGGCGAGAAAAAACTTTATAAACTTATCTGGCAAAGATTCGTCGCTTCCCAAATGCCCCAGGCGATTATCAGCTCGGTGCAAACGGACATTAGCGCCAAAAACTATACTTTTCGCGCCAGCGGAAATGTTATGAAATTCAACGGCTATTTAAAAATTTGGCCGCAGAAATTTGAAGAACGGGAGCTCCCGCCATTGGAAGAAAACGAAAGCCTGCTTTTAACCGAATTACGGCCATCCCAGCACTTTACCGAACCGCCGGCCCGCTATAATGAAGCTAGCCTGATTAAAACTCTGGAAGAATTCGGAATCGGCCGCCCATCCACTTACGCGCCGACGATCTCCGTTATCCAAACCCGGAATTATGTGGAGAAAAAAGAAAAGAAATTCTATCCCACCGAGATAGGGACTTTGGTGAATAAAGTCCTGGTAGAAAATTTTCCGGCGATTGTAGATATTAATTTTACCGCCAAAATGGAAGAGGAGCTGGACGGAATCGCCGAAGGGAAGAGCCAATGGCAGGATGTAATCAGAGAATTTTACGTTCCCTTTGCCGAAAACTTAGAGAAAAAGTATCTGGAGGTTTCTAAAAAGGAGATTGTGCCGGAAGAAGCCATAGACGAAAAATGCGATAAGTGCGGCAAGCCGATGGTGATAAAATACGGCCGGTTTGGCCGGTTCATAGCCTGCACCGGATTTCCGGAATGCAAAAATACCAAGCAATTGCCTAAGGAACCGCCAAAACTTTTGGGAATGAAATGCCCGAAATGTGAAATCGGCGACGTCATAGAGCGGAAGGTCTCCCGCGGACGAGTCCGGGGAAAAGTATTCTGGGGCTGCAACCGCTATCCGACTTGCGATTACGCCAGCTGGACTAATCCGCTGAACCCTCCGGCAGAAAAAGAAAAAACAGTAGGCGAAAAAACCGAAAAAGAGGAAGAGGAATAAAAAAACCGGCCCAAGACCCCCTATCCTAATATCAGCTCTCGCCGCATTGTTAGCCAAAATAAGATAGGTCGAGGAGAGACGACGAGATGGTGGTTTATCCACATCGAGGAGGAACGACGATGGAATATCTTATTTTGGCAACAACCCCCTTGGGGATGCGCAGATTTTATTTCATAACTTCGTTACTCGTCGAAGACGTAGCTAAAGCTACCGTCTTCTCCTCGCGCCTTGTTCTGAATAAAAAAATCTGCCGCATTGCGGCAGAGATTGATATTAGGATAGGGGTCAGCCGGGTGCAGTTAGAAATAACTGGCGAGCTTCCTCCAAAATCCTTCGAAGCTTTAAAACTATTTCGCTGTCCAATCGCTTCTCCAAAATTTCCAATACCGATTTATAAAATTGCAATTGCTCAACCGCCGAGGCGCTAAACTTAATCCACATTCCCACTCCCTGATCCTGAAATTCTTCCATCATAGATGACAAATTATTAATTTTATCCGCCGCGCAAACCAATAAAGCTTCATCGTTAGAACTCTCCAATCTTTTAAGATAACCGTTCTTGCGAACTCGCCATCCTAATTTTTGGCCGTTCTCCGCTTTCGGCTCGGACACAGATAAAACAATTTCTTTAACCCGTTGGCCAAAATTGCGGCCCAACTCTGAAGCGGTATAGCTCGTATCTTCCAAAACATCATGCAACAATGCTGCCGCGATAACATCCTCGTCTTCGGTGTATTCCGAAACAATGATCGCTACCGCGAATGGATGGACAATATAGGGCGTCTGGCCGTCTCCCTTGCGCGTTTGGCTAATGTGAAGCCGAGCAGCAGTCTTGATGGCTAATTCCACTTTCGGGGTTAGTTTCATTGAACTCCTCTATTTAATGAACTGAATAAAAATTAGCACAAACTCTGCTAAAAATCAAAAATCCCATCCCTCACTTTTGCGAAAGCGCAATAAAAAATCCCTCACTTTTATATAAGAGTGAGGGACCAAATATGACGAGTCAACTTTCGCAAAAGTGAGGAATCGTGGGATAAATATTTTATTTCAGTACTTCAAATGCCCTGCGCACGGCTTCTATTTCGTCCGGGAACATCGCGATAATTCGGCGATCGGTCACACCCACGTCCTTACCAAAATCAGTCAGCCATTTAATCTCATCAAGGCGAGTTTCGGGCAATAGCACCAATCCACCGGAAGAGGGACCCAGCCGAATATATCCCAGAAAGTCCATCGGGACCTTTACGGCCAAAGTTACTTTTTCGTGGCGTCCCTTTTCAGAACGCATTACTTCCCGCATTGGCATGTCATCACTTGAACGAAGTGCCATCAAGGCATGCTTCAAGTTCTCTCCTAATTCTTCAACTATCTCTCGAAACAATGCCCGTTCAAAAGTTTCATTCTCTTCCACTTTGCCATGCGCTGTTACTTGGCAACCGCCCGGCCAAGATTCCGGCCCCATCTTTTCGTGATTAAACTCCCCGCGCCGCTGAAGCACCGCCACTCGCCCCATTTCCGGGATTTCCGTAATCATCACCAAGCCTACCGACCGCTTGTCCGCCATCGCTCCTCCTCATTTCTAAGTTTTCAAACTACTGCGTTATATTATCATAACTTTATTATTAAGTCAATCTTGCTGAAAGGTGATAATCATTATAAGGTTTAAGGGAAATGAAGCGTTTCCAAGAAATTTTTAATTCCAGCGATTTGGTTCGGCGGGCTTTTGATTTTGCGAAACTGGCCCATGCCGGCCAAAAAAGAAAAACCGGCGAGCCGTATTTTAATCATCCGCTGGCCGCGGCAGGAGCAGTGGCCGAGTGGGGCCTGGACGAAACTACGGTTGCCGCCGCCCTGCTCCACGACGTTGTGGAAGATACCGGCTGTCCGATTGAAAAAATCAAAGAGCAGTTCGGAGAAGAGACCGCCTTTTTGGTGGACGGCGTTACCAAGCTGGGAAAAATAAAATACCGGGGCGTGGAACGGCAGGTAGAAAATCTGCGCAAGTTTATTTTGGCGCTTAGCCAGGACATCCGGGTAGTTATAGTAAAATTGGCTGACCGCCTGCACAACATGCGGACGCTGGCCGCTTTGCCGCCCCAAAAACAAAAACGGATTGCTTTAGAAACTATGGATATTTATGCTCCGCTGGCTTACCGCCTTGGAATGCAAAAATTAAGCGGGGAACTGGAAGACCTCGCCTTCCCCTTTCTTTACCCTCAAGAATATAAATGGCTGATTAAAAACGTAAAGGACAAATACGAACAGCGGGAACAATATTCCAACCGCCTGAAGCCGGTGCTGGAAACTGAATTAAGAAACAATAATATCAATTTAATCAGCATTGATTCCCGCGCCAAGCGCTACAGCAGTTTATATAAAAAATTACTCCGCTACGACATGAACGTGGAAAATATTTACGACTTGGTCGCTCTGCGGGTCATTGTTAAGGATTTGGAAGATTGCTACGCCGCTCTGGGAATTATCCATAAAACTTGGCTTCCGGTGCCGCGGCGATTTAAAGATTATATCGCCCTTCCTAAGCCCAACGGCTATCAAAGCTTGCATACCACGGTTTTCGGCCCGGAAAATAAAATTACCGAGATCCAGATTAAAACCGCCCGGATGCACGAAGAGGCGGAACACGGCATTGCCGCTCACTTTGCTTATGCCCAAAATAAAGGCGCAAAGGCTTATTTGGAACGGACAGCTACTTTTGCCGACGCCAAAGAATTGGGCTGGGTCCAACAGCTCCAAAACTGGCAAAAAAATTTTTCTAACGAAGATGACTTCTTGCAATCCTTAAAAATTGATTTCTTCAAGGACAGAATTCTAGCGCTGACGCCAAAAGGAGAAGTAATTGATTTGCCGGTAGGCGCCACTCCGGTAGATTTTGCGTACCAAATTCATACCGACATCGGAGATAATTGCGTTGGTTCCCGGATCAACGGAAAAATCACTCCGCTGGACCACCAGTTGCGCTCCGGCGATGTCGTAGAAATTTTAACCCAAAAAAATAAAAAGCCGTCGGAGTCATGGCTTAATTTTGTTAAAACCTCCGGCGCCAAAAATCACATTCACGCCGCTCTAAAAAATAAGTCCGGGAGTTTAGTTAAAAGAGGCCCGGAAGCCGCCGAACTGCGGATTACTGCCGAAGACCGGATGGGGCTGTTAAAAGATATTACGGCTGTCATTTCCCGGTCGCACGTAAACATTTTGGGGGTAAACAGCGCGGTAACCAGCCGTTATCCGGCCATTAAGATCCGCTGCGCCACTACTGATAAAGCCAAAATAGAAAAACTGCTTCTAAAAATAAAAGAGCTGGGAGGAGTTAAAGAGATCAGTTACCAGTTAATATAAATCTTTGAGTAAATTATTAGTCGCGGCCCTGTCTCTTTTCGGAAACAGCATACTTTTGCTCCAGCGGCAAAAGTTGCTTCGCTCTCGGCGGTCTAATTTTTGTTAACGAAAAAAATTATAACAAAAATACCAAACTAGGCCGCCTCCGAGATGTTCCTCAAAAAGACGCGGCCTTAACTATAAAAAATAGGGGTAATGAGAATGTTATATGTTTGATCTAAACAGTAAAATCTCCGCTGGCTTCTGGCGCTTTCAAATTTGGAACGGTTTCGTTGTCTGTATTCGGCATCAATTTCGCGATAATGGCCTGCAATTCTTCCGGAGAATAAAAATTCAAAATTAATTTTCCGCCGGAACCTTCTTTTTGCAATCGCACTTTGGTTCCCAAAACTTCGCGCAATTGTTCTTCTAAGTGTTCGGTTTCCGGATCGGCGGCCGGAATGGCCGCTGCTACTGCCGGAGATTTTTTCGCCTGAATCCGGCCGCGCAATTCCCGGACACTTAAACTATTCCTAATTAAATCTTCAAAAAGCGATTGCTGTTCCCGCAAGTCATCTACCATTAAAAGCAGACGGCCCTGGCTTTCGTTAATGTGGCCGCCGGAAATAGAGTCTTGAATATGCGACGGTAAATTAAGAAGCCGGATGGCATTCGCCACCACTTCCCGGCTCTTGCCCAATCGCGCGGCAATTTCCCGCTGAGTTAAGCTAAATTGATCCTGCAATTTAGCATAGGCTCGGGCAGTTTCAATGGGATTCAAATCTTCCCGCTGAATGTTTTCAATAATCGCCAATTCCAGCCGTTCCCGGTCGGTAGGCATAAACTTCACGATCGCCGGCACTCTCTCTAATCCCACCATTTTAGCGGCCATTAAACGCCGTTCTCCGGCAATTAATTGATATTCTACGCTGGTGCCGGTGTCGGTTGGAGTTTCAACTTTAGAGACTACCAAGGGATGCAAAATACCGAATTCCCGGATAGAACTAGCGAGTTCCCGCAAAGCATCCTGGTCAAAGTCCCGCCGCGGCTGAAATGGATTTGGCTTAATTTTGTCGGTTTCAATATGGAAAATGGGGTCTAGTTGATTAGTCGGCATAAGGCGATTATAATATAAAAAGTTATCTCTGAAAAGCCTAAAAACGCTCTTAAGTTCAGTTATTTTTATAACAAAATTTGACTAGGCCCGGGTGGCGGAACTGGCAGACGCGCACGACTCAAAATCGTGTGAGGAAACTCATGGGAGTTCGACTCTCCCCCCGGGCACATTTCCAATTTAAAAACCCCATTATTTATGGGGTTTTAATAATTTTAATCTTTTGAGCTTGGATGTCTTTTTCCATCCCCGCAAAGACGCGGAAAATAAATTCCGGACTTTGCCAAATTTTACGACAATTTTGGCATTACCCTTGCCTTTAAATTGCGCTTGCGGCCAATTTATCTCCCAGATGCGATTTAATAATCGCTTGTTCCCAAGGCAGCGTTTCACCAGTTTACCGCGCGCTTTAGCGCGAGTTTCCGGAGGCCTGGCAACAAACCGCGATATTTCCTTCCGGCTTACTAAGTGCCGGATTAGGCCCTTCTTATCCAGCCAGGCGAATAAGCTTTTCTTCGGGGATTCGCTGATATTGTGATAATCTTCATTAATTCTGCGGGCCACAATACTGCTCAAATTAAATCCGCGCTTGGCCATGGATATCCTTAAAAGATAATCCTTAGTTATCCAATCCAATTCTCCCACTAATTTCTTAAACTTCCGGGCTTCCAACAAGTCCAAAACCCGCTCCCATTCTTGCAGAGTTTTCTTTTCCAGCTTAGAGAGTGGCTTCAATTTTTTAGCAGCTTTCAAGAAAATCCGATTATATTCAATAATCTCTTTGCGTCCGGAACGGGTTTGAATCCGATAATTTAAGTTCGGGCGGGCATTTAACCGGTGCATTTCCCGCACTGGTTTCATCAGCCTCAACTTCCGCGGAAAATTATGCCCCTCTTCTCCCAGCCGGATTACCAAATGCGTTACCGCGTCCACCAGCCAGGTCTGATATTCACAACGAGTTCCATCCCGGGCTACTACGTGCAACCGGGCCAATTGGCTTTTATCAGAGTCGGTGTGATGTTCCGCTCTGGGATCAATTAATCCCCGTTTACCGAGTAGACTAAGGCGCCCATCCGCTAACTCTACAAAGGATGCCCGCTGGGAAATCCGATAGTGAAATTTTCCTTTGGTGGTTTTAGCCACGTGGCCGTTTCCGGTTAGCGGCAAAGCGGCCGGAATAAAATTCCGCATCCATTCATGTACCGCCTCTACGCGATCCATCTTATAAGAATAATTTTGATGGCTGCCGTAAGTAATAGCCGTAAAGCCCAATGGCGAAGTATTATTCTTAAAAAGAGATATTTCTTCCAAATTAAGCCGCCGGAGAGAATCTTTAATCGCCTGGTTTAAAATCCATTCCGTGGCTTTTTCCTGCTTCACTATGTCTAAAGAACCGGCCAAACATTCAGCCGAAGCAACCTCCAAAAAAACCCTCATATCCAAATAAACCGCGGCGCCATTGCTAAGCCAAAGAATATGATCCTCCCATGCTTCAAGGTCTGAGTAGACTCCGGGACCGGGCTGGCGCCGAATAGTTTCCGGGTCTTCACTTCCGCCAATACGCGGAGGAAGGCGCGGAGGCGGAGGCGAGCTCTGTCCATCAGTCGAATAACCTTGCTCGGGTGGAATATAATCCAGCGGGCACTCTTCAGATTCCAGCTGCACACTCGGCCGAGTGCTAAACACCGACGGCGCTACCTTAGAAACCGCCAAAAGAAGGGTGGTCATAATTTTTTTTTGCCATTCTTCTAACCCAGGCTGGTCTTTTCCAAAATGAGGAGTGGGCCGAATCCGATAACCGAATTCCTGCTCCCGTCCACAGATCCGTTTTTGCATTTTCTGCTCCTTGCGCTTTATTAAAAAACTAATGAGTAGTATAAGGCGTTTTTATGGCAGTGGCAAACCCCGTGACTACAACAAAGATTGCTTGCGGTACGCGGAGCGAAGAAATTAGTTTATTGGATGTTTGATTATAGAAACTCACGCCATATATTAAAAACTTTGTCCGCAAGGATAGCTCCTTATCTTTGTTGTAGTACGGGGCAAATCCCTC
>JAUYKI010000015.1 GCA_030700025.1 bacterium | reverse complement strand
AAGACGGCCGGTTTGACTGGGTCAACCCGGACATCACCGAAAAGAATTTTCCGGTGAACCGCAGGGAAAACGGGGAAGTGGAAATGAAAGTTTTTACCACCCAAGACCTGGTCGGAGAAACCCGAAACGTGACTTCAGAGGAAGTCATTCAATCCTTGAAGAACAAAGGATACATAGAAGCAGAACTTCCGGAAGGCCTGGCCTACGTCAAAGCTAACCCGGACGAACAGCGGAAGTATCCTATCGCGATTCTCGGCTCTGTTTGGCGGGACTGGGGCAGCGGCCGGGTCGTCCCGTACCTCGTCGGTGACGGCGGCCGGCGGTCTCTGGACCTCTACTGGTACGACATTGAGTGGTTCTCGGACTTTCGGTTCTTGGCTGTTCGCAAGTCTTAAGCCCTAGGACCATTGGTCCTTTGGCCCTTGGACCCCCTGACGAAAGTCAGGGGGTCTTTTCTTTTTTTCTCAAACTTAGTGTAAAATTGCCACATGAAAACATTTGCGTTTGTTGATGCCTCAAATCTTTTTTACGGAGGAGAAAAAAGTTTGGGCAGGAAGACGGCTCAACTAAAAGAAATTTGAGTATCTTAAAAATCGCTTAAAAATGGAGTAAAAATACGAAAGGCACCCACGAAGGATGCCTTTTTGCTTTCGTCAACACCTTCACAAGGTCTATCCTTTTAGAACGGCTTCGGTTTTTTTCTTTAGTTCATTCAGAAGTTTTTTGTCTTCTTTTAGGATTTCGGTTACTTTTTCAAAACCAACGCCCAGCTTTTGCCCTTCCATGGAATAGGTGGCGCCGGATTTTACTACCACGCCGTGCTTGATAGCGGCATTTAAAACATCCGCTTCAAAAGAAATTCCTTCGCCGAACATGATATCAAATTCTCCTTCGCGGAACGGCGGAGCAACTTTATTTTTCGCCACTTTTACTTTTACGCGGTTACCGACTACGGCGTCGCCTTTTTTAACCTGGGCGATTCTCCGGACATCAATGCGGACGGAAGAATAAAATTTCAGCGCCCGGCCGCCGGGAGTAGTTTCCGGATTGCCGAACATAATGCCGATTTTTTCCCGGAGCTGATTAATAAAAATAATCAGAGTGTTGGATTTTGCGGATATTGCAGTTAATTTACGAAGCGCTTGGGACATCATTCTTGCTTGCAAGCCGATGTGATGAGCGCCCATCTCTCCTTCTAGTTCCGCTTTTGGAGTTAGCGCGGCTACGGAATCCACAACTATTACGTCAATAATATTGGATTTCACCAAGCTCTCTAAAATGTTCAGCGCTTCTTCTCCGCTGTCCGGCTGGGAGATTAAAAGTTCTTTTGTTTTAACTCCGAGCTTGGCGGCATATTCTGGGTCCATAGCGTGCTCGGCGTCAATAAAGGCCGCTTTCCCGCCTTTTTTCTGGGCCTGGGCAACTACGTTTAAGGCCAGGGTAGTTTTACCGGAAGATTCCGGACCGTAAATTTCCACGATTCTTCCCCGGGGTAATCCGCCAACGCCCAGCGCCAAATCCAAAGAAAAAGATCCGGTGGGAATAACGTCCACGTTTACTTTTTTAGCGTCGCCAAGCTTCATGATGGCGCCTTCGCCGAATTTATCCTGCAAAGTAGAAAGCAGGTTATCCAGCGCTTTGTCCTCGTCTATTTTATTTTCTTTTTCTTTCATATTTTAGTTAATGGTTATTAGTTAATAATTATTGTTTCGCGGTTATAATTGGTTCGTATAATACTTGCCGTAGAACTACTGTTTCTTTTCCTAAAAATCGCTTTACTTTAAATTCTATCGTATTTAAGCCGGGCTGTAAGGGGAAATCCGCCTGAAACTCGCCACCTTCATTACCCAGAGTTTCTTCACCGTTAATAGTTAATTTATCTTTGATATTGAATTTTCCGGTTAAATTAACTATTGGTTCGGTGACGGAGATAATGGAAGCTTCCGGAGAAATTATTTTCAATACTGGGGCGCCGAAGATATTATTCGCGTTGATCAGAATATACAGCAAGCCCAATACAATTATTACCGCTACAATTACTATATTTTTATTTAGAGATTGGATAGCGAATCGGTTAGCTGGCAATTTATCCAAAGCGCCGGAAGTTTTTGGAGTTAATTCTTTTTTGTAGAGCTGCCAAAGCTCTTCGGCGTTCAAATGCAGAACCAGGGCGATTTTTTGCAGATAACCGCGGACATAGGGAGCGGCCGGCAATTGCCCGATATTTAAATTTTGAAACGCCGTAAGGTAGCGGTCGGGAATGCCGGTTAATTGGGAAAGCCGCGTCCAAGTTATATTTTTTAACTCCAGCGCTTCGTTGATTAAAGTTTTAAAATCTTTTTGCGGTTCCATACGAGAATAATGAATTAAGGATAATAAATTTTACTTCAACAATCAATGGATTGACATATTTCATTTATTGGTTTAAATTATTAGCGCGTTGGAAAAACGCGAGATTCTTTGAAAAAGGAGCCACAATGCCCGAACTAGAGGACTTCCGCCACATATCGAAACGTAACATGATGGCTACCAGGGCGATGCATAAGATGGGTGATATCAGCCGGAAGGATCCGGATTTGTGTTTGGTATTTGGCGAGGATGGGGAAAACTGGGTTGGCAATTGGTCATCGGGCATGGGATTTATGTACGTCCGGTTTCCGAAGCACACCACCCGGCAGTTAACGCCGGAAGAAAAAAAGCAGTACGGCTTTTCCGTTCGGCCGGCAGTCATTGTTTTGCCCAAAGACGAAGAGCGGAAACAGAGATTAACGCGCAAGCGTGAGGAGTACCGCCACCGCCTGGACAACCCGGATTTTAGCGGATACAAGAATGAAATGCTGTGCCGAATTGAGGTGTTGGACCGGCTTTTGGCCGACGGAAGAGCGGTGACGAAAGATATTTTGAATAAATTAGTTAAGCAATACGGTTCGGAAGTAAATCTGGATGATTTTGACAGCTCCTGCGTTATTATTGAAGATTATTGTGAAACTGGCGGCGCTAAAGTAAGAGGCGGTACCGGCCTGCACTAATTGAAAAGTAAAAAACCGTCCCTGGGACGGTTTTTAATTTTGTTCGCCGCGGTCCAAATAAACTTCCCGGGGCTTGGCGCCGTCGCCCGGGCCGACTACTCCGCGCTCCTCCATTATATCCAGCAGGCGGGCGGCTCGCGCGTAGCCGACAGCCAGACGCCTTTGCAATAAAGAAGCCGAAGCTTTTTGCGCCTCCCGGACTATTTGCACGGCTTCGTCATAAAGTTCGTCGTCATCGACCTGGGCGTAATTATCAAAATCTAATCCCTCACTTTTGGAAGACTGATTTAAAGATTTCTCAAGAGCCGTTGGCTCTTGGTCTTCCAAGAGTGAGGGATTGTGATCGCGGATAAAATCAGCCACGGCGTGCATTTCTTCTTCGCTGATATAAGCCCCCTGAATGCGTTTTGGTTTGGAAAGATCCGATGAAGTAAAAAGCATATCGCCTCCGCCTAAAAGTTTTTCCGCTCCGGCCATGTCTAAAATGGTGCGGGAATCAACCTGGCTTGCCACTTGAAGCGCCATTCTGGCGGTGATGTTGGCTTTAATCAGGCCGGTAATGACTTCCACGGATGGCCGTTGGGTGGAGAGCACCAAGTGAATGCCGGTGGCGCGGGCCATTTGCGCCAGGCGGACGATGGAGCTTTCAATGTCCCGGCCGTAAGCCGCCATCAAGTCGGCTAATTCATCCACGACAATCACTAAGTAAGGCAGGGTATCTTTCGGATTGGTTTTATTGTAACTGCGGATGTCGCGGGCGCCGGCGCCCTGCAGTTTTTCATAGCGTTTTTCCATTTCTTCAATTGCCCAGCGGAAAACTCCCAAAGCTTTTTTGCCCTCGGTAATTACCGGCGCAATCAAGTGGGGAATATCATTATAAATTGTCAGCTCTACCCGTTTTGGATCAATTAAAATCATCCGCAGAGTTTCCGGAGAATTTTTATACAGCAAAGAAATAATTAAAGAATGGATGGCGACTGATTTTCCGCTGCCGGTGGAACCGGCGATTAAAAGATGCGGCATTTTCTCAATGTCCGCGATAATCGGATCGCCGCTGACATCGCGCCCTAAAATAAATCCCAGCGGACCGGAACCGGTAAATTCCGGAAAGGCCATCAAACTGCCTAAGCGGACAATGGCCGCGGATTTGTTCGGCACTTCAATTCCCACTAAAGATTTTCCGGGAATCGGCGCTTCAATGCGGATGGGATGGGCGGCCAGCGCCAAAGATAAATCCTGGTTTAAAGCAATAATGCGCGTCAATTTAATTCCCTCCGCCGGCTTCAAAGTATAGCGGGTAACTTTCGGGCCGATGGTTATTTCGCCCATTTCTACCGGAATGCCGAAACTTTCCAAAGTCCTTTTTATAATATTGGCGTTGGCGCGCAAGTCGCCCGAAGTCGGCTTTTCAATGCTGGACTTCAGTAAAGAGGTTGGCGGAGGCGTATAATTTTTGCTTATCGGCAAAGCGCCGGAAGCTTTTTTTCTCGGTACGAAAAAGGCCTTTGGATTTTGCCCGACATACGCGGTATTCGGGCCTCCGGCCTCGCTTTCAGCGAGCGTCGGAGCAGCATTTGTTTCTTTTTCCGGAACTTGTTTTGATTCTTCAGCTTTTGAAGCGGCGGCAGGCGCGGTAAAGCTGTCGGCATTTTTAACCACCAGCGGCGCTTCCGGCTTCTTTTCTTCTTTCAGCAAGCGCCGGATTTTCAGCGGAACATTGGCAGTCAGAATTAGGGCCGCCAAAAGAATTGTGGCATCCACAATAATAGCGGCGGTATAGCCGAACGGAATTTCCAGAGTGCCGATCCAGCGCCCCACCATTCCGCCTTTGTCCGGGAAAATAATATCAATCAGTCCCAGTCCGGCCGCCACAAAGAAAACCGCGCTTAGAAAAGTAACTGTCATGGCGCGCTCCTTTTTTTCCTGGCCGGACAAGAATGTTCCCGCCATCACTAAGAAGATGGTTGGGAAGAGGTAATAGCCCAGTCCGAAAAGCTGGGACAGGATTTTGTAGGTTAATTCTCCGGCCGGCCCGGCTTTATGGAAATTCGCCAGAATTAAAATTGTTGCCACGCCGATAAAAATAATTCCCAGAACGCTTTGTTCGGTTTCCGGATGGATTTGGGAACGCAGGCGGCGGAGCTTTTCTCCCAGCCCGGTTTTAGTTTTAATTTTTTTGATTAATTTGGCCATGAAATACCTTTTCTTGATATATCTATTATATAATGGAAGTAATGAATGAGAAAATTTTTAAAGCCTATGATATCAGGGGGCAATACCCGAGAGAGATAAATGAAAGGGTGGTTTCCGCGATAGCGATAAAGTTACCTAAGCTTTTAGGAAAGAGGATAGTTGTTGCCCATGACGCGCGTTTGAGTTCGCCGGCGCTTTATAAGGCGGTTTTAAAGGGCTTGCAACATTCTAACGTTCTTAAGAACGTTAGAATGACAACAACCCCCATGTTTTATTTTTTGGTGAATAAGCTGAAGGCGAGCGGAGGGATTATGGTTACGGCTTCCCATAATCCGAAAAATTTTAACGGGCTGAAGGTGGTTGGGAAAAACGCCAAACCGATTAGTGGGAAGGAAATTTTGCTTTTATTTAAAAAATAGTTTAAAATAATTTTGTTCTTGAAAGTTGTAGAGCTAATCCCGCCAAGCGGGACGCCCGAGGGAGGCAGAGATGGGAGAAAAGATAGTTTTAAGCTGGGACTCGGAAGAAGAGATTTTAAGGTCTTTGCGAATTTTGAGTATTTTCCAACGGCTTTTAAATATGTATAATCCGGAAACCGCGTTGAATTGGCTTCACGGCCACAACGCTTTTATCGGCAATCAGCGTCCGATTGACCATATCCGGGAAGGGAAATTAGAAGAAGTGTTAAGCGCTATCCAGCAAGAAGAAGCCGGTGGCTATGCCTAACTCCGTAATGCGCGGAGTTTTTTATTTTCTGTATAATAATCATATGGATTACGCGGGTTTATACGTTAAGTATTTAAAACGATTTTTAAGACTCCTTCGACCACCGCCACAGCGGGGCAAGCAGGCTCAGGGCAAGCCGTTAAAAATAGTTTTTGATTGTTCCAACGGCACAACCGGAAAAGTTCTAAAAGAACTTTTCCGGAAGTTAATTGTTAATTGTCAATTGTCAATTGTTTTTATCAACGATAAACCCGACGGTCATTTTCCCGGGCATGGGCCGAATCCGCTGGCGCCGGGAGCGATTAGCCAACTACAAAAAGCCGTATTAAAACACCACGCGGACTTGGGCGTGATTTTTGACGCCGACGGCGACAGAATGTTTTTGGTAGACAATTTGGGCAGAGTAATCAGTCCGGACGAAACCGGTTATTTATTACTGCAAGAGCTAAAGCCAAAATCTTATATCGTCAGCGTTATCTCCGGTCAACTTATTAGAAAGTTAATAGTTAATGGTTATAAGTCAAAAGTTAGCGTTTCACGCGTCGGCCATTATTTTTTCAAAAAGCTGATGCGGGAGAAAAAGATTCCGCTGGGCCTGGAACATTCCGGCCATTATTATTTTGGATTTCCAGATTTTTCCGCCAGAGGCGGACCAGACACGGTCTGGGACTCGGGTATTTTAGCGGCAATTCATATTATAAATTTTGTTTCTAAATTAAACATTCCAGTTTCTGAATATCTGGACAAATCGCCGAAGTATTACCGGAGCGGGGAAATCAACCTTAAAGTTAAAAGCGAAAAGTTAAAAGTTAAAAGTTTGGAAAGAGTAGAACAATATTATAAAAAACAAAAAGCGAAAATTTCTAAGTTAGATGGCTTAACGGCAGAGTTTCCGGACCACTGGTTTAATATTAGAGCTTCCAATACCGAACCGCTTTTAAGAATCAATATAGAAGCGAAAAATAAAAAACTCCTGAATCAGGAGCTAAAACGGATAAAGCGTTTTAAAATAGGGTAGACGCCGAAGGCAATCGGGTATGCCAGTCAAATTCCACTTTTTGCATTTCGCCGGTAGTTCTTTGGGGAACGACTAAGTGACCCTGGGACATTCCCAGGTCATAAAGGTCTTTGGTGATTTTTACGTCGTTCAGGCAATATTTTTTTAATTCTTCCAGCCGGCCTTCTTTATAAAATTTAATCGCTTCCAATCCGTGGGCGGTTTTTTGGGTTCTCAAATTGGCGTAGGCCAATTCGTTTAGGCTGATCCGGTGGCCGAGCCTTTCCTCAATTTCTTCCAAAATATCCAGGCTTTCCAGAGACATGATATTAAATTTGTAATGTTTTTTTAAAACCGGCAGGTCAAAGCGGTTAGAACAGAATCCGATTATTAAGCCGGCGCTTTGGAGCATTGGGCCCAGCTTATCCAATTCATTTTCAAAAAAAGAAAAATATTGGTTTTGGTTGTAAGAATAAACGCCGACAAAAGATACCTCCAATTTGTGGATGTTTTCTTGCCCGCCGACTTCGGCAAAAGTATTTTTAGTTTCTATGTCTAAGACTAATTTATCCATTGATTTAGTAATTAGTGGTTAGCGATTAGTCATAAATATGAACATGCCGGTCGGCGACTTTGGAGGCGGCATAGCTGTCCGGCTTGGTCCGGGCTTCAAAGTTGTGCGCGCGGATCATGCCGGTCAGTTCTTGAATCATAGATTTAGTTTCGCCTTTTTCGCCGATATCCACATGAATTTCAAAATTATATTTTTCCAGTCCGGCATTTTTTAAAAGCACCACTAATTCTTTGCTGATGTCCAAAGAAGTAAGCACTTCTTGCCACATTCTGTCCCTTAGCGTGTAAGATTTGGCGATTTCCATGTGCCGCCAGAAATAGCGTCCGCCATAGCCAACCCGATGGACGACAATGGCGGTAACGAAATCCGCTTTGTTGTCCTGCCGTTTTTGGGAATCGGTGCCCACGGTAATTTTATATTCCCGCTTAGGGTCGGAGTTGATAAAATCAGAAATCGCCTTAACGATTTGAAAAGGATCCAGCTTCAGGCCGAAGGAGCTGTTAAAAAGCATTGGCTCGGTCATAATGTCTTATAATTTACGCTTTTAATTAACTTTTGTCAAAGAAAGTTTTTAATAATTTAAAAAACACAAAATCCTCTTATTCCCTCAACCCGTTCGTCCGCCACCGCGGACTCTCTTGTGCTCGCTCGCTTTGCCAATCGTGGCTCCGCCCATAACGATTGGACCAGGGCAAAGCGGCTGCGCGGGTATCAGAAACAAGAGGATTTTGTGTTTTAAAGCCCCCAATTTATTGCTTGACAAGAATAAAAAATTGAATTATAATAGGAACGTTCTTTCAAAATCAGATACCAATCCGCGATAACCGGATTTGGACAGATGTGAAAGAACTAAGGAGAACAAAAATGTTCGCAAGAACCGAACGAAAGAAAGCGCGGCTGCTGGATTTGGTGACTACGGTGCTGGAGCTGGTGCGGGATGGCAAGCGCGATCCGGATCAGGTGTCCGGGGCGCTTCAGCGAATTAAGGAGAATCCGAATTTCGCGGAAGCAACAGCTTCTGTCATCAAAGAAAAGCAGACCCGACCCGGCCAGAGTGTGCGAGCAATGCTTCGCGCCTGGCAAACCCTCTACCGCCAGGAATTTGGCATTGAGCTGGATATCTCAAAAATCCAGCCCCCAAAGCGTGTTCCGGGCATTGATTGGTTGATTGTCGTTGCCAAGGGATTGACCCTCAATCAGATTGTCCAAGTCCTAAGGAAACACATGAGCGTTTGGACCTGCACGAACAATCTCAATTCCATCACTTCGGTCCGAAACACCGGCGAAACCTACGCCATCTGGGTCAGAGACCGCCAGGAAGCCGACGAAGAGCTCAAGAACAAGTCAGCCAATGACTTGGCCAAAGAGCAAATCAATGGCATCGCCCTGGAAGAGCGTCTGCTCCTGGAACTCAAGTATTTCCTGGAAACTAATAAACACCTGGATGAAAAGAATTGGACACTTTGCGCTGGTTCGCGCTATCCTGATGGCAGCGTGCCGTGCGTGGATTGGGGTCCGATCGGTCGCTGGCTCGGGGTCGGCTGGTACGGTCCGGGCAGCGCCAGTGGTGATTTGCGGGCTCGCGCAGTAGTTTCTGTTTAACCCTTGAATCTTTTGACTTGAACCCTTAATCCCCAGTCGCCAAAGGCGACTGGGGATTTTCTTTTGGTCAAAATTGATTTATTCTAATTACGGTTAATATAATCAGTCCGCCTACGGCGGATAGTGATTTACCACAAATAACAGAAACTGCTTGCTTGTTTTTGGTGTAGGTTTCGCCGTTGGTGAATGCTACAAAAATAAATCCGGTGTGTCCGGAAAACTCAGATAATTTTGTTATAAGATTATCGGTGATATAGCAGGAGACAAGCAAAAGCTGGTTCGCGCAATCCTAATGGCAACGTGCCGAACGTGAATTGGAATCCGATCAATCGCAAGCTCAAGGTCAACTGGTACAATCCGGACAACGCCAATGGTAATTTGCGGACTCGCGCAGAAGTTTCTATAAATAACTCCTTAATCGGAGTTATTTATTTTAAGTATTTAATCCAGCCGTTGATCATTTTGGAAATTTCTTGAAGGTCTTTTTCTAACGTAAGATATTTATTCGCTTCAATGATTTTAAATTCCTGTATCAATCTAATCAGCCGTTTTAGGATTTCTATTTTAATCCGAGCAGAATTCAACGGCGAAATTTTATTAATTTTAGTTTCTAGGGAAGCAGTAATAATCAATTCGAGAACATCTAGTAAAACATTTTCAATTTTCAAAAAAATTCCAAAATGATCCCGTTTCGGAATTTGCTTGCCGAGCAGATAGATATTGCGATAGAATTCATCAAGCTTATGAATCAGAGGCAAATTTGGAGGGGGGGGGGTATTAAAAGTCATAATATTTTTGAACGGATAATTTCGCTGGAAAATTTATTTTTAGCGTGGAAAGAATTCCGGCGCGGAAAAAGGAAAAAATCGGACGTTCAGCAATTTGAGTTTAATCTGGAAGACAATTTATTTCAACTTCATCAGGAATTAAAGGATAAAATTTACAAACCTGATTTATACACAGCTTTTTATGTTCAAGACCCGAAATTGCGGCATATTCATAAAGCCAGCGTCCGAGACCGGGTCTTGCACCAAGCAATTTTTCGGATTTTATACGTGATTTTTGATAAGGGTTTTATTTACGATTCTGATTCATCGCGGCTGGGCAAGGGGACGCATATCGCGGTAGAACGGTTAGGAATTTTTCTTCGGAAATTGAGCAAGAATTACTGCAAGCCGGTTTTTGTTTTAAAGTGCGATATCAGTAAGTTTTTTGATTCTATTGACCAGCAAATTTTATTGAATTTAATCAAAAAGAAAATTTTTGACCCAAAAGACATTTGGCTTATTGAAAAAGTTATAAAAAGTTTTGAAAAAAATCCGGACAAAGGATTGCCACTTGGCAACGTAACCAGCCAGCTTTTTGCCAACATCTATTTAAATGAATTGGACCAATTTATTAAGCATAAATTAAAAATTAAACATTATCTCCGTTATTGCGACGACTTTGTTGTTTTAAGCGATACAAAAGAGAATTTTATAGGAATTACAGATAAAGTAAGCAAGTTTTTAGCGGATAATTTAAATTTAACCCTACATCCGAATAAGATAATTATTCGGAAATTTTCCCAAGGAATTGATTTTTTAGGATATATCGCAAGACCCCACTATAGAATTTTAAGAACTAAGACAAAAAGAAGGTTATTGAGAAAAATTAATGGCAAAAATTTACAATCTTATTTGGGCTTGTTAAAACATTGCCAAGGATATAAAATCCAAAAACAATTGAATGAGTTACAATAAAATTATGCGCAGACATTACTTTGATTACGCGGCGGCGACACCCGTGGATCCGCGGGCGGAGAAAGCCATGCGGCCGTATTTTAGAAAAATCTACGGCAATCCCGGGGCTTTGCATTGGTTTGGCCAGGAAGCGTCGGCGGCGGTATTTAATGCCCGCCAGAAGGCCGCGGAGATTTTAGGATGCCATTATAAAGAAATAGTTTTTACTTCCGGAGCGACCGAGGCGAATAATTTGGCGTTGCGGGGCGCGGTTAAAAATATCAGCCGTCCGAAAATTATTATCTCCGCGGTGGAACACGAATCAATTTTAGAAACTTGTTTAGAGCTGGAGAGGGATGGCGTGGAAGTGGTTTATTTGCCGGTAGATAAAAAGGGAATTGTGGATTTAAAAAAATTCCGAATTGCTTTGGACGACCGGACTATTTTAGTTTCCATAATGTATGCCAATAATGAAGTCGGAACAATCCAGCCGATTCTGGAAATCAGCAAAATAATTTCGGAATTCAAGAAAAACAAGGCGGCTAACGGCGGATATCCGCTTTTTCATACTGACGCGGCCCAGGCATTTAATTATTTAGATTGCAATGTTCAGCGGCTGGGAGTAGATTTAATGACTTTATCTTCTCAAAAAATTTACGGGCCCAAAGGAGTTGGGCTTCTCTATGTCAGGAAAAATTCCAAATTCCAAATCACAAATCACAAACAAATTCAAAATTCAAAATCTAAAACTCAAAACATTTCGAATTTCGATATTCGAATTTCGGATTTTTCAGCGGTACAACCGCTGATTACCGGCGGCGGACAGGAATCGGGATTGCGCGGAGGAACAGAGAATGTTCCCGGCATTATTGGCTTTGCCAAGGCTATGGAAATTGCCGATAGGGATCGGGCCAAAGAAGCCAAGCGATTAAGGGATTTACAAAAATATTTTTTGAACCGGATTAAAACTATTTTGCCCAAAGCAGAATTAAACGGGGATTTAGAAAGGCGTTTGCCGAATAATGTTAATTTATATTTTCCCGGCCAAGAAACGGCCCAGGATTTAATTATCAAGCTGGATTTGGCAGGATTCGCGGTTTCCCCGGGCGCGGCTTGCGCCGCCCGGATTTGCAAGCCATCGCATGTTTTAAAAGCTTTGGGCTATTCGGACCAGCGGGCCAGCGCCGGATTGCGGATTACTTTCGGCCGGGGAACGAGTAAAAAAGATACTGAAAAATTATCGGATGTGTTATACTTTATATTAAAGTCGTCTAATTAAGAACTAAAATTAGTATGAATAAAATTATTATTAATAGTATGGTAGCTTTTCTAGTCGCCAGCGGGTCAGCGGCATTCGCGCAGACCGGCGCGGAAACAGCCGTGCCAACGAAGATTCGAGAAGCGCAGGAAACTTTCCAAACTGAACGGAAAGCCGCAGTGACTGACTTTAAGGAATCCTTGCGGACGTTGGAAGCGGACCGGAAGGCGCAAGTAGAAAAATTACGGGAAGATTTTAAAGTCCGGCTGGAGTCGGCGAAGGATCAATTTGAAACCCGGCGCAAAGCTGAACAAGCCGAATTAAAAGTCCGGTTAGAGAAAATTAAAGATGTCAAGAAAAAAGAAGTCGTAGAACGGCTAGATAATCGCTTTACCGAACTTAATCAGAAGTTGACCAATCACTGGCTGGCTATGGTAACTCGCATTGAAAATGCTTTAACTAAAGTCAGCGCGCGGGCGGATAAGGCCGCTACCCGCGGTGCGGATGTTACGGTGGTTAGGACGACCGTAGAAAAAGCGAAAACCGCGATTGCCGCGGCGCGCGTTGCTTTACAGGCCCAGCTCGCCAAGACTTATCCGATTAATGTGACGACCGAGGACCAATTGCGGTCCGTAGTAAGCGAAGTACGGAATACTTTAAATAAAGATTTAAAGGCCGTGAAGGAATTGGTTCAAACTGCTCACAAGGCAGTGGTAGAGGCTAACCGGTTATTGAAAGGAGTTCCGAAAGTGGACGACGATGATGCCACAGTAACGCAATAGTCGCGATAAAATCCCTCACCTTTGAAAGGCTGGGATTAGAATTGATGTATTATATTTAAAAATGTCGATAAAATTATAAATTTAAATTAACCTTGAAACAAAAACGCGGAAACGCGTTAGGCCTTTCAAGGGTGAGGGATGGAATCACAAAAATCTAAAACTTGGATTTGGGTAGTCGTAGTTGTTTTATTGGCCGTGGCTTTGTGGTGGTGGAACCAACAGCCGGCCATTGCTCCGGAAACTGTTTCCGAAGAAGACACGACTGTGGCGATTGACCAGGATTTGAACGCCGTTGATTTGGGCGATGTGGATGCCGAACTCCAGGGCTTGGAGGCGGATATAGATAGCTTGTAAGATAAAATTCCCTGAATACCAAAGAATTAGCACTCTCATTGACCCCGCACTAAAAAGAGCATTGCTCGCTACGGCTTCCGCCTGCGAGAAATAAAAATGCTCTTTTAGTGACGGGGCGGGAACAGCCGATTACAAGCCTGAGATTATTTCCCACACCTGAACCCTTACTAAGAATTAGCACTCTCATTGACAGAGTGCTAATTTTTTGCTAATCTAATAGTGTAATACCAATATACTAATACATGCGAATTATACCAATTTAATTAGTATTATTAGTATGAATTAGTATATTAGCATTTCATTAGCGTAAGCGTATGAAGAATTTCAATAGATTTACAATCAAAGCGCAGGAGGCCCTGCAAAACGCCCAGGATTTAGCCGGACAGCGCAATCACGGAGAGTTTAAGGCGCTGCATCTTTTATCGGCGCTCTTGTCCGACGGACAGTCTTTAGTTCAGCCGCTATTGGGCAAGGCCGGAATTAATATTTCTGTTTTGGACCAGCAAATTGAGGAAGAGCTGAAGAAATTGCCAAAAATATTTTCTTCCGGCAATGTCGGACAGCTTTATTTATCGCAGGAATTAATGCACGTGCTGGATAAGGCGGCAAAAATCGCCCAGGCTCAGCATGACGAGTTTATTTCCTGTGAGCATTTGCTTTTGGGAATTTTAGAAACCGCTTCCGCGGCGCAGATTTTATTGGAACGGCTTGGTTTGAAAAAAGATATGGCTTTGCGGATTTTAGCGCAATTGCGCGGATCTACGCGGGTAACGGATGAAACCCCGGAAAGCAAATTCCAGGTATTGGATAAATACGCCATTAATCTTACGGATCGGGCGAAAGAAGGAAAATTAGATCCGGTAATCGGCCGGGAGGAAGAATTGCGGAGAGTGATCCAGGTTTTGTCCCGCCGGACCAAAAATAATCCAGTTTTAATCGGCGAGCCGGGCGTTGGCAAGACCGCGATTGTGGAAGGCCTGGCGCAGAGAATTGTGTCTGGCGATGTTCCGGAGCCGTTAAAAGACAAAGAAATTATTATGCTGGATATCGGTTCTTTAATTGCCGGCACGAAATTCCGCGGCGAATTTGAAGACCGTTTAAAAGCATTTATAAAAGAAATCCAGAATTCCGCCGGCCGGTTAATTTTATTCATAGACGAAATTCATATGATTGTCGGCGCCGGTGCGGCCGAAGGAGCGGTGGACGCTTCTAATTTGTTAAAACCGGCTTTAGCGCGCGGAGAATTGCATGCCGTTGGCGCGACTACTTTAAAAGAATATCAGAAGCATTTTGAAAAAGACCCGGCTTTGGAGCGGCGCTTTCAGCCGATTCACGTGGAAGAGCCGACGATTGAAGACAGTGTTACGATTTTGCGGGGCTTGAAAGAAAAATATGAAATCCATCATGGCTTGCGGATCAGCGACGAAGCGTTGATTGCCGCTGTCAATTTATCGGCTCGTTATATTTCGGACCGTTTTTTGCCGGATAAGGCCGTTGATTTGATTGATGAAGCGGCGGCGGCCCGGCGATTGGAAAGCGAAAGCCTGCCGAGGGAAATTGACCGGTTGCGTAGGGAAATAACCAAGCTGGAAATAGAAAAATCCGCTTTAGCTAAAGAACAAAGTACGGCCGGCAAAAAACGCCTGAAAGAAATCAACCAAGAACTGGTTAAGTTAAAAGAAAATAATGATGATGTTTCGGCACGCTGGCACGGAGAAAAAATTACTTTTGAGAATTTGCATAATTTTCGGAAGAAGATTGATGATTTGCGGCGGCAAGCGGAAGTGGCGGAGCGGGAAGGCGATTTAGAAAAAGTTGCCCGGATACTTTACGGCGAATTGCCGGTGGCGGAAAAGGAATACAAAGTTTTTGAAAAAAAGCATTTTGGGCGAGCGGAAAAATCAGCTTCTTCGGAAAGCAAATTTTTGAAGGAGAAAGTAGACGAAGAAGATATTGCTTCGGTGGTTTCTCGCTGGACCGGCATTCCGGTGACCCGGATGCTGGAAACGGAAGCCGATAAATTAACCAGGATCGAGGAAGTTCTGGGGAAAAGAGTAATCGGCCAGGAAGAAGCGATTAGCGCGGTGGCGAATGCTTTGCGACGGGCCAGAGCCGGACTTTCCGATGAAAATAAGCCTTCAGGATCATTTATGTTTTTAGGGCCGACCGGCGTTGGCAAGACTGAATTGGCGCGGGCGTTGGCGGAATTTATGTTTAACGATGAAAAGGCCTTGGTGCGCTTGGATATGTCGGAATATATGGAAAAGCACGCGGTTTCCAAAATGATCGGTTCGCCGCCGGGCTATGTTGGGTTTGAAGAAGGCGGACAGCTGACGGAAATCCTCCGGCATCGGCCTTATAGCGTGATTCTTTTTGACGAAATTGAAAAAGCTCATTCGGATGTCTTCAATATTTTATTGCAGGTTTTGGATAACGGCCGTTTAACCGACAGCAAGGGGCGGGTAGTTAATTTTCAAAACTCCATTATCATTATGACGTCCAATGTCGGCGGCCATTTTATCCGGCAAATGTCTAATTTAGGATTTTCAGCGGCTAGCGATACTGAATTAGTCCATCAAGAAGGGGAATTTAAAAATAAAGTCCAGGATGCTTTGCGCGAGCAGTTTAAGCCGGAATTTTTGAACCGAATAGACGATGTCATTGTTTTCAATCCTTTAACCAAAAAGAATATTGAAAAGATTGTTACTCTCCAGCTGGAACAAGCCATGGCGAAGTTTTCCGGTAAAGGATTTAAGGTAGAATTCACCCAATCCTTAAAAGATTATTTGGTAGAAAACGGATTTAGCCCCGAATACGGAGCTCGGCCGATCCGGCGTTTAATCCAAAAGATGATTTTAGATAAAATGGCTGATAAGATTATAAGAGGCCAGTTAAAACATGGAGGCAAAATTAAAGTTAATTTTACGGAAGCCGCAGTCACTATTAGTTCTTAAGAGCGCGATTTTCGCGGGCTTTTTGTTTTTGTTAAAATTGGGAGATTTCGGGATTCTTCCGATTTTATTTTTTCTTTGGGCGGTTTTTATGATGGCGCGCGGCGCTCAGGCCTCTTTTTTGGTTTTTTTGTTCGTTTCGGCCGCGCTGGTGAATATTCTGGACCGCCCGTTATTTTTAGTTCTGGCCCTTATCGGTTCCGCGGGCTTATTTTATTTAACCGTCGGTATTCAGGAGCTGATTATTATCCGGCGTCCGGAATGGCTGTTGGTCCGGAACACTTTTTTATTTTATATAATGTTTTTGCTGTTTTTTCTGGCAGATAAGTCTTCCTGGTTTCTTTTTAAGTATTTGGCGGTATTTTTGGCAGCTTGGCTGATTCTGCGGGAATGGTTTTTGCCGCCGGAGGACTCTTTGGTGAAATTCATCAAACGGCCGGCCTTGATGGCGCTGGCGCTGGCTTTTATAGTTTTACAGTTTTTGTGGGCGGTGGCGTTGTTGCCTTTGGGGCCGGTTAATTCCGCCAGCTTGATGACACTAATCGCTTATATTCTGTTTGATTTCGCCCGGCATCATTTCCAGGGAAAGATTAACCGCCAGCTGGTTTTGCGGCACTTTACTATATTTATATTGCTGTTAATTTTGATTTTCGCGACTACCCAGTGGGGGATTAGATAGGATTAACGCGAAAATTTGTTTTAAATTAAAAATCCCCCACATAAATTATGTAGGGGACAAGCCTCGATTTAAAAGTCAGGGTTTTATTTTTGGTTAATGATTCGTTCTTGCTCTCGGCAAATCGGGCATTCGCAGGACTTAAATGGCTTTCTTTCTCCGTTAATAAATGCTCTATCTCCGTGACAGCGGTGTTCAAATGGCGCATTTACATTACAGCCGTCGCAAATAGTCATGGCAAACCTCTTAGCGAGGTTCATCACAACATCTATGGACAGATAGCGGATTTCTACTGGCCGGGCTTCTTGTTTAGCGTGGTCAATGCCATATTGCATTCCTTTAGAGATTCCAAAGTCCGCGTAGACTACGGTCATTTCAGCCAACGATCCCCAGACTAACCCCGCTTCTATTCCTAATCGCCGTTCTTCTGGCTGGTCGTCATCGAGCACGCCGGGTTGCGTATATAATAGATGGCTGGCAATCGGAGCCTCGCCTCTTTTTAGGCAATCCCGCAGGCAAAGCCGGGCATATTGGATATTTCTTTCAACTTCTCCGGCAAACGGACTTTCCAGAATTACGCGCTTCATGACCCTGCCTCCTTTTGTTTGGTTATGGCTCCTTTTAGAGCTTCAGCGGGGGAGATCATTTCCCAGTGATTTTGGACCGGCACCCAGATGGATTCTACTCCGGCCATCTTCATTTGAACTGCGCAGCGGAGGCAGGTATATTCGGCCTGGGTTTTCAGCCAAGGCAAGCCATTGGTAAAAAATCCGGCAATGAACAAATCGCATTCTGACAGGGGAATCTTTTTCTGTACGGCTTCCCAGATGGCGAATTCTTCGGCGTGGCCGCAGGCGCCCAGTATAGGTTCAGTACAAGTTGGTTCGCAGAGGCATTGCAATTCCGGAACCGCTTGATTGTGGGTTTGGGCGATTATTCCGCCGCGGTGGCGGACAACGCAGCCAAACCACATTTTTTGGCAGGTAGATTCCAGCGCCTCGTTAAAGCATTCCTCGTAAGTCCGATTTTCCAGCAAGGCGTTATTGGGATAAATATCTCGGGCAAATTTCCAAGCCAGCCGTTTATATCTTTTCATTATTTCTTGAGGTTGGCCGGTTATCGGATGAAACAGAACAGATTGACGGGATCGGGTTTCAATTACCATATCGCCGGTTATCGGATAACTTTCCTTAAATTGGCCGGCGGTAAAATCTTCCATAGTTTTGTCGGAAAAAACGTTCCAATAATGCGAACGCATTTCGGCGAAGGGAGTTCCGCTTAACGAGGCGCGCAACAGTTCGCCGCCAAAAATATTTTGGGCCAGCAAGGAAACGACCGCGCATTGCCCCCAAAGAGGATTTTCTTTTCTCCAGCCGGCCGGATCAGAGCTGGTTTCTTCATCGCAAATATAAGGCAAGATTTCCATAAACCGTTCGCGGGTTACCGGAGGATTGAGCATTTTTTATCCCCAATTGTTAATGAGCGTAGTTATTGTAAAATAAATATTTATTTAAGTAAAGTTACACGAGGGATTGACACCGGCTTAATTTTTGATTTAGACTAGTTACTAATGTCTTCGGAGTCTCTTAAGCAGAAAGCGCGGGAAATTTGCTACGCCTTAGTCAAGGTGTCTTTTTATGTTAAGCGCCCGGAATTGAAGCATCGCCTGGAGCGCTCGGCTTTTGAGCTTTTAGAAAATATGGCTTGCGCCAGCATTGATATTACCGACAAGGGCATGGTTCAGGCGGTGTTTAAGAACATTGCGGCATTAGACTCCCTGGTTCGGGTTGGCCATTCGCTTTATGAAGTTGAGCCAGTTAACGCGACGATCTTAATTAAAGAGTTAAATACTTTCCATTCGGCAATCCGGCAATTCGGCAATGTAGATCAGGAACTGCCGAAATTAGAATCTTTGTTTACGGCAATGCCTTCGCAACAGCCGTTGCCGGTTGCCAGCTTAATGAAATCTGAATCATGGAACGGCGTATCTAGTTTACCAATGGCATTGCCGGATGAAACCTTTGAAATTAAAGAGGGTAGTAATGGCTATCATGAAAACGGCAACGCTTCGACTACGCTCAGTGTAAATGGAAACGGCAACGGCAACGGCAACGGCGTTAATATGGCAATTCGGCAATCGGCAATTATGGATAGGATCAAATCTGGCAACGGAATCGGCTGCCGATTGAAGGATTTAATAACTGAATTTCCACACGTTAGCGAAAGAACCCTGCGATACGACTTACAGCGGTTGGCCGAGCAGGGGGTGGTGGAGAGAATTGGCAATGGCGGGCCAGCTACGTATTATCAGCTGAAGTCGTAACAGGAATAGGGCAGATTCGTTATATTTCTACGTAAGCCTAAACCCAGTTATGCACAGAAAAAGGCTTATCAGAATTGAATATTTGATATAATAATAAGTGACATCATTTGATGTCACAGAGATTCAGAGTGAGGCTGAATCCGTTATAAGTTTTTATCAGTCAGCGATTTTGCTGACTGGCAAAGGTTTATTAAGGGTTTATTTAGTCTCGCTCCAAGCGAGATTTTTTGTTGATAGTTTCCCTCACGAAGCATTAACAAAAAATTTAACATTGATATTGGGAAATTATTCTTTTGTTGAGGTCGGTCCTCTAAGTCGATTATCGAAAGTTAAAAGTCGATGGTCGACAAGGGGAACAGCGGGAGAAATAATTTTTGAAATTAAAAAATAATTAATAAATAATAATAAGCTTCTTCTTAGGCCGCTAAGTCGATAAAGTTGTTTAAGAAGGAGAAAGGACAAGTCCTCTCTGTACAAATATTTTCACAAATTGATAAGAGAAATTTTCTGAAATTCCAAGGCGTTTCGACGAAGCTGTGGCGTACGCCACGTTGAGGAGAAATAACGAAGGAATTTCAGAAAATTTCCTTACCCTTCGGGAATCTTGATTTTACATCAATTTCATCGTTGCTCGTCGGAAAGGTAGCATAGCTACGATTTCCTCCTCGCGCCTTGAACTTAATATAAAACCAAAGATTTCAATTTAGTGGAAACATTTGTACAGAGAGGACAATAATAAAATTATGAGTAAATTACTTACAAAAATTTCTACAACTGTAGTATCTGTTGCTACAGTCGTTTCACTTTCTGGCGCTGGCGCTTTGTTGCCAGTCGCTTATGGTGCAACCGTAGAAGAATTGCAAGCTCAAATCAACGCCTTGCTTACGCAGATTACTGCTTTGCAAGCGCAGTTGTCCGGAACTCCAAGTACTGTAGTAGCAGGCGCTTGCTCATGGACTCGCTCCCTCACAGTGGGCTTCACGGGTGAAGATGTCCGTTGCTTACAGAAATACTTGAACGCTGCTGGACACGCGGTTGCGGCAAGCGGCGCTGGTTCGGTTGGCAATGAATCTACCTACTTTGGTTCTTTAACCAGAGCAGCGGTTGCAAAGTGGCAGGCCGCTAACGGCGTTGTTCCAGCAGTTGGTTATTTTGGTCCGCTTTCGCAGGCCAAATATAATTCAATGGCTGGCGGTGTTGTTACTGTTCCTGGCACTACCACCCCAGCTCCAGTCCCAGCCGGTTCCGGTTTGACCGTAAGCTTAGCTTCCGATCAGCCAGTTTCCAGCTTGGCTCCTGGTGATGCCGCACGAATTCCTTTCACTAAAGTTTTGTTAACTGCATCTGCCGATGGCGATGTAACTGTTAACTCTTTGACCGTGGAAAGAATTGGTCTTGCTGCGGACGCCGCATTAGATGGCGTTCTCTTGTTAGACTCCGTGGGCAATCAGCTTGGTATTAAAAAGACCTTGAACTCTGAACACAAAGCAAATGTTGGCGAAACATTTGTAGTAAAGGCTGGCCAAACCGTATCCGTCGTTGTAGCTGCTAACCGCGCTGCAGTCGGTGGTTCTTATGGCGGTCAGACTTTGGCCTTACGCGTTACAGCGGTAAATACTTCTGCTAGCGTCTTTGGCACCCCATTGGTTGGCACGACCCACACTATTAACGAAACCTTAACAATTGGTAGCGTTACTATGGCTCGTGGCCCATTGGATCCAGGTTCTAGCCAGACAAAAGAAATCGGCACTACGGGCTATGTCTTTTCGTCTGTAAAAGTAACTGCTGGCTCCGCGGAAAAGATTTATGTTAAATCTATCCGATGGAATCAGACTGGTTCTGCTGGTAAAGCAGACTTGGAAAATGTGAAGACTATCGTGGACGGCGTTTCCTATGACACCGTGGTCAGCTCTGACGGCAAATATTATTCAACCGTCTTTCCTGGCAGCGGCATCTTAATGGACAAGGGTTTCAACAAAGAAATCGTTGTTAAGGGAGATGTTGTTAGCGGTTCTTCCCGGACTGTAGACTTTGATCTTGCGAAAAGAACTGATCTCTTCGTCGTAGGCGAAACCTATGGCTATGGAATTGTTCCTCCGCAAACTGGCGCTACTGATCCGACTGATGACACTGCGGCTTTCAGCAACGTTGAAGACCCATGGTATGATGCTGCTCAAGTTACGATCAGCACCGGAACCATGAGCGTCAGCTCCTGGAATACCGTGGCGGCTCAGAACATCGCCGTTAACTTGGCCGATCAGCCATTAGGTGGTTGGTCTGTTGAAGTTAAGGGTGAAGCCATCTCGGTTAGCAACATGAAGTTCCAATTACTTCTTACTGAAGACGCCGGTGGAACCACTGGCCTTGGTATGAATGATTTGGACAATGTTAAAATCGTAGATGAATCCGGAAAAGTATTGGCTGGACCGTTGGATGCTAGCGGAACTACTCTGACTGGCCCATCCTTAACCTTTACCGATACCATCACCTTCCCAATTGGCGTAACCAACTTTAAATTAGTTGGTAAATTAGCAGCCGGAACAGCGGCGTTTGAAAATAACGACACTCTTCAGGCTTCTTCTACGCCAAGTACTTGGACCACGACTGGCCAATCTACTGGAAATGCGATTACTCCAAGCCCAACCTCAGCTGTTGCTGGCCAACAAATGACCGCAAAAGGACCGGCCTTAACAATTAGCGTTTCTGCTGTGCCAATCGCGCAGACAGTTATCGCGGGTGTTAACCAGTTCGAATTTGCCCGGTACATTTTAGACACCTCGGCTTCCGGTGAAGACTTGAGATTAACCTCATTGCCTTTGGAATATAACCCAACTACCGGCAATGCGACTGACTTAACTAATTGCAAACTTTATGATGGCGTTACCATTCTTAACAGCGGTAGCAACGCTGTAAGTCCTTCGGCTCGAAGCTCTACCACTGCTTTCACTTTTGACGGCACTGGCCTGACTTTGACCAAAGGCACTTCCAAGCAGTTATCATTGAAATGCGATCTTAAATCAGCCGCGACTGGTTCGTATTCTTGGGGTTATGATTCTACCGCCGCTCCATCGCCAACTGGTTTGGTCTCTGGCCAAACTGCGACTTTAACTGAAAACGATAACATCGGTCAGTTAATGACTGCCGCGACTGTTGGTTCTATGAGCGTGTCGTTAGACTCTGCCGCTCCTTATATGATTGTGGCTCCTGGACAAACTGTGGAATTAGCCAAATTGAAATTCTCGGCTACTAACGAAGATGTTTCATTGAAACAAGTTTCGTTAATGATGTCGGGCGCCGCTTCTAACACCCCTATTAACTTAGTTGGACAACAGGTTACTTTGTGGGATGGAGCGACTCAAGTTGGCGCAGCCACTTTCCCAGGCTCTGAAGCTGCCGGTGTAACTAACCGCGCTACTTCAACCAACATCACTAACTTCGTAGTTCCTAAAGACGGTTCAAAAGTTTTGACTGTTAAAGGAGTAATCTCAGGAATTTCCGCTTCCGGTCCTATGACCCGATCCGGTGATTTCCCGAAACTTAACTACGATGGCGGTGGTGGCTTGACTGCGACCTATGGAACAGGCGTTTCGTCTGGTCAGACTGTAAGTCCGACTAGCGCGTCTACTGATTCTACTGGCGTAAGAATCGCGAAAGGATATCCTTCTTTCAGTAAGATTGACTTAACTTCTTCCGAGAGAGCCTTTACTACTGGAGTATCGGTACCGTTCTACAAGTTTAAAGTGACGGCCAACAGCGGCGACATTTCGCTCGCGAAGTTGACCTTCAGCTTCTCTTCTTCGACGGTTTCTGCTACTACTTCTCGGTACTCACTCTTTGTGTTTACTGATGCCGGCTTTAGTTCTGCCGACGGTAATTTCAGCGGCGCTAACAATCCTGGTGGATTAGTGAATGCCGGAAATTGCTATAGCGGCGGCGCGTTAAACACTGCCGGAGCTTTCATTTCTGGAGGATTACAATCTATAGTTGAGATTTATCCGGACGTTACCGGCTGCAACTTAGCAACTACTACTATCAAGATTCCGTCTGGCGAAAGCCGATGGTTCCGGTTAGAAGCTTCAGTTGCTACGCTTGCTCCATCCGGAACAGCTGAATCCATGTCTGTTCAGTTAGAAGGCGATGCCGCTTTCCCAACTAACATTCAAGGAGGTTCCGCAGTCAGCGGTGATATGGGTACTTTTGGACACTTGGGTGAAATTGGCGTGAACGATGCGACCCACAATGATTTCTTGTGGTCACCGCGTTCTACTTCCACTAATGAATCCGATTCCGCGTACTTGAATAACCTTGACTGGACTAACGGTTATGGCGTGATGGGCTTGCCATCTACCAACATGACCTCTGAAACTCTCACCAAATAGTTTCTAAATTACTTGAGATAATTTAGGGATGAGGCCAATAAGCCCCGCTTTGCGGGGCTTTTGGTTGCATGCGAAAGCGCGTTACAAATGCGCCCATTCGAATATTTAAATAGCTACGAAATACGAAAAAATTACGAATATACGAAAATCTGTGATAAAATATAAATTATGCTTACAGTTTTTTCTCATAAAATAACGGAAAAGCAGATTTTAGCGGCTATTGTGATATTGGCCGCGGTTTTGCGCTTGTGGGGACTCGGAAGCGCGGAGTTTTTTCACGATGAAGGATTCAAAGCCTTTCGCTCCATTGATTATTTGGATTATATTCAGAACGACGACCAGACTACACCGGTTCAGTGGTTCAAAGACGCCCCATCTTTACCCTGGTGGACATCGCTTTCTTTTCACGACCACCCGCCACTCTTCTTTTTAATTCAAAACGCATTTTTTAAAATTTTCGGAATTTCGCTGTTTGCCGCCCGCTTGCCTTCGGCTATTGCCGGCACGCTTTCGGTTTATCTGCTCTATTTAATTTCCAAGAAAACTTTTTTTACCAAGGGCGCCATACCTGTCGGCAGGCAGGAAAAAAATACCTGGCTGGTTTTTTTGCCGCCATTGCTTTTAGCCGTGAACCTGCTTCATCTTTGGATTTCCCGCGCCAGCTTGATGGAATCAGTTCAGATATTTTTCATCCTTTGGAACATTTACGCGTTTTTCCGGTTTTTGGAAAATCGGCAAAAATGGAAATTATTCGGGCTCACTTTGGGGCTTAGCTTTTTAACTAAATACACCAGCGCTTTTTTGCTGCCAGTTTACGCAATTTATCTTTTAATTTTTCGCAGAGAAGTTTTTAAGTGGAAGTCATTTTATTGCGCGTTGGGATTGGCAGCTGTCTTATTTAGCCCGGTTTTAATTTATAATTTTTATCTTTTAGCTAATTTAGGCCACTTTGACCTGCAATTTTCTTATTTGTTTCAACAAGAGACTCCGGAGTGGCGGGTATCCCTGGGTAAAATTCAGGACCCGTTTTCCGAAATTTTAACTAATTTAAAATTAGTTTTTTCTATTCCATTTATCTTATTTTCACTGGCGGGAATCGCCTATGGTTTTTATAAGGTTTTTGGGATTAAAAAATCAGAAGGTTCCGAAGAAGGCCGGGGCAAAAGCCAGCTTTATTTATTCTGGTGGCTGAATATCATTTTTATAACTTTAATGCTGGTAGCAGCCGGGTCGGGTTTTCGCTTTATTGTTTTGTATTCGGCGCCGGCGGTAATGCTGATAGTTTTAGCAATTGATTATTTGCTTTCGCGGTTCAATAAAAAAAGTTTATTGCTTATTTTGATTGCTATTTTTGCCGCCTATGAATTATTTTTTGCCTCAGATCTTTTTTATAATTTTCCGGACTTCGGCATCGTTAAGCTGGATAATTATTTAAGCGCCCAACTGGGCAATAAGCGGTCTTTGTCCATACCCGCTTCCCCGAACCCCCATCTTAATAAGATTATTAAATCTTGGGCGATAAAAATTCCGCCGGCGGATAAATCCATGCTGGTGGCCTATGACAGCAACATCGGACTTTCGCCTAGGCTGTGGCTTTTTACCCGGCGCAATTATTACCAGGGAGTTCCTAATTTTAACGTGGATCAATTCAGAAACTTCTTGCAAAAAGAAGGCCCGAACGCCTTCAGCGGTTATGAAATTTATTTTGTTAAGGCGGAACCAGATACTATTTTAAATCCCCTTTTTCAAAATACTTCAGCGCAAGAATTAGAAGTTTATCTAACTCAAGAGCTTAATTTGAGCCCCGCCCACGTTATTTATGGCCATAATAATCTCTTAATGTTCAAAGTTTATAAATTTAAGCTATAATAAACATATGAATAAATTCTTTATTGTTTTAGTCGCGGGCTTAATTTTTCTTGGCGGGTTTCCGGCGCTTTCCCGGGCGGCTCAATTTGACCGCGATTTATATTATGGCCTGCAAAATGATCCGGGTGTTACGTTGCTCCAGCAGTTTTTAACCGATCAGAAAATTTATTCCGGTCCGGTTACGGGAAACTTTTTCTCTTTAACGCAGGGGGCAGTTAAACAATTTCAGGAAAAGAATAACATTGCTCCCGCCCTCGGTTATTTTGGCCCAAAAACCAGAGCGGTGGCGAATCAAATTGGGGCAGCGCCGGCGTTAACGCTAGAACAACAAATAGCCGTTTTACTTCAAACCGTAAAAGAATTACAGGATCAGCTGGCCCAATTACAAGCAGCGGAACAGGAAGCCGCGCCGGCGCCCTTGCCCGTGGTTGCGCCCGCTCCTTCGTTGCCGAGTCCTTTTGTTAGTACTTTGAAAATTGAGCCCACGCTTTCCCCGTCCACTTTAAGCAGTTATGGCCTAAAGACCTTGGCGGAATTCCGGCTTATTGCGGACGAAAAAATCGGCATTACTAAAATGCGTTTCAAAAATTCGGGCACCTTTACCGATAATTACACAGTTGGTTTTAAGCTGATTAATTCAGCGACCAGCGAAGTTTTGGCTACGGTTGAGTCTCCGGTTGATAAATATATTGAATTCAAAATGACTGAAGATTCTGCCAAAACAGACAAGGGATTAGCGGTTTCCGGAAATACTTACTATATTTCGGCGATTCTTCTTACCCCAAGCTATGGGGCGGAAAAACCGTATATTCGTTTAGAACTTGAATTAGCTTCCGATATTTCCGCTTTTGATTTTAACGATTTGAACAGGGTGGCGGATATTTCCGCAACCAATGTTTTTCCGATTCAGGGGCCTAAGATCTCCGCCTTTTAATTGATTATTGGCGCTTATGAGCGTTTCTAAAAATTGGTTATTTGGCGCTTTATTTTGCTCGGCGCTTTTTTTATTTTTATTTCGGTTGGGCGCTTTTCCGTTTCTAGATTATGATGAGGCGACTTACGCGTTGGTATTTTCTGAAAGTTTTCAGTCGGGGGATTTTTTATCTTTTACGCGGCACGGCCAGCTAGAAATAGATAAACCGCCTCTTCTCTATTGGCTGATGGCGGGAAGCGTGTGGATTTTTGGAGAAAATGAATTTGCTATGCGATTGCCGGCGGCATTGCTGGGGTTAGCGGCAGTTTGGGGAGCCGGACTAGTGGCGTGGCAATTAACTAAAAATAAATGGAAGGCCTTATTGGCCAGCGCCATTCTTCTTACTATTGGTGACTTTATTTTTGCCGCCCGGCAGGTGCGCATGGATGTTCCGGTGGCTGCGGCGATTATTTTCGCCCTGTATTTTTTTATTAGGGGGTGGGATAAGCAGAAATGGTATTTGGGTTTTGGAATTTGTTTGGCGGCCGGGGCGCTTTTTAAAAGCGTGATCGGATTGCTGATTTTTCCGGTTATTTTAATATTTAGCGCGGTTTATTTTCGATGGGACTGGTTAAAAAGCGGTTATTTTTGGGTCGGAGAGGTTTTGGCTCTTCTTTTGATTGCCCCCTGGTTTTGGTATGAGACTGCGCAGTTTGGCACTGGTTTCTTACAGAAATTTTTTACTCACAGTATTACTAGCCGTTTTACAAAGGATCCGGTGTCTTGGTTGTATTATCCCAAATTTCTTTTTCAGCTCGCCCAGCCATGGATTACTGTTTTCGCGCTGATTTTATTGGGAATAATCGGGAAATTTAATTTTTGGCGCAAAAAAGATCCGTTAGCCATCGCTTCGCTGGGAAGCGTTTTATTTATTTTTGTATTTTTTGAAGCGGCTAGCTTTAAGCTATTTTATTATTTGGAGCCAATTTATCCCTTTTTGGCCATTTTTGTCAGTTGTGCGCTAGTAAATTTTTTTGAAACGGCTGAACGCGCTTCTCAAAAACGCTTATTGGCAGGCGTTTGCGCGTTATTAATAATTGGTTTCGTTAGCGTTAATTGGCAGATTTGGGAAATTGGCGGCGGACAGGGCAGTGAATATGCTCTAGCGAAGGAAGAAAAAGACATCGGGCAATATCTTGCTGCCCAGAATTTTTCCGAAAAAGTCTACAGTTCTAATTTTTATAACTACGAAACTATATATTATTACGGCCGAAAAAAGAATTTTAATTTAACCCCTTTCCGGGGGGACTTGAATGAGGCGCCATTCTTTTTAATAATTCCTAATAGCATTCTTCGAGTATATGATCTGGACTCTAAGATTCAAGAAAAATCCCGGATAGTATATACTGGAGAAATACTAACTATGTTTGAAGCGCGTTAGGGTTTGTATGAAAAAATATTTAACTTATCAAAACCTGCTTTGGGGGATATTAATCTTAGCTTTGGCACTGCGCATTTGGGGCGCGGGCAATCAAGATTTATTTGGGGATGAAGCGCCGGACGCTTTCCGAGCCATCGGCTATTTGGATTTTTTGGGAACCAGTTTCCAAACTCAGCTGGTTGACTGGTATAAGAATCAAGCCCTGCCGTGGTGGGGCGGTCTTTCCTTTCACGATTTGCCGCCATTAGGAATTTTGATTATGAATTTCTTTTTCCGGCTTTTTGGCGATTCTATTTGGATTGCCCGCTTGCCAGCCATCGTTTTGGGCGTAATTTCGGTTTATTTAGTTTATTTGCTGGTTAAAAAGTTATTTGCCAACGAAACGGCGGCGTTATTCTCGGCTTTATTTTTTGCGGTTAACGGAGCCTTGGTCTGGGTTTTCCGAACCAGCATGCTGGAGCCGCTTCTGCTGTTCTTTATCATTTTAAATATTTATTGTTTTTTTCAATTTGTGGAGAATCGGCGCCGGTGGTGGCTTTTCGGATTAACTTTGGGGTTGGTGGCTCTTACTAAATACACAGGAATTTTTCTGTTGCCGGTTTATTTCTTTTATTTAATTTTAAATCCGCCTGCCCGATTGTTATTTAGGAATTGGCGCCTTTATGCCGCTTTAGGATTCGCCTTACTGCTTTTCTCTCCGGTCATAGTTTATAATTTTTATCTTTATCAAGCGGTAGGCCATTTCGATTTGCAATTGGCTTATCTTTTTGGCCAGGAAACGCCGGAATGGACCGGGTTAGCGGGTAAAGTTCAGTCGCCATTTTCAGACTTGTGGAGGAACTTGACCTTTCAACAATTAGACAGGGGGACTGGTTTGGCGTGGCCGGTGGGCTATTATGGAATTTTGGCGGTAATTGTCGCGCTGGGGGGATTAATCCGGTCCATTTTCGTTTTTAAGCAAAAACGTCTGCCAGGCATATTATTTTTCTGGTTATATCTTATTTTTCTCACCTTGCTTCTAGTTAAGATCGGCTCCGCTCATCGTTTCTTGGCCCTTTACGGCCCTGCTTTCGCGATTCTAGTGGGTTTTTGGGCGGCTCATTTATGGGAATGGCGAAAGGATGGCGCGGGGCTTCCGATTTTTAAAATAGCCATCGCCGTATTTTTTATCTGGGAAATGATTCACGCCGTTAATGTTAATTTTATTTCCATGCCGGATTACGGCATGGCCAAATTAGACCATTATTTTGAGGAAGAATTTGCGGGCAAAAGATCGGCGGTTATTCCGGAATCCGACAACTCGCATTTAAATAAAGTTATTCACGAATTTGCTTCCAGGAAATCTAAAATTAGCGACCGGCAATTTTGGCTGATTGTTTATAACGACAATGTGGCCCTGCCTACGCTGGAATGGGTTTTTTATCGGCGGTTTTTTTACCACAATATGCCGGCGTTATTTGTGGAGAATTTTACTAAGGTAGTTAATGAGCGCGGTTTGGAATATTTCGACGGTTTTCGGATTTATTTTGTCCAGAGCACGGATCAAACGCTGTTGAATTCGTTTAAGGCGGATAAAAAGGCAGGGGAAGAATTTGAACGTTATTTACAGAGCCGGGGCCTTCAGCCCGCGAAGATTATTGAGGGAAGCGATAGCCGGACCATGTTCCGAGTTTACAAATTTCTTATCTCGGATATAATATAGAGCGTATATTTTATATATCATGAAAAGAATTTTAATTTTATTTTTGGCGGCAGTTTTGGCGGGAATCTTTTGGTGGTATGTCCAATCGGGACGAAAGGATATCGCGGCTGACCTCAACTTAGAGAATCCGCAATCTTTAGATAAATCCCTTGCGGTGGGCGGCAACCAGACGACCGGCGTTACCGAACCTGCCAAGGCGGATATTCTTGAGGACATTCAAGGCTGGGTATTAAAAATCATTGCCAGGCCGATAGTAGTGACGGCGTCTTTGCCGGAAAGTTCCCGGCAGCAAGCCGTGGCTAAAATTCAAGAGTTAAATGAATCCATTAAAAATTATTATGACGAGGTATATCAATGGTATGACTTGGGCGCTTACCGCCGATTAATCGGCGATTATGACGGCGCGATTGAGGCTTGGACTTTTGGCAGTATTTTAAGGCCCAAAGATTATATTTTTGATCAAAACTTGGGCGACTTATACGCATTTTATTTAAAAGATTATGCCAAGGGGGAACGGAGTTTTTTGCAGTCTATCCAAAAAAATCCGCAAAATGTTTCGGCCTATCAACAATTAGCGATTTTATATGAATTTTCATTAAAGGATATAGTTCGGACAGAGAACATTCTTCTTGAGGGAATCCGGGAAAATTCCGAAGTAGCGGTATTGAAAATCGAGTTGGGTAAGTATTATATCCGGCTTGGGCGGAAGGCAGACGCTATTAAATATTTTGACGAAGCGCTAGCATTAACTCCCGACAACCAGGAATTGCGAGAGGAGCTGGCGGCACTTAAGTCATAACCAGGCCCCGACTTTATAGCAGGTTTTGATATACCTGTTTTGTTTCGAAAATCATTTTTTGCAAACTAAATTTATCCCGAACCACTTTTTTGCCCGTTTGGCTTAAAGATTGGGCGATGGCCGGATTTTCTAATAATCCGCTTATTGCTTGAGCGAGCATTTTAGGATTTTTTTGGGCCACCATTAATCCATTTTCGTGGTTTTTGATCATCTCCGGCATGCCGCCCGCCTCCGTAATAATTATGGGGCGTTCTGCCAGCATCGCTTCCATGAGGATATAGGGCAACCCCTCTTTGATGGAGGACATGGCAAAAATATCGAAAGCTTTTAAATATTGGGCATCATTGCCCGATGGGTTAAGCAAGAAAAACCGCTTTTCTAGTTTTAAATTTTTAATTCGGGATTCTAAATTACGTTGTTCTGATCCGCTCCCGATAATAAAAAAGCAAGCATTGGGTATTATCGCGGCGGCTTCAATCAGGGTTTCATAATTTTTTTCTTTGACTAACCGGCCGATGGAGCCAATCCAGGGCAATTTAGAATCTAGAATCTGGAATTTAGAATTTGGAATTATTTTAATAATGTCCCGTTTGGCGCTTTCTTTATCCAAAAACTTTAATCCGGAATCAATGCCATTGTGAATAGTGGTAATTTTTTTTGGAGGCGCGATATGATAGCGCAGCGCTAATTGATGATCGTATTCTGAAACGCAGATAATATGATCTTGGAAGAATGCCGCAATTTTATGCAATAAGATATAAAACCAGCGAACGGCCAATGACAGGGCGTTGGTAGGATTAAATACCCATCCATGGGCGGTAAAAATAATTTTGGGGCGCGGCGAAATTAAAATAGCCGCTAAGGAACCGATAATTCCCGCCTTAGAACTATTAAGGTGGACAATTTGGGGCTGTTCTTTTTTGTAGAATTTTCGCAATTCTAAAATCGCCAGCCAATCATTTAGAAATAAAGCCCATGGCCAGACTCGGTTGGAAAGCCATCTTAAGTCTTGGCCGCCATATATTATTTTAGCCTCAAACCGTTGGCGGTCTAAATTAGCCGCTAAATCGGAAACGTACTTCTGGGCGCCGCCCAGGTCGGTTTTGGTTATGGCGTAGAGAACTTTTATCTTGGTATTCATGGTTATATTAAGATAACATCATTATTATCTCTATATGTTTCCTAAAGAGCCAAATATAGCAGTTTTTTCGCTTGCTTACACCCCTTTTGAGGGGGGTGCGGAAATAGCTGCCCGGGAGGTTATAAAGCGCTTAAAGGGGCTGAATTTTACGATTTTTACCTTCAAATTTGATAGCCGATGGCTTTCGCGGGAAGCGGCGGAAAACGCCGATATTGTCCGGCTGGGACGGGGCCGAAGCGGCGGGAAATATTATGGCCGTATTTGGGATAAAATTATTTATATTTTTTCTTCCTGGCAAAAGGCGGAAGAATTGCACCGGCAGAAACGGTTTGAAGTTATCTGGGCGATTATGGCTTCTTATGGGGGCGTCGCGGCATTATTCTTTAAGATGCGCCATCCGCGCGTTCCTTTGCTGTTAACTATTCAAGAAGGAGATTCAGAAAAATATTTATCTTTAGGAAAATTAGGATTGGTGGGACTCTTTGGGAAGCAAATTATTTGGAAGGCGGATTTTATTCAAGTTATCAGTAATTACCTTAAAGACATTGCCAATAAAAAAGGAGCCGTCTGTCCCATTGAGGTAGTGCCTAATGGAGTGGATTGGGAATTATTCAATTCCGCCTATAAAGATTCAGAAATAAAATCTATTCGGGAAAATTTAGGCATTAAAGATGAATATATTGTTATCACGACTTCCCGGCTGGTTTACAAGAACGGCATTGATATTCTGATAGACGCCATTGCGAAGTTAAAAGAGAAAAGACTGGTTGTAAAATGTTTGATTATTGGCGGCGGACCGGATCACCCAAAATTAAAATGGCAAAGTGAAAAATTAAAGATCGGCCATCAGATTATTTTTTTAGGGCAAATGCCTCAGCGCGATTTGCCGATTTATTTTAAAATTGCGGATATTTTTGTCCGAGCATCGCGTTCAGAGGGGCTTGGTAATTCTTTTTTGGAAGCCATGGCGGCCGGTTTGCCGGTAATTGGCACGCCGGTTGGAGGAATAATCGATTTCTTAAAAGACGGACAAACCGGTTTTTTTGTGCCCGTTGGAGACTCGGAGGCATTAGCGGAAAAAATAAAATACGTTTTGGATAATCCAAGCCGTATTAAGCCGGTAATTAATAATGCCCGCTTGATGGTGAAGCAAAATTATTCCTGGGAGATAATAGTGAAATTATTCAGAAATATTTTTAATCGGCTGATTAATCTCTAAAATGGCCAGAACAATTTTAATCGCTACAGGAATTTTTCCGCCGGATATCGGAGGGCCGGCAACTTTTACTAAATTGCTTTTGGAAGAATTGCCGAAGCGGGGTTTTAAAGTAATCGCGCTTTCTTATGGAGAATCTCAAAAAGGCGACCCGTCTAATATTCGCAGGGTTTCCCGCCACATTCCCAAGGGATTACGACACTTTATTTATTTTTTAAAAGTGTGGCAGCTGGGGCGGAAAGCGGATATTATTTTTGCCCAAGATCCGGTTAGCGCGGGCTTGCCAGCATTTTTAGCGAATAAATTCTTGCATCGGAAGTTTATCTTAAAAGCAGTCGGTGATTACGCCTGGGAACAGGGAGCGCAGCGGTTTAGAGTTCAGGATTCTATTGATGACTTTCAGGATACCAAGAAAAAATATCATTGGGTGGTGGAGGGATTGAAGTGGATTCGGAGCTGGGTAGCCGATGGTTCGGATTTGGTAATTGTTCCCAGCGAATATTTAAAAAAAATAGTGGTTCGTTGGGGAGTGGCGCCAGAAAAGATAAACGTTATCTTAAATGCGGTTTCCCCGATGATTTCCACCAGCGGCAAAGATTTGGAAAGGGGAATTTTAGGATTACAAGGAACTATTTTGGTTTCGGTCGGCCGCTTGGTGCCATGGAAGGGTTTTGATATGTTAATAAAAATTGTGGCTGATTTAAAGAATAAATTTTCCGATTTACATTTGTTTATTATCGGCGATGGGCCGGAACGGGCAAATTTAGAGAGTTTAATTAATAAGCTCAGAATTGAAAAGAATGCGGTATTAATGGGTTCGTTGCCTAAAAATGAATTGATAAAATATTTGAAAGCGTCCGATGTATTTGTTCTTAATACCGGCTACGAAGGACTTTCGCATCAGATACGGGAAGCTCAGGCCTTAGGATTGCCGGTAGTTACTACGGACGTTGGCGGTAATCCTGAAATTGTAATTCACGGTCAAACCGGACTTTTGGTTCCGTATAATGACTATAACGCGTTAAGGCGGACGCTTATTGATATTATTTCTGATGAATCGTTGCGCCAGCGTTTGGGAGAATTAGCGCGAAAAAAAGAAATGGCTTATACCCACAATATGATGATTAATGGATATATAGAGATATGGAAAAATCTATGAAAGTTTTAATGTTCTCTACCGATAAACAAATATTGGATGAAAAGTCTGAAGCCAGGAAAAGGATTGGCAATTACGGCCCGCTTTTTGAAGAACTGCACATAATCGTGTTTGCAACACGAAAATCACAAATCACAAATCCCATGCTTATCGGCAGGCAGGACAAATCACAAATAAATTTTAAATTACAAATTAGCGAGAATGTTTTTACTTATCCCACCAATACGCGCTTCCGGATATTGTATTTTTGGGACGCGTATAAAATCGGGAAAAATATCATTAGAAATTGGGAATTAGAAATTAGAAATTGCGCTATAAGCGCGCAGGATCCTTTTGAAACGGGATTAGTCGGCTGGTGTTTGAAAAAGAAATTCAATTTGTCTTTGCAGCTGCAAATACACGCCGATATTTTCAGCCCTTATTTTTATAGTGAATCTTTCAAAAATAAACTGCGGGTTTGGCTGGCTAAATTTTTACTTCCCCGCGCGGACGGCATCCGGGTTGTTAGTGAGCGAATCAAGCAATCATTATTAGCCCTATATCCTAAACCCCATACCTTACGCCCCATATCGGTATTGCCGATTTTAGTTGATGTTAAAAAAATTCAAACAGCTAAAATAAAAATAGATTTGCGCCAAAAATATTCCGATCGCGATTTTATTATTTTGATGGCTTCCCGGCTGACTCAAGAAAAAAATATTGGCTTGGGAATTGAGGCCATGCGGGAGGTGGCGGAGAAATACCCTAAATCACTATTGGTAATAGTGGGCAATGGACCAAAACACGAAGCGCTTAAATTACAAATTACAAATTACAAATTACAAAATAATATTATTCTTGAGCCCTGGACTGATGATCTGGCTTCTTATTATAAAACAGCTGATATTTTTTTACTGACTTCTAATTATGAAGGTTACGGACGGACGATTGTGGAGGCGATGGCGGCGGGCTTGCCCGTAGTTATGACGGACGTTGGTTTGGCGGGAGAATTATTGATTGATGATTTGGATGGCTGGGTGGTTCCGGTGGGCGATGAGCGGGCGCTCGCCAAGGCGATTTTAGAATCGAAAGAAAACTCTTTTAAAAGAGAGGAATTTAAACAGAATGCTTTAAGGTTATTGCAAAATTGGCCTAAGCAGGAAGAATATTGGAAACAATACAGGGATTGCCTAGAATCGGCTGGTGCCGTAAAGATGGTAAAATAAATGGGTATGTCTGGCATATTCAGTTCAAGGCAGATTCTAATTTATATATTGGCATTTGCGTTTGTAGTGAGATTAATTGGCATTGGCTATGGGTTGCCGTTGTGGCTGATAGATGACGAGCCTCCATTTGCCCTGGCGGCTCTGAAGATGATTCAGCTGAAAAATCCGATCCCGGCCTTTAATTTGGAAGACTTTAAATCGGTACTATATTACCCGCCGTATCTTGCCTATGTTTATATTTTGCCCTTTTTAGCTTTATTGGGAGCAAAATTCTTATTATTTTCGGGACCAGCCGGACAATTTATTTATTATTTAACCAGCGATTTGTCCGCCTTCTTTTTAACTGCCCGATTTTTGAATGTTTTATTGGGAGTTATTTCGGTGTGGCTGGCTTATGACGCGGCTAAAAATCTTTTTAAAGATAAAATCGCCGGATTGGCGGCGGCTTTTTTTCTGGCGACCAGCCTTACGCACGTCATGTTTTCATTAGCGGGACGGCATTGGTTGCCGGTGTCCATTTTTTATCTTTTAGGATTTTGGTTATTAGTTAATGAGAAATGGGCCTGGGAAAAGAGATATTTCAGCGCTTTATTGGTTACCGGCCTGGGAATGGGCGTTAGTCCGATTACGGCGCTTTTTCTGATTTTGATGGCGGGATGGTATTTTATATATGAAAAAAGGAATTTTGGAGACTTAATTAAAAATAAGCATTTTTATTTAGGCGGAATTATTTTTATTGTTTTAGCATTTTTGCCATCAATTCTTTATCCGGCTAGCTTTGGATTTAAGAATGATGTAACCTTGAATGAAGTTAAAACTTTAAGCGGTTTATTAGCAAGCCCAGTTCAATTTTTAAAACCGATTATTTTATCCGAACCAATTTTGGCATTATTCGCGGCCATTGGGCTTGGCTTGATGTTAATGCGCCAAAAACCTTTGTTTTTTACGCTTTTAATTTTTATTTACGGCTACTCGGGAGTTTTTTACTGGCTTTTCCGCTATGAGCATCGCTTTATTTTGCCGTTATTGCCATTTTGGGTTATTACGGCCGGTTTTGCTTTCGGAGAAATAAAAAAGATTTTCAACCGCCGTTTGATTATGGCCGTTTTCTTGCTGATGTTGTTATTGCCCCTGGCGGCCGCCGGACGGCTGGGATATTTGGCCTATCGTAATGATTCCCGGATTCATTTGCGGAATTGGGTTAAGGAGAATATTCCCCAGAGCGCTAAAATCTTGGTATATGCGCGATTAACACGTTTGCCGTCTAGCGTAGAGGCGATTGCCGAACAGCGATTGATTGACCCCGGCTCTTTGAGAAAGACGGATGTTGCTGAAGAAAACCTAATAATTCGAAAGGATAAGTATTTCCACGCCTTGAATCTTTATTCGGTTGCTAACGACGACTTTTTTGACTCCGTGGAAGAATACGCTAAGAAAAATCAATATCAATATTTAGTGATAAGCGAGACAGACTTTGCTCAGCGTCCGGAGTATTTTCGGCATTTTCAATCTTTGGCCAAAGGGGGTATATTATTGAAGTCTTTTGGCGATTCGCAAGAGACCTATTCTTTGTCTATCGGCCAGCTGAAAGGCGCTCCCGGCGGTTTATTCCGATTAAGAGAATTGGGCCCGGCCGTAAGCGTTTACAAAATTAAGTAATCTTTATGAAAATAGTTGTTATTATACCCACCTATAACGAGCAAAAAACCATCACCCGGGTAATTGATGCGGTAGAGGCGGAGTTTTTAAATATTGCCAATCACGAGTTAAGTATTTTAGTCGTAGACGGCAATTCGCCGGACGGAACAGCGGTAGCGGTTCGCGCTAAAATGCCGATGTATAACAACATCGAATTATTGATAGAAAAAGAAAAGCGCGGGTTGGGCATGGCTTATATTGCCGGCATGAAATACGCGGTAGAAAAAATGGACGCCGGCGCTTTTATAGAATTTGACGGGGATTTTCAGCATGACCCCAAAGATATTAAGCGCTTAATCGCGGAATTAGATAATGGCTATGATTATGTAATTGGTTCCCGATACGTTCCAGGCGGAGCTATTCCTCAAAAATGGGCTTGGTACCGCAAATTGTTAAGCTGGTTCGGCGGGTGGTTCATAAAATTCATGCTGAAATTGCCCACTAATGATAATACTTCCGGATTTAAGTTAACGCGGGTTAGCGGGTTTTTTGATAAATTGCCTTTATCGGAGGATAAAATTTTATCCAGGCGCCACGCTTATAAAATCCATCTTTTATATGAAATGATCCGATTAGGCGCCAGAGTTAAGGAAATCCCCATTAAGTTTTTAGAACGGACCGGCGGGGCGTCTAAAAGCTCCTGGGAGGATATTCAGGAGTCTTTAGGGGTAGTTTGGAGTTTGCGCTGGAAGAAAAATATTCCGAAACGATAAGGCGGCGAAAAAAGTTACATAAGCATAAGAAGATGAAAAAAATTAAAGTTGCTTTTTTCGGCGAAGATTTTTCCAGAAAAGCCAAGGGAACCGCATTGGTAGTTCAAAAATTAACTGAACAGCTTTTGGCTAATTTTTCCGATCAAGCAGAGGTCGTGCTGATTAGAAAGGCGGGGCCATGCAGCCACCCGCTGGCTGAAAAAATCAGAAATATTGAGATAAAAGTTTATCCTAGTCCGATTTTTTCCACCTTAATATCTTATCTGATTTTTTTTATTTCTAATAAAGAAAGCTTTGACGCTGTTATTTTTAATAAATTTGTTTATCCGGGATTTTGGTTTTTAAATTCTAAGAAATTTGTATTATTGGCCTATGATGCCCCGGCGAACCTTATTTATAAAGAAAAATTAGACTTGGGCACAAAGTTATTTTATGGGTTCTTGGGAATAGCCGGCAAATATTTTTTGGATTCAGTCATCGCGGTTTCTAAAGACGCGCGGCAAGCAGTTATTGAATATCATCATTTGAATCCCGATAGGGTTTCTATAATTTATCCCGCTGCCGGAGAAAACTTCAAAAAATATTCGGAGGACGCTAAAGAAAAATCCCGAAAACTTTTGGAGGATAAATACGGCATCGCAAAACCTTTTATTTTAGATGTTTCCAGAATTGAGCCCCATAAAAATATTCACACTCTCATTGAAGCCTTTTCATTATTAAAGAGCGCCCACCCTATTCCGCATAAACTGGTTATTGCGGGAGGCAGGCATTTGCCAAAATATACCTCTATGATCGAGGCTCAAATTAAAAGCAGAAATTTGAATCAGGACGTAATAATTGCGCCTTATATTGAAGACGAAGATATGCCCGCTATTTATAATTTGGCCGATGTTTTAGCATTTCCTTCTTTATTGGAAGGTTTTGGTTTGCCGATAGTAGAGGCCATGAGCTGTGGGACGCCGGTAATTGTTTCAGATATTCCGGTATTGGCAGAGGTGGCGGGCGGCGCCGCGGTGTTGGCGGACCCGAAAGATCCCCAGCAATGGGCGGACAAAATTTTTGAAGTTTTAAGCAATAATAGCCTGCGCGGAGATTTAATTATTAAGGGATTAGAGCGGTCTAAAATTTTTTCCTGGCAAGACGCCGCTAATAAGTTTTTGCAAATTTTAAAAATATGAATCCCACACATAACAAAGACCATAGGATATCTAAGCTAATAACTATGATGGTAAAATCAAAATGCCGCATTAAATTAAAAGGCAAGGATTTGCGAAAAGCTTCGCAGTCTTTGTTATGTGTGGGATGAAGTTAATTTATATCGCCAATATCCGTATGCCTACCGAGAAGGCTCACGGCATCCAGATTATGAAAATGTGCGAAGCCTTTGCCGAGCAGGGGGTTGCCGTGGATCTGTTGGTACCGCGCCGTTTTAATAATTTGCAGACTGATCCATTTGAGTTTTATAAGGTTAGGAAAAATTTTAAAATCATTTGGATACCCGGCCCGGATTGGGTGGATATTCATAAAATCGGGTTTTTTATATCCACCGCCAGCTTTTTGATTTTTACTAGAATCTATTTGCTGTTTAAAAAATACGATATTATTTATACCCGAGAATCATTAACGGGAATTTTATTCCACAATTTTATTTTAGAGGTTCATGCCATGCCTCATCGGGCCGGGCAATGGTTTTTGCGTATGTTGCGGCGCGCCGGGTTAATTGTTGTCATTACGCATTCCTTAGAAAAAGAGATTCTGCGCCTGGGAATAGCTCCGGAGAAGATTTTGGTTTTGCCCGACAGCGTGGACCTGAACGAATTTGCCATTAATATTTCTAAAAAAGAAGCGCGGCAAAAGCTGGGCTTGCCCATGAATAAAAAAATTATTCTATATACCGGCAGTTTCCTTTTTTATGACTGGAAAGGGGCCGATTCTTTAATTGAAGCCGCCGATAAACTTGGGGAGGATTATTTGGTAATTTTAATTGGAGCTCATCCCCATGAATTGGCAAAAATCCAAGAACGATATCCTAAAACTAAGGCTAGGATACTGCCTTTTTTAAAAAGGGAAAATATCCCGTTTTATTTAAAAGCGGCTGATGTTTTAGTTATTCCCAATAAGGCCGGAGATCCGATTTCTGAAAAATACACTTCTCCTTTAAAGCTTTTTGAGTATATGGCCTGCCAAAGGCCGATTGTCGCGTCCGATCTTCCTTCGTTGCGGGAAATGATCGGCGAAAAAGAAGCCTTCTTTTTTCAAGCAGGCGATTCGGCCAATTTAACTAAAGCCATTGAAGCCGTGGCCGGCAATCAGTCATTGGCAGAATCATTATCCGCGAATGCCTACGCCAAGGTTCAGAATTATACTTGGGAGAAAAGAGTTGTTAAGATAATAAAAAGATGGAATTAAGCAAAAATCAAAAATTAATTTTGGCGGCAGTGTTGTTGGGGGTATTTATCTGCGGTTTGGCCTATTCATTTTATTTCAGAATTCCGCCGGCGGTAGATGCCCGCGCTTATGATAGCATTGCCCGGAATATTGTCGCCGGTAACGGTTATCGGGGGTCTTTAGAGGGCCCGCTGGATCAGGATAACTCTATTATGCGGGTGGGTCCGGGATACGAATTCTTTCTGGCGGCAATTTATTTTATTATTGGCTATAGCTATGAAGTAATTTGGGTTATCCAGGCTTTTCTTTTGGCCCTTTCGGCCCTGCTAGTTTTTGGAGTTAGCAGGCAGGTTTTTAAAGATAATTGGAGTTTTTCCGCGGGAATTGTTGCCGCTGTTTTAATCGGTTTTTCTCCGGATTTGATTACTATGCAGGGAATGCTGATGACGGAAACGCTGGGAGTTTTTTTGATTACCCTCAGCGCTTATTTATTTTTCCGTTATTTTAATAGCCAGCGGCGCTCTTGGCCGATAATTTTATTATTGGGTTTAGCGATGGGGGCGGCGGGAAGCGTCCGGACTCCCGCGCTATTTCTTTTTCTGCCGATTTTATTTTACTGTTTTCGCGCCAAACAATGGAATCACGGATTATTAGTTCTTTGCGGAGCAGCCATTATTTTTACGCCCTGGATTATTCGGAATTATATTGTTTTTAACGCGTTTGTTCCCACTAATTTAGCCTATGGCGTGGATTTGCTGGCCGGCAACCACTTGGGCGCCACCGGCGAATTAGAGCCTTATCCGCTGGCCGATCAATACCTGGAACAATATGGCTTGGTGGCCGGCAGCCGGCAATTAACCAAGGAAACTTTAAAATTTATGGCATTCCACCCTTTGGAATTTTTAAAAATAACTTTTTACAGAATCTCCATTTATTTTAGTTTCGCCCGGCCGACCGGTTTTTGGTTTCATTTGCACGGTTTAAGCAGGGGATTGACGCTAGCGCTTTCCGCGATATATTCCGCAATTTTATTTATTTTAGGATTTTGGGGAATCCTTAAAATTAAGAATTTGGCGGGCGCCGATAAAACCCGAGCCCAATTTTTAACCGCCTTATTAATCATGATGCCATTGGCGGTGGTGGGCATTATCGTAGAGACGCGATATCGGATGCTGGTTTACCCATTTTTTGCGGTGTTTGCCGGTTATGGCTTGCGGGAATTATTAAGCGGCCGCCTTGCTTGGAAATCCGCCCTTTATGTAAGCTTGTTTTTAATTTTGAATACTATTTTTGATGCCTGGAGAAATCTTGAAAGAGTTTTAGAACGAATCAGCAATCTTTAAAATTTAAGAACACTCCCTTAACGACGGAATAGCTTTTGGAAAATAATTTTCCAGGGCAAAATTAATCCCTCTAGAATAATAAAAAGGGACATCTTGGACTCTCCGCCATTTCGTTCTTCAAAAAATATCGGGGATTCTTTTATAGCGGCTCCGGCTTTGGCCAGCCGGTATTTCAGGCTGGAGATGAAGGCGTAGCCCCGCGGATTTAATTCATCAAAATTTACTTTTTTAAGAACATTCACCCTGATTACATTGTAACCGGTAGTCCAGTCCTGAATCGGATAGCGATGAAAAATTATTTTTAGATATAAATTTCCGGCCGCGCTAAGAAGCCGTCGCCCAGCGCCCCATTTTTGAGTGACTCCGCCCCCGAGAATATACCGCGAGCCAATCACCAGGCCAAAATTTTCCGATAATCTTAGCATTTCCGGTAAATATTTTACGTCGTGTGATAAATCCGCGTCCATCATGGTAATGGTAGTAAAATTATAATTGGCAAAAATATTCCGGAAAGCGGCAATATAAGCTTTGCCGAGCCCGTCTTTGCCCGGGCGTTTCAATAATAGAAGGTTTGGATACCGGATTTTTAATTTTTCTACCACTTCAGCGGTGCCGTCGGGGGAATTATCGTCTACCACCATGGCGTAGGTATCGGGAAGCAGGCCCCAAATTTTTTCTAAAAGCAAGGAAATATTAGCTTTTTCATTATAGGTCGGTATGACAATAATATTTTTAGCCATGTTATATTGTATTGATGTCTAAACTTTCCATTATTATACCCGCTTTTAACGAGAAAAACACCATAGAAAAGCTATTGGGGGCGGTAAAGGCAGTTTCGCTGGGCCAGATAGAAAAAGAGATTATTGTAGTAGATGACGGCTCTACGGATGGCACCAGAGAGATTTTAAAAAAGACCCCGGGAATTATTTATATTTTTCATGAAAAAAATCTTGGCAAAGGCGGCGCCGTTAAAACCGGATTTAAAAACGCTACCGGTGATATGGTTATTATTCAGGATGCGGATTTAGAGTATGATCCCAATGATTACACGGCAATGATTCAGCCGATTTTAGATGGCCGGGCCGAGGCGGTATTGGGCGTCCGGGTTCAGCCCGAGCATGATGCTCGGCGGCATAAATCTTTGTATTGGTTTAGCTGGTTCGGCAACGAAGTTATTACCTGGCTTACCAACGCGCTTTATAGGGCAAACATCGAAGAATATGAGGGGTGTTATAAGGCGTTTACTAAAAAACTGATAGATTCTATTAATGTTAAAACTAATAATTTTGATTTTGATAATGAATTGGTTTGTAAAATTTTAAAGCGCGGAAAGAAAATTATTACCGCCCCAATTAAGTACCACCCCCGCAATTATGAAGAAGGAAAAAAAATTAATTGGAAGCACGGATTTTTGATTTTATGGACCATTATAAAATATCGGTTTATAGATTAAATGAGCGTTAAAATATCCGATAAAAAAATAATTGTAGTTTTGCCGGCTTATAATGCCGCTAAAACTTTAGAAAAGACTCTTTTTGCCATTCCGAAAGATTGGGTGGACGAGATTATTTTAGTGGACGACGCCAGCCGGGATAATACAGCGGAGGCTTCTAAAAATTTAGGGATAAAGACCATTGTTCATGATAAAAATCTTGGTTATGGGGGCAATCAAAAGACCTGCTATCGGGAGGCTTTGAGGCTGGGGGCGGATATTGCCGTCATGGTTCACCCTGATTTTCAATACGATCCCTCATTTATTCCCGAAATGATTCAGCCGATTGTCCGCGGTGAATGCGACGCGGTTTTTGGATCAAGAATGTATGTTCGGCGCAACGCGCTATTAGGCGGCATGCCTTATTGGAAGTTTATAGCTAATATTTTCTTAACTCGGCTGGAGAATTTGGTTTTAAAAATGAATTTAACTGAATATCATTCGGGATTCCGCGCTTATAGCCGGAAAGTTTTAGAGCTTCCGCTGGGGCTTAATTCAAACGACTTTGTTTTTGATACCGAAATTATTGCCCAAATGAAGGTGGCGAATATGAAAATAAAAGAAATTCCGATTACCACCCGATACTTCGCGGAAGCTTCCATGATTGGATTCGGACGTAGCTTGAAATACGGCTTGGGTATTCTTAATGTTTTGGCGCGCTATATTTTACATCGATCGGGAATTAAAAACTATGAACAATTCGATTTATCAAAATTTTATTAAAGAACATTGGCCTCGCGTTGTTCTGGGCGCGATTCTTCTTATATTTTTAACCGGCTCTTGGGCGACCCTGACTACTAAACCACGGCTTTGGATAGATGAGGCTAAGAGTATTGAGCTGGCCAGAAGCTTTTTGGGCTTCGGTAAGCTTAATGTCCAGATTGCCCCCGGAGAATTCACTGACTTTCCAGAGTTGTTGCAGTCTACCGGCTACCCGGTAACCGTTCCCCTGGCCATCTTTTTTAAGATATTCGGTTATGGGTTGGTTCAGGCGCGGATTTATATGCTGATTTGGATGGCAATTGCCCTAATGGCAATTTTTGTGGTGGGTCGCAGTTTATTCGGAGAAAAATTGAGTTTGTTATCAGTCGGATTAATTGTTACTTTTGCCTCTTTTCACGACAGCGGCCGGACCGTGGTGGGCGAGATACCGGGATTCATTTTTCTACTTATCGGCTTTTATTTATGGCTTAATAAAAATTCTTATTTTTGGAGCGGAGTTTTGTGGGGCCTCGCGATAGTTACTAAGCCGTCGGTGTTTACCTGGATTTTGCCAGTAATGCTGGTTATTTTCTTATTAGAAAAATCAGGCTTTTTTAAAAAACTAATGTTGGTAGGGTTGGGCGCGTTGCCGGCCGCGGCTGGCTGGGTGTTGCTGGTATTAGAACAGCCGTTTTCAAAATCGGCTTGGGTAGGAATATTAAATTTTTATCAAAATCCTTACTCCGCCGGTTCTTTAATGGAAAATGTTGCGCAAAATCTATTAAACGCGCCCCTTTCCACCACTCTGATTTATTTCGGAATTTTGTTTATTTTGCTTTGGCGGGTTAGAACTAAGGAAGAAAATATTAAATTAAAATCGCTTTATAGCTTTATAATTATTTACGGCATTTTCGCTTTTATTTATTATCTTCGGAGTCCGGGCTGGCTGCGCTATATTTTAATCGCCGAACTTTTAATTCTTTTTGTTTTGCCGGCAGTTTTATCATCGCTGTTAATTCGCGTTAAGTTGTTTATTGCTAAGTTAAAGTTAAATCCGCGACGATTGCCGGTTGGCTTGGCGCTAGCTTTGATTGTAATTCAACTAACCCATCTTTTTACCGGCGCTCAAATTTTTTATTCCGATTCCGAAATTAAAGCCAGCCGTTTTTTAAATGAGGAATTTCTAAATCAGAGTATTGGCACTATCAATTCCCTGGCGCTTTCGGTATTGCTGAAAACCGACCAGCGGTTTCAAATTGTAGATATGGCCGGCATTCCGACTATGGGAACCAGCCCGTTATTGGCCGATTCTTTGCCGGAAGTCATTGTTTTTTCGGCTAGTGAGGGATTATCCAGCCCGGAGCAACTTATTTTAGATAAACATTATTCGCCTTATTCAAATTTGGGGAGTTACTCAATTTTTGTATTAAATTGACGCGTGTTTTTTAAGGTGCTACGCTATTACAGTTACTTTTAAATTGGAATAGGAGGATGGCAATGGTCAGAGTAGCCCTAATCACCGGAATTACCGGGCAAGATGGTTCTTATCTGGCGGAGTTTCTTTTGGCGAAAGGATATCAAGTATTTGGATTGGAACGGCGGAGCAGCCAAAAAAATCGGATGAATATTGATCATATTTTGGATCGTATTGAGCTGGTTTCCGGAGATCTTTTGGACGAAGCGTCCGTAGTCCACGCGCTAAAGGAAGTTAAGCCGGATGAAGTTTATAATCTGGCGGCGCAGTCATTTGTCCATGAGTCCTGGAAACAGCCGGTTTTTACCGGAGAGGTGACGGGTTTGGGCGCGGTGCGGGTTTTGGAAGCGATTCGTCAGGTAAATCCTAGCATCAAGTTTTATCAAGCTTCTTCGTCGGAAATGTTCGGGAAGGTTCATGAAACTCCGCAGACCGAAAAGACCCCGTTTTATCCCCGCAGTCCTTATGGGGTAGCTAAACTTTACGCCCATTGGATTACGGTGAATTATCGGGAATCTTATGGAATGTTTGCTGCTTCCGGGATTTTATTCAATCATGAATCTCCTCGGCGCGGTTTGGAATTTGTAACTCGGAAAATTACCAATGCGATAGCTCGGATTAAACTGGGAACGGCGAAGGAATTAGTTTTGGGAAACTTAGACGCGGAGCGGGACTGGGGATTTGCCGGCGATTACGTGGAAGCGATGTGGTTGATGCTTCAGCAGAAAGAGGCTCGAGATTATGTTATTGCTACCGGCGAAAGCCACTCCATTAGAGAATTTTTAGTCGCGGCTTTTAAATGCGTTGATTTAAATTGGGAAAACTATGTCCGGACTGACCCTAAATTTATCAGGCCAGCTGAGGTTAATCTGTTAAGGGGCGATTCTTCCTTGGCTAGGAAGGAATTAGATTGGAAGCCGAGAGTCGGCTTTACTGAATTGGTGGAAATGATGGTTAATTCAGACTTGAAGGCACTGTCTAAATAAGATATTTTTAAGGGACGCAAACGCGCCCTTATTTTTTTAAAAAACCGTTGATTCAATTTATGAGTTTTATATATAATGCCCGCTAGCCATATGGAAAAACTGAAAATTTGCTTTGTTGTGCCGGAATATAACCTGGAAACGGCAACTCACTTTTATTCAATATATAAGATGTTGGATTTGCTAGCTCAAAGCGCCGATATTTTTTTGATTGCGGAAAGGGGGAAGGGGGACTCGGCGGGGTTTAAAAAGTTTATTCAAAAATTCCATTTTCTCCCGTTACGCTGGCTGGAAAATCTTATTCTTTTGGCGAAGGCGCGGATGTCCGGCTGCCAAAATTTTTATATCCACTATTCTTTCGTCGCCGCTTTTAACGCGTCGTTAATCAGCGGGATTTTGGGAGGAAAAGTTTTTTATTGGAATTGCGGCTTGCCGTGGCTTTACCGGAAGAATTTTTTAAGAAATCAATTAGAGAGATTGGCGTATCGATTTATCGATTTTCTAGTTACCGGAACGGAAAGCTTAAAAAAAGAGTATGCCGCGCATTATGCTATTCGCGAGAATAAAATTAAAGTCATGCCTAACTGGGTAGATATAGAAAAAATCAAAAATCAAAAATCAAAAATCAAAATTGGAGAAATAAAACAAGAATTAAAAATTCCGGAAGACGCCAAAGTTTTGCTTTTTGTTCATCGTTTATCCCAACGTAAAGGAGCGCATTATTTGCCTGAAATATTAAAGGCCCTTCAAGACGAAAATGCGGTATTGGTGGTAATTGGCGATGGCCCAGAACGAGAAAGCATTAAATCACAAATCACAAATTACAAACTGTTGGATAAAGTTCGATTTTTAGGCTGGGTGCCGAATAATCAGCTGCCTTATTATTATGCGGCTGCCGATTTGTTTATAATGCCGTCTGATGAAGAGGGCTTTCCGCATGTTCTATTGGAATCTATGGCGGCCGCAGTTCCATTTGTGGCGAGCGATATCGGCGGGGTTCGGGAGATAACGCCGGAGCCAATGCATAGTTATTTGGCGCGAGTTGGCGATACGGGGCAATTTGCTGATAAAGTTAAAGCATTATTATATAAAAAACCATCCGATCTGGCATTAATGAAAATTTTATTATTGGATTGGGTGAAGCGGTATGATATTCGGAATTCTGCCGCGGCATTTATAAAAATTATTCAGACCGCTGACTAAGGCTTCATATGAAAACCTGTTCCATTTGCGGAAACCAAAATTGCCCTGCCTCGTTCAGTAAAGAGATTTTTTTATTTTTTAAATGTCCGAATTGCGGGTTTATTTTTGTGGACACCGCCCATATTAATTTAGCGGATTATTATAATAATCCGATTTACCTTCACGATAATGAGGGGCGGGGATATGTGGATTATGAAGCCGACAAGGCCCCGATGTTTTCGGTATATACAAATTTATTAAAAAAAATTCAATCGCATAATTTGGGCCGGCGATTGCTGGATCTTGGCACTGCCAACGGTTATTTTTTAGACGTTGCTGCCCGGAGCGGTTATTTAGCTGAAGGAATAGATTTAAACGCTTCTTCAGTAGAAGAGGGGCGCTTTCGCGGGAGAAAAATAACCCAGGGTGATTTGCTAAGCGCCAGTTTTTCGCCGGAGTCTTTTGACGTTATTACCGCCTTTGATTTTTTTGAACACCTTCCCCAAGATAAGTTGGCTGATAATGCCGGAGCGATCCGTAAGCTTCTGGCGGCTAACGGCACTTTGGCGATTATTACGGTTAATACCGCTAGCTGGTGGGCAAGGATTTTCGGAACAAAGTGGCATACCTGGCTGCCGCCGGAACATATCAGTTATTTTAATAATCGCAATATTAAATTATTTTTAGAGAATAATAAATTTGATATTTTAGAAATACGGACTATTCATAAGACCTTTTCTTTGCAGTATATATTCAATTTTCTTTATCGGTATCAACGAATTTTTATTTGGCGGTGGATTACGTTATTTTTAGAACGATTTCCCGCGCTGGGCACCTTTGCTCTGAAGCTTTATTTGGGGGATAATATGCTAATATTAGCTAGAAAACAAGCAAATTAAATTATTCTAATTAACCTAATTTCTAATTATTTTAATCAAATCCCAATGACCAATGCCTAAATTTTAGTCATTAGAAATTAGACATTCATTAGGTTAATTAGAGTAATTAGGTTAATTAAAATTATGCCCCCCCCAACAAAATCCATTTATACTATATTGATTTTAAGCCTTTTGTTTACGGTCATAATTCAGCTTGACCTTACCCAGGCTATTGTTTTTGATAATTATTTGAATACCAAGCAGGTCAGCGGATTTAATTATTATCTATCATTGATTAATGAGAGCTCTAAGGGCAATTGGCAATTGGGCAGCCCGTATCTTTCCGAGTGGCGTTATCAGCCGTATTTGTATCCGGCTTTAAACATTCATGCCGCCGGGCTATTTAAAAGCGCATTGGGACTGGATGTAAAATTTTACGCCTTAATCACCGGCTATTTGGCGGTCTTTGTAATTATGGCGCTTTTAATAAACGCGTTTTTGGTAATTTTTAATTTTCATTATTTCGGTTATTTAGCCGCTGCCGCCTATATTTTTATTCCTCGGCTGGATTGGGGCCGAACCTTGAGCCCCGAGATAAACTTTATTCCATTAGCATTATTTTTTATTTTTTATTTTTCGAATTTAAAATTTTGGAAACGAGAAATCGGATTGGCTGTTTTGGCCGGATCGCTATTTTATGTTTATCCATATTATTGGACTTTCGCCTTGGCGCTTTTAGCGGCCAGCGATTGCTGGATGTTTTGGCAGGCAAGAAAAATTATTTGGAAATACTTGTATAAATATTTAATTATTGCCGGCGTGGCTTCCTGGTATGTTATCCACCTGTTGCAGATCAGCCAGTTAGCTTATTACAAAGAAAGCATGGTTCGGATCGGCGCTTTATATAGCCGTTGGCCGGCCGGTTTATATACTCAGGCCTTTTTAATTGCTTCATTAATAGCCTTTTTTGTATTACGAAAATATATTTTTCCGAAACTAGATATGAAGGCAGTTACCGAAGGGACTTTAGATAAGATTGCCATGGGGCTGGTTGCCGGACTAATGGTTCTTAATCAGCAGATAATTACCGGAATGCAGCTAGAATTTAATTCGCATTATTTGCCCACCCTTTTGTTCTTTTTTGTTGCTTTTTGGGGCGGTATAGTTTTTATCGTAAGCAATTATTTCGGCTCCTATAAAAAAATCGCCACCGCCATTTTTATTTTAGTAGCGGTTGGGATGGCAGCTAATAAGGCTTATTTAATTATCAGCGATCCGCAAATAAACAATCCGGCCACCGCAGAAACTTATGTCGGCGGCCGGGCGGATGCGGTCGTGGACTGGTTTTTGGCGAATCAAATTCGCGATAAAGTGGTGTATGCCCCGAAGGATCTGGGAAACGACATTAATTTATTAACGAATAATTATTTATATTTTCATCCGAGCCAAGAATTGCAACTGATGCCGACGGAAGAATTGCTAGACCGCTATATTTATTGGGACGTTACTTATCAATATATTACTGATAATCTTGAGCAACAGCAGACGCGGGTTTTCGGCCAAGCTTTTAATTCCGCATTGCAAAAAGATAATGTTATAAATAAAATTAAAGCCAAGATTTTAGGCCGGGATTTTACGCCCGCTACCCTGCTGGAATATACCCCATATGATTTCGGGCCGATTCGCGCCAAACGGCTTAATCCGGACCCGGTTGAATTTAATCATTATTTGGAGAAATACCATGTGGATTACCTGGTGTATTACCAGAAAGATAAAGATCTTATTTATAAACAAGTGCCCGGTGAAATAGTTTTTGAAGACGATTCTTACATTGTTAAAAAGCGTCAGCGTTAATTTTAAACCACTTTTTAAGTTATGAAACTTTCGATTGCCATTCCGGTTTACAACGAAGAGGGGCGTTTGCCGGTTAAATTGGCGCCCTATTTGGAATATCTGGAAAAACATTTGCCGGATTATGAATTAATTTTTGTGGATGACGGAAGCACGGATGGCACTTTGAAATTTTTAGATTCTTTAGCCACTGTTAATTCCAGAGTTAAAATTATCCATAATACAGTAAATCGGGGACGGGGTTTTGGGATGCGCGCCGGCGTTTTGGCGGCTTCGGGCGAATATGTTTTAGAGACTGACGCTGATTTGCCGGTTAGCCCGGAATATATTGATAAATTCATCGATTTTTTAGCTGCCAATCCGGACGTCGGTTTAATCATGGGCTCGCGGGAACTCCCGGGTTCGATTTTCGTTTTGGGCCAGCCGCCCCTTAGAGTTTTTGCCGGGAAAGTTTTTCATATTATTTTCGGATTTTTATTCGGAGTGAAGTTTAAGGATGTTATGTGCGGTTTTAAAATGTTCCGGCAAAAAGTAGCCAAGGACATTTTTCATTATGTCTATGACGATAAATATCTTGCCGCGGGAGAAGTAATTTATGTAGCCCATAAATTTGGATATAAGATTAAAGAAGCCCCCATTTCCTGGGAGGATGATCGCCGGTCTAAAGTTTTTATTTTGAAGGATTCTTTCCGGACTCTTTTGGGAATGTGGAATCTTACCGTTAGGAACTTAAGGGGCAAATATCGTAAAAAATAATGGATTATTCTTCAGCGGTACGGGAAATCAAAAAAAAATATAAAGGATTAGGATGGCCCAGCCTTTTTATTAAAATTCGGTTTTTTACCGCTCCTTACCGGAAGCTGGAGGCGGATGTGCCGCGGGACGGATTTATTATTGATTTAGGCTGCGGTTATGGAATTTTTTCCAATCTTTTGGCGTTATTATCTTCTCAGCGGGAGATTTTGGGGCTTGAACTGGATATGTCCAAGATAAAATATGCCGATCGGGGATTGGGCAACGTTCATTTTCAGGCCGCTGATATCACAAGGGCCCAAATACCAAGTGCCGATTGTATTTTGTTAATTCATGTTTTGCATCATTTAAATTCTTATTCCGAGCAGGAGGTTTTGATCCGCGCCTGTTATGATAAATTAAAGGAGGGCGGGAAGTTAATTATTTGCGAAATTGACCGGTATCCTTGGTGGAAATTTATTTTGACTCAGATGGCAGATCATCTTTTGTATCCGGGCGACCGAATTTATTATCGCTTTCCCGCGGAACTTTTGAGTTTTTTAAAGACCCTCCAATTCAATATTCAGTATCAAAAATCTCATCAGGGCACTCCTTTTTCCCACGTGACTTATGTTTGCGAGAAACGAACATCAAAATAATATGAAATATTGGATTATTATAATTGCTTTTATAATAGGCGCTTTGATAGCCGGTCCGGCGCTTTATTTCCATTATTTTGACCCGGCTTATCAGGGAATAGAATTTTTTGGCTCGGACGCCGAAGATGATTATTTAGCTCAAATTCAAGAAGTGTATGACGGGCATTGGTTTTCCGGAAATCTGTATTGGGCGGATCAAAAAGGCGCCCCGTACCCTTTGCAGTTTTTATCTCCGTTTTTGGTTGGGATGTTCGGAAAAATTTTGGGAATTTCTGCAATCGGCGTTAATTTACTGACAAAATTTGTCCTGCCATTTTTCTTAACTATTGTTATCTATTTATTTTTTGAAGCTATCACCAAGAGAAAAGATTGGGCGCTGGTAATGGCGGTTTTTATTATGCTGACGCAAGCCACCTGGGCGTTTTTAAATCCCGGCTCCTGGGCATCTATTCTGTTGCGTGGAGAATTTCCGGGTACGGATCCCGGTTTTCTGAATTATGCCCGGCCGATTAATCCGCAAGTCAGCTCCTTTTTCTTTTTCGGATATTTGCTCTGCCTCTGGAAGTTTTTATTTGAAGAATTTTCCAGTAAAAAGAAAATCTTTTTAGGGATTGGCTCCGGATTAATTTTGGGACTGTCATTTTATACTTATTTCTTTAGTTATTCATTTTTGCTGGCTTTTACCGGAATCTTATTTTTATGGTTTTTATATAAAAAAGACCGAAAACAAATTAAGAAAATTTTAATCGTTGTCGGCCTAGCGGTTATAATTGGAATTCCGTATTTTTTGAGCTTGGCAGAATTCTTGCAATCCCCGTTATATGAAAATCTCGCTTCTATTCAGGGAGTTTTATATAATCGCCAATTTATTTTTAGCCGGGTTTGGTGGGGCGTTTTTTTGCTTTTATTGGTGTTTTATCGCCGTTTGCCTGATAATTTTCGGGCTTTCGTATTGCCCCTATGGATCGCCGGATTTTTCGTTACCAATCAGCAGTTAATTACCGGCAGGACTGCCCCCGTGCCTTCGCATTATCATTGGTATTTTGTGGCTCCACTTGGCGGGGCGCTTCTTATTTATTTATTTTTATTAAACTTAGAGAGGCTGGGAGCCGCGATCATTTCTAAAATAACCGCGGTAATAATTTTGTTAATTTTTATTTATTCCGGTTTTTTGTTTCAAAAGGATTCTTATTCGGTCGGAAGGGATTATTGGGCAGGCCTGCAGCGCTATCGCCCGGCGCTCTCCTGGTTTCAAAAGAACGCGCCGGCCGAGAGCGTGGTTTTTGCCAACGAAGACCTTGCGGACCTATTGTCAGTTTATACCAGCCATAATGTTTATTTTACTAATAAGATAACCAATTATTTGGCCGACCCCCGCCGGCTCAAAGATTCTTACTTTATCTATTTCTTTTTAGACGGCGCTAATCAAAACAATGCCCGAGAATATTTTTACAGCCACCGGGGCGATATCGGCAATCATTTCTTCGGGCATTATTACCGGAAAACCGGGGGTTGTTACGGATGCTTTCCCGATTCTCTTTTGGACGGGTTGATTTTGGAATATCAAGATTTTCTTAAGAAAGATTTTGCGAGCGAATTGAAAAAATACCGCCTTGATTACGTTATTTGGAACAGAGTCCAGGATCCTTCTTGGAATATGGACCGATTTTTTTCCAAGAAAATTTATGACCAAGACAATCTAGTTATTTACTCCGCTTTCTAACCCGCTTTTTTTAAAGAAACTTTAATTTTTAATCACGGGTTTTATACTTGATAGGTTCCAAATCTATGAATAAAGAAAAGGTGGTTATTTTAGGATATGGCTGGGTAGGACAGGCCAACGGTTTATCGCTGGCTCAAATGGGATACCCGGTTTTTTACTACGACATTGCGCCGCCAGTTTTTCGCTATGCGGATAGCCACGAAGATTTATATAAAAAAATTCTGCCGCTGAAAGAATTATTGGCCGAAGATAGCGCCAATACTTGGTATGTTATCTGCGTGGGCGACCGGGTTCAGCCGGACGGGACTCAAGATTTGTCTTTGATTAAAAAAGCTATGGCTGGCTTAAAATCGGCCCAGGGAGGAGTGATATTGCGATCCACCGTTTTACCGAAGCATTTGGGCAGTTTGGATTTTCATTTCTACGTTCCGGAATTTTTACACGAAAAACATGCCGTGGAAGAATGCTTAGATCCTCATTATTTTGTCGTGGGGCGCCGCAATGCCGGCAGAAAGGAGCCGAGCTTTCTTTCGGCTTGGCAATTGCGCGCTAAGAAAGTTTTCAGGGGAACGCCAGAACAGGCGTCGCATATAAAATACTTATCCAATATTTGGAACGCGGTGCGGATTGCCTTTATCAATGAATTTGGAAATCTGATCCAGGAACCGACCGATCGGCGATCTATGCTGGAAATTGAACAGGTAATTGATTTTGTTTTCGAAAAAAAGAACTATCTCCGTTATGGAAAATCTTTTGGCGGACATTGTTTGCCGAAAGATCTTTTGGCTTTTTATACCGCTCACGCGGAAAATAAAGATATTCATTTGCTGAAAGCGGCATTTCGAAGCAACGAATTGCACAAGAAAAAAGAGCGGAATTACAGCCATTTGCCGGAATGGTTTTCCAGCTGGGACGACGACCGGAAAATGATTATGAATCTGGGTTTCGCGTCTTTTGTGTGGCAAAAAATTAATTCGTGGCGCTGGATTAGGGCATCCAGGCGCCAATTAAGGTTTGTTACCGCTGTTATGGCCAGGCTAATTCCGGATCGGTCCCTGGAGCAAGTCGGGGCAATTTGGGACAGCAAGGCCAAGAAAAATGCCCGCTATTTTGTAAATACCAAGCACCCGAAAGGAACGGATGTTAATGAATTTGATATTCGGGAATCCGGCCAGTCGGATTATGAAAAATATATTGCCGGAGATTCGCTGATCGCGCACATTGTTGAGGGCGCCGATAAATCCCAAGCCCTGGAAATCGGTTGTGGCATTGGCCGGATGACGGAATTTTTCCCGCGGCACTTTAATCAGGTAGTGGCGACGGATATCTCCGCGGAAATGTTGAATAGCGCTAAAAAACGTTTAATTGACTCCCTAAAAGTAGAATTTAGATTAACTGACGGAAAAACGATTGAAGCGGTGCCGAATTCCTTTGATCTCGCGTTTTCTTATCAAACCCTCCAGCATTTGCCGACTAAGGAAATTTTGGCGGATAAGCTACAAGAAATTTATCGCACTTTAAAGCCGGGCGGAATTGCTAAGCTTCATTTGCGCGCTGGCCGAGGTTTATATAAATGGCATTGGGCGTATGGAATTTCAACAACTCCAGCAGAAGCAAAAGCGCTGTCAGAAAAAATCGGTTTTAAGTTTTTAAATCACCAGGCGGAAGACTCTAAAAGTTTTTGGGTATGGCTGGAAAAATAAAGAAAATTCTTATTACCGGCGGCGCGGGATTTATTGGATACTTTTTATCCAAGCATATTTTGGATACAGAAAAAGATGTTGAACTAGTTTTGGTTGATAATCTCCAGCGGGGAAAAATGGACACGGATTTTAAAAAAATATTGGAAGATAGGCGGGTGAAGTTTTTAACTTTAGATTTAACCGATCCGGCATCTTATAAAGAATTGGGAAGCGATTATGACCACGTTTATCATCTTGCCGCGGTTAATGGCACCAAGTGGTTTTATGAAATGCCGCAAGAAACTCTCCGCATTAATACGCTATCGTTGATCTATATGCTGGAATGGTTCCGCAAAGAAAGCCCGAAGGGAAAATTTTGCTTTACATCATCCAATGAAGCTTATGCCGGCGCTTTGAATGCTTTCGGCCAATTGCCAATTCCGACGCCGGAGAAAGTTCCTTTGGTCATTGAAGACACTTATAATCCGCGCTGGTCTTACGCGGCCACTAAATTAGTCGGCGAACTTTTTGTAATTAATTATGCCGCTAAATATAATTTGCGGGCTCTAATTGTCCGGCCCCATAATTTTTATGGGCCAAGGGCCGGCTATGACCACGTGATTCCGGAATTCGTTGAGAGAATTACTAAGCGGGTTGATCCTTTTCCGATTTTCGGCGCCGACGATACCCGGACTTTCTGTTTTATAGAAGACGCGGTCCGGGCAATGCAGATGCTGATGGATTCTGTAAAAACTGATAGCCAGCCGATTGAAACCGTGCACATCGGCGATTTTGAAGAGATTACTATGAAGAAATTAGCCGAAAAACTATTTGCGATAGCTGGCTGGCATCCGGAGAAGCTGGATATCAAACAATCGCCCCCGGGAAGCGTAAAAAGGCGTCTAGCGGACGTTTCTAAGCTACAGTCGTTAACTGGCTGGCAGCCGCAAGTTTCTTTGCAAGAGGGGCTAAAAAGAGCGTTTGAATGGTACAGAGCTCATCCCAAGAAATAAAAAAACGAGCTTATAGCTCGTTTTTGCCTTTATTTTGGAAAAACTTCGTCATAAATATCTAAAATGATTTTTCGGGCAAGCTCGTTAAATCCCGCTTGATTTTTTATGGCAGCCCTAGAAAATTCTATAAGCGCCGCTGACTGTTCATATTCGGCTTGGTCCAGATTCCGGGACATCCGCGCTATTTCTTTTTCCGAAGGTTCAATTAGATAACAAAAAACGATGTCATTACAGCTCAGATTTTTAGAGGAATGATTTCCCAGATTCCAAATATAGAAATTCAGTTTCGGCAAACTATCAAATCTTTTTACGGGGAGCTTTAAAGAAGTTTCCCGTTTTAAATTTCGTTGCGCCGCTCTTTCTGGTTTTTCGCCGGCACTTAAAGCGCCGCCAATCCACCACCAACCGTTAGGATGGCCTAATTTTCGTTTGGCAAGATAAATGGTTCTGTTGCGCCGATTAATCGGAATTATATCGGCGCAAACTCGCGGGAATCGCGCTATGGCAGCAGCATATTCTTTATCGGTAAGCCGCTTGGGGGCCATTACGCGCTTGTTTTCGGCATAGGCCCTGTATTGCATTGGCAGTTACCTCATTATTTTTGCGAACTGATTATAGGATACCAGAAATACTTTTTTAGTCAATAAAAAGGACAGTCGAATTTATCCGCGGCCGATTTTTTAAATAGAAATCCATTTTTGGAGCTTATGGGATTTTTGGATGGCTTCCATGACTAGTTGGGCTCTTAGTCCGTCTTGGAAAGACGAAGAAGTTTGGCGGTTAGTTTTTATGGCTTTAATAAAGCGTTCAGCGATTTTTAGGAAGGCTTCTAATCTCCCGTCGGAATATTTTTCTTTAAATTTAGGATATCCGGCCGGCAAAGATAATTTCTTTCTCATTTTATTTTTAGTCAGCCATTCTTCTAATTCAAATCCATACACAGCATCTTTTAAGTTGCTATTTTGCAGTTTTAGCGATCCTTTTTCTCCATAAATTTCTATTCTATGCCCGCAACCGTTAGGCAAAACATTAGAGGTAGTTAAATTTAACAAAACCCCAATCTTTAATTCCATTAAAACATCACAAGTATCTTCCGCGGTTGGTTTTTTGCCACCCGCTATTTTTTTAATGATGCTTAATTTTCCAAAAACTTTCTCAATGGGGCCAAAAAACCATTCAATGTAGTCAACTATATGCGAGCCGAAGGCAAAGAGAGTCCCCCCGCCGTATTTAGCGTCATTTTGCCAGATAAAGGGAAGTTTGGGGTTTGCCCGCCCGCCGGTAATCCAATTAACGCTAATGTGGCGCAATTTTCCCAGGCGATTTTTTTGAAGCAAATCTTTCATTAGCAACCAATTGGGGATATTTTTAAATTCAAAGTTCACCATATGAATTAAGCCGCTCTTTTTTGCTATTTTGGTTATGCGCTGGGCTTCTTGCGCGTTCATAGCGAGCGGTTTTTCGCATAGGACGTGTTTTTTATTTCGGAAAGCCGCCGCCGCGATTTTAAAATGGAGATGCGGAGGCGTAGTAATACTTACGGCATCAATTTCCGGCGAGGCAATTAGCTTTTGCCAAGTATCAAAAACCAGGGGAATATTACTCTCTTTGGCGGTTTGGGCAGTTTTAGCCGGATTAGATCCGGCAATCCCGGTAATTTTTACCCCTTTAATTTTTTGAAATCCCGGTATATGCACCTTGGCGCCGAAACCGGTTCCGATAATTCCAATCCTTATCATTTTAATTGGATATGATTCTTGGTTTAGGAAGAGGAAGAATGAATTTTCCCTTGTAGCCAAGCTGTTTTATTTTCTTAACTAATTCTTCGCCGATATGCCAGGAAAGAACTAAAACATACTCGGGCTGTTCTTGAAATATCTTTTTTTCATCTACTACCGGAATGTGAGTTCCGGGAGTTAGCAGGCCGATTTTTGGAGATCCGGATTTTTCGCCGAGATAAGCTATTAAATCTTTATCAATATGCGTAAATCCTAGCAGGGTATTGGCTCTGGCCGGAGAGCCCAGCCCGACAACGGTGCCTTTTTGGGCGCATTCTGACACTAGAGAAATTAATTCCCGCTTCGCCTGAATAGCTTTTTCCGAGAAAGTTTTTAACTTTTTAATATTATAAAGCCCGGCTTTTTCCTCTTTTCGGACTAAATCTTTTACTCTTTTGGCTTGCGGACGCTTTCCTTTCATCGCAAAAACTCGAATGGATCCGCCGGCGGCAGAAATTCTTTCGGCATCCACTATCGTAAACCCGGCATTGGAAAGCAGTTTTATTAATGGTTTGAGGGTATAGAATCGGATGTGCTCATGGTAAACGCAGTCCAGCTCTGTCTTTTCAAAGGTATCCAAGAAGTATTGCGATTCAGAAATAAATACGCCGTTTTTATCCAATAAAGAATAAATATTTTTGGCCAGATCCGAGGCGTTATTGATGTGAGCGAAAACATTGGTCGCGGTAATTAATTTTGCCCGGCCGTGTTTGTTAATTATTTTTTTAGCAATGTTTTTGTCAAAAAATTCCTGAATAGTCGGTATGCCATTTTTATTGGCGTCTTTGGCCGCGTCGGTAGGTTCTACTCCCAAGACGCGCAACCCTTTTTCTTTAAATCCTTTCAATAGACTGCCGTCATTGGAGCCGATATCGATTACTAAATCTTTTAGCTTTAAATTATATTCTGGCGTGACTTTGTCAGCGAGCGCGCGGAAATTGCGGATTAGCATGTTGGTTAAGCCGGTGCGGTAAGGATAATTTTTAGGAAAAACAATTTGGGGATCTACGATATAATCTAGCTGTAATAATCCGCAAGCTTGGCAATAAACTAAGTTAAGGGGAAAGGTGGTTTCTGGCTGGTTAAGTTGTTTTTTGGTAAGATAAGCCTGAACAATAGGCTGGTTGCCGTAACGGAGAACAGTGGTTAATTTAGGCGACCGGCAGACTTGGCAGCCGCTGATATAGCCAATATCGGTTTTAGTATTCATTATCGTATTATAACTTATAATCTTGGATCAGAGTTATATTGCTAATTATATTATCATAATAAATGAAAATTTTCTTTATTACATCCAAATTAAATTTCCGGACCGCGGGCGGGTCCATAGAAGAGTTTGACTTAATGATTAGGACCTTGATAAAGCTGGGAAATGAGGTAACGGCCGTTACGGCATTTTCTTATGCGAACGATATTCCTAACCCACTGCCGTATAAATTAATTGAAGAAAATATAACATCGCGGGGACTATTCGGCATTCAGAAGGGAATCTTTAAAATTTTAAAAAAGTATTCTGACCAAGCCGATTTTTTCCACGTGGACGGCCACAATTTTCTTTATGGCGCCGGACTATACCGATTCCTAGGCGGCCGCATTCCCGTATCCGCTTTTTTTAACCGGGAGCTTTCCAGCTGGCCGGAAAATATTTCCAGTTTATTCCGCGCGCCCAAAGATTCTTTCCCGGTTCAGCTAAAAAAGAAATTACGCCGATGGATTGAAAAATATTTTTTAATGCCGATCGCGAGCCATATGGATATTATTTTTTATACCAATCCGGTTTTGCGATCGGCTTATGAAGATTTTGGAATGAGAAAAGATCCGCAGGCGCAAATTATGGGAGACCCGATTGATTACCCGAAAATTTTCAGGGAGAATCATATTTCGCCCGATGATTATTTAAAGCGCAATAAAAAATCCGGCCCGGTTGCGCTTTTTTATTCCAGCCGGATGGCGCCCGGAAAAGGATTTGATTTATTATTAACGGCTTTTTCTAAATTAAAGAATAAAGATAATTTCCGCTTGATTTTGGGCGGAACGGGCCCGGAGGCGGGGGCGATTAGGCGGATGATTAGCGATTTCAAACTTGATCCTTATATGAAATTGACCGGTTGGGTTACCCGAGAAAGGTTGCTCGAAATGCACAAGGAAGTAGATATCTTTGTGCAGGCCCATTGGAGGACGGACAATACCTCTATTTCCCTGTCTTATGCCATGGCTTTTGGTTTGCCGGCTATTTTGCCAGGCGGAGGCGGTTTAGAGTGGGTGGCGCGGAAAAGCGCGCTTTATTTTAAAGACGAAGATACGGATGATTTGGCTAAAAAAATAGAACAACTGGGAAACGATGCTAATTTGCGCGCGGAACTGTCCCGTAATTGCTATAAGCGATTGGGCGAAGACGAAATGAATCACGAAAAACAAATTGAGCGATGGCTGAATAAAATGAAAGACATTAAATCTAAGAGTCTGAACAAATGAATCTAATAACTTCCTTAAAAGAAAATAAAGTTTTTTTAGGACTCTTGATGTTGATTTTTTTTGCCTATCTTTGGCTGGCTTGGCAGCCGATTGAAAGCCTGCTCGCCAGATTTCTGGTAGATGACGCTTTTTATTATTTTAAAACCGCGATTAATTTAACCAGCGGATTGGGGCCTACTTTTGACGGAGAGCACGCGACGAACGGATACCATCCTTTATGGATGGGCATTAGCGCGGCGGTTTTTTATTTTTTCCCCGGAGATAAAATTCTTCCGCTTCATATTATATTAACCTTATCCGCCATTCTTTTTTTTCTGACCAGTGTATTAATTTGGAAAATTATTTCAACTTTTACCAATGATAAGCTTGCCCCGTCTCTTTTGGTTTTAACTTATGCCATTAATCCCTGGAACCTGTCTTTTTATTTGAGCGGGCTGGAAACTCCTTTGGCGCTTTTTCTGTTTACGGTATTCTTCAGGATTTTTTTAAAAATCCTTAAAGGCGGGGACTCGCCAAAGAACCTCATTCTTTTGGGAATAATCGGAGGATTGCTAGTCCTTTCTCGTTTGGATTACGGTGTTTTTTTGGCGGCAGTTTTTATTTTCTTGGGTTTTCGATTTGGGAAATTGCGGTGGAAACAACTTCTTTTTTTTGGATTGCCGGCGTTTTTATTAGCTGCCCCCTGGTTCTTATATAATTATTTTTATTTCGGTTCTTTTGTTCCGGCAAGCGGTTTGGCTTACACCCTAATTAATCACCGGCTTTGGTTTTATAAAGAGCGGAGTTTAACTTATATCGGACTTTGGTCTCTGCATAATTTTTTTGGCACCGTGGCTTCCAATATTAGTACTTTGGGCTGGCCGATATATTATTCAACCCGAGATATGCTTAAGTCATTTTTTTGGATGGCGGGGACCGCGCTCATTCCCTCGGCAATTATTTTTTATTTTTATAAAAAGAAAAAAATGGAATTGGGGAGTTTTTTAAAAGAACTTTTTTCTTCCAAGGAGTGGCTGGCCTTATTGGTATTTTTTGCCGGATATTTTTTGCTGGTGGCGGGGCACGGAGCAATCCGCTGGTCTGGCCGGTCGTGGTATTTTGCCACGTTCCCGATTTTCGCCACGATTTTTATTGCTTTGGTTTTAAGTCGGGCCACTTTATATTCCTACCGCCGAAAAGCACTGGTGGTTTTGGCGGTTTTGCTAAGCGTTTCTTATTTGGGGCATTTTAATAAGATTTTATCCGAAAATATTAATCAATTAGGAATGTATCAAGTCGCAATTTGGACTAAGAACAATCTTCCCGCGGATGCCAGGGTTGCCGCTTTCAACAGCGGTATTATGGGTTATTTTTCCGATCGGTTTGTTATGAATTCCGACGGATTAATCAACAACAGCGCTTATAAGGCAATGAAGGAAAATAAAATTTGGCAATTATTCCAAGACAACCGAATTGATTATCTGGTGGATTATGAGGTAGTTTTAACTTATCGCTATAAATCTTTTTTTGGAATTGACGATCCTATTTCCAGGGTTACTAAAATAGACACGCCCGAATTAATCGGGGCCCGCGCTTATGGCGGCACTTTTGTAAATGTTTATAAGTTATAAAGGATAAAATTTATCCCTACGAGCCATACTATGAATAAGTTATATAAATTAATTCTTTTTTTTCTGGCACCATTTAGAGGCCTTGGTCTTCGTAAGGTACCTATTGCGCGCTCAATTTTGAGCGCAATAAAGCCCCGTAAGGCATATGTGCGTGGATTTGTGTTTAATCTTGATCCAACTGACGAGACAATAAGTCGAGAGCTGCTTAGTAATTCTTATGAACCCTATGAAACTTTTTTGATAAGTAAACTAGTCTCCCGAGGGGACAACGCGGTAGATATTGGAGCGAATGTCGGATACTACACCGTTCTTCTGTCAGAGTTGATAGGCACGAGAGAGAGAGAGAGAGAGTAAGGTGTGGGCGTTTGAACCGGCGCCACAGACTTTTCGGTTACTAAAGCAAAATGTACAAGAAAATCATTTTGTAGATCGGGTTAATCTTTACGAGATGGGTTTATCGGACAAATCGGGCGGCGGCCAAATATTTATAAATGATTACAATAAAGGCGATAATCGAATTTATGAATCTTTTGGCGCCAAGGGGGTGGGCATACGACTTACTACTTTGGACGAAGTTATCAAACCACCTACCCCGATAAGTTTTATTAAGATGGATATTCAAGGAGCTGAAGTATTAGCTTTGCGAGGTATGCGCCGGGTACTTGGAGAAAATCCCAATCTGACATTGATTAGTGAAGTTTGGCCACGGAAAATGGAGCGCGCCGGTACGTCTATTGAGGAATTTTTTGATATTCTTACTAAAGAGAATTTTTCGTGGGTCGTAATCGATGAAGAGAAGAAGCAAGTAACGCGCATGACGGAGCGCGAATTTTATAAAATTTTTCCCTCAAACGACCCAGATGCCGCAACTAACTTATTATGTTGGAAGGGGAGAAATATAATAGAAGAAATTTTATAGGTCATATTACGGCCTTTTTACAATTAGAAAAGTTTACTTTCGGGATTATTAGGATTGTTGAATGAATTGTAAGAGAATATAATAACGATATGAAAAGAATTTTAATTACCGGCGGCTGCGGGTTTGTCGGCCGGCATTTAGTTAATAAATTGTTGAGCGAGGGCAGCGATGTCTGGATTATTGATAATCTTTTTAGCGGAAAGCATCCGGATGCGTGGCTTTCGGAATCGTACAAGCCAAAAGTTCATTTTGTCCAAGAAAATTTAGTGGAATTTTTAAATAATAATTCCGATTGGCCGTATTTTGACGAAGTATATCATTTGGCGGCGGTGGTGGGCGGCCGGGCGGTTCTGATAGAGCAGAATCCAATGTTTGTAGCTTATGACCAGGTTATTGATTCTACTTTTTTTAGCTGGGCGGTAAAAAATAAAGAAAAGATTGGCCGGATTTTGTATGTCAGCAGTTCCGTGGCTTATCCGAATAAACTGCAAAGCCGCGAGGCCGGAGGCCAAATTGCCATGAAGGAGGAATTTCTGGATCTTAGAAATAATTTAGGAGAAGTGGGAATACCGGAATCAATTTATGGCTGGATTAAGGTGAATGGAGAATATTTGGCTGGCGTGACCGCGAAAAAATACGGCCTGCCGGTCGTTTGCGTCCGGCCTTTTTCCGGTTATGGGGAGGATCAGGATTTATCTTACCCAATTCCTTCCATTGCTTTGCGGGCGGTTAAAAGAGAGGACCCCTTGGTAGTTTGGGGGTCGGGAAATCAAACTCGGGATTTTGTTTATATTGATGATTTTGTTGACGCGCTTTGCTTGGCAATTAGAAATATCAGCGATGGCCGCGGCGTGAATATCGGGCTGGGGCAGGCGACTTCTTTTAAGGAGGTGGCGCGGTTGATGGCCGAAATAGAGGGTTATAGCCCCAAAATTCAGCCCCTGGCAGAGAAAGTTGAGGGTTCGTTTACTGTTTTAGCCGACCCCGCATTAATTAAGAGTTTGGGCTGGAAACCGAAATATTCCATTAAAGAAGGATTCGTGAAAGTGCTGGCTAAAATAAAACTTGATTTAAAAAATAGCCGTTAACGGCTATTTTTTATTCTCCGGATATTCTTAAAAAATTTTACCGTCTCTTTAAAAACGCTTAATTTGCTTTTGCCCAAGCGCCTTTCAATATAGAGAATTGGTATTTCTTTAAATTTGAAATTATTTTTTTCTGCTAAATAAGCAATTTCGGTAATCATAATGTTTCCATCGGGATGCAGCTTATCTTTAATTTTCGCCCAAAGCTCTTTTCTAAAGACCCGATAATTATTGCTCGTGTCTTTTATTTTTAGCCCCAAAAGTATCTTAATGAGCCATTGCCCGGTTAAGCTGGCTAATTTATTGAGAAGGGGCTTTCCCTCAAAGCGCGCGCCCTGGACATAGCGGGAGCCAATGATAAAATCCACTTTCTCATTATCAAGAATGCGGATCATTGCTGGAATATACTTGGGGTCGTGGGCAAAATCCGCGTCCATGGAACCTAAATAAAGCCCGCGGGCCTGGTTATAACCGCGTATTAAAGCGGTGGCTAACCCCCGTTCATTGTCCCGTTCAATCAGTATAATTTCCGAAATAGTTTTTTGCAGAGTTCGGATTATTTCTCTGGTTTTGTCCTTACTTCCGTCATCCACGACAATCAGCTCGTGCGAAATGGATTCCGATTGCAATATTTCATGGGTTAGCGTCAGCAACCGCCCGATATTTCCCTCTTCGTTATAAGTGGGAATTATTATTGATAATTTAATGTCCATCGTGGTCTTGGATAATATAATCAGCGGCCTTTTCACCCGAGGCGATCGCGCTTCCGGTAGAAGTAATAATCGGATAAGTTAAATAATTTCCGGCAAAATAAAGCCCCGGAATATTTCCCCGAGTTTCCGGATTTTTGTAATCATTTAAAAACTTAGGAGAATAGTTTTTAATTAATGTTAAATGATGCCAAATGGGTTCTAAGCGGAAGCCGAAGATTTTTTCAAAATCTCGCTGGTAGGTTTCCAGCAGTTCTTCGCTATTTTGGCTCCGGAGGTATTCATATTTTGGGCTTAGGGTAGTAAAAAAGTTAACAATCGTACCGTTTTTAACCCCGATAGTTCTATTTAAAGAGGACAGCATGAATATTCCCCCGAAAGAATACCGCGGCCTTAGGCAGCTTAAAAGGTATAGTTCCCGCGGTAATTTTTGCTCAGTTTCCAGAATTAAAGACAGGGCATCCAAATACTCCACTTTCTGTAATTTGGTGTCCTGATAGTCGCACAAAGATAGAAAAATATGCGGCGGGGCGGTATTAATGACAATCTCCGTATTTATATCGTAACTTTGATTTTGGCGGACATAAGTCAGCCCGGTTACTTTATTTTGATTAAAGCGAATTTTTGTAACCGGAGCATTGGTAATAATTTCTCCGCCGAGCTCTTTTACTTTCTCCGCCATTTTGTCAGTTAAAACTTTGGTCCAATCTTGATTGGGCAGATATCCCAATGGTTTAGAAAATTCCTGATAATGCAGCCGGCTTCCCAGCCAGTTGGCGCTTAGATTTTCGGAAGGCAATCCGTATTTGATATCCATTAAAGGATCAAAAATAGTTTTCCGCACCTCTTCGCCGGCGATTTTATCCAGCCAATTCTGGGCATTGCCAAGAGATTTTTCCCAATCCTTTTTTAAAAAACAATAAGCCATTAATTTGGCAAATTTAATTTTAGCCTTCCAGGACATTGGAAACTTAATAAATTCCCAGGGATTTTCCAGATTATAAATTTGATTGTCTACCGCGAAAAGCACTTTGCCTTTTTTCCAGGCTACTTGCGGATAAAGTCCCAGCTTTTTAAGGGTTTTTAAAAGCGGTTTATCTTGGCAAAGAATATGATGATAACCAAACGGAAAGTATTTTTTATCAATGGAAAAACTTCCGGCTAACCCTCCGGCTTCGGCTTGGGATTCTAAAATAACGCAGGAATAGCCGCTTTCTAAAAGCTTTATGGCCGCGCCGAGGCCGGACATTCCCGCGCCGATGATAGCCACTTTTGGTTTGTTATTGGAAAACATAAGATAAAAACCTTCTTTGTACTTTAACAGATAACGTGTTTATGATAAACTCTTTTATAGTTAAGGGCCTGTCATAAAATTAATGGCTTATTTGCCACAGCATTTTTGGAGCGAGACCAGAAACGAGGAGGAGATTGTAACTTGAGTTACATTGACGACGAGTGACGCAGTCGTAGCCCATAAAATACTATGGCCCTTCGGGGAGGCCGATATTTGGCCAGCTACTTTGTTACTCCTCCTCAACGTAGCTATGGCTACAATTTCGTCGTCGTGCCTCGCATCTGGCTCAAATCTCGGCCTCCAAATTAAACCAGTAATTTTATGACAGGCCCTACGGGCGGCTTGCGTTACTAAGAGACTTTTCATAAAGTTTATATATGATAATATAAAGAATTAAAAAAACATGAGCAAAAACATTAATAATATTAAAAAAGTAGAAGGCGAAACTTTAAAAACTTTTCAGGAGGAATTGCCGTCGCAATATTTTTCCCACAAAACCGAGGCTGAATACCAGGATTATGTTCGGAATGCTGAATTTGTTTACAGGGAATTATTTAAATTTCCGCCGCAAATGTTCCGCGACGCGGATCTTGTAGACTTTGGAGCGGGAACGGGCGAGAACACGGTTTATTTAGCTAATTGGGGCGCGAAATGCACGCTGGTAGAAATGAATCCTCAAGCGCAAAGCATTTCCAAAGAAGTGTTTAAAAAATATGCGCGGAATTTTGACGACCATAAATTTATTTGCTCATCTATTTTTGATTACACTCTGGCTTCGGGCGAGCAATACGATATCGTGCATTGCCGGGGCGTTCTTTCGCATACCGCCGCGAACGAAGTCGCTTTCCAGAAAATCGCGAGCTTGGTTAAGCCGGGAGGATTTTTAATTTTTGGAGATCCGAATAAGGCGGGAGGATTTCAAAATATGCTTCAGCGCTTTGCTGTTTATCATTTTGCTTCTACGCCGGACGAAATGGTGGAAGTAAGCGAATTTCTTTTTAAAGAAGACATTGACCGGAGCGAGAAGTTTATTCCCCGCACCCGGCGCGCTATTATTTTTGATCGCTGGGTCATTCAATCACAAGACGATCCTTCGGTCGCGGAAGTCGTCAGCTGGATGAGTAATGCCGGACTGCGCCTCTATTCTTCTTACCCGTCATTTACATTGCCCCTATTGGGAGATTCGGCTCATCATAAGCCGAAATTTGACGCAACATTGCTGGCTAATCACAGCGTTCTGGCTGAATTGGTTTGGTTGTTGCAAACCGAATCGGATAGCGAAGCCTTTCCGAAATTTACCAAGGAGCTGACTCCGCTTACCGAGGCATTTACCAATCTTACTTCTTATATCGCCAATTTAAATAAAAATACCAAATTAGACGTGGCTCGATTCCAGGATTTATCCCGGGAATTATCCAATTCTTCCGCGTCGCTGAATTTTCTTCAACCGCTCCGCGATAAGCTGCGGCAGGCATTGAAAGAAGCCGATGAATTTGTCAGCTTGGTTCAGGAGTCAGACCTTAAAAAGCTTCGTAAGTTTGTTGAAAATACTAAAGTTTTGTTCAAGGACGCTTGCGGCGTGCGCCACGCGGACTTTATTGCTTATAAACCAAAAAAATAATTTCTATGCGAATTAACAGCCATAACGAGTGGGATAAATTACAGGAAGTTATTGTGGGCAGGGGAGACGGGCACGCGAGTTTGGTTTTTCCACATGGGCCGGTGACTGAAGAATTGCTCCATAAAGCTACGGCTTTGGCCAAAGAAGCCTTTCCGCAATGGCTGACCGATGAAATTAATGAAGATCTGGAAGGATTGAGCGATGTTTTAAAATCTTTTGGAGTTAAGGTCCATCGGCCGAATTTAGACCATAATAATAAATTTTTTGCTACGCCTTATTTTAGCGCGGTGGGAGACCACGTTTATAATATGCGCGACCTGCATTTAGTTGTCGGCAATACTGTTGTGGAATCGCCTTCGCAAGAACAGCACCGGTATTTTGAAGCTATGGGGCTATATCCAATTTGGTACGAATACCTAAAGCAGGGCTTTCGCTGGATATCGGGCCCAAAACAGAGAATTCCCGGAGATCACATGGTGGTTTATACCGCTGAAGGCAAAGACGGATACGATGACGGGCAAAAATATATCAAATTAAAAGAAGACGAAATTTTATTTGAAGCCGCCAACACGGTTCGGTTGGGCAAGGACCTTTTATATTTAGTATCCAGATCGGGCAATGAAATTGGAGCCAAATGGCTGCAGAGCGTTTTGGGAGATGAATATCGGGTTCATACCACGGATAAAATTTACCGATCCAGCCACATTGATTCTACGGCCCTGGCGTTAAAGCCGGGCGTGGTTCTTTTGAACGGCAGCCGCGTTAATGAAAGTAATTGCCCGGATGTTTTAAAGAAATGGAACAAGTTATATTTCACCGACATTGTGCCTACGCCGGAGCGGACCTTGGAATTTCACGACAAAGTCAGAAAAAAAGTTTATAACCAGCTTTTGGAACTGGGCGTGCATTCCGGAATTGATTCCGTCAGCTCGCCTTGGATTGGCATGAATGTTCTTTCGGTGGATCCGCAAACGGTAATTGTTGATAAAATCCAGGTTCCTTTGATTAAACTTTTTGAACAAAACGGCTTTAAAGTTGTGCCAATCAGTTTTCGGCATTCGTATTACATGGGCGGTATTCATTGCAGCACCCTGGACACCGTTCGGGACAGCCGGCTGGAAAGCTACCTCGATTAAAATTATTCTAATTAACCTAATTTCTAATTATTCTAATCAAATCCCAATGACTAATGCCTAAATTTTTAGTCATTAGAAATTAGACATTAGACATTCATTAGGTCAATTAGAGCAATTAGGATAATTAGATTAATTTTTATGCATTACAACAAAGTTCCTCATGGAATAATGTTTCATCATTTCCATGGCGGAAATTATTTGCCAAGCCAAGGGTCGGTTTCTGCGGACGATTTTAAAAAAATTTTAGAATTTGTCGGTCCAAAAAGAATTCTTCCGCCAGCTGAGTGGCTGGATAAATTAGTTAAAAAAGCATTAAAACCAGAAGACCTTTGTTTGACTTTTGATGATGGGTTGCTGGATCAAATAGAAGTCGCCTTGCCGATTCTGGAGAGTCTAGGACTAAAAGCTTTTTGGTTTGTTTATTCCGGTGTTTTTTCCGCCGAAGGCGGATCCGCCTCCGACGGAGAAGGCTTGGAAAATATGGAGCTTTATCGGGTTTTTCGCACCCAGTATTTCAAAGATTTAGACGATTTTTATCGGTTGTTTTTTCAGAAAGTTTCTGATTCGGAAATGGCGAGTTTGGCTAACAGCCAGGAAATAACAAGGGCGGTTTCAGAGCTAAGGAAAACCTTCCCTTTCTATTCTAAAAACGATGCCAAATTCCGGATTTTTCGGGACAAAATATTGAGAAAACAGAATTACGAGAGAATTATGGACGCACTCTTAAAAGAGCGGGGCGTTGAAAAATCGGTTTTAGCAAAAAATCTATGGATGAATAATCGCCATTTAAAATATCTTGCCGGCAATGGCCACGCAGTCGGTTTGCATTCTTATTCTCATCCAACGGCTTTGGCCGATCTCCGTCCCGAAGAACAATTAAGGGAATATCAAAAGAACTATTCACATTTAGAGAAAGTTTGCGGGAAAAAGCCGACGGTTATGTCTCATCCTTGCAACTCTTACAGCGACGATACTTTAAGGATTTTAAAACAATTGGGCATTGCCTGCGGTTTCCGGTCTAATCTGTTTCCGGGCAAATCAGGTGGGCATTTAAATGCCAGCGATTTAGAAATTGCCCGGGAAGACCACGCGAATCTAATGCGAGCTATTTAGAGTTATATTAAAATTAACCTAATTAGTCTAATTGCTCTAATTAATGTCTAATGATTAAATGACCAATATTCAAATGTTTAGACATTAGGCATTGGTGATTAGGATTTGATTAGAATAATTAGAAATTAGGAATAATTAGAATAATTTTATGAAGATTTGTTTTTTATTACAGCGGAGATTTGCTTATATCGGCCACCGGATGGCAGTTTTGTTGAAACAACGATACGGAATTGATCAATTTTGCGGCTACGCCTCCTTGCCATCCAGCTACCTTTTTTTAAAGAATCAAAAAGATATTCACTACACCGGCCTATTATTGGATGAGGAAATTTTTGACCGTTATAAAAATGAAAAACTGGATATTGAGTATATTAAAAATTTTGAAAAGCAGTACGGCATTCCGAATTTGTGGCCGTATATTTGTTCGGATAGGGTGGTGCGATACGGCCAATTAGTTCGAGAGTATCCCAATGACGTTTCCCAATATTCCCATGAAGAAATGCTCCGGATATTCCAAGTCGTCTCCAAATCCATCGTAGAATTTTTGGATAAGGAAAAACCCGACTGTGTTTTTATATCTGTAGTGGGGTCTATTGCCAGCTTATTGCTGTACCAAGTCGCCAAGCAAAAAGGCATTAAAACTTTAATTTTAGACAATGCGCGCATTGGAAACAGGTATTTTTTAAACGAGCGCTACGACGGCTCAACTTATTTGGACCAATCTTTTCAGTTGTTTAAGCAAAATCAAACATCAGCCGCTGATGAAAATTATCTAAAACAAGCCGCAGATTATTTAAAGCAATTTCAGGAAAAACCCCAATATTATTTTGCTAATTCCGAAGCTTATTCAACTTTTAATAACAAAGCTTCTCTGCGCCGGCACTTCCGTTTTCTTGCCCCGTCGGGAATGTACCGCTCTTTGCGCTGGCTATGGAGACAGACTAAGGAGTTGGCCCAAAGCGGATTTAAAAATTATTATACGACTATTCATCCTTGGAACGAGCGGTGGGATAAGCTTAATCGAAAACTAAGAATTTTAATCGGATACAGCGATCTTTTTGACCCGGTTAATTTAAAAGAAGATTTTGTTTATTTTCCCCTTCAATCCGAACCGGAAGCCTACCCGATGTTGAACGCGCCGTTATTTATGGATCAGATTTGGACCGCTAAGCAATTAGCCCGTTCTCTACCGGCCCACTATAAGCTTTATGTTAAGGATCATCCGGCTATGTTCGGTTATCGGCGCCGGAGCTATTATCAAGAATTAAAGAAAATTCCCAATGTCCGGTTAATTGATCCGGCCGTGGACAGTTTGAAATTAATTGGCCATAGTAAGCTGGTAGCCACGGTGTCCGGCACCGCTGGTTTGGAAGCGGCTTTGCTAAAGAAACCGGTTATTTCTTTTGGCAACGTTTCCTATAATCTTTTATCAGCGATTAAGAGATGTGAAAATGTTGAAGATTTGCCGATTTTGGTAAAAAACCAGCTGGATAGCTATCATTATAATGAAAAAGATATAATTAATTTCCTGGCGGCTTTGTTTAAGGAAAGCGTTGATGTTGATTTGGCGAAATTATGGGATTTAGAGGGCGGCCGGATAGTGGATCGTAAAACTAACGAACTCGCGCCACTGGTTGATTTAATCGCAGAAAAATTAAATTTAAACTTATCTAAATGAAACGCACGATTACCGATAAATTAATAAGCAGTTTTAATAGCCTCCGATTTTTTATGACCGAGCCGATTTTGCTAAGAATTATGCGGTGGAAGCACGAGAAATCTTATCGGAATGATCCGAACCCTTTTATCACTGTTTATATCCCCACTTATAATCGGGCTAAATTATTGATGGAGCGCGCCGTCCCTTCGGTTTTATCGCAGACCTATAAGAATTTTGAATTAGTGATTGTCGGCGACCACTGCACCGATGAAACCGAAGAATTAGTTTTAAAAATTAAAGATCCGCGGGTTCGTTTTTATAATATTCCAACGAGAGGATACCGTTATCCGCCGACCGCCGAGAATCATTGGTTTGCCGGACCTGTGGTGGCAAGTAATAAAGCATTGGAATTGGCGAGGGGCAGATGGATTTGTTTAATTTCGGATGATGATATCTGGACTAAAGATCACCTGGAATCTCTTTTGAATTTTGCCCAAAAAAATAATTTTGAGTTTGTATCGGGCTTAGTTGAAGAAGAGCGCTTTGGCAAAAAAATAGTTGCTCCCGGAGTTCATGCCGTTGGCCCGTATTTTAATCCGACCATTAAGGTGGAAGATAAGAATAGCCCCCAATTCGGTTCCATTATTACCTGGCTGTATCGAAGCTACCTTAGTTTTATGAAATATAATAGTAATTGCTGGAGAAAAAGTTGGAATCGGCCGCTTGATAGTGATATGATTGATCGGATGTATAAGGCCGGAGTGAGAATCGGTTTTTTGAATAAGGTGGTTGGCTATGTAATGCCGCGTCCCGGAGAACAGACCATCGGTTTAGAGGCCTATAAAGCGGCGGAAAAAGAAAAAATTGAGCATTTTAAATTCAATAAACATTAATTTTTTAAAAGTCGCAAATTTTAACTAACTCTCATTGGCTAAAAAAATGATTACAAAAAAACAAATAACTCATCGCGTTAAAAGAATCGTCGGGACATATTTTGATTCTATACGGGGAAAAGAAAACCGTCAGCGCGGGAATCGTAAAATAATGCCGCTGATGTCGCGACTTTATGACGAGAGTGAGATTGCCGAGGTTGTGGATACGTTACTCACGCCAGATAAGTTAACACTCAACGCTAGAGGCCCTCTTAAAATAGAACGTTTTGAGAATCTTTGGTCTGGGTATATTGGTGTTAAAAACGGGATTATGGTTAATTCCGGAAGTTCAGCAAATTTAGTTGCCTTTTACATTCTGACCAATCCGGCGATAAAAAATCGATTAAAACCAGGCGACGAAGTAATTGTGCCGGCTCTCAATTGGGCGACATCGATAACCCCCCTCTACGCGCTTGGATTAAAGCCGGTTTTCGTTGACGTAAATCTAGAAAATTATTGCATGGATCCTGTCGCGTTGCGCAAGGCAATATCGCCGCGCACAAAAGCAATTTTAGTAATTCATCTTCTTGGATTTCCGGCAGAAATGACTGAGATTATGAAAATAGCTCGGGAACACCGCCTTTATGTCATAGAAGATTGTTGTGAGTCGCATGGAGCAGAGTACCGAGGTAAAAAAGTGGGCAGTTTTGGCGACATCAGCACTTTTAGTTTTTATCTCAGTCATCATATTACCACGCTCGAAGGTGGAATGTTGATGACAAACAACAATGAGTTTGCGGAACTTGCGCGAATCATGCGCTCTCAAGGCGTCATGCGAAACGTGAAAAATCAACGTTACAAAAAAGCCATTGAGCGAAAATATTCGAATATAGATCCAAGATATCTTTTTGTAAATACGGGTTATAATTTCCGGCCAACCGAAATGGAGGGTGCGTTTGGCCTAGTGCAATTTAAAAGATTTCGCCGATATCTTAAGATGCGGGAGGTAAATGCGCGACGATTGAACGAAATATTTAAACCGTATGGACGTTATTTTTATTTTCTCCCGGCCTTGCATAATAAAAAATGCTCTTGGTTTGTGTACCCGATCCTTCTTAGAAAAAATACAGCATTTACTAGAAAAGACCTTGTAGATTTTTTGGAGAAACATGGCGTTGAAACAAGGCAGGTTATGAGCGGAAATTATCTCAAGCAACCCGTAGCAAGAATGTTCCGACATAGAGTGGCTGGCAAATTGGCGAATACAAAGTATATAGATCAGTACAGCTTTTTAATCGGCGTGCACGCGGGTATTACAGAGCGGGCACTGCGGGCGTTCGCAAAGTTGCTTGATGTATTTTTAAAAAAATATGAGAGATGATCTTTAAGAACGACGACTTGTTTTCCAGAACTTTAATTACCGGCAGCGGTGGTATGATTGGCAGCTATGTTGATTTTGGAATAAAAACCGATCGCAAGATACTTGATGTTACGAATTTGAAGCAAGTTTTTAGAGTTGTCCACAAATATCGTCCAAGAGCAATTTTACATTTAGCGGCATTTATTGGCGTAGGGCAGTGCGAACAAAATCCTGAGCAAGCTTATATGATAAACTCCATTGGTGCATATCATATGGCGCTAGCCGCGAAAGAAATCGGCGCGAAATTTGTCTATGTTTCCAGCTCTGTCGTTTTTGACGGCAAAAAAGACGCTTCTTATACCGAAGAAGACGCGCCCAACCCACAGAATGTCTATGGAAGATCAAAACATATCGGTGAACTTGTCGTACAAGGCATGCTTAAAGATTATCTGATTATTCGTAGCGGAAGATTGTACGGCGGCGATCCGAATGGCGCAAAAAACCTCGTGGCGCAATTTATACGACAACTTAGCCAAGAAGAAATAAAAGCGGCAAGTGATAAAATGTGTAATCTTACATACGCGCGGGACTTTGTCGCAGAACTGAAAAAGCTTATTACGGAGAATAAAAAAGGCATCTATCACGTCGTAAACAAAGACGCGTGTTCGCCATATGATATTGCAAAAGAGATCGTTGAAACAATACACGCAAAAATAGAAGTAGTCCCAGTTACGGAAGCGTTTGCCGCGGATGCTTTACGGGGGAACTTCGAAGTTATCGGAGTAAAGAAACTGAAGTCTTTGCGGTCGTGGCGAAAAGCGCTTCGAGAATATTTAGAGGTTGAAATATTAATGAGTAAGGGTAATGCAGCTATGCAGTTTAAAAAATAGTTGATGATTTTTTAAATATAATCGCAGGTGAAGCTCAATACTTTTAATTATGATAAAGAAAAAAATTTTAGCAGTGATTCCAGCCCGAGCGGGATCAAAACGGATTCCGAATAAAAATATCCGGAATTTTTTGGGCAAACCGCTGATTGCTTATACAATTCAGCAGACCTTGAAAGTTCCTTTTGTTGACCGGGCGCTGGTAGATACGGATTCGCCTAAAATTGCCGCTATCGCGAGGCGCTATGGCGCGGAAGCGCCATTTTTACGGCCAGCGAACTTAGCTACGGATACGGCCAGCGCTAATGACGCGCTTTTGCATCTTTTGTCCAGATTAAAAAATGAAGAAAATTATGTCCCGGATTATATTTTATATTTACAAACTACTTCGCCCTTGCGGGAATTAAAGGATATTGAAGATTGCTGGAAATTAATGCGAACCTCGAATGCTACTTCCGTGCTGACCGTTTGCTCTACTCATCCGCGCCTTTATTATATGGACAATAAACAAAATATTATTTTAGTTAATGGTTCAGAGAAACAGTCTACTAACGTTCAGCAGTGGCGCCCGGCATATATTTTAAACGGCTGTTTTGTTTATATAGTAAAAACCAGCGCTTTTTTGAAAGAGCGAAGCGTTATTACGAAAAATACCAAAGCAGTTGTTTGCGATAAGTGGCGATCGGTAGACCTGGATACGCCGGAAGATTGGGCAATTGCAGAATTACTATATAAAAATAAAAAAGCTCTTAAAGTGAGCATTGAAAAAATATGAGATTTTTAATAGTTGGCTTGGGTTCAATGGGCAAGCGGAGAATTCGTAATCTTTTGGTCCATGGCGAAAAAGACATCGTTGGTTTTGATGTCCGTCCGGACAGAAATGAGGAGACAAAAGCAAAGTATGGAATTAAAATAATTAATAATTTTAAAGATATATCCCCCGATGATTTTGATGTAATGATTATTTCCGCGTCGCCGGATGCCCATGGCGATTATATTCGATTTGCTATCCAGCACAAGAAGCACTTTTTTGTTGAGCACCCGACTAACGATAATGGTTATCAAGATATTTTAGAAAATAAGGACTTAGGAATCGTTATGGCGCCTTCTTGCACCTTCCGTTTTTACGAGCCAGTTAAAATGATAAAAAATATTTTAGAGAGCGGGCGAATCGGGAAAATTCTGGCTTTTCAATACCACATGGGCCAATATTTGCCGGATTGGCATCCCTGGGAAGATTACCGCCAAGTTTATTTTTCTAAAAAAGAAACCAGCGCTTGCCGGGAGATGGTCGCTTTTGAATTAATTTGGCTTAATTGGCTGATTAATTCTAAAGTCGCTGAAGCTTCAGGGATAATTACTAAAGTTTCTGATTTAGATATGGACGCGGATGATTTAGTATTGGCGCGGCTGAAATACGAAAGCGGAACCTTGGGGAATATGCTAGTAGATGTAATTTCCAGAAAGCCTTATCGCACATTGAGGATTTTGGGTTCGGATGGCGTTCTGGACTGGGAACGATTTGACTCCACTATCAAAGTTTATGATATTAGTTCTAAAACTACGGAAGTCATTCCGGTGCCGCAGGGGCGGCCCGAGCCCGGCTATGTTAATGAGGAAGAAATGTACAATGATGAAATTAAGGCATTTTTAGATGCCATAGCCGGAAAAGCGACCTACCCGTTTTCTTTTGCTGAAAATTTATTAAATCTAAAAACTCTTTTTAAGATTATTCGGCCTTAATCTTGCGGTTACTTTAAATTTCGGGCCTGGGTTCTATATTTTATGCCTCCAATCAGCTTAAAAATCGGTAATAGAACTATCGGCAAAAATCAGCCGGTTTTTGTCATTGCGGAAGCCGGAGTAAACCACAACGGCCGGTTAGATTTGGCAAAAAAACTGGTGGATGCGGCGGCTACGGCCGGAGCGGACGCCATAAAATTCCAGACATTTAAAGCCGAACAGGTGGTAACCGGCGCGGGAAAAATGGCCGGTTATCAGAAAAAGAATTTGGGAAAATCCGGAAGCCAATTACAAATGCTTAAAAAATTGGAATTGCGGGAAAAAGACTACCCGGAATTAATCCGTTATGCCAAGAAAAAGGGATTGATATTTTTGTCCACTCCGCATGGCGGTTTTGAAAGCGTTGATTTTTTAAACGCGCTTGGCGTGTCCGCTTTTAAATTCGGATCCGGCGATCTTACTAATTTTCCGATATTGGCCCATGCCGCGATTTACAAGAAGCCGATGATTTTGGGAACCGGCATGGCCACTTTGAAAGAAATAAAAGAGGCGATAGATTGCATTAAAAATTCCGGCAATAATAAAATAATTATTTTACATTGTACTACTGACTATCCTTGCGCGCCGGAAGAAGTTAATTTAAATGTTATGCGGACTTTGGAAGATAAGCTTGGTGTTTTAACGGGTTATTCTGATCACACGCTGGGCAGCCAAGTTCCAGTGATGGCCGCGGCCTTAGGCGTTTGCCTAATTGAAAAGCATTTAACTTTGGATAAGAAAATGTCCGGCCCGGACCACGAAGCCTCCTCTAGTCCGGAGGAATTTTTGGAAATGGTTAATGGCATTCGCGTCGCGGAAAAGATTCTAGGCTCCCACAAGAAAGCGCCGACCAAGAGCGAATTGCAATATATTCCAACAGTACGAAAAAGCTTGGTGGCCGCCAGGCCCATTAAAAAGGGAGAACGGTTTACGGCAGAAAATTTGGCGATTAAGCGCCCGGGAACGGGATTAGCGCCTAAGCATTATTTTAAAGTAATCGGCGCTCGAGCCAGGGCGGATATCCAGGCGGATACGCTTTTAGAACCGCGTCATTACGAATCCTAGCTTCTAAGTGGACTCTTTGGCGTTTTTAGCGTAAAATCTTGTTAGATATTTGATACTTCGACTTAGCTCAGTATCAACCCTGAGTTTACCGAATGGGTTGAAAAGGAGGAATCTATGGCAAAAACTCGTTTAAAAAAGACGATCGCTTACATTACCGGTACTCGGGCGGATTTTGGATTAATGACGCCAATTTTAAAAGCTATTGCTTCTAGTTCGGAACTAAATTTGCAAGTCTACGCGACCGGAATTCATTTAATGCCAAAATTTGGCAATACTTTTAAAGAGGTTAAGAAATTATTTCCTTTGGTTAAAGTTATTGAAGCAGTTTTTAAAACTGACGACCGAAATGGGATGGCAATGTTTACCGGTGAATTTTTAGCTAAACTGGTCGCTGTCTTTGATAAAGATAGGCCGGATTTTGTCTTAACTCTCGGCGACCGACCGGAAATGCTTTGCGTAGCCACTGCTTGCCTTTATTTGGGTATACCGACCGGCCAGGTTCATGGCGGAGAAAAAACTTCTACGGTAGACGAAATAGCCAGGCACGCGATTACTAAATTATCTCAAGTCCATTTTCCGGCAACCCAAGAATCGGCGGAACGGATTAGAAAAATGGGCGAAGAAGAATGGCGGATTCATATAGTCGGCGCTCCGGCTCTGGATGTGATTTTGAACGAAAAACTTCCGGGCCGAACCGAACTTTTCCGAGATTTGAATCTGGATCCTAATCAGAAAATAATTTTGGTAGCTCAGCATCCGGTTAGCGAAGAATACGGCCAAGCCGGAAAACAAATGGAAGAAACTTTGGCAGCTGTTAAGTCTTTTGGGCTGCCGACAGTCGTAATTTATCCGCACGCGGATTCCGGCGGAAGAAAAATCATTGAAGTAATTGACCGGGAAAAGCATAATCCATTATTTCGGATTTTCCCAAGTTTGCCTTACAAGCAATTTTTGGCTTTGGAAAAAGAATGTTCAGTTTGGGTTGGCAATAGCAGCGGAGCAATGATTGAATCTTCTTCTTTTCGGGTTCCGGTAGTTAATGTAGGGACCCGCCAAAATGGCCGGCAACGCGGTAATAACGTGATTGACGTTGGTTATGATCGAAAAGCCATCCAATTGGCAATTAAAAAATCACTGTTTAGCCGGGCTTATTCAGATAAGCTGGCGAGCGTGAAGAGCCCGTGGGGGGATGGAAAAACAGGCCCAAGAGTTGCTAAACTGCTTGAAGGGCTAGAAATAGACTCCCGATTATTAACTAAGCAGGTGAGCTACTAAAATGATGAATAAAAGATTTCCAAATTGGAAAAAGCCGGAAATAAAACACGGCAAACTTACCAAATATAATTGGGTCGTTTACCGGCCGGAAGGCTTGAAGCTGGGAAAATTTACGGACATTGGAGCGTTTACCGCGATTTTCGCGCATAATGGCGTTGAGATTGGGGATGGGGCGCAGATCGGCGGCGGTTGTCTGATTTATTCTATCTCCACTATTTCTATGGACGGCCAAGAAGTTGCCGGGAAAGTGGTTATTGGCAAGGGAGCGCAGATTGGCGCCCAATCCACGATTATGCCGGGCGTAACGATTGGCGAGGGCGCGTTAGTGGCTGCTCATAGTTTTGTTAATCAAGATGTTCCCGCCCACGCGATAGTTGCCGGCGTTCCGGCTAAAATTCTTAAGCCAGCCAAAAAATAGGCTGGCTTTTTATTTTTTAAAATTTATATTTATGAAATATCCAATCGCTAAGCCTTATATTGGTAAGAAAGAAGAAAAATATGTTCTGGAGGTTTTGCGTTCCGGAGTTTTGAGCATGGGCCTCAAAACCGAAAAATTTGAAAAGAAATTTGCTGAATTTATTGGCGCGAAATACGCTTGCGCGGTTTCTAGCGGCACTGCCGGCTTGCATCTGGCTTTAATTTCCGCGGGCATCGGCAAGGGAGACGAAGTTATCACCACCCCCTTTTCGTTTGTTGCCTCGGCGAACGCTATTCTATACGTCGGGGCTAAGCCTGTTTTTGTCGACATTGACCCGGAAACTTATAATATTGATCCCGAGAAAATAGAAAAAAAGATTACTAAAAAAACAAAGGCCATTTTGGTAGTTCATATTTTCGGCCAGTCGGCCGATATGAATTCTATTGTAAAAATCGCCAAAAAGCGCAATTTAAAAATTATTGAAGACGCCTGTGAAAGCCTTGGCGCAAAATATCGGGGTAAAAATGTAGGAATGTTCGGGGAATCGGCGGTGTTCGCTTTTTATCCGAATAAGCAGATGACTACCGGCGAGGGGGGCATGGTGGTTACCAATGATAAAAAAGTTTATGAACTTTGCCGGAGCTTGCGGAACCAGGGCCGTTTAGAAAATGCGCAGTGGCTGGATCATGTCCGTTTGGGTTACAACTATCGCCTGGATGAAATGAGCGCAGCGCTGGGAATTGCCCAGTTGGAAAAAATTAAATTCTTAATTTCAGAAAAGCAAAAAATAGCCGGCTGGTATGATAAGTATTTGTCGGCTTACCGGAATTTAGCGCAGGTTCCGATTGTGGTTCCGGGCAATGTCCATACCAGGTTTATTTATGTGGTACTGATTCGGAATAAAAACCGAAACCAAGTCATAAAAAGATTGTCCCGCTGTGGTATTACCGCCAAACCCTACTTCCCCTCTATTCATTTATTCAAATTTTACCGAGCCAGCTTCGGTTATAGGCCGGGTGACTTTCCCGCGTCCGAATTGGTTAGTAATAAAGCATTGGCTTTGCCGTTTTATATAGGCCTTAAGGAGCAAGATGTAAGGCATATTTGTAAAATACTTATCAAAATCCTAACAGCCAATTCTTAATCCCTCACTCTTAAAGAACCAATAATACGTCCGAGGCCAAGTTAATGCTCAAAACTATGTTTTCAACAATAAAAAGTCATTTAATTAAAACAAAGAATTGCGATAGCGTCGCAGTTCTTTAAAAGTGAGGGATGAAAAACATATTTAAGGGAAAAACTATATTAGTTACCGGCGGAACGGGATCAATTGGCGTGGAAATCGTGAAACAGCTTTTAAAATACGAGCCGAAAGCGGTCCGGATTTTTGCGCGGCACGAAGACCGGCATTACCACGTTATGCACGAGTTAGGCACGGATAATCCCAAGCTTCGTTTTGTTGTCGGAGATGTCCGGGACAGAGAGCGATTAAAAATGGCCATGGATGGCTCGGACATCGTTTTTCATGCCGCCGCTTTAAAACAAGTGCCTATTTGCGAATACAATCCCTTTGAGGCCGTTAAAACCAATATTATCGGCACTCAGAATGTTATTGAGGTTGCGCGAGAGCTGAATGTGGACCGGGTAATCGGCATTTCCACCGATAAAGTAGTTGACCCCCAAAGCGTTTTAGGCGTCTCTAAATTAATGGCGGAAAAACTCTTTTTAGCCACCTTTTTTTATAAGGGCGATAAAAGAACTAAGTTTGCCTGCGTTCGTTTTGGAAATGTCTTGGGAAGCCGCGGAAGTATTCTGCCTCTTTTAAAAAAACAAATCTTAGGCGGCAAAGAAATTACCATTACCGATCCGAATATGACTAGGTTCGTCATGACTATTCCGCAGGCGGTTAATTTAGTGCTCCGGGCGGCGCTTTTGAGCCGGGGACAAGAAGTATTTATTTTAAAAATGCCGGCTGTGAAGCTAGGGCATTTAATTAACGCGGCCGTGGCCCATTATGCTCCGCAAGCGGGAAAGAAAGTTAAAGATATTAAGATAAAAACCATTGGTTTGCGCGGCGGCGAAAAAATGCACGAAGAATTAATGGCCGAACACGAACTCCCTAACGTTCTAGAAACTAAAGATATGTATATTTTAACTCCCCATGAAAAAATAGGCCGATTGCAATACAACGAATCCTATCCTTTAGCGACTAAAATGAGCCAGCGAAAGAATTTATATTCATTGCGTACTCAACAATTATCTCAAAAAGATTTATTAAGGCTCATTCAAGAAGCAGACCATTCGTGTTAAAAAATTTGAATCTATTGTGGGAGGCGTTCCGAGAATACCGCCTTCATATAATTTGGCTGGGTATCTTAAGCTTTTTCAGCGGATTTTTAGAGGGCGTTGGAATCAACGCCATTATCCCTTTATTTTCATTAGCTGACAAAAGTTCGGGGCCCAGCGTAGATTTTATATCTAAATTTATAGAGCAGATTTTTTTGTTTTTCGGCGTCGGCTTTAATTTGACCTCGGTTATGATTTTTATTTTAGTGTCTTTTGCCGTTAAAACCTCCCTGCTTTTTTATCTTAATGAAGTAACGTATAAAATCACCGCCCAATATGAGAGGGATACGCGATTAAAACTATTTAAACTAATGATCGAGACTAACTGGTCTTATCTCGGAAAGCAAAAAATAGGGCACTTAGACCAGTTGTTGACTACTCATGTTTCTAATAGTTCCGGCGTTCTTTTTACCATCAGCTTATTTATACTATCCGTCATTAATCTGTTCGTTTACAGCTTATTATTGGTTAATATTTCTCCGGTTGTCGCGATTATGGTAGTGGTCGCGGGCACCGCGCTTTTATTTATTTTTAAGCCATTATTTTCCCGAAATCAAAAAATCTCGGAAGAAGTCGCTTATATTTATAAGCAATTAGCCCACTATATTAACGAGCGGGTAATCGGCATGAAGGTCATTAAGGCTATGTTTGTAGAGCAGGAAGTTGTTAAGAACAGCATTCAGCACTTTGATCAAATGCAGACTTTATCTAAAAAAGTTTTTTCCCTCCGGAATTTAACCGGTTCGTCCGTCCAGCCCATCGGGGTCATTTTTATCTTGGGCATTTTTCTGTTTTTTTATAAAACCGGAATCTTCGTCTTTGGTTCTTTCGCGGTGGTAGTTTACGCGATGCAGCGCTTGTTTTCCCAGGTTCAAATGGTTCAATCGCAGATGCATAGTTTGAGCTCCGGCTTTCCCTATCTAGCCAGCCTGCAACAATACGAACAGGAGGTTTTGGCTAGCAGGGAGCAAAATACCGGCGCGCGAAATTTTTCTTTTCAAGAAAAGCTGGAATTTAAGAATATAAAATTTTTTTACAATGCCAATGCGGAAATAATTTCCGGACTTAATTTTTTAATCGCGAAAGGCGAAATCCTAGGATTGATCGGCCCATCGGGTGCCGGTAAAACTACCATCGTTGATTTATTGCTGCGGCTTTATGAACCAAATGAGGGAATTATTGCCTTGGACGGCATTAATGCTTCCGATATTCAAATGAAGGAGTGGCGCACTAACATTGGGTACGTTCCCCAAGATGCTTTTTTAATCAATGACACCATTGAAAATAATATTAAATTTTACAGCGATACGATTACCGATGAAAATATTGTTCGGGCCGCAAAAATGGCGAATATTTATGATTTTATTGAGCGCCAGCCCAATAAGCTCCAAACCTTGGTAGGCGAGAGAGGCGCTTCGTTATCTGGCGGGCAGAGGCAAAGAATCGCGCTGGCCCGGGTATTGGCGCGAAAGCCGCAGATTTTAATTTTAGATGAAGCTACCAGCTCCTTGGATAATGAATCCGAGTTTTTTATTCAAAAAGCGATTGAGAGCTTGAGAGGCAAGATGACGATATTAATAATCGCCCATCGCCTTTCCACAGTAATGATTGCCGATCGTTTGATTGCGGTGGATGCCGGAAAGATTATTGAAGAGGGGGTGCCGGGAGAATTATTAGCTGATAAAAATTCTTATTTTTCCAAAAGTTATAATTTAAAGTAACGAGATTTTGATTTGATAAATATTTTTTATAGTTTCCAGAAGAATTGATTCGGTTGAAAAAATTTCCAGCCTCTTTATTGTTAGCCAATTGGCTACGGTCAGTATTTCATTGGTAGATTCGGAGGTTATGCTTAGGTTTACCGTTTTTTCGGCAGACTCAGATTGAGTCGGAAGCGTTCCAGTTCCCGGGGGAATGGAATATTGGTATTTAGCGGCTGGCTCGTCCCCGCCGGCAGATACCAGCTCAATATTGTTATCTGGCCAAGCGCGCTGGACATAGTTAAGGTATTCTCCGCTTGTGATATTTCTATTTTGCCAGCGAATTCCCGCTTTATCATAAAAAACCAATAAGGATGCGTTTTGAGTTAGTTCCGGGCCGGCTTCTTTTAAGCTTTCAATAATAGCTTGTTGTTTATACCAGTCCATGTCCAGCCAATAATAGTTATAAATAGTAAAAGTAGAAAATAGGGCCAGGATAAGAACTTGGAGCAGGGTTTGCCAGCGGTCTTTTACGATGGCTAAAATGGCCCCTAATATAATTAGAGACGACCCCAGCGGCAAAAGTAGCGCGTGCCGCATGGCAAATCCATAGCCGAATATTTGAGGGGCTTTTCCGACCAATAAGTAAGGAATCATTCCCAAGATTAATAAAAGCAAGCCAAATCCCCAATATTTTTTGGCCGGAAATTCTATCCCGCTATCCCCGGATAAGAATATTTTTTTGGTTATAAAGTAAAAGGAAACGAAAGTGAGCAATAAAATTCCGGCAAATATTTTTCTGGGCAGAATAGCCAGTGGGGCTAAGATGGGCCAAAAAAATCCATAGGCAATGTTTTGCCAAAGATTATGGATTAATTGCGTCAGCGAATCGGCGCTTAAGGAAATAAACTGGTTATAGCCCGCAAAATCCCCCCAAGGAACCAAGAAGGATATTTTAAAGCCCCAAAATATAATCGGCAGAAGGATAAACAGGAAATTATTTTTGAACCACGGCCACAATGTGGAAGATATCAGTTGCCCAGTATTTTCCCGGCGATAGAACATAAAAATCAAAAATAAGAACCCGCCGTAAAAAACCAAAAAGGAGTTAGTCAAAAAAGATAAAAAGAAAAGAACCCAAGACGCGCTGTAATTTAAAATAGTAAAGAGCCGGCGTTTATTTTTTTCGGCAATAAAATAAAGGAACGCCGCTAAAAAGAACAGTAGATTATTCACGGAATAATGCAGGATTGATTGCCCCGTTTTTATCAATAGGGTCGGAATTAAAATAAAACACGCCGATATGAAAAATGCCCTTGAAACGGGTAAATCTAATTTTTTACGCAAAATTCCATAAAGACAGAGTCCGGCCAGCAGCCAGCTCATAAAAGATATTAAGTTAACCAAAAAAATCGGATCACCAAGGAATTCCAGAGGACGCAAAAGAAAATAGTGGGTGTATAATCTGGACTGTTCGGTCAGGCTCCACATCGGCGAGTACTCTTTTTTTTCTAAAAGAGCCATCCATTGCCAAGCGTCCCAATATAATCCTCTATTTAAAAGAAGGAGAAAATTTCCTATTGTGTAAGTTGCTATTAAGGCGAGTAATGCCTTAAAATCATTTTTCATAATCCAATTATAGATATTTGTTGAAATTATTCAAGCAGTAGTATAAGATTATTCTTATCAATAATTTTTCAGCGCCATGCTTACTAATAAAAAAATCTCTATAGTCACCGTTTGCTATAACGACGGCGGATGCGTCCGAGAAATGTATAACCGCGTTACCAAGGCGATGGGCTCGATCTCCCCTAATTATGAGATTATTTATGTGAATGACTACAGTCCGGATAACGCGCTGGAGGTTTTGCGCCAATTGGCCAGCGAAGATAAAAAGGTGATTGTCATGAGCCATTCCCGCAATTTCGGCAATCAGGCCGCTTATACTACCGGCATGCGCTATTCCACCGGCGACGCAGTTATTACGATAGACGGCGACATTCAAGATCCGCCCGAGCTGTTTGGGGAGTTTGTTAAAAAATGGCTGGAGGGCTACAAGGTAGTTTATGGACAGCGAACCAAGCGGAAAAGCGGATTCATTCGGACCACTCTTTATAAAATTTTTTATAGGACCCTCCAAAAGATGTCTTACATTAATATTCCTTTGGACGCCGGTGATTTCGCGCTGATTGACAGGAAAGTTTTAGATATCATTAATAATGATTTCCAGGAAGTAAACCGGTATATCCGGGGCATGCGGGCGTATGCCGGTTTTCGCAGTATTGGCATTCCCTATACTCATACCGAGCGGTTTGCCGGGGTGAGCAATTTTAGTTTTTGGGGATATGTCCAGTGGGCGAAAAAAATGATCTTTTCGTTTTCTTATAAGCCTCTGGAGTGGATTTCTTATATTGCCGGATTGGTAGTCGTGCTTACCGCCTTAGCAATTCTTGCTTTTATTCCTTTGACGATTCTAGTTCCGGAGTCCCGGGCATATTCCATTACTTTAGTCGTATTATTTTTAGGAGCGGTTCAATTATTGTCTTTGTCCGCGATTGCCGAATATCTCGCTATTATTTTTGAAGAAGTGAAGCGCCGGCCTATGGGCTTAGTGGAAGAAATTATTAACGACTACAAGGCGAAATAATTTTTTAAAAAAAGATGGCTCGCCAGACGCTGAATAAACAAGAAACGCAGAATTTAGTAAAGCTTTTAAAAAAAGTCCGTTTGCCGGCCCCTTATCCGGTTTTTATTGCCTTGTGCAAATCAGTGCCCATGGTGGCGGTTAATCTGGCGGTTATGCCGGACAACCGGCGATTGCTTTTAACTTACCGGAACGACGAATTTTATAAGGGCTGGCATATTCCCGGCAGTATTTTGCGGTATAAGGAAAATCCGCTGGACGTCTTGAAAAGGGTCAGCCGGCAAGAATTAAAAATGAAGATTAAATCCCCGCGGTTTGTTAATTATTTTATAGAAAATAGTTCCCGGGGCCACGAACTTATCTTATTATTTGTTGTTCGGCCGGCTGGGGCTTTGAAAAAAGGAAAGTATTTTTCGCTAAATCACCCGCCTAAGGACTTGTTAAAGGAGCAGGTTCAAGAGGTGAGGCGCTTAGCCCGGCTGGTCAGGGGTCTGTCATAATCATTGCCTTTCTTAAAAAACCTTGGTAATATCTCCCTAGTTCTATACAATAGCTCACCAAAAACGAATAGGAGGAACTATGAAGGGCCAAGGATCGAAAAAGCAGTATTACGGCGTTTTTAACGCTTCTGGAAAGTTTACGCCGGGCAAGGATAAGGTTTATTACGCTCAGGCGGTTTATGGCGATGAAGAAGTGGATGCGGTGGTTGAGTGCCTAAAAAAGGGCTGGCTGGGAATGGGCGCTTCGGTGGCTGAATTTGAGGCCAAGGTATCCGCGATTTTCGGACAGTCGCGTGGCATTGTGGTCAATTCCGGATCTACGGCGAATCTATTGGCATTGAAAATTTTAAATTTGCCGGCGGGCAGTGAAGTCATTACTCCGGCGTGCACTTTTCCCACAACGTATAGCGCGATTTTGATTAATGACCTGATTCCCGTGGTGGCCGATTCTAAACTTGGCACTTATAATTTGGATTTGGATATGCTGGGAGATATGCTTTCAAAAAAAACGAAGGCGATCATCGTTCCGCACACTTTGGGAAATCTTAATGACATGGAGCGGTTGGCGGCTTTTTGCGCAACGCACGGACTTTATTTGATTGAAGATAGCTGTGATACGATTGGCGGCAAGTTTAACGGGAAATCGACTGGCGCTTTCAGCGACATCACGACTTCCAGCTTTTACGCTTCGCATCACATTACCGCGGGCGGCGGCGGCGGAATTGTCTGCGTTAAAGATTCGGACCTTGCCCACATTGCCTACGCTTATCGGGAATGGGGAAGGGCGGCCTTGAATGACAGCGAAGACTTGAAGGACAGATTTACTTCGGATTTGACCGGCGTTCATTACGATAAGAAATTTACGTATACTCACATGGGATTTAATTTAAAACCCGTGGAAATGATGTTCGCTTTTGGACTGGTCCAATTGAAGAAATTGGATGGAGTAATTGAAACGCGGAAACGCAATTTTGACGCCTTGATGGATTTTTTCAAACAGCATGAAGAATATTTTATTCTTCCCGAAGAACACCCCAAGGCTCAAGTGACCTGGCTGGCTTTCCCGCTTACTATCAGAGATGGCGCCCCATTTAAACGCTTTGAGCTGATTAAATTCTTGGAAGATCATAATATTCAGACCCGTCTTTTGTTTGCCGGAAATGTTTTGCGCCACCCCGCTTATAAGGGTACGCCTTGCCGAGTGGTTGGTTCCTTAAATAATGCCGACAAGGTCATGAGCGATTCTTTGGTAATCGGCGCGCATCACGGCATGACGTTGGAGGTAGTGGATTATGTCAAAGAAGTTTTTAGAAAATTCCTGAATATATATTATTTTTAATATTTCATCCCTCACATATCGTGTGAGGGATTTTTATTTTTTTGGCGAGTAACCAAAAAAGGTCAGAAAAAGTTCTATATGAGATGAAAATAAAAATCCTTTTTGCGATTGGCCGTCTAAGCGCCGGCGGCGCGGAAAAATTATTAGTCCATCAATTGCGGACTATCAGCAAGGATAAATTTGATGCCTATCTTTTGACATTATTTCCGGAGCAAAAGGAAAGCCTTGAGGGCCAGTTGACCCTGGCGGAAGAAAAGCGGAAAAAATTTAATTTTCATTACCTATTGGATTTAGGCGCTTGGTGGAAATTATGCAGATTCTTAAAAGAAGAACGTTTTGATATTGTAGTAACCTCGCTTTTTTCCGCTAATTTAATTGTTCGCGCCGCGGCTATTTTAGCCGGCGTTCCGGCCATTGTCAGCTTTGAGCATAATCTTTATCCGGATAAAAGAAGGTGGCAAATATGGACCGATAGGATATTGGCTAAATATACCCGCATTATTTTTACTGACGCTGAAGCGGTAAAGAAATTTACTGCCAAGCAGGAGAGGATAGGTTTGGATAAATTTTCTGTTTTATACCACCCGCCTTTAATTTTTGCAAAACCAGCTTTAAATAGAGAGGATTTTCTTAGAAAGTTTAATATTCCGGCAAATGCTAAGCTGGTTTTAACGGTTAGCCGGTTGGTGGAAGAAAAGGGCCACCGTTATTTAATTCAGGCAGCGGCAAAGGTCTTAGAAAAATTTAATAATGTATATTTTATAATAGTAGGCTGGGGACCATTAGAAATGGATCTCAAATTACAAATTACAAATTACAAATTACAAGATAAAATTATTTTGCCGGGTCGGATGGATATCAAAGACGTTTTACCTTACGCGGATATCTATATTGAGCCGGCAATCGTAGTGGACATCGGCATTGCTTTGTTAGAAGCTATGAAAGAAGGCAGGCCGATTATTGCTTCTCGGGTGGGTGAAATACCGGTTTTTGTAAAAGAGGGAGAAAATGGATTTTTGATTGAACCGAAAAATAGCGATCTTTTGGCGGAAAAAATATTACGGCTTTTAGATGGCGGCGAATTAGTTAAAAAATTCGGAGAACGGTCCAAAGAAATTATCGCTCCTTATACCATAGAAAATTATATGAAAATTTTTGAAAGCGCCCTTATTAAATTAAATACCAAATGAATATAACCAAAGAAGAGATCGGCCGCGGCTATGATAAAATTGCCGAAAAAATTTATGTTTCAGAGGGTTTTTATAATGAAGTTTTGGATATTGAACTGAGTTTTTCGGGGGATATTTTAGAGGCTGGAGTCGGCCAGGGAGTGATTTTGAAAAATATCGGACGGCGGGGAGGCAAAAATATCCAGAGCTTAACCGGCATCGATTTATCCGATCGGCTGTTAGAAATGGCCCGACACAATGTTCCCGAGGCGCGGATTTTAAAAGGCGATGTGGAAAATTTGGAATTTTCGAATTCCTCTTTTGATTTCGCGGTTATGGTAGATACCTTTCAATATTTGCTGGATTTTGGCAAAGCGCTCGAAGAAATAAGAAGAGTTCTTCGTCCGGGAGGAGTTTTTATCGTTACCGTTCCCAATAAAAAATGGATTTTATTTGAAAACTATATTAAACAGCGGAAAAATATTCAGCCGGTAGAAGACCATTTTTTTGATTTTGAAGAAATGAAGCTATTATTGGAAAATCACGGTTTTGAAATCGCTGGTTATAAAGGCGCGGATGCTCTAAGATTTTATGGCTGGAAGCATCGGCTGGATCGGATGGCGGCATTTTTTCTGCCATTTTTGCGCAAAAGAATGAAAAAAATTGTTTTTCGGGCAATCAATAAAAAATAGTTACTTAAATAATAGGGGTTGGGTTATACTAATAGTCTGTTATAAATTATGAAAATTCCGCTTTTTAAACCGAATTTAGGAAAAGAAGAACTGAGAAATTTAGCTCAGGTTTTTAAAACTGGATGGGTGGGCGCCGGTCCCAAAACGCAAGAGCTGGAAGCGCAATTTGCTAAATCTATCGGCGCTCGGCACGCGATCGGCGTTACTTCCTGCACCGCTGCTCTTCATATTGCGGCGCAAGCCCTTGGAATTAAAAAGGGCGATGAGGTTATTGTGCCGGCCACTACGGTGATTTCCACGCCCTACGCCGCTTTATATAATGGGGCAACCCCGGTATTTGCCGACGTAGAAGAAGATACTCTATGCTTGGATCCGGAAGACTTTGAACGGAAGATTACTTCTAAAACCAAAGCGGTAATTCCGGTTCATCTCGGCGGCCATAGCTGTGATATGGACCGAATAATGAAAATCGCCAGAAAGTATAAACTTTATGTGATAGAAGATTGCGCCAATGCCCAGGGAACTAAATATAAGGGCCGGCCGGTAGGAATTTTTGGAAATATCGGCTGTTTTAGCTTTGAGGCGAAAAAGAATATGACTACCGGTGATGGAGGAATGCTGACTACTAATAGCCTTCAATGGGCGGAAAAATTACGAGCCTTCCGCTGGTATGGATCCCGCAATGATACCTGGAAAAGATTTAGCGGTAATAATAAATATTCCTGGCATTACGATGTTGCGGAATTAGGATGGAAATATAATATGAATGATATTATGGCCGCTATCGGCTTGGCGCAGTTTAAAAAATTGCCGCTAGCCTTGTCTAAAAAAGACAAGATTCGGGCCCGATACAATAAAGAACTTCAAGGAATTTCATGGCTGGCAACGCCCAAAGACCGGTCTTATACCCATAGCGGTTATTGGCTATATGTTATTCGGATTAAAAATGGCCGGCGGGATAAATTCATAAAATATATGGGAGAAAAAGGAATTACCACCGGCGTCCATTTTCCGCCGGTATATCACCATTCGTATTTTAAGAAATTAGGGATTTCGGCTTTTTGTCCGGTGGCCGAGAAGGTTGGAAAAGAAATTGTATCTTTGCCGTTTTTTTCTACTATGAAGCCTAGCGAATTTTCATATGTCGTAAAGTCTATCCGGCAGTTTAGGTAATCGGGTAAAAGTAGGATAGAATAATTTAATGCCTGTTAATAAATATAAAAATATCGGTCTTTGGCTGATTCGCATCGGCCTTTTTGTTACTCCTTTTATTCCTTTATATGTTTCTAAGGTTTTATTTTTTCCGTATATTACCGGCAAGGCCTTTGCCTTCCGGATAATCGTGGAAGTAGTTTTTGCCGCCTGGATCTTTTTAGCTATTTTCTATAAAGAATACCGGCCGCGGAAATCTTATTTAGCTTGGGCGGTAGGGATTTTTATTTTAGTAACGGCGCTCGCGACCGCATTTGGCGCCAATCCATTTAAAAGTTTTTGGTCTGGCTATGAAAGAATGGAGGGGCTGGTAACTTATTTGCACCTAGGCGCTTATTTTCTTGTTTTGGGAAGCGTTTTTCAAAAAAAGGACTGGCTGATATTTTTCAACTTATTTGTTGCGGCGGGATTGGTAGAAAATATTCACGCCATTTTTCAAAGACTGGGCTATTTAGTTTCTTTACAGGGCGGAATCGGCCGGCCGGATGGAACTATCGGCAATCCGACCTATCTAGCCGCCTATTTATTATTTGTTTTTGGAATCGCGTTATTTTTATGGCTGCATGCTTCCAAAAAATGGCTCAAATTTTATTATTTGGGAGCGGCGCTTTTTACGGCCTTTATAATTTTTATGACTGCCAGCCGGGGACCGGCGCTGGCCTTGATAGCCGGCGTAGTGCTTGGAAGCATTTTTTATTTAATTTTCTCCCGCAAAAAAGAGACCACCTTTTTGAATAAAAAAATCTTATTGGGCATTTTGCTTCTATTTTTAGTTGTTCCGTCAGTTGTTTGGCTGGGGAGGGAATCAGATTTGGTTAAAAATAATTTTGCCCTTTCCCGCTTAACTTTGCTATCGCTCACGGAAAGAACCGTGTCTTCCCGTTTTATTATGTGGGATGTTGCCCGGGAGGGATTTAAAGAGCGTTTTTTGCTGGGGTGGGGTCCGGATAATTTCGGTTTAGTTTTTGCCAAGCATTTTAAAGCGGAATTGTGGCAGCAGGAGCCTTGGTTTGACCGGGCGCATAGCATAGTTTTTGATTGGCTGGTTAATGCGGGGATTTTAGGCCTTTTGGCGTATCTGGGAATTTTGATAGCCGCCCTTTTTCTTTTTTGGAAATCATACCGGGAAAAGAAAATTTCTTTGGAAGAGTTAACTTTATTTTTCGCTCTGTTCCTCGCTTATTTGATTCATAATTTAGTAGTCTTTGATCAGATAGCGACCTATTTGGGATTTTTTGCAATTTTAGCTTACGCGCACAGTGTTAATACTTCTCGGGAATTGAAAGAAGAAAAAACATCCATATCTGTGAATAAAATGTTCATGTTAATGATAGCTATAATTTTGCCGACCGCTGTTGTTTTCTACTTTGTTAACTGGAAGCCCCTGCAAGCCAATCTAACTTTATTGAACGCCCTGGTGGTTCAAGGCCAGAATATTCCCGCCGGTTTCAGCGCGTATCAAAAAGCCCTTGCTTATAATACTTTCGGCAATGTTGAAATTAGGGAGCAGTTTGTCCGGTTTGCCATTGATGCCGGCGGATCGCCTAAGGTTGACGCTGACCTAAAAGATCAAATTTTGAGATCCGCCATTACGGAATCGCAAAAGAGCGTTTTGGAAAATCCGGCGGATCCGCGGTCGTATTTATTTTTAGGAACTATTTATAGCCGGGTTGGATTATTGGATGACGCGATTAAAATTTTTAATCAGGCGGCGGAATTATCGCCTAAAAAACAGCAAATTTATTTTGAAATTGCTGATGTCTATATCAAGAAGGGGGATTATGCCAGCGCTATTCAAATCTTAGAAAAAACTTTAGATTATGATCGCAGTTATCGCCAGGCGCGGATGAATTTAGTTTTAGTTTATATTTTGAATAATCAGCAAGCGGAAGCTGACCGGCTTTTAATTGAGGAATTTGGCACCGTTGACGCGCCAGATGTATTGCTGGTTCAAATTTATTCTAAAGTTAAGAATTACCCGCGGTTAATCAGCGTCTGGAAAGCCCTAGTTCGGTATAGTCCTGAAACCATAGATTATAGGGTGAACTTAGCCGGAGCTTATATGCTGGCTGGCCAGCCGCAACAAGCTATTCTAATCATAGAAGAGGCGATTCAAATGAATCCGGCTTTTACTCAGGATGGTTTAAAGCTGATTCAGCAGATTAAAGCGGGAAAATAAAAGTAATCCTTCGGTAAACTCAGGATAACCCCCCCAATCTAGATTTGGGGGATTTTTAGTTATCCACAGCTCGACTTTTAGGGTTTTTAGCCCCGCGGTGGTATTATTAATGTAATTATTAAAATTAATCAGGTCGAAGGAAAAAGTTAAACATAATTAAAGATTATGAATAGTAATGTTTTAAGCAGAAAACAGCAATATTTTGTTGTTGCTTTCGCAGTTGTTCTTTCCTTGTTGGTCGTATGGGGCGTTGTATCAGGCGCTACCACAATTAGTACAAATATCACTACGGGCGGTACGCTGACAGTCAGCGATACTTCTACTCTGACTGGTTTGGTAACTATGAATGGCGCGTTTATTTCGGTCGGATCTTCCACGGTTGCGGGCGATTTTAAAGTTAGCGGCAATCTTAACGCCTCCAGCACTTTAGCTGTAAGCGGAGCTACAACCATTGGCGGTGATTTGAGCGTGAATGGCAATGCAACTGTTACTGCGGCCAGCGGAAATTTTGCTACCGCGGGAACCTTGACGGTTACTGGTCTTTCCACGTTGACCGGCTATATTTCCACTGCGTCTTCAACGGTCGCTGCCGATCTTACCGTTAGCGGCGCTCTGAACGCTTCCAGCACCCTAAATGTTACTGGTGCTGCTTTGTTTAAAAATAGTTTAACGACTGCTACCAGCACTGCTACCACCACTCTTGCCTTGCAAGCAGACAGCATTAATGGCGGTTGTCTTCAAATCAGAGGCACAAACGGAGTGAATTATAGAATGTATTTCGCCCCGTCTGATGTTTTTGGTACGGCTACGACTTCTTTCCGCGGCGGCACAGCTTATATAGCGCTTTGGGAAGCAGGCGATTGCCAATAGAATAGAGTTAGTAGTGTAGGAATATAGATTGTAAAAAGTTAAAAGTTTAGAATTATAAATTTTATGAAAAAATATCTATCAATTGTCGTCGGATTGATAATGTCTACTTCGCTTACGTTTGCCGCGAATGATGTAACTATCACCGGCAGTGGAGTAACAACTCTTACGGTTGGCGACTATAATTTAGTAGTGAGCGCCGCTGAACGGGTTATTGATTCCATTACGGTCAACGCTACTAACTTTGAAGTTGTTTTGAGCACCAGCAAATCTTTTGGCGTTACTTCCGCGGATAGAAGGAAGTTTACTGTTACCGCGGATAATCCAATTACTAAAGAAGAATCCTGTGACGCTAATCAGTCTACTTTAGACGTTTTTGCCGCTCAAGATTCTGGAACAGTTACGGTTACCGTAACGCCTTCTACTACTGAGACTTGTTCTGGTCTTGGTGGGGGTGGTGGAGGAGGAGGCGGCGGTGGTGGCGGCGGCGGCGGCGGCGGAAGTTATCTTCCTGCAACTCCAGCTACTCCGGCAGTTCCTACCGTTTCTCCAGCCGTTCCAGCCACTCCAGCAACAGCTGCTTTGTTAAATGCGTCCGAACGAGCTCGATTCAATCGGGACTTAGTCCGAGGCAATCAAAACGATGACGTAAGGCGTCTTCAAGAATTATTAAGCCAGGATACAGAAATTTATCCGGAAGGGCTAACAACTGGATTCTTTGGTCCGGCTACCGAAAGGGCAGTAAGGGCATTCCAGACGAAATATGGCGTGTCGCCAGTAGGCAGAGTTGGTCCGGCTACTCGAGCAAAATTGCAGGAAGTGTTTGGCGGAACAACGCCAGTTACTCCGGCAGCTCCTGCTGTTGCGGAATCCTCTCCGGTTGCGACAGTGGCTTCCCCAGTCTTTAATACTGATTTAGTCCGAGGTAATCAGAGTGATGATGTGAATCGGCTTCAGCAGTTGTTATCTCAAGATAAAGAAATTTATCCGGAAGGGCTAACAACCGGATTCTTTGGTCCGGCTACCGAAAGGGCAGTAAGGGCATTCCAGACGAAATATGGCGTGTCGCCAGTAGGCAGAGTTGGTCCGGCTACTCGAGCAAAATTGCAGGAAGTGTTTGGCGG
>JAUYKI010000013.1 GCA_030700025.1 bacterium | reverse complement strand
AAAAGATGTTTACGTGCCGAAGCACTTCATCCACCACGCGGTATCGCTCGATCAGGCTTGCGCCCATTGTCGAATATTCACGACTGCTGCCTCCCGTAGGAGTATAGCCCGTGTCTCAGTGCTATCGTTGGGGAACAGCCTCTCGGCCCCCCTACCCGTCATAGCCTTGGTGAGCAATTACCTCGCCAACTAGCTGATAGGACCTAGGCCAATCTCAAAGCCTCTTGCGAGATTTACTCTTGCGAGACCATCGGGAATTACCCAACCTTTCGGCTGGTTATGCCCGTCTTTGAGGTATGTACCAAGGTGTTACTAACCCGTTCGCCACTGATCAGTTCTTGATGTAATCGCAAACTAACCCGTTCGACTTGCATGCCTTATCCACGCCGCCAGCGTTCATCCTGGACCAGGATCAAATCCTCTTGAAGAAATCACTTGCAATGAACCCTCGAACGAGTTCGTCGCAAGGAACTTCTGCTATTTTTAAAATAGACTTTTCGCTTCGCATTTTATTGCTAAGCAATTGGGACAACTAAAAAATTTTTCAATTCTGCAATCTTCATAAAAAATAAAGATTGCGGGTATGTGTAATCTTAATACTTCGTACAAAAAGTAATAAAGATTACTATGATAATCTCTCGCAGAGATTATTTTTTTCAAAGTGGCGTGCGTTCACTGACTTAATAACTTATAACTTTTAACAAAATAAATTGTTAATAGTCCGCAGTCATTTGGTTAATAGTCAATAAAATACACCCGCTTCTATTCTCGGCCTCACTACAAGAACAGAAGCGGATGCGTTTAAACAAACTTTGAATTTTCAATACCTCTATTTCTTCATATAGCTATTATAGGCATCGCCGATAACCTGTCAAGGGTCTCGGCTATTCCTCTTTCGGGTAACAAGAAATATAAAACTCCGACCCGGATCGGAGTTATCTAGCAACAATTCGCCATTCCATCAGCTCGGGATTTTTGATATCCAAGCCTTGGGCGTCTTTCTGCTTCCATTCCATATATAGCTTCAGCGCCTGGCCTCGAGAAATTTTTCGGCCCAGGCTTAAAGTTTTAAACTCCCAAACATCCAAAACAATATGGCTCTTAGACTTTTCCAGATAACGGATTACATATTCGGTTAACCCGTCATTATCCGTTGCCTTCAGCCATTCTTTAAACTGATCCTGAAACTGATCGTCTCCATCAGCCATGGCTTCTGCCTCCCACTTAATGAACTAACAATATATTATACCTTTTTCTTGAACTTGTCAATAATTCCTATAAATAAAAATCCGCTGCCATTCGGCAAAGCGGAATTAATTATCTAGCGTATTGATTTCTATTAATTCAGGGACGAAAATGTCCGTGAGCTGTAAATTCTTTTTCTTCCAGGCCGCGTATTCTCTGCGGGCTCCTCCCCGGGTCGTACTTTCCAGAATAATCTCCTTAAAAGCAAAAGTGCCGTAAAGTGGTCCGTGCCCTGTCTCTTGCATATATCGGATCCGATATTCGCTTTTCATTTCTCTTCCTCCTTTTACAAAGTGCCGTAAAATCATAACCGCCAATACCCCTCTTGTCAATTTTAAAATAATGTATATAATGAAAACTGTTATGAAAACAGATACCCACCCTCAATATCACCCGAAAGCAAAAGTGAAATGCGCCTGCGGCGCCAGCTTTGTGATTGGTTCCACCAAACCGGAGATTAACGTGGAAATTTGCTCCAACTGCCATCCATTTTTTACCGGCAAAGAAAAGATGCTGGATACCGCCGGAAAATTAGAGCGCTTTAAAGCCCGGAGAGAAAAAGCCGCGGCCGTCACTAAAGCAGTCAAGAAGGCGCGGGTAAAAAAACAGAAAAAGTAATCATTGCGATACCAATATACTAATGCATGCGAATGATGCTAATGGATACAAATTAGTATTATTCGTATCATTAGAATGAATTCGTATATTAGTATCTCATAAGTATGGTTCAAAAAATCTTTTTAGAAATCAGGGGCGGAGCCGGAGGCGATGAAGCTTCAATTTTTGCCGGCGACCTAGCCAGAATGTATCAAAAATACGCCGCTTCCAAAGGCTGGGGTTTTTCGGTTTTAGATTCCAATCCCGGCACGATTGGCGGTTATAAAACTTTAATTGCCCAAATTAACGGCGAAGGCGTATATGACGCCCTGAAGCTGGAATCCGGAGTGCACCGGGTGCAAAGAATTCCGGCCACGGAAAAAGCCGGCCGGGTCCACACCTCCACCGCCACCGTTGCCATCTTGCCGGTAGTAGAGCCGAAAGAAGTAAATATCAACCTGGGCGATTTGGAAGTTTCTTTTTCCCGCGCCGGCGGACCGGGCGGACAAAATGTAAACAAAGTAGAAACTGCGGTCCGCATTACCCATAAACCAACCGGCATTGTAGTCGGCTCCCGATCAGAACGGTCCCAGCACGCCAACCGCGAAAAAGCCATGGAAATGCTCCGCTCAAAACTCTTTGAAATCCAGCGCTCTAAAGAATTCGGCGATATAGACCAAGCCCGGCGCGAGCAAGTCGGCTCGGCCGACCGTTCCGATAAAATCCGCACCTATAATTTCCCGGACGACCGAATCACTGATCATCGTTTTAATGTGAAAGTACACAACATCGAAAAGGTGCTGGGTGGGGATTTGGACGCGATTTTGAAGAAGATAAATAAACAAGAATCTAGAAATTAATATCTAGAATTTAGAATCGATAATCAAAAAAAGAAAAAGCGGCTGAAAAGCCGCTTCTAAAATTAAACGATAACATACGCTTCGGTGCCGCCCAGACTTTCCAAAAAGTAAGGCTGATGGTTCCAGTAACCGCCCAGCTTCTCTATTTTATCTATCTTGACCACCGGCAAACCCCCAACATCTATATCATTTTGAATCTGATGCCGCTCGCCCTTATCCGGTCCTGATTTTAAAACCGGCCCATTTTTTCCAAGCACGACCCGAGTAATCCCGACTGAACGCGCGTACCGCTTCAGAAAATCAAACAATTTATTCCGCAATTTCAAATTCAGAGACTTGCGCCGATCAATGCCATACAAGGGGTGAACTTCAATCGAATCCACCATTAAAACCGGCTGGCCATGGTCCAGAAATACGAAGAAATAAGTCTGAACCGCCACATATTCGTTTTTATCTTTCTTTTCCACAATTTCGGCAACCTGTACTCCCATATCTACCAAATAATCCAGGATTCCGGCTGGCCGCTTTTTCCCCGGAGCATTCAAAAGAGTCGCCGGAAAAACATTCTTATCTCCGATAGACAGACAATTACCAACGCAGTTTCCGGCCACAACATTCCCCCAAAGGCCCCTATTCCAAAGCCGAACCTTAAAATTCCGCTGGCGAGGTTCATTTAATTCCCGAGTCAGCGAGACTACTTCTTCCATCTTTTTCCCCAGCTGTTCGTCCGTTAATAATGAGGCATACTCCTTAGGCCGTTTCGCCATTAAATGCAAGGATCCTTGGGAAAATTTAGGGAAAAATCCCGAAGTCGTCCCCGGCAGTTCAATCCGGCTTTCCATGATTTCCTTTTTCTTCTGCTTCAAGGCCATGCAATCTTTTTGCAAGCTGGCCCGCAAAGGATGTTCTTGGTTTAACATTCCGGAAAGTCGATCTAATTCGGACTTAAGCCGTTCCCATTGCGAAGGATGATTGGGAATATTCACGCTAAAAGCCCGGGACCGTTTCCGATGCCACCGCTCCCAAGAAAGGCCGGCTTGTTTAAACTTATCCTTTAAAAGAAAATTGTGCATTCCGATTTGCCCCAGTAAACGATCGTTAGCAACCGGATTACTGATAACTTTGGCGAAATAATTTTTTTCCGGGTAATGCAAATGAATATCCAAAAATCTCAAATAAAGCTCCTGGGTTTCCAAAGGCTCTCCCTTCAAAAGCTTTAAATGCTTAGCCAGCTTTATCAGCGTCCAGCACCGGACGCGTTTCTTATCCTGCCGGGCCGACCGTATGACCAAGTTTAAAATATGCTGGAATTTCGCTCTCCGGGAACGGATCGGCAAACAATGCCAATCCCGCCACTTTCTTGGCGTTGTACCCATTCGGAAAAAAATTTCATCCATTTCTCTCAATCCGGTTGTTAGCTCTTTCAAAGCCGATTCCTGAAGTCCTTCCGTGGCCGATGTCGGACTCTTCTGGTCAGATTTCTGCATGGATTCCTCCCTAAATCCGCCAGCTGGCGGATCGGGCTAGCCCGTGCGTACGCACGTACGCCCTAGGGCGATCATCCGACCGCTTTGCGGTTTAGGATGATTTAGCCTTATTTAATTCTCAAACTTTAACTATTGGTTAAAATAACATAGAAAATTTAAAATGTCAATCGCAAGTACTCAAATTAAAAAGCGGCTGAAAAGCCGCTTCTATAATCTCAAAACTCAAGGGTTTTGAAATTTAAATATTTAATTATTAGAATTTGTTTAGAAATTAGGAATTAGATATTAGAAATTTATATTAAATTCTTAAGAATTCAATATATCAATGTCTTTCTGGAAACTGTCCGCTCGGTCCACTACCGGCTGGCCGTATGCCCAGCGATAGGTGTACCAGCGGCCGCCGGCGTAATATTTAGCCGCGGCGCAACGCTCCCGCAAAAGCTGTTTCGAAGAAATATGGCTGTTTTCATTCGCGTAGTTAACGCAAGAGCTGGAATTATAAGCGTCTTTCAAATATAAGCCCGTTGCCACAAAGGCATCGCCATTCCGCCAAGGCGAAGCCGGATTACTGCCGGTTATGCTTGCTACTTTATTTTTATATATCTCCCAGGTGGAAGGAATAAATTGCGCCGGGCCCATGGCGCCGCCATAAACTCCGTCCTGATTGGCGCAGGAAACCATTATTGAATCAGGGTTGATGCCCAAAGTTCCCAACAAAGCCAAAAACACAGGAATATCCCGAGTCGGATGCATGGCTTTTTGATAAGTGCATCGGCCCACATTCTGGCCCAAAGCGGATTCCCTGTCCAAAACCGCCAGAATCAGCGCCGGCCGGACACCCACCGCGTCGGAAGCAAATTTGGCAAACTTGTACGCTTCGTCAAAGGTCAGTTCTCCGCCGCCCAAAAGTTCAAACAAACGGCTGCGGATTTGCGCGGCGGTTTTCTGGGTTTTTTTAAGCAGGTCCTGATATTTAGATTCCTGGCCCTTGGTAACTTGTAAAACGCTGTTCTTTTCTTTTTTGGTCTGATCAATGGTTATTTTTTGAGAAAGCTGGTAAGACCTCAAAGCGGCGACGTCGCTCTTCTTAATTGCCAATTGTTCTTTGGCGTCTACTAAATTATCGCGCAACTCCATGGTCCTTTCCAAAGTGCCGCGCAAACTTTCCTGAATGCCCATTAAATTATTAATGTTGTCAAAAAATACGGCTAAGCTGGGGTTAGTTAATAAAATTTCCGTCATGCTTAAATTGCCATTTTCATAAATGCTTTGTAAGGCGCGCGTCAGAACCGTTTTATTTTTATTTATTTCGCTTTGAGTTAAAGAAATATTGCCCTGATTAACCTCAATTTCGCTGTCTAAATTTTTTAAGGTTATGGTAATGGCTTTAATTTGCAAGTTTAATTTGGAGACTTTGGCGTTAAGCTGGGCAATCTCGCCTTCTAAGTTTTTTCCTTCGCTGCGGTATTGGTCAATAGTGCCCTGATACTGGTCAATCTGCGATTCCAATTCGGACAACTGTTTTTCCAATTGCTGGCGCTCTTCTTCGTTCTGGGCGGCCAAGGAGTGCTGTCCGGAATCAATCGGCGCCAAAACCGAACCAAAAACCAGATATGAAAAAACCATCGTCCAAATGGCGATTTTCCCAAAACGAATAAGGGGTATTCTGACTATTTTTGACTGGCTAAGATTTACCCTTTGCGAGCGCCTGGAATAAGGGCTGGGAGCGCCCCGCCTCTGTAAATCAGCCAAAATCCGAGGTTTGAGCCTCATATTAATGATTATACCATCCCGTTAGAAAACGGGGTTAATTTACTTCTTTGGAGCTTCTTTAGTTTTCGAAGCCTCCTTAGCCGGCACAGCTGCCGTTTCCGAAGTCGCGGCTTTGACCGCGTCTCTTTCCGCTTTCTTTTCCTCGGTTTCTACCTTAATAGTGTCAGTTCCAACGCCCGCGGCCTCCCGCATTGCCAATTCTTCTTCTTCAGTAACCTGAGCGGTAACGGTTGCTACCACGGTTTCCGGAGCAACTAAAACTTTAACTCCGGACGGAATTGATAAATCTTTAACATAAAAGCTCTGTCCGATAGCCGCCAATTTAGACAAGTCTACTTTAAAGTCGCGAGGAATATCCATTGGCAGGGCCTCCACCATAACCTCCTGCAAAGCCTTAACTAAAATACCGTTTTCTCCCTTAACGGCCGGCGCAATGCCGACAAACTCCAACGGCACGCCCACTTTCAGCTTTTCGTCCATTCTGATTTGATAAAGGTCCGCGCTTTTAACATTGCCGGACAAAGGATCGAAAGAAACGTCATTAATTAAAACCGGGTATTTTTTGCCGTCTAGCATGACGTTAACCACGGTGTTTTCGCCCGCTAATTTATATACTTTTTTAAACTCTTTGGCCGGAACGCTTAAATGAAAATTTTCCACACCCTTGCCATAAAGCTCGGCGGGAACTAATCCCTGTTTTCGCAAGGCCTTAACGCTGCGGCCCAGAACACTGCGTTTTTGAACGTTTAATTCCATCCCGTTAGAGATAACTAAATTAGATTTATATTATTAACCTTTATTTTTAATTTAAAAACTTGGAATACCGTTAGAACGGACGAGCTGCGGCCGCCTTTGGCGGCCTATCTCTAACGGGATCCATCTCCTTATTATTAATTAAAAAGTCGTAATTTAGTATATACCACCTTCTCAACTTCCGCAACTGCCTCGGCTAATATCTTGTACGGCGCCAATTCTTCGCGATTTTCCCGCAAACCTCTTTCCAGCCCCTTTCGCCACGCCACCCGCAATTCCGTGCTGATATGAATAATGCTGATTCCGGCTTTGATGGCGGCTTTAAAATCCTTATTAGTATTTCCAGATCCGCCATGCAAAACCAGGGGTATTTTTACCGCTTTTTTTATTGCCCGAATGCGTTCAATATCCAAGGCCGGCTCCGGAGCATTTTTAAACATCCCGTGAATATTCCCCACTGCCGGCGCGAGCAAATCCACACCGGTAGCTTTTACAAATTTTAAGGCTTCTTCCGGCTTCGTTAAATCTTCCGGCTTGATAGCCGCTCCTTTCGGAAATTCTTTCCTGATCGTGGATCCGCTTCCGATATTGCCCAGTTCGCCTTCCACCAAAATATTTTTATTTTTTGATTTAACATATTGGACTACTTTTTTCGTTTGCCTGATATTCTCCGCTAACGGCAATTTTCCGCCGTCAAATAAAATAGCGTCGTATCCGGCGGCAACGGCTTTTTTCACTTCTTCAAAAGAATGGGTGTGGTCGGAATTGATAAAAATCGGAAATTTATATTCTTCCCGCAAACTTCTCACCAAGGCCGCGGCCTGCTTCCGCCCCAAAAATCCGGCTTCGCCTTCGGAAGTGCCGATAATCACCGGCACGCCTAATTTTTTCGCGGATTCAAAAACCGCCTTCAAAACCGAGGTTTCTGCTACATTAAAATGCCCAACTGCTACGCCTCGATTCGCGGCATTAGTGATTATCTGACGCAAGGTTTTCATATTCTTATTTTAATTATATCTCAATAATTTTAAATTCCAAATAACAAATCCCAAACAAATTCAAAATTCTAATTTTTAAAGTTCCAAACATGTTTTGGTCATTTAAATTTTAGTCATTAGTGCTTGTTTGTTATTTGATGCTTGGTACTTGGAATTTAAATAATTAAACTTCAAACCAGCCCCGAAAAATATACTTAGTGCTGACCTCTGTTAAACGATGGGCGCCAAAATAACGAGCAAAAATTTTATTCCACAAAGCTTCCTGTTGATGATACAAGTACTTGAGCAGTTCCCGCCGCTTTACCAGCGCCATCACCGTATCCACTAAATTAAAACTCACTAAAACATTTGTCCCGACATCGGTCTTAAAAAAATCTCCCACTGTTCCCAAATTTTCCCAAAAATCCAAACCATTAGCGAAATCCGGAATCTTTTTATTAATGGACACCATTTCCTCCTCGGCCTTTTGCCAATGAATGGCTTCCGGATTAATATGCGGTTCAAATAACCGCCAGTCATTATCGTCATTTTTAGACAAATATCTTTGCACTACCAAAAATCTCGGCTGCCAGGCTTCTTTCACAATCAGCGGCAAACGGCCCTCGGTAACATCTCCCCTCAATAAAGAAACTAGGCGGGAAGCGAACAATTTATCTTCGTTCTTAATGATTTCAAAAACAGTGGAATAAAACTTCACTTCGTTTAGATAATGGAGGAGCAAGCTGACGGACCGCAAAGTTTCCCCGGAAATTCCCAAATACACCGGCACCACGAAGATCACGCCCAGCTCCTTAAGGTGGCTGATATTGTGGTATTTCTTGGCAACGAATTTTTCCGCCGCCTTAGCCCATTTATTGCCCAAAACCCGGACTTCAATTTGCCTTTGTTCAAAATCATCTGGCCGGAGAGTTTCATATTGCTTGAAAAAAACTTTATTCTGCCATTCCTGGTCCTCTAAAAACCGCAAAGCGCTGTACACTTCCAGTAAATCCTCTTTTTGCAGCATTTCTTCCACGTATTTATATCCTAAAGCTGCCAAAATCTTTTTCGGCGGTTCCGCGATTAAAAATTGCTTGGCTTTTTCTTTTTTTAAAAAAAGTCCGGTAGCGGGAGTATGAAGCTTTTTTACAAACTCCACGGTTCGCTTTGCCTGAGCGGAACTGTCTCTTTCTAGGCCGATATACTTTAAAAGCGCCAAATCATCTGATTCAATTTTACTAATAAGGGCATCGTAAACTTCAATCGCGCGGGAATTCCGGTTTAATCCCAGAATGCTCAATTTTTCCGAAAGCAAGCGGTCATTCTCTTCCGCGATAGTTTTTAAAACTCCCATCCGGCCGGTTACTTTTTCCAGGCCCAATTCCAATTCTTCCAGCACGCGCCGGTCTACCCGTAAAATTCTGGCTATTTTTTCAATGTGGTTATCCATATTTTCAATTTTTTCCAGCGCGGATTAATTTCAAAGTCTTTTTTAGTGAGAATTCCTTCGGTAGCGCCAATATGCTCCACGACGGATGCGGCATTGGCGGTCGCCAGCCGAATGGCGTAGCGGATAGCATCCGCTGACCATTGACCATTGACCATTGACCATTGACTTCGCATTAAACCCGCCGTAAAACCCGAACCAAAAGCGTCTCCGGCGCCAGTCCGGTCTACTTGTTTTTGTTCCTTAATAATTCCAGCTTTATAAATTTTCCGGCCGTCGGAAACCGTTACTCCTTTCGGTCCGCTGGTTACCGCCACGATGCCGGGCGTTAATTTATCCAGCCGTTTAAAAACCTCGTTTTCTTTTTTAAAAGAAATCCCGACTAAATTCGCGGCTTCGGTTTCATTAACCACTAAAAAGCTCAAATATTTTAAAGCGGACAAAACGCGGTTCCGGTAATGCTGGATGTGATGTCCGCTAGGATTAAAAGCCACTTTAATATTATTTTTCTGGGCAAAAGCCAAAAGTGGTTCTAAAAATTTATCGGATTCCCCGCCAAGCGAAAGATACCACCATTTACTTTTTAATTTATTCCAAGGAATATCTTTTAAAACTAATGTGTCCGCGGCGCCATGATAGCCTAAAATAGTGCGCTCGCCATGATCGCCAGAAAGAAGCAAAACCGAATAAGCGGTCGGTTTTTCTTTGGAAACCGCAAAAAATGGATTAACGCTTTCTTTTTTAAGCCGGCTGACTAATTCTTGGCCGGATAAATCATTGCCGATTTTCCCGAAACAGCCGGTTTTAAACCCCTGCCGGCCAAAAGTAACGCTGGCATTCGCCGCGTTGCCCCCGATAGTTAAATAAACATCTTTAACCCCGATTTTTTCCCCCAAAGGAAGCGCAATGGCCTTGCCGGAGGAAGTTTTTGGCCACTTTATAAGGGAATAGTCGGTTTTTAGAAAATTATCCCGGGTAGCCGAGCCAATGGTCACAATGTCGTGCATATGGAAAATTATAACACAATTCGCTCCGCCAGATTGCCTACGGGAAACAGAATAAATCAGCTCCAGCGGCTGATTTTTCTTCGCCCTCGGCGTATTTTGTGGTCCAAGCAAAATACGCCTGCGGGATGTTCCCTACGGCAACCATGGCGGAGCTTTATATCAACTTGAAAAACAAAAAACCGCGATTTAATCGCGGTCTAAGACTTGAATAACGAATAGCTTCCACAAAAAAAGGATCTTCACTGCGCCCATTATCTCTTAACCGTTTCCCAAAGAAAAACAGCGACTACTCCATCGATAAAAAAACGGGCGAAGTCTTTCCATTTGGGTTCAATTTTTATACCTAACGCAACATCCGTAATCGCCAAAACAAATACGCATATCATCATTAACAACGCTATCCGTCCCAGTTTCATCGTTTCTCCTCCTTTCAAAAAACTATGAAGAATTATAGTTTATATTCTCTAAAATGTCAATATGAGTTATTTGAGAGCAAGTTACTTTGAGGAACATCCCGCAGGCGAACCAGCTTGGTTTTTTTGTTATAATCTTCCGTTAACAAAAAATGGTTCGCCGAGGGCGAAGAAAATCCGGCCGTTGGAGCCGGATTATTCTGTTTCCGAGAAGTAATTTGCCCGAGAATAAGAAACTAAACTATTTTTCTTTTCTCTTCAAAACTTTTTTGACAGCTTCCTTGATGCTCTTTACGCCCATGCCGTATTTCTCTATCAATTCGTTCGGCGTGCCCGATTCGCCAAAAGTATCCTGCATGCCGATAAATTCCATCGGCGCCGGATAATTTTTCGCCAGCGCTTCCGCCACTGCCCCGCCGAGCCCTCCCGCGATCTGATGCTCCTCCACGGTTACAACTGCGCCGCATTTTTTAACCGCTTCAATAATTCTTTTTTCATCTATCGGCTTAATCGTGTGATTATTTAAAACCATGGTGCTGATTCCTTCTGCTTCCAATTCTTTAGCCGCCAATAAAGCATTATGCACCAGCGGCCCGCAGCCGATAATCGCCACTTCCGGCTTTTCCGATTCCCAAAAAATTTCCGCCCGGCCCGGCTCAAACGGGGTTGCTTCCGAAGTAAACACCGGGGTTTTTTCCCGGGCAAACCGCAAATAGACCGGCCCCCAAATTTTAGCCGCCGCTATGGTTGCTTTCCGGGCTTCAATCATATCGCAAGGCACAAAAACTTTCATATTCGCCATTACCCGCATCGTGGCGATATCTTCTATCGCCTGGTGAGTAGCACCATCCGGACCAACGGAAACACCGGCATGCGCGCCGGCAACTTTTACATTGGAGTCGTTATAGGCAATAGTGGTGCGGATTTGCTCCCAATTCCGGCCGGGCGAAAAAACCGCGTAGGAAGAAATAAAAGGTATTTTTCCGGAAATTCCCAAGCCAGCCGCTACGGTCGCCAAATTTTGCTCGGCAACTCCCATTTCAAAAAAGCGTTCCGGAAATTTTTTAGCGAATCCTTCGGAACGGGTAGATTCGGTTAAGTCCGCGCAAAGCACTACCACGTTCGGATCAGCTTCGCCGGCAATTACCAAGCCCTGGCCGTAACCATCACGGGTCGGCTTTTGTTCAATGTCCGATTCCAAAACTTTCGGATTTAATTTTGCTTTAGGATTTAACATCCCGGTACTACAACTTCAATTGCAATGCTTAAGCATTGCTTGAATTATTAATTACCTTGACCGTTTGATTAAACATGGATTTATTTTATATATTGTCCGCGGTGGCTACGATTGAAGTTGTAGTACCGGGCATTTCAAGAATTTTAGCGTCCTGCCAAATTTTGGCAGGACTAAAAGTTCTCGAGAACCCCGAACCTATCCCATTAGATAGGTTCTTGTGTTACATACTGCTGGTTGGCATGCACTTGCCTTCGGTGCACTGATGAGATCCCAGTGACAAAACCCCGAAGATCAACGAATTCCAATACCAGGCCAACGGTTCCAATCCAATAACTAAACCTCGGCGATAAACCGCTACCCAAGCCAAAACTAAGGCTACGATCGAAAGGGCCCAGAATACTACCGCGACCCAATGTAATAATTTCGACATAATCTTTAATTACTCTTATTAACTAGCGACCTTTTTGATTTAATCTTTATTATAACAAATTTAACGCTCTGGGACATCATTCATGTTCGCTTTTAATCCGGCCCTCCAGCGTCCTCAATTCTTTCATGGCTGCCAATGCCTCCTCTTTAGTCGGCGGTTTGCCGTGCCATAAAAAATCATTTTCCATAAAACTTACACCCTTGCCCGGAATCGTATGCGCGATAATCATGGTCGGCTTTTCATAAATCGCTTTTGCTTCATTAACCGCTGATACGATTTGTTCAAAATTATGGCCGTTCACTTCAATAACGTGCCAATTAAAAGATTCATATTTATCCCGCAACGGCTCCAGGGGCATAATATTTTCCGTAAATCCGTCTATCTGAATATTATTCCTGTCTAAAATAGCCGTGATATTGCTTAACCGGTTTTTTCCGGCAAACATTACCGCTTCCCAAGTATTTCCGGCATCATGTTCGCCGTCGGACATCAGGCAATAAGTCTGATATTTCTTTTTATCCAATCTAGCCGCCAAAGCTATACCGCAAGATTGGGACAGGCCCGAACCCAAAGGTCCGGAAGTAGTTTCGGCGCCGGGCAACGCTGTACGATGCGGATGCCCCTGCAGGCGGGAATTCAGCTTCCGTAAAGTTTTTAATTCTTCCACCGGAAAATAACCGGCATGAGCCATGGCAACGTAAAGCACCGGGCAAATGTGGCCATTGGATAAAATCACCCTGTCCCGATCCGGCCAATCCGGCTTCTTAGGATTGTGGTTTAAAATATGAAAATATAAAGCGGTAAAAATATCCGCCATTCCTAGCGGCCCAGCCGAATGGCCGGAACCGGCTTCCACCAAAGTTTCTATAATATCCTGGCGGATTTTATTGGCCATTTCTTCCAAAAAAGCCAATTTTTTATCGTGTAATGCCTCCATGATTATATTTTTCGCAACGTCTTATAAGCTTGCCGCGGATTAGGGCTATTAAATAAGTAAGCGGCAGAAACCAAAATATCGGCGCCGGCCCGCTTGCACAGCTTGGCGGTTGCTAAATTAATTCCGCCATCTACTTCTATTTTAACACTGGGCATTTTTTGCCGCAAAGATTGAATTTTCCGCAATTGGCTTTTTTGGAATTTTTGTCCGGCCGGTCCGGGAACAACCGATAATACTAAAACTTGTTTTATAAAATTCCGGTACGGCAAAACTTTTTCTATCGGCGTATCCGGCTTCAGCGCCAAAGCCAACTCTGCCTTTTTTGCCCGGCATTTTTTTGCCATCGCCGGAATATTTTTCGCTGATTCCACATGAACAATTATTCTTTTAATTCCGGCTTTCAGCCAATCGCCTAAAACCGCGTCCGGATTTTTCACCATTAAATGAGCCTCTAAATTGACTTTTAACTTTAAACTTTTAACTTTTAACTCTCGTGAGTTGTTCCAAAGTTTAGTTTTTGTGAATTTTCCATCTGTCACATCCACATGAGCCCATTTCGCGCCAAGGGCCTCGGCTTCTTTTAATCTTTTGTTAAAATCACGGAAATTCTTAACATTAATAGAAGGAATAACTAACATCCCATAAGTATAACAAAAAATCCGCCTTAGGCGGATTAAAAAACTTTATTGGCGACATCCAAACGCCAACGATCCTGTAATTGCTCCCGGGCATAAACCGTGACCGAGCCATTGGGCGGATAATGGTTGATGGCTTCGTCGCGGAATTGTTCATAGCTCCATCCCTCTAGAATAGAACGCAAACCTTGAATCGCCCGGCTATGCGCCACTATCAAAACCTTAGCGCCGTAAAAATTGGCCGTCCGATCTTCCAGTTCCCGCAAAAATAGCGGCAATCGGGTCGTAGACATCCCCAGCAAGCTTTCCCCTCCGGGAGCCAGCCGATCAAGAACGTCGGTATTCTTCCAATAATCCAGAAACCAGGGAAAGTGCTTTTGTACTTCCGCTTCAGTCCAAAAATAAATCAATCCGGGTTCGCGTTCGCGAATCAGCGAAGTTTCCCAAATCGGCGCGGTACGTTTATAGTCCGGCACATAAGCGCTTAGAATTCCGTCAGTGGTCTCGCGAGTCCGGACATAGCCGGAGTTCACTATCAAATCAAACCGGCCGAAATGATCCCTCAAAATCTCGCCGACTTTCTTAGCTTGCTGATGCCCCTTTTCCGACAAAGGAATCAGCTGATCCGAATTAACGCCGACACGCTGGCGGTCCGCTTCGTCGCTGTAGCAATGCGAACAGCGCCGCGAGTCTTCTCCGATGTTTCGGACGCTCTCTCCGTGCCGAACCAAAACTAAAGTTTGCAGGGGCATACGCTACCTCCCTATCAAAATGCTGTTTAATAGATTACAACAAATCCCGGACAAAATCAACCCCACAATAAAAATCTCCGCATTGCGGAGATTTTTATTTATCAATTTTAGCGATTCTTCTTTTATGCTTAGCTTCTCCGGAAAACTTGGTTTTCAGCCAAAGCTGAATCGCCGCCAGCGCTTCTTTTTCTTTTAAAAATCGCGCGCCTAAAGATAAAACATTGGCATCGTTATGCTCGCGGGAAAGCGTAATAATTTTCTTATCGTATTTATATACAACTGCCGCCCGGACATTTTTAAAACGATTAGCCATAATAGCCTCGCCCTGCCCCGAACCGCCGAAAATAATAGCCCGGTCTTTTGGATTTTTAGAAATGGCCTTAGCGGCCGATTTGATGAAATCCGGATAATCATCGTCTAAAACAAAAAAGGAGGCTCCCTGGTCTTTAACCTGATATTTTTTCTTCAATAAAAATTTTTTAACCGCTTCCTTGAGACGGAAACCGGCGTGGTCAGAAGCAAGATATATCTTCATAAATTTCTAATTCCCAATTTTGGCATTTAGTTATTAAGAATTTTATTAGGTGAATTAGAAATTATAAATATCTGGCGGCTCCTAAAACATGCTGAACCAAAGTCGTAACATAACCCCATTCATTATCGTACCAGGCAAAAACCGTCACTAAATCGCCATCCACTACCTTAGTATATTGAAGGTCTATCAAAGCGGCGTAGGGCATCGCCACCGTATCCGAAGAAACCAGCTGGTCTTCGCTTACCCCCAAAACTCCTTTCCAGCGCTTGGAAGCGGCAGATTTTCTAAAAATATCATTTACTTCTTCCGCGGTAGTTCTCCGCTTGGCTAAAAAAGTGACTACCGCCATAGAACCGGTAGCTACCGGAACCCGCAATGCCACGCCGTCAAATTTTCCTTTCAATTGCGGAATGCCGCGAGTGACAGAAATTGCCGCGCCGGTAAAAGAAGGAACGATATTAATTGAAGCAGACCGGCCGCGGCGAAAATCTTTTCCTCTGGTCGGCCCGTCAACTAAATTTTGAGTAGCCGTATAAGCATGGGTAGTATTTAAAAATGCCTTTTGAACCCCGATTGATTCGTGCATTACCGCCACCACTGGCGCCGTTGCGTTAGTGGTGCAAGAACCATTGGATGAAACCTTGCAGGTTGGATAATCTTTTTCATTTAATCCGGCCAAAATAGTTTTTCCGCCGGCTACGCCCTCTTCATCTTTAGCGGGCGCGGAGATTACTACCCGCTTGGCTCCGGCGGCAGTAACATGCAACGCCGCTTTTTCAAATGATTCAAAAGCCCCGGTAGCCTCCACCACCACGTCAATTTTCATGGCTTTCCACGGAAGCTTAGCTAAATCTTTTTCCTGGATAACTTTTATTTTTTTACCGTCCACTGAAATGGTTCCGCTAACGTTGCCGGCATCCCGCTCAAAGCCGACTTCTCTATCGTAAGTCCGGTAAACAGAATCGTATTTTAATAAGTAAGCGAGGTTTTCAATGTCGCCCAAATCATTGATGGCGACAATTTCTACCCCTTTTTGGCCATAAATCTGCCGGAAAAATAATCGGCCAATCCGGCCAAAACCGTTAATTGCGACGCGAATCATAATGAAATTATAACTCTTTACCGTGGCTATTCAAACCGATAAATGTTAATAATCCGATAATCATCATCACTAATCCGTATAAGAACGCGGCGTCCGATCCCCAGACGGTCCAGATTCCGCCGCCAATCACGCCCGCCAATAAAGAAGAAAATCCGATGGCGGCGTTTAAAAACCCCTGGCCGGCCGCTAACCGGTTATCCGGAACCAGCTTGCTCGCCAATGCTCTTTGCACGCCATCCGTCATCGCCGAATACAAGCCAAAAGTAACAAAGCCCGCAATCACGCTGGCTAATGAAGAAAAATAAGCAAAATTAAAATAAGACAAAATAGCCATGATAAATCCCAGAATAATTAATTTCCGGTCGCCTATCTTATCCGCTAACTTTCCGGCCGGGATGGCAAAAAGTACAAAAGTAAAACTGGAAATGAAATAAATCAGCGGCATAAAAGCGCTGCCCAAGCCCGCTTCCTGCGTTTTCAATAAAATTAAAGTTATCGGCATGGAGCCCAATCCAAAAATAAAAACCGCTAAAATATAACGCTTGAAAACCCCGCTGAAAGGCTTCAAGGAAAAACTAAATCGTTCGCTAAGCTGAACATTTTCTGCCGCCTTCGGCCGCGGAACGTCCCGGACAAAAATAAAACTTAGTACCGCGAAAATACCGGCTAAAAATGCCACCTGGAAAATCAGCCGATAATCATTCAGGAAAATCGGCAGCAAAAAAGCGGCGGTCAGCGGGCCCAGCATCGCCCCGACAGTATCCATGGCCCGGTGATAGCCGAAGGATTTTCCCAACTCGTGCCGATCCACTGATTCGGCAATTAAGGCGTCCCGGGGCGAATCCCGCAATCCCTTGCCAATCCGATCAATAGCGCGGAGAAGAAACACCTGCCAAAAACCAACCACCATCGCCAAAAACCAGCGAGTCGCCACCGAAAGAGTATAGCCGGAAACCGCCAGCGATTTTCTTTTGCCCAGCTTATCCGAAAGCCAGCCAAAATAAATTTTCAAAACACTGGCCAGGGCATCGGCAAAACCCTCCAAAAAACCAACTAACACGGCCGGCGCGCCCAGCACAACAGTCAAAAAAGCCGGCATAACCGAATAAACCATTTCCGAGGAAAAATCGTTAATCAGGCTGACTATGCCCAGCCAAAAAACATTTTTCCGCAATCCGAAAATTCTTTTTGGTTCCATTATTCTAATAATACCGCGTCTCCCGCTTGAATACCCAATTTATCCGCTAAACCGGCATTAATTTCTAAAACTTTATCAACCGGCTCGGGCGGATAATAAGTATTAACAGAATCAGCCGGAATATTTTTTTCTATTCCAACCGCTTGATCATTCCTGATCCAAATAATATCCAGCGGAATCAGCATGCCCTTCATCCAAAAACCATAACTGCCCGCTTGGGGAAAAACAAAAAGCAATCCCTGATTTTCCGGCAAGCTGGCCCGGCCGGACAGCCCGCTATTCCGCTTCACCGCGGTATCGGCAAGTTCCGCCAAAAACAACTGTTCCCCTATCCAAATTTTTCTTTTATATTCTTCGGAAGCTTCCGGCTTATTTTGGGCCAGCAAGCCATAAATTCCGCCTAAAGCCAAAACCACCAAAAATATGGCCAAACCAACGCCAAAATTTTTCATGAATTATTGGCAAGTTTCAAAAATTCCTCTTCGTATCTTTCTATCATCCGCTGGGTGCTAAAGTGATCTACAACGCGCTGACGGCAATCCTGCCGGCTAATAAAATCCAGCTTCTTAATTGCTAAGGTTATTTCCCGGACATTTTTTACAATAAAACCGGTTTTACCGTGTTCAATTAATTCCGGGACCGAACCGCGGTTGAAAGCAATTACCGGAGTGCCGCACGCCATAGATTCAGCCATTACCAAGCCAAACGGCTCCTCCCATAGAATCGGGACCAGCGTTGCTTTGGCGCGCTGATAATATTTATAAAGCTTTTCCCGCGGCACATGTTTAAGATACTGGATTTGTTTTCCTAAATAAGGTTTAATATTTCTATTCCAGTATCGGCTTTCTGTCCGCGGGCCGATAATCAGCAGTTTTTCTTTAGCGCGAAGCGCCGCTCGCACCGCTTCCTTAACGCCCTTTTCCTTAATCAATCGTCCGACAAAAAGCAGATAATCACCGCGCTTCTTAGAAAATGGAAACTCGTTCATGCGAACTCCATTATAAACGGTGGCTAAATAATTTAAATCTGGAGCGGGTTTTCGCTGGGAATTACTAATGGAAACATAATGCTGATTCGGAGACGCGAACATCCGGAATGTTTCCGCGCGCCATGGATAAATCGGGTCATGAATCGTGTAAACCGTCGGCGTTTTCCGAAAAACCCTGGCCAGCGGCAAAGCCCGGTCAATCGGATGAATGTGGATAATATCGTATTTTCCCGCTTCCGCGTTTTTATAAAGCTCGCTTAAAAGATACTGGTCCCAAAGATTAAAAATTTTTCCGGTTTCCGCGAAACCGATATTAGAACTGGTTAGAATTTTTTTACCCCGCTGTTTCAAGGCCTCTAAGCCGGCGCTGACTACCCGCCGCGTTTTTATTTTAGAGCCGGCGGGAGCGTAAAAATCCACCGCGTGCCCCCGCTTGGCCAGCCCCTCGGAAACTTCCACCGCGATATCCATTGGCGCGTAAACAATGCCCTTTGGCAACGGAGTCGTAAAATGGGCGGAAACCATGACAGCGATGCGTAATTTTCTCATCCCGTTAGAGGCAGGTCGCCAAAGGCGACCGTAGCTTGGCCGCTTTATTTACAATCGACATATTTTTATTTTGGGCTTTGATTATCATAATTTATTTTTGTTTAGTTGCCTCTAACGGGATAAAATATCGTAATAAAGTTTTTCATAGCTCCGCGCCATAATTTCTTTGGAAAAATTATCTTCTACCTGTTTGCGAACCGCTTGCCGGTCAATGGAATCTATTTTTTTCATAGCGGCGAGCATCTGTTTCATATTATCTACCACAAATCCGTTTTGGCCGTGAGTAATCAATTCCGGCATGGAACCGCGGCGATAAGCGATTACCGGCGTGCCGCAAGCCATTGATTCCGTTACCACCAAACCAAACGGCTCTTCCCATTCAATCGGATATAAAAGCGCTTTGGCCGGACCGTAAAAATCCGAAAGCTGGGCTTCGCTTAATTCTCCGACATATTTTATCCTGCTATTCAAGCGCGGCTTAATTTTTTCATTAAAATATTGCCTTTGGGAAGGATCCAGCCGGCCGGCCAAAAGTAATTTGTTGCCGGTTTTTTCCGCCGCCGCGATCGCGTTTTCAATGCCCTTATGCTTATTAACGCGGGCAATCCAGACATAGTGGCTTCCGCCCTTAGGATGAAATTTGAAATGGTCTAAATTAATGCCGTTATAAACAACCCGCGCTTTTGGAAACTTAATGCCCGCCAGCTTTTGAGCGGACTGGCTGATAAAAACCATGTTTAATTTCCGGCTTTCTTCGGAAAACAGCCGCACCCGGTCATTTAAATTCGCGTCGGCATTATTCCTCCGAAGCGGATTATGCATAGTCAAAACCGTAGGGACTTTGGAAAGATTATTAAAAAATAAACTCCAGATGTCTAAATGAGTATGGACAATATCAAATGGGCCGTTATTTACCACCTCATAAGCCTTAGAGAGATTGCGCAAGTTCCACATCGGATTATTCCAAGACATTCCGGCTTCTAAAAGCGGCGTCGGAAATACGGAGACTAATTTAGCTTTAGTTTTAGAGCCCGGAGCGGCAAATAAAGTCACTTGATGGCCCATTTTCACTAATTCGTCGCATAAAAAAGCCACCACTCTTTCAATGCCGCCATATTTTTTTGGCGGAACTGTCAGCCAAAGCGGCGCGATTTGCGCTATGCGTAATTTCTTCATAGAACCTATCCCAATAATAATTCCAATCGCGATATTAGTAAACTTTGATTCAGAGCAAGGCTACGGGGGGGGGGGGGGCGAAATTGTAGCTTGGCTACGTCGAGCCCAAGTAACGATGTTATGGACAAAATTTACTAGATCTCAAAGGGTTGCGGCCTAAATGCCATATTTCTCCGTTGCTCCTCCTCAATGTGGCTATGGCCACAATTTCTTCGTCGCGCCTTGAAATCTGGGCATTTATTTCCGCAACGCGGTTAGGAAATATTATTGGGATAGGTTCTACTATTATAATAAGCTCTTATACAATTTTTCGTAAGCGTCTACCATTTTAACCGCGTCAAAGTGTTCTTTTATAAATTTCCGGCAATGCGATCTTTTAATTCGATCAATGCGCTTTAACGCCAAAGCCATTTCTAAATTGGATTTCGCCAAAAAGCCGGTCCGGCCGCTTTGAATTAATTCCGGCATAGCACCGGACGGGTAAGCTACCACCGGCGTGCCGCAGGCCTGGGCTTCCGCCACCACTAAACCAAACGGCTCCCGGCGCGATACCGGAAAAAGCAAGGCTTTCGCGTGCCGTAATAACTGAATTTTCTTTTTAAAATCAGCTGGGCCCACATATTTAATCTGATCTCCATCAATTCTCGGCAAAACTTCGTAGCGAAAAAAACGGCTATCGTCCGGGGGGATATTACCGGCGATAATCAACCGCTCTTTTGCCATTTTCGCCACTTCAATCGCCTCAATAATTCCTTTCTCTGGAATAATTTTAGAAAGCCACAACACATAATCATCGGCATGATCACGATAATGGTATTTTTTTGTGTCTATTCCGTTATAAATTACCGATGCAAACTTCATTTTGGGAGCCGAGCGCTTCTGATCTTTAGAAATCGCGACATAATTAACTTCCGGCGCCATCCGGAAATTTTGCAGCATTTCCGGAGAAATCGGGCGATGGATAGTGGTAACCACCGGTTTTTCAAAAAAACGGACAAAGGGGGAAATATAAAATCCGGTATGATTATGCAAAACATCAAAACGGCTCGCGGTATTCAGTAATTTATTAAACATCAACCCCCACACCGCGTGCGGACTATTTAATTTAGCCCGCCATAAAGATTTTTCCCAAATCGAAATAAGCCGAGCTCGAGTTTTAGAATCCCCGGTAGCGAATAAAGTTACTTTATTCCCGCGCTTCGCTAAATTTTCCGTCAATAAACTAACAATTAATTCTGTTCCCCCGTATGTCAGAGGTGGAACTGGAATCCAAAGCGGCGCTATCTGGGCGATTTTTAATTTCTGATTCATAGATTTTTATATCTTACCTTGTTAATAAATAAAATGGAAGATAATTATTCCGGCCGCAACGGAAACATTCAGCGATTCTTTTCCGCGGCCAAGCCGCCGCGGATGGTGAGCTTGTTGAACCATTGCCCCTTGCATGGGAATTTCTAAAATCTTATCTGCTTTTTTTAATATTGCTGATGAAAGCCCATTAACTTCATTGCCGAAAATAAGCGCTAGCTTATTTTTATCCTGAGCCCGTCGAAGGACTACTTTAAAATACGGAATTGATTTTTTACTCTGCTCAACCGCTAAGATTGTATACCCATCTTTTTTCAATCTTTCGAGCAACTTTAAAGTTGCTCGTGCTGAGCGAGCCGAAGCATCCCAAGCAACAGTTTTTTCCGCGCCCAAGGATACCTTTACAAATTGCTGATCCGGCCGGCCAAAACGGTCTACTGGTTCCGGCGTAATTCCCCCGAGATAAATTTTTTCCACCCCAGCAGCATCAGCAGTTCTAAAAATTGAACCGACGTTATGCACACTGCGGACATCTTGCAAAACTATTATCATCGTTTTATTATAGCAGACAGATACTTAAAAACGCGGAGGATTCAGAAAATGAAAACGGTCATCGGACTGGTAGGCGAAAAAGCCGGCGGCAAGGGAACCTTTACCGAAATTCTTAAATCCTTATTGCCTAATAAAAAAATAGCATATGCCAAATTCTCCGATATCTTGACTGATTCACTGAAACTTTGGGGATTGGAACTGACGCGAGAGAATTATCAAAAGCTTTCCATAGCTATGCGCAATACCTTTGGCGACGGAACTCTGACTCAAGCTATTCAAAACCGGATAAAAACTATGGATGCCGATATCGTCATCTTGGACGGCATTCGTTGGGAATCTGATTTGAAACTGCTCCGTTCCTTTCCGGCTAATCTGCTGGTTTACGTAACCGCTTCGGCTGAACTGCGGCATACCCGCAGCCAGAAACGCGGAGAAAAAGCCGGCGAAGAAAATGCCACTTTTGAACAATTCATGAAAGAAGAAGAGGCGGAAACCGAAAGAGCTATTCCGAAAATCGGCATGTCCGCGGATTGCACCATCGTCAATGACGAAGAAATGCCCCAGCTTGAACAGAAAGTCCGAAAATTCTGCTACGTTTTCCTGCCCTAAAACTAACCCCGAATCCCTCACTCTTGCGAAAGTTAATCCGCCTATGGCGGATTTTTTATTAATAAAGGTTGTTAGTAGTTTCCTATTTACGGCTGGTTTATTTCTGCTACACTATTAATGTATGCAGGGATTTCCCAAAATGAGGCCTAAAAATTTAGAGATAGAGGAGGCTCCGGAAGGAATGCGGAGCGAAGTCCATCAAGAAGCCTCCTCTAGCGTTAAGCTGGCTATGGAAGCCGGCAAATGGAAGGGCAAATTTGAGACTCTAAAAGAACTTTTTCTTTACGAGCGAAAAAAACGGAACGAGGTAGAAGAGGACTTGCGAAAGCTAGCCTATGAACTGGGCGGCGTTAAAAATGAAGTAAAAATGCTGGAAGAAAAAGTCCGGCTGCTTTCTAGCGCTCCGGCCAAAGCTGAAGAGCAAAGAGTTCCGGCCACTCGCTTCGCTCCCCAACCGGCCGTAGAAATAAACGAACCGCCAAAACTTTTTATTCAATTCGCGGATATCCAAGACTTAGAAGTTAAAGCTCCGGAAATTCAATTCGCTTCAACTGCAATTCCAGAAGTAGAATTTGTCCCGCCAGTCCAACCGGCAATGCCCCAGCAAAGAATCAGTTTAGTTCCGGAAACTCCGGTAACAGAAGATTACGATACCGAGGGCATTAATGTTCTTTCTTCGTTAGAAACTAATTTCCGGATGGAAGCAGATGATACCTGGGGACACGTGAAAGTTCTTCTTTCCACGCTTAATGAATCCCCGCAACAGCTTTATTATGAAATGGTTTACAACCAGGAAACTCGCGACGGACTTTTCTACGACGTTTCCAATAAGCTGAATAATTTAGAATATAATTTCACCCATTACCGGGACTTAGTGCCGGTGATTGACCAGGAACTTAAAAATCTGGCAAAAGTAATTCCTTATGTAAAACATACCTGCGTCCAACATCACACCGAAACTATTGGATAATAAGAAAATCTGCCCCGCAAAATGGGGCAGATTTTTTATTCAAGCTTGCAAAAATAAATTTTTGTGTTAAGATTCACCTAGCTCATTTAAATCAGGAGGAAACACAATGCCTATCGCGGCGATTTTCCTGCTTCTCTACGTAGTTTCCATGGTGGTTATCGGAATACTGGGATTGATTGCCACCATCGTTACTTGCCGGAACGATTGGCAAAAATATCACTGCCCGTTCCACGCTTGGCGCAGGCATAAAATCTTCGGATCTGGGGCTTACTGGTATTACGAATGTTCCGCCTGCCAGCACCGCGACGCCCTCAAAGTTCATAAAGGATACAGCCCAATTGACCAGAATTGGCTAAATGGGGGCCGCAGGACCGATATTGCGGTTTATGCCCCGGATGGCGCGGAACCGCCCAAGTGGCTGACCGAAGGGCCAGCTAAGAAGTAGCTGTGCCCCACTGGCTGATCCTCGTTTTAAAGATTTGTCTAATCTGGTGCCTGATTTCCTTTGTATTTGCGCTATTGCTGGCCGGCTGTTTGAATAGAATGTCTGGACGCTGTTTTTCCCACGGAAAGAACCGCCGCCTGATCATTCAAACCGAGGGTTATGAATACTACGAATGCCCGGTTTGCGGAACACGGGAAGCCGACCAGATTTATGGAACGGAGGGCGACTATCCGGTCAACCAATCCTGGCTCAATGGCGCCTCTTGGTTCACATGACCGTCAAGTTTTTACTTGACGGTTTTTATTTTTTATGTTAGTCTATCACCAGTTCTACAAAACTTAAAACTGGGGGATAAACAATGCGCTGGACACGATTAGTTCTTGGCTTAACTCTGTTAATTTTGAATATAGGCGCGGCTTCTGATTCACTGATTGAATTCCGAAATCTTGCCGAATCAGTAAAACAATTTTCCCGGCAATACGGTTTTAAGGAAACCAAAAATTTCCGAGATTTCAGCTCAACCGGCCAACATTGTTTATATTATCATCCCAAATCCCGAATTCCTTTTTCTTATTTAGACATGAGTGAAAAGTTCGTATCCTCTGCAATTTTGTCCGAAGCTCTTGAACAAGCCCGCGTGGATCCCGATAGATATGACGCCTGGTTATATATAAATATGGTTTTCGCCGGCGGCACAAAAATAACGCCCGCTTTCCTGAAAAAGAAAAAATCGCAACGAGACCAAGCAGAAACGATTTTGCACGAGGATTGGCACGATACGGCAAATCTGCCTTACCATCTGGAAGAAGCGTCCGGAGAATTAATCAAAATCGCCGGCGCGGCAACCTTTTTGGGACAAGAAAAGGAATTGGATCAGCGGTTGAAAGAAAAATTAAATTGGGAAAATTCCGTCAACCAGAAACACGCGGAACTTACGGCGTTAGCGGAACTTTTAGCCGAAAATCAAATTCCAAAGCCAGAATATTTCACAAAAAAAGCCGCGCTAATTAAATATTGGCCATGGAATGAAGGCATAACTAAAATCGCCCACTGGCACTCTTATTCTTACTATTTTCCGCTGATGTACCGCCTGTTTTATGCTACCGGAAAAGATTTGCATAAATTTACCCAAATCCTGCTTAACCTTCCGCCAAATATTAATGGCAATGCCCCAAAATGGCGCGGGAGCGCAAAACAATACTTTCACAATACCCGTGCCGCGGAAATCCGAATTGAATCCTACCTGGAACAAATTATTCAAGAATTCACCTGCCCTAAATCGCATGCGATCGGGCAAGCTCCACCGCTCCTTAATTGGGGCGGTTTTATTTTGCCATAAAAAAACACCCCGAAAGATCAGGGTGTGGAATTTTTTTCTTCTTCTTTGGGCGGATTCAATACTTTTACAAACTGCATCGGCAAACCGTTCAAAATCAGCAGTATCAGCATAATAAACATCAGAGAATCAACTGCTCCGAGAATATAAGCCGCACTTGGTTCGCTCACTTGAAAATATCGAAGCGCTATCATCAATGCCAGCAAAAACGCTTGTCCGCCGTCCAGCATTTTGGCCGGCAATAAATTAAGTATGCCTAGTATCAGGTTGAGCGAAAGTAGATAGCGCCAAAACATCGGCGGTTGATTTTCTAACACCAGCCCGCCATTATTTTTCGGCGCAACAAAACCGAAGGTAACCATGCTCAAGAATGCGTCCTTAAATAACAGGAGGTAATTCTTCGGCAAGCGGATAAATTCCATCAGCCAATCCAGCGAAGCGGATTTTAACCGCAACATGAGGAAAACTAGCGAAGCCAAAACTAAATTCGTGGCAACGCCCGCCAGATAAATTATCATAATATTCAGTAACGGCAGGACCAACAGGGTTTCCGCGCCCTTCTGGCTCGGTTGCACATAAGCCGCGATTGGAATCAGCCGGAGGGAAAGTTTAATACCCGAAACCTGCGTCTGATAAAGAACTGACCCCATGCCAAAAGACATTTCCTCCACTTCCACGCCATTGGCCCGCATCATTACCAAATGAGCGCCCTCGTGAACCGCAAAACAGATCTCCAAGCACAAAAGGCCCAGCAGGATCTTTTTCAGCATTTCTCATCTCCCTATTCAAGAGTTAAAAAACTGCTTATCAGTATATATCAGCTAGTCGGTAAAGTAAATCTTTTTGTTATAGTTGGCTACTCTAATGAAATTAGCGTTGTCTTGCCAATCCCGCGGGCCAAGTTTATAAAATCCCATCGTAATAAAATCTTCCGCTCCCAAGTCGGCATTGGTAACTTCTACCGTAGCTTCGGTATCTCCAATCTTAATATCATCCAATAATCGCTGGCTGGCGTAAGGGCCGGCCGCCAAATCCGGACAATCCGTATCATTAAAAATAAGCGCTGTGGCGGCTACATGTTTTTTTCCGCCATTTTCAAACTTGCAAGAATCATAAGATAACTTTAAAGCGCTATTATCACTTACTAGGTGAATTCCTTCGTGATAACTTCTATCACGAAAAGAGTAATTCGCCGGCGGAAGCTGATTTAAGAAAAAGACTATCGCGCCCGGAGTAGTAGTTGATGTCATAAAGGGATAATTATCAAATCCGATTGTTAAAATTGTAGAATTCGGATTTTGCAAATGACCCCACTGAACGCTGGATAAAAACGGCAGCGGTAAATCTGGTACGTCATAAGTATATTCAGAGCTGGCAGAATAATTTCCAAATTCATCTTTGGCTTTAATACTGAAGCTATATGATTCCCCCAAGTAAACGCTAAGGCTCAGGCTGGTAGCTGAAGTAACCACGGTAGTCGTCCCATAAGTAATCTCATATGTGATTGAGTTATCTAAAGAATCCGAGTCGCTTACCGCGTCCCAGCGCAAAGTCAACGCGCCGGAATCCGAATCAAATTCCGCGTCAGTAATTTCCGGATTATCCGGCGGCAAATGCGCCACCGGAGAATTTTGAAAATAATAACGGGTCTTATCAATGGCCAAAAAACGCTGGGCATAATTATTCGGCTCAGAGCCCGATCTATATTCGTAAAAAGCCGCTGTAACAAAATCCTGCCCATTAGGAGTTCCGCTGGCAAAATTACTGCTAAGCACATTTAAGAAAACCTGGCGGTCTTCTAATTGAGGCCAATTTAAAGCGTAACTGGCATAATTTCCGGATATTCCCGAACAGAGATTGCTGGCATCCGGCAAAATTAAAGAATTGCCGGTGGTTCGATAACTGCCGCCAAAACAATTCGGATAATTAAACTTTAAGCCATTCGGAGCAATGGACCCCCAGCTTTTATAAGGGGCGGTTCCTAAATAATCCAGCCACATAAGATTATTAGTTACCGGCGCGTCATAATTCTTATAAAAAACCACTACGTGCCACCGGCCGCCCACGTCAGTAAAAGGAAATTGCGGCAAACCGAAATCCAAAAGATACGATGGTGACGCCGTTGCCGATCGCGGATCGGTATAAAAAGCCAGGTTGCTTAAAAGACTAGGCGCGTTAATACTCGCCTCTGCCGAAGCAATAGTAGTGCTGGACTGATTTAACGCCAAAAGTTGAAATTTATAATCCCGGCCGATTTCTGTTAACTGTTTTGTAGTTGAATTTAATTTAGTTTCTATCACCGTGGAAGTAGCGCCATCGCTTATATCCAATAAACGATAGGTAGTAGAGGCGATTGAATCCCAAGAAAAACTTAACCCCAGAGTACTGGAGTTATAAGCGACGTTAAAATTTGAAATAACGGCCAATGGCTCGCTCCACTCTTCCGCGGCTAGAAAACCGCCGCTAGTTTGCGAATTTTTAGGAGTCGGGCTGGATTTAATAAAATCCACAGCATTATTATTGGTGTCGTTTTCTGATTTTCTGGCTAAACTTTGATTTATAATTGGATTTTCTGAAAACGGCTGATTTTCCACAAAACTATTCTGAGCCGTTCCCCAGCCCACGCTATCTATAATAATTCCCGTGTCTTCCGCGCCGAAACGAATTGCCACGCCATTATCATTGGCAATAGTCGCGGAAGTAGTAACGTCCGGCGCAACGGCGATATCAGCATAACCGCTATTAGCCCAAAGATAATATCCTTTAGCGGGAATAAATATGTCGTCTGTCCACGACTTAATGCCGGTATCGCTAGCGCCGGTTTTAGTTCGTTTCACTAAACGATAACCATTTAAATTAACTTGTTCATTATTGGGATTATAAAATTCAATAAAGTCATTTTCAGTTTTTCCGCTGCCGCCGGTAATTTGAACTTCGGAAATTAGTATTTTTAATGGCTCGGCTGGCGCCGCTGGCTCTTCGGGAACTACTGGCTCTTCGGGCGCTGGCGCTTGAGATTGTTGCGCCAAACCTTCGCTATTCTCGGCCTTAGGCGTTCCGGACACAACGCTGGACGTTTGCCACGCTAAATCAGTTTTCCGCTCCATAGTCTGACGGGTAACCGTATCGCCAGCCGGCCATTCCGGACTAGCTAAAACTTCGTCGGCTAAATTACAATTCTGATCAAAAAGACGCAAGCCCTCATCCGCATTGGAAAGTGCTCCGGTATAAATTTGATCGGCAACCACGCTTGAGACTGTATCGTCGTTAGTTCTTTCTAATAGAAAGAACTTATTATTAGCTAGCTTAGTTCCGTTCGGGATTTTTACTTTAATTTGTTCTGACTGGTCTACTATCTGCCAGCCGGAAATATCCAGCTCCTTTCCCGAAATATTTTTTAACTCCAGCCATTCATCGCTGGAGCTATTTAGGCCGCCCATCCAGGCTACTTCATTAATAATGACGCTATTTCTCGTCGGAACTTTAGCGGTCGAGAATGAACACGCCGCCGCACTGACCTCGCCCTGGCCCGCGGAATTAGCTGCCGAAATAACCGGCAATGGCGCTGGCGTTATCGGCGCCTCCGGTTTCGTTAATTCTTCTATGGCTTTATTTTCCACCGGCTTCGGCGCCAGCTCTAAATCTAAATCCGCCGCGTCAATTATTCCGACATTCTGGACTTCTTCCGCTAAGTTATCAATTACTGCCGCTTCCTCGTTTAAGTTTAAATCTATTTCCGATGCTAATTTTAAATTGCTGTCCCCACCCCCATCTTCACCTCCGTCTACAAACACCGATGCTACGTTGGCGAAAAATCCGCCAACTATATTTCCAACGCCATTTTGAATAACAGCAAGAGTAGCCAGAGCGCCGTTATACGTAATTTCTCCGATGGCTAATGCGCCAGTGACCGCGACATCAGCAACAGAAAAAACAGACTTTTGCGCGTAATACACCAAACCCTTAGCGGGGGAAATAAAACAACTCCCATCATCCGCGTTCAAAACTTCTGCCGCGACCAGTTTTTTTATAGCATTTTCAACGTCCGAAACTATCCGGACTGAATCGTTCGCGAGATATACTCCACTAAAAGAATGTCCTCCGAAAGGGGCGGCGGATTCTTCTTGCGTAAGAGGAATACTAATATTTGCGGGAAGCGGTTGCGTAACGCCAAGGCCTAAAGCCGCGTTGCGAACCGCGTTTATAACTTTGTCATTTTGAGATGTAACGTATTTCCCATCGCCCGACACAAAGCTGGCCGGTGTCGCGACGTTATATACTCCAACCGATTCTTTCGGTACGCCGTTATTAATAAGATAGTTATAAATTTCATTGGTATAAAAAGTTCCCTGCGAATGGCCCAAAAGAAGAATTTTTCGCGTTGTAACTTGCGGATGTATTTGTAAAAGAATGGTATTGAGATCGTAATTGCTTATAGAAAAACCGAGTAATTGAGATGTGGCTTGAATTAAATCCCCCGCGCCAGCAAGATGCGAGGGATTGTAGCCGGTGAGAAAAGTCACATCTGTTCTATTTGATATTTTCTCAAAATTGTCCTTAAGGAGTTTTTTATTTAAATCAGCATCATTTCTCTTGCTTGTAAGCATTCCATTAACATACACAACAGTAACTCCGTCTATAGCGCAAGCCCCAAAAACACTACTTGGAAGCAACGACACCAACAAAATAAATAAACTAATCCAATATTTCATAAAATATACCTAGTTGGGTAAAGACACTAAATCAATATCGCAATTAGGACCTTTTATATCTCCATACGAAGTCATATAATCAAAAATCTGCTCTCCCTTGTCTTTCCGAGCTGGAGTATTCAATACTAAATCTTCCACTTCTTCTCTTCGGGTATTTGTAATAGCAAAAGCTTTGTTTACTACACTCTGGCTATCCGAAAGACTAACTTTAGATCCCGTATCGCCAACGCACAAAAATCCCCTAGTCGTTTGTTGAAGAGCCGCCACTAACGTTTCCGAATTAAAAACATTCGTTAATTCATTCTGCAACGCCATCGCATATTGCAATTCTGCCGCGCGAATCCGAGCAGAATCAGGATGAAGTCTAAAAATAGCAAGCTCTACGTCATCGCGAATGCCATTATTATTCGCGTCAATTCCTTCAATGGTAGCGTCCTTCAAGGCGGAATCGGGTTCCGGCGGAAGACGCTCTCCCAAAACGTCCTCTAAAGTAAGTTTCTGGGAATGTATTTTTTCTACAACCTCTTCGGTTTTCGCGCGCTCCATTACCACCGGTATCCGATAAATAACCAAGCCGATAAAAAGAACGAGAATAATTACAAGCGGGAGGCGGACCATCAGCCAAATGCGGTGAAAGACCGGATTTTGTATAAAAGTTTCTAACAATTTTTTATAGCCTTCTCGCATATAAGATAAATAATTGTTTTTAATTCTAGGCTATCTAAATTAGCAAGTCAACCCCAATAAATCCCCACTAATTCCTCATTAATTCACCTATACTTATTCTCGCCATGGCGAGAATAAGTATAGGTGAATTTTAATACTTTAATTATCTAGAATTATTCAAGAAGTTTTTTAAAAACCTGTTGTAAGTGTAAATCGTTATCCATTTTTGAAATTTCTAGTTGTCGAACGTAAGGCCTCAACCCGTAGAACTCTATTAAAAAATCGATTTCTTCACTACAAGAAAAAGGGTGAACAAAAACACTCTTCTGGTATTGATAAAATCCTAATCTTTTAAGACGGTAACGCAAAATATCTCTCGCCTTCTTTTTAAAGTGCGGTATATCAAAAATAACCATTCGCCACTTTTTATCCCAATATTTTAATGGCTTAATTTTAATTTCATCTAGTTTATATTCCAAAGCCCTCTTTTTTCCTTTTTCCAATAAAAAAATCTTAATGGTGCCGTCAGACTCTTCCTTTTGATTAATCATTCGATTTTTATATAAACCGGCAATTGCCCTGCGTAAAACCCCGCTATTAACTTTTTCCCATTCTTCACTAATATCCCTAAATACTTTCGATCTTTGTCCTGGAGAATATGATAAGCCAAGCGATAATCCGCCAGCTAATAAAATAACGATTTTCTTTTGAATTGGGCCTAATTTTTCATAATGCATACTTAAAATTTTCTATTAAGATTATTTATCCTTTAAATCTACCATCCTCCCTCCCCTTATACTTATTCTCGCCATGGCGAGAATAAGTATAAGTGAAATTATTTGTTATTTTTTCCTAAATAATCATATAAATTTAACACTGCCTTCACTGCGTCGCCGGCGGAAATGTTGTTTTGCCGGTAAACCTGGTCAGTGACATCCCCCGCCGCCCAAATGCCTTCCTGTGAGGTTTTCTGGGTTTTATGGTCAACAATAATTTCATTAAACTGGCTCTTTTGGACTAAGTCTCCCAAAAACTCCACATTCGGCACGGAACCGATTTCAATAAAAACTCCGTCTGCTTTCAATTCTTTTTCCTGATTAGTTTGCTTATCCAAATACTTCAAACCGCTAACAAATTGGTCTCCTAAAATTTCTTTAGTCTCCGCCCAATAAATAACTTCTACTTTAGGATTTTTTTTAATTTCCTCCAAGGTAACGGCGTCTCCTCGGATTTTATCCGTCCGATTTAGCAAATAAACTTTTGTGGCGTAAGCCAGCGAATCCCGCACCGCTTCCAGTCCGGCATTACCCGCACCCACCACGGCCACGATTTTTCCGCCAAAAAGCGGGGCATCGCAAGTGGAACACCAAACCACGCCCTTGCCATCCAGCCGATCCTCTCCCGGAACGCCCAAGCGGCGGCGGAAGCTTCCGGAACAAACCAAGATAGTTTTAGTTTCAAAAGATTTCCCGTTTTTAGTTTGAACCTTAAAGGCGCCATCCGTTTTTTGAACGCCGGAAACCAAATTGCCATCCAAAATTTCAATGTCTGGTTGCGTCCGGAGATGCTCTTCCAAATTTTGAGCGAGTCCCAGCCCTGAAATAGATTTCGTGCCAATCCAATTTTGAATATCCGCCGAAACTAAAGACTGGCCGCCAAAACTTTCGGCAATTAAAAGAGTTTTAATTTTTTTACGGGCGGCATAAATGCCGGCGGCCACGCCGCCCGGCCCTCCGCCCACAATAATCAAATCCAGCATTACTTTAGGCCAAGCGCCTTTTCCATTTCCGGCCGGTTAAAGCCGACAAAAATATCGCCCTCAATATCAATTACCGGAACGCCCAATTGATGGGACTTCTGTACCATTTCTTCCCTCGCTTCTTCGTCTTCGGCAACATTAAAATCCTGGTACTCAATATTATTTTTTTTAAAAAAATCCTTGGCCATCTTGCAATAAACGCAAGTAGGAGTGGAATAGATAAGAACTTTTTTCATGATTTTTATTCAAATAACCCGCTGTTTAATCTTCTCCAAGCATCGACCAAAGCGCTAAAAGCGCCATTAACACGCCCGCTACGATACTGCTCCAAAAAGCCGGTGTTACAAACGTAAATCCCAAAAGCCAGGGCGCAACCGCTACCCAAAGACCTAAAATTAATTGTCCGTAATGAAGCCACCTCATTCCGTTAGAGGCAGACCATCTTTAGATGGTCGTAAATAGGCCGATTTAACCGCGACTGATGTTTTACCTTTAAAATTTTGTTTAGCATAGATAACTTAGGCTTAGTTGCCTCTAGCGGGATCATTTACCGATTAATAGCTGATCTATCATGGCCTTAAACTGGTTATACGGAACTGCTCCTTCCAATTTGGTGCCGTTAACAAACGTAGTCGGGGTAGCCTGGACGCCATTAGCCCGGCCGCCATCATAATCTTTCTGAACTTTATCCGCATATTTATGATCGGCCAAGCAACTGGAAAAGAATGTTAGATTCATGCCCAGCTGAGACGCAAGGCTTTTAAAAAAAGACTCATTTAAATTACCATTGTGCTCCTGGCCATCCTTAACTTCGGCGCTGTATAAGGCATCGTGATATTGCCAAAATTTTCCCTGATCCTTGGCGCATTCCGCGGCCTCGGCGGCGGCTAATGATTCCGGACCCAAAAACGCAAAGTGGCGATAAACGAATTTTACCTTTCCGCTCTTTACATAATTTTCTTTAATCTGGGATTCGGTTTCCGAAAAGAATTTTCCGCAAAATGGACACTGAAAATCTCCGTACTCAACAATCGTAACCGGGGCAGCAGCGCTGCCTAAAATTACATCCTCGCCGGTTAATTCCAAAGAAACCGCCAGCTGCGGATTTGGGTTTAAATTATTAGAGACCTCGGCAGCGCCATCCAAGTTTTTCAAACCGGTGCTGTAAATAACCGCTCCGGCTATCAAAACTCCGGCGACTAAAATACTGGCGGGCAAAAAATATTCTTTTGGCATACTATTTATAATAGAGTATTCTTAAAGAGACTTCAAATGAATTCCTTCTCAAAACTTAAACAATTAACCCTATTAACCGGCGATGTGGCCGTCCTATACGCCGCCTTAATCTTGGCCCTAACGACCCGGTACGGCAAACTGGCTTATTTCCAGCTTTTCCACTGGCACCTGGAGCCTTTTACAATTATTTTCGCGCTTTGGCTGGTAATCTACTATATTGCCGGACTTTATGACCTCAAATCATTAAAAAACGACTTGGACTTCTGGAGAACTTTTTGGTACGCCGCTCTTTTTGGCGCCGGACTGGCCGCCCTGTTTTTCTACCTGATTCCTTTTTTCCAAATTACGCCCCGGGCCAACCTCTTCATTTTCTTGGCGTTTTACAGCATCCTGGCCTTAATCTGGCGCGGATCATTTAACCGGTTTATCGGCCAAACCGGCGCCACTCACAAGATTTTAATGGTAGGCACCAATAAAATAACCGAGGAGTTAGTCAGCCACCTAAAACATAATCCGCAATTAGGTTATGAAATAAAATTTGAAATGCGGGAAGGGCTGGGCGACAAAGAATTTGAACACCTGTCTCAAATCATTTTAGCCAATAATATTAACACTATTATTATCCCCGCCCATCTTAAAAAAGACGCCCGTTCCGCAAAATTGATTTATCAAACCTTGCTTTTGGGAATAGAGGTGCTGGAGCTTTCCACTTTATACGAACTGATTTTTAAAAAAGTTCCGCTGACTGAATTGGAGGAGGTTTGGTTCTTAGAAAACCTGGTAAAAAAGCACCGGATTTATGAATTTATTTCCAATCCATTGGAACAGATTCTGGCGTTAATTTTAGTAGCGGTTCTTTTGCCGCTGGGAATTTTAATAGCTATTTTAATTAAGCTTTCCTCGGCGGGGCCGGTCATTTTCCGGCAAGTCCGAATCGGCCAAAGCGAAAGAGAATTTACCCTTTATAAATTCCGCACCATGCCCGTGGACGCGGAAAAAGACGGTCCCCAATGGGCCAATTACCACCAGGATCCGCGCGCTACCTTAGTAGGAAGAATTTTGCGAAAATCACATTTAGACGAGTTGCCCCAATTATTGAACATTCTTAAGGGCGAACTTTCCTTTGTCGGTCCGCGGCCTGAACGACCGAACTTTGTAGCCGATTTAAAAAAGGAGCTGCCCTATTACGACTTGCGGCACTTGGTCAAACCTGGCGTTACCGGCTGGGCGCAAATCAATTTCCGCTATGCCGCCTCGGCCATGGATTCCTATCAAAAGCTTCAATACGATATTTATTACCTTAAAAATAATTCTCCGCTTCTGGACTTCTTAATTATTTTAAGAACTATCAAATTTTTAATTACTAATCTAAAGTAAACCTTACAGCAAACTCTTGATTCCGTCAGCAAAATTAACTTTTGGCTCCCAATCTAAAAGTTTTTTTGCCGTAGAAACATCTGCTAAAGTTTCCGCCACCTCTCCCATTCGTTCCGGAGCTAAAACGCATTTACTGCTAGCTAATAATTCTTCGGGAGCGGTTCCTAGCGGAACTTGAAGAATTAATTTTGCCACATCCCAAATGGAATAATTTTTACCTCCGCCGATATTAATTATTTCACCGCTGCCTACCTTCAAAGAATTCATTGCCAAAAGATTGGCGTTAGCTACATCACCTACCCAGGTAAAATCCCTGCGCTGATGCCCGCTTGGAACAATCGTTAACGGCTTTCCTTCTTTTAAAAAATCCAGAAAAATTCCCACTACCGTGGCATAAGCGCCATCGGCTGTATTTGTTTGGCGCGGGCCATAAACATTAAAATATCTCAAACAAACAGTTTCCGGACCGCCAGTTACTTTTCCTAAATCCCGCATTAACATTTCACCCATCCTCTTGGTAGAACCGTATGGATGGAGCGATTGCGACGGAACTTTAAAATCTTCTTGAAGCGGCAATTGATCAACCGGGCCATACGCCGAAGAGGACGCAGAATAAATAACTCTTTTAACGCCGTGTTGTTTTGCCGCCATCAAGACGTTTCGGGTTCCTATCACATTAGTCCTGAAATACGCATCGGGGTCTTTAAATGAAGGCTGAATTCGGGCCTTAGCCGCAACGTGAAAAACTCCGTCTACGCCCTGAAAAATAGGGTCAATCGCCGCCAAATCTACAATGTCCAATTGATGAAATTCCGCTTTGGGATTAAAACGATCTTTTTTACCGCTGGATAAATCGTCAATAACCGCCACCTGGTGGCCCTGGCTGATTAATGCGTCAGTTATATGCGATCCGATAAATCCTGCTCCGCCGGTGACTATATATTTCATAATATATAAAACTAATTTAGGCACTCCCATAGTCACTAACATAACCCCCCCCCTTCCGCCTTTGCGAAAGCGCAATAAAAACACTCTCCGTAGAGAGTGTTAATGAAATAACTTAGAAAAGGAGCATATCTTCAATTTCTTGGATAGCTAAGGCCGGATTCAATGGCTGTAGCTTTTGCTGAATTGCCTTAGACGGCTTAATTAGTAATGGCCTTACATTGCCAACTTTGCTTAAAACCTGAGCTCCGCCAAGATAAACTGCCGGAACCGTATCAAGCTTACTCTCACGACGCAAGGCTAACACAGTGGCATCAGTCAAAACCGCGACTGTCGGTTTTCCAGAAGCAATGGCCGTACTCATAGATGAACCCAGGCCGGAAAAATATCCGTCACATAACATTGCCATATCATCACTATTACCAACATCCAACCGAACCACCCGATCGCCCAAGGGCAGAAGCATCTTATTCCAGACTTCTTCAAAAGTACGGCTGTCTCCAATCGCAGTGGCTGTTTTCTTTTTCACATTCGGGTGATAACGCGGAATCAAACACCAATTGCCTGGCGTTTTTTCCAGCGATGCCACCAACAATTTTAATTCCGCGGTAGTATGCAATTCTCCGCCGCCGCCGAAAATAAAGACCTCATCAAATCTTTCCCGAATTTTTTTCATTCCTTCCGCGACTGAATCCGGAGAATGATAGTCCGCTCCGGGAATAGCATGATTGCCGATAATGGAAATCGGGACTCTGGGGCCAACGCTTTGCCGCGCAATCTGCTTAGCATAATCATCAATTGTAAGTACCAAATTATATTTCACTTCTGGATTTCTTTCGACGCCGCCCCAATAATCTTCTACGCCGACTACCGGAATTCCTTTCTGATTAGCCGCGAGGCCCGCCGTATGCGAAAGATTGTCCGGCCCGGGAAACCCGATCAAAACAACTTGCGGATTCAAATAACGGAAAAGCGCGTCCCAATTAAAACTAGATTTCGGATCCGGATTAGGAGCATCCGTGAAAAATGGAACAATCCCCGCTGCCGAATAGTGCGCCACGCCTACGCCCTCAGCCAAAATGTTGACTTCGTGGCCAACGCGCATCGATTCTCTGGCAATCGGCAAAAGCATTTTAGTATCTCCATTGTCCTTGGACACCACCAGCATCCGCAGTTTCGGCACTGGAAACCTCCTTTTTTAGCACTCTCTGTATCAGTGTTTCTACCAGCTGAAATCATTGATTTTGTATCAATTTCAAGGCTTTTCTCCGAGCGGTATGAATATACCGAGAGGAGAAGTAACGCCGAAATTGAACAAAATCAAGATTCCCCGGAGGGGTAAGCGCATTTTGGCTAAATCCGTTGTTGCTCAGGCTCGGAGTATATTTCTATACTCCTTCGCCATCGCGTCTAGGATTTTGCCTCAAACTGCGCTTATCAGTTCTGGTGAAATACTGATACAGAGAGTGCTTATATCAAACTACTGGCGGTAATATTAACATATACTTCCCGTTGTGTCCAGTGACCGGAAACATCGTGTTACTATTATATATAATATAGAAACGAATGAATTTTATAACTCAACTAAAACTATTTTTTCTGGAAAATAAGGAGCTGGGCATGGGGGTCTTCAAAAACACCGCTTGGCTTTTTTCCGGCCAATTTTTCGGCAAACTTCTCCGAGTCGCCATTATCATTTACGCTGCCCGGGTTTTAGGACCGGCCAGCTGGGGAGCGTTTTCTTACGCCATGAGCTTAGCAGCCTTCCTGACAATTTTCACCGACATCGGAGTCAGCGGAATTGTTACCCGGGAATCCGCCAAAGATCCAAATTTAAGCGGACCATATTTTTCCACGGCTTTTTTTATTAAATTAGTTCTTCTGATTATCGGGGTTGCGGCTTTAATTCTAGGAGCGCCTTATTTAACAAAAATTGTTGAGGCAAAAATTCTGTTCCCGATCATTGCTTTAGTATTAATTTTTGACAGCTTGCGGAATTTTGGATTTGCCCTTAGCCGGGCAAAAGAAAAAATGAAGTGGGAGGGGATTAATGAAATTTTAACTAATATTTTCATAACCGGATTGGGTTTTTTGTTTTTATTTAAATCTCCAACTAGTTTAGCCCTAACCTGGGCTTACGCTATAGCCACCGGCATAGGATTCCTGGCTATCAGCTGGCAGTTAAAGTCTTACTTCGGCGAACTGCTCAAGCGCTTTAATATGGGCCTGATTAAGCCCATATTAAGCATGGCCTGGCCCTTCGCGCTCGCCAGCTCTCTCGGCGCAATAATGATCAACACCGACGTCATAATGTTGGGGTGGCTAAGATCTCCCGAAGAGGTGGGTTTCTACTCCGCGGCCCAAAGGCCCGTTCAACTGCTCTATCTTCTGCCGACTTTATTTGCAGCCAGTTTATTTCCGGTTCTTACCCGGCTCGCAAACCAAGATAAAGAAAAATTTAAAAAGGTGCTGGAAAATGCTTTGCGAATCGCAGTGATATCCGCTGTGCCGATAGCGCTTTTAGGGATTATTTTTGCCCAGCCGATACTTAGTCTGCTCTTTGGTTCCGCGTATCAAAATGCCATTCCGGCGTTCCAGATTCTGCTTTTAACCGTCTTAATAATTTTCCCTTCGGCCATAATCAATAACGCAATTTTTGCCCATGACCAACAAAAAAGTTTTGTTACTTTTGCCGCTCTCGGCGCTTTAGGAAATATAATCTTTGACATCATATTAATCCCCATATTAGGCATTGCCGGGTGCGCCGTAGCTACGGTAATTACCCAATTGATTGCCAACGCTTTTATGTGGAAGAGATTGAAAACAGTCAGCGACTATAAAATATTTTAAAAAGATAAATTAAAACAAATCCCGCCATTGGCGGGATTTGTTTGATCAGCGCTAAAACAGAAACAATCTTTATTGCTAATTAAGTGGCATCGGAGTAACCGGGACATTCGGCGAAGGCTGACTAGCTTTCAATTGATTCTGTAACAATTGAATTTGGTTCAAAAGTTCCTGAAGTTGCTTTTCTTGCGCTGAAGTATCTGGAGCTGAAACAGCTGCCGGAGTAACTGGCGTTGTTCCGCCAAACACTTCCTGCAATTTTGCTCGAGTAGCCGGACCAACTCTGCCTACTGGCGACACGCCATATTTCGTCTGGAATGCCCTTACTGCCCTTTCGGTAG
>JAUYKI010000014.1 GCA_030700025.1 bacterium | reverse complement strand
ACTATAAATACGTGCGTTGTCATAATTTTAGTATTTAAAAAGTAAAATATATTCGTGCTTAAAAATATAGTAATCACTCGACAATGCTCTATATTTCCAAATTGCTTCTTTGTGCTGTTTGGCGCGATTACCCTCCATATTCTTTATTATAATACTTTTTAATGTAAGCCCTAATTTTTGCGCTTCATTCAAGCAATAAAATCCCAACGGGACCCATTTTCCTTGCGTATATTTATCGCCTATTACTATCGCCAAGTATCTATTTTTTTCTAACAGACTAAGCGTATTGCTAATAACAAGAGAAAATCCATTGAGAAAATCGCTCAAAGATTTTGTATTTGATAAATCTTTTTCGTGATTACTGAATTTAACTATATCCGCATATGGCGGATGCAAAATCGCTAACTGCACATTTTCCTTTTTCCGCTTATTCAAGACTTCGGCTACACCGGAAAAAGTATTTTTATCAGTGCTGTCGCCAGTGATAAGTTCAGAAAAATAATCCTTGTTATCCACTTTGCTTTTAATATGCTCAATAAGTTCTGGTTGAATATCAATACCAACAAAGTGCCTGCCCAAACTTTCGGCTTCATAAGCGGTCGTTCCACTTCCGACAAAAGGATCAAAAACGACATCATTTTTCTTTGTGTATCGTAAAATTAATTGATGAGGAATTTGTGGAACAAAATTGCCGTGATAAAAACCGTCATGTTTTCCAGATTTGTCCCGTTCGGAAATAATCCAAAGACTATCAGTCCAAATCTCTGATTCTTTCCAGTTATCTAAATTTAAATCGTTGAAAATAGGCATAAATTTACTTAATCAAATCATCAATACTTATTTTAAGAACTTTTCTTTAAGAGATGAAGCATTAGATTTAAAACTCCGTAAAATCTTATCTATATATAATAGCTTAAAATACAGCTCAAAAAAAGCCGTAAAAGTTATGTAAAGAAAACGGAAAATCCCGATGATTCGGGATTTTCTGTTTTTGTGCCCCCGGAAGGAATCGAACCCTCATCGTACGGGTAGAAACCGTAAGCTCTATCCATTGAGCTACAGGGGCAGAGGGACTACTATTTTATTTTGTCGGAGCGCTGGGAATCGAACCCAGACCACATGCTCCCAAAGCATGCATACTACCACTATACGACGCTCCGAATAAGTTGCGCTCAAAAAATATACTACTTAGTCACCTCATCAAATTCCCGCATCTTCTGATTGAAGAGATCATTCAAGGCGTTTATTTCTTTGGCTTCCCGATTCATATTTTGAACCATGACTTGGACGTCTTTGGCGTCATAACGGATATCGCCGGAAAACTTATACCGCAAGGTGTCTAAAAGGCCGTTCAAAGAATCGTTGTAAATAACTAGGTGGCTAATCAGGGCAATAGCGCTGGAAACCGCTTCTACCGCCAGATTTCTCGCCTTGCTTGGCGAAATCTCCGGAACCGCTCTCGCCATTTTATCCAAAGCCAAAGTCAATTCCGTCGCTTTCTTTTTGCTTTCTTTAGTTCTATCAATTTCCGCGGAAACTAATTTCAACGCCGAAGAAAAAGCATAGTTCTGGTCGCGTTCAGAAATAGTTTGAAGGGTTTTTAAGGATTCATCCAAGACCGAAATAATTTCAGCGGAAACCGCCGCGCTGGATTTGCGCGCTTCCGTAAAATTATCCGGCACAAAAACCGAAGCCACTACATATTGGACCCAAAAATAAATCGCTACCACCGCCAATAAAATAATCAGGGCGATTTTGGTGTCTTTTTTGATCCGAAGCGGAAACAATTTCATACTATAAAAAGTAAGCGATTTCTTTACAAAAATCAACCCCCGCACCTTATTAGGCGTGGGGGTCAAATACCCTTGGAAATTTTTAAATACTTAGATATGATACAAACACAGAACCTATCCCGACAATATTTCCTAACCGCGTTGCTAGTATAAATTGAAAATTTCTAGGCGTGCCGAGGAGGTTTATAGCCTAAGCTATAGCTCCGAGGCAGAACAACGAAATTTTCAATTTAGACAGCAACCCTACGGGATACAGCCAATTTTCTTTATAACTTCGTTTTCGGGCTCAAATGTATATTCAATACATTTTCACCCTCAAGCCTGGTTCTAAAGAAAATTGGCAAGTATCGCGGTTGGAAGATATTATTGGGATAGGTTCTTCTGCGGGTATCGTATAATGGCATTACCTCAGCTTTCCAAGCTGATGACAGGGGTTCGATTCCCCTTACCCGCTCCGCTTGCCAAATCCAGATAAATAGGCTATCCTATAAGTAATAAGTCCCGTACCGCTTGGTACGGATTTTTTATACCCCCAGAACCTGACAAAGGCTTTATAATAGGGGTATAGGAACAAATTAACGGCTTATTCGTTCTAATATGTTAGAAGAAGAAATCAAATATATAAGGAAAGCCCAACAGGGGGATAAAGAGGCATTTGCCCAGCTTTACCATCATTATTTGCCGAAAATCTACCGCTTCATCTATGTAAAGGTGAGTAGCAAAACCGAGGCGGAAGACCTGACTCACGAGGTATTTATGAATACCTGGCAGGGCATCAAATCCTATACCCCGCAAGAATTCCCCTTTTCCAGCTGGCTATATCGGATTGCCCGGAATGAAGTAATAGATTTCTACCGGACAACCAAAAAAAATATCCGATTAGACCTGCTAGAAGAAGACGCGTTAAAAGTTCCTGAACAAGAAAGTTTTAATCTGGATCAAGCCATGAGCGTAGAGAGCGTTATGAGCTTAATGAAATCCTTGAAGCCGGAACAGCAGGATGTGCTGATTATGCGATTCTTGGAAGATCTGTCGCCCGATGAAGTCGCGGCCGCCCTGAATAAAAGTTCCGGCGCTGTCCGATTAATCCAACACCGAGCTATTAATACATTAAAAGAATTAATTAATAAAAATGTCGGATCCAATAACGAAAACATTACAGAGGCTTAAGGAGATTGAGCCAAGCGAAGAATTCAAACAGCGCTCCCTGTCGCTAATTTTAGACGCGTCTCAAAAATCTTCCGCCACTCTTTTACTAAAAGACATTTTTAAAGCTTTTCAATTCAGCGGCGCCTTAATTATGGCCAGCGTGCTGATTTTCATCGTTTTGGGCGGATTATCCGTTCTAAATTTGAAAGTATTTTCCCCCGCTACCCTAGCCGGTCTGAATACTACCAATCTTAAAGAGGAGATCAGCAATGTAGATTTGCAGATTCGGCTGTCAGAAATTAAATATTATGAGGATTCCACCCACAAAACCGGCGTCGCCCTCAAAACCGCTCCAGCATCTTCGGATCATTTAGACTCTTTCGGCATTGAACAAGAGGCGCAAAACCTGGATAACTTAGACTCTAAAAATAATTCTGTAGAGGATCTGCTTAATAAATTAGTATTATGAAGCCATTAGTATCTAAAATAATCAAAATCGCAATCGTAGCGGCAGTTATCGCTGGGTTAATTTTGCCATTCATTAATCTGCAAGCCGCGGAAACTAATCCGGCTGCCAAACCCGAAACAATTAAAGAAGTCAGCCAACTGGTTGATGATTTAACCGCGCTTAAGAGCAATGGCGATCTTTCCGATTTAGAAAAAGAACGGCAAGAAATTGCCATCCGCACCGAGGCGCTGGCAAAAATTTTATATCTTTCCAAGCTAGAGGTAAGAGACCTTCAAGTAAAATTGGAGGGGCTTAATTTAGATAAAATCCGCGAACAAGAAATTAAAAAGCAGTTTATGGAATTGCTGAAAACCTACGAAGAATACTACCAAGTGCTGGAAAATAAATTAAAAGAAGGGCTGGCGCTATGGGAAATCAAAGAATTAACCAAAAATCTTCAAGAGTGGCGCCGGGGCAATTACGGCCAAAAGGTTTCCTTAATCGCCAACTTCATTATGGTTTTTAAAGAAAAAGACGCTCTGGAAACTGCCGATGCCCGGTTAGAAAAAATAATGTCTGATTTAAAAAAATTAGAAAGCGCTAAACTGATTCAAAGAGAGACGCTGCAAAGCTATTTAAATGCTTCTATCCAACAGCTCAGCCGAGCTAAACTTTTAAATAAAAAAGCGTCCGATCTTCTTTTCTCCGCTGCTTCCGCAACCTTTTCCACCGCTCCGGCAGAAATCGGCAAAAAAACTGAAGATGCCAAACAATTAATCAAAGAATCTTTCTACGAGATCAAATCCGCTTACCAAAGTTTTCTGGAAATAAGCAAAAAAGTAAAACAACAGCTTAGCCTTTAAACCTGTCTCGATAAAAAAATTCCCCGCATCGGGGAATTTTTTATTACTCGAAATTTACTTAACTGCTTCTTTAAGCGCTTTACCGGCTTTAAACTTTGGCTTTACGGATGCCGAAATTCGGATCTTCTCTCCGGTTTTGGGATTCCGGCCGGAACGCGCCGCGACTTTTGCGGTTCGGAAAATTCCAAAACCGGCAATGGACACTTCCTCTCCGCGGGCAAGCGACTTAGTAATTCCGGCAAACACCGCGTCCACCGCCGCTTGCGCCTGTTTTTTAGTTGCTAACTTGGCCGCTTTTAACGCCGCTTCCACTAAGTTTTCTTTCGTCATATTTCTGAATTATATCAAATCTACCGGGCAATTTCTACCGCGCGCGTTTCCCGAATTACATTCACTTTGATTTCGCCCGGGAATTTTAATTCGGATTGGATTTTAGAAGCAATGTCTTTCGCTAACTGCAATGCCCCGAAGTCGTCTATTTTTTCCGGGATCACGAAAACCCGGATTTCCCTTCCGGCGGAAATTGCGTAAGCATTTTTAACTCCCTCAAAAGAAGTGGCGATTTTTTCCAAATCTTGCAAACGCTTGATGTAATTTTCTACGGTTCCGCGGCGAGCGCCTGGCCGAGCTGCGGACAAAATGTCGGCCGCCGCTACGATATAAGATTCCGGAGTGGCATAAGGATATTCTTCGTGGTGGGCTTCCATTGCCTGAATTACTCTTTCGTCTATATCGTATTTTTTCAAAAGCTTGCGTCCGATTTCTACGTGAGTTCCCTCTACTTCGTGGTCAATCGCTTTGCCGATGTCATGCAATAACGCTCCCTTTTTCGCTACCTCCACATTCGCCCCCAGTTCCGAAGCCAGCATGCCGGAAATATGGGTCATTTCAATAGAGTGGATTAAAACGTTTTGCCCGAAACTAGTTCGGAAATAAAGCCGGCCCAAAAGCTGGATCAATTCTTTAGGCAAACCAACAATGCCGACTTCCAAAGAAGCGTTCTCTCCGATTTCTATCATCCGCTTATTTAATTCTTGCCGCGCTTCTTCTACCTTCTCCTCGATTTTGGCCGGCTGAATCCGGCCGTCTTTTACTAATTTTTCCAAAGCCAACCGGGCAATCTCCCGGCGCAAAGGATCAAAAGAAGAAAGAATAACCGTATCCGGAGATTCATCCACGATTACCTCTACGCCCGTCGCCCGTTCCAGGGTCCGGATATTCCGGCCTTCCCGGCCGATAATTTTTCCTTTTAGTTCTTCGTTGGGCAAATGAAATACGCTGGTAGTCACATCCGCTATCTGCGAACGGGCATACCGCTGAATCGCCGTAGTAATAATGCCAATGCTCTTTTTCTCGATTTCTTCTTTCCGTTCTGTTTCCATTTTCTGAAGCGTTAAAGCTAAATCCTTGCTGTGTGATTCCCGCACTTGTTTTAAAAGTTCAGTTTTTGCCTCTTCAATGCTCAATTTTGCCACCTTCTCCAAGTCGGTCTGGATCCTCTGCCGCATTTCCCCCAATTGAACTTTTTCCGAACTAAAAACTTCTTCCGCCTTTTCTAAAGCGACTTCTTTAGTTTTAATATCGCCCAGCTGTTTTTCTAAAAATTCCTCCCGCTTGGAATTCCTTTCTTCCAGCTTGGCTAATTGCGTTTTCCGCTCTCTTTCTTCGTTTTTTACTTCATCCAGCAAGCGCGAAGCTTCGCCCTTGGCGTCTAAAACGATTTCCTTAGATTTTCGCTCTGCTTCTTCTGTTAAATTCTTAAGCCGCTGCTCTACGGAGCCGGCCTTACCGGCGACAAAAAATTGCCGGACTAAATAACCGATGACTAAGCCCAAAACCGCCCACAACAATGGATTGGTTAACATTTTTTAAATTGTTCGCTAAGGTCTTCATTTAAGAATTAGTTAGGAACTGATTAATTTTTATTGACTGTTTTTATTGTATCTCGGTAATTGAAAATTGTCAATAAAAACCTGGGGTGTTAATATACTTCCGCATTATGAACCCCCAAGTTATCCAAAAAATTAAAACCGCACCGAGGGACCCCGGAGTTTATATCTTCTACCAAGGCCGGACTCCACTTTATATCGGTAAGGCTTCCAATTTAAAAAATCGGCTTCAAAATTACTTAAAAATCACTGATTGGAAAAATGAGGTTTTACATCAAGAAGCCGACCGGTTAAAGCTGGTCAAGCTCCGTTCTAATATTGAAGCTCTCATTACCGAGTCCCAATTAATTAAAACTTTAAAGCCGAAGCTGAATACTTTATGGAAAGACGACAAAAATTATTTTTACGTTGCCATAACCAGGGAAAAATTCCCCCGCATTTTTATAACCCACCAACCATATAAAATTCGAAATTCAAATATTGAAACTCGAAACAAATCAAAAATTCAAAATCCAAATGACAAAAACGTTTCGGATTTCGAATTTCGTGCTTCGAATTTAGATTGTATTGGTCCCTTTACCGACGGCCAATCTATTAAAGCCGTCTTGCGCCTGCTTCGTAAATCCTTTCCTTATTGCGCCTGTTTTCAGCCGCACCTCCGGCTGTGCCTTAATGCCCAAATCGGCAATTGTTTAGGATATTGCTGTAATCAAAATCTCAAAGCCACCCAAGCTCAAATTTCCAAATATAAAAATAATGTCCGCAAAATAAAAAATATCCTGGCCGGAAAAGATAAAAAATTTATTGCCAAGCTTAAAGACCCCTATGAACTTTTAGTTTTAGAAAAAATCTGGCAACACGAACCATACCTTGATAAAATTCCAAATTACAAATTACAAAATCCAAACAAGTTACAAAATCAAAATGACAAAAACGTTTCGGATTTCGGATTTCGTGCTTCGGATTTCTCAAGAATTGAGTGCTATGACAATTCCCATCTTTCCGGAAAAGAAGCGGTGGGAGCAATGACGGCCTGGAAAAAAACCGAATTGGGCTGGATCGCCGATAAAAATTCCTGGCGGAAATTTAAAATTCAGGGCCAGTATACCGAAGACGATCCGCGAATGATGTCCGAAATGCTAACCCGGCGATTTAACCACTCGGAGTGGCTTTATCCGGATTTAGTCATTATTGATGGCGGAATAACCCAATTCAATGCCGCGAAAACCGCTTTAGGCAAATCACAAATTACAAATTACAAATTACAAACACTAAAAGTTATTTCCTTTGCCAAACCGAAAAAACTAGTTTACGGCTGGGGAAAATATCCTCTGCCATTAAACCAATTGCCGCCGGAACTTCAAAAAATCCTGGAACTAGCTATTGCGCAAACCCACAATTTCGTCCGGCGCTATCATCGCCGAGTTCGCCAAAAATCATTTCTGAACCTATAATTAAGTTATGAGGTTCTTAGCTCGTCTGATATTCACCCTTCTATCTAACTTAGTGGCGATTTGGATCGCGGCCAATTTTATTCCCGGATTTGAGGTATCTGCTGACCTAGTCCGACTTCTGATTGCCGCCGGCGTTTTCGCCTTTATCAATATATTTATAAAACCAGTATTCACCACTGTTCTTTCTCCCCTGGCCTTTCTGTCTTTGGGCCTTTCCACTCTGATTATCAATGCCGGCATGATTTATCTTCTTGACGTCCTCACTCCAAATGTTACAATCAACTCCATCCAAGCGCTTGTTTACGCAACCTTAATTATCAGCGCAATTAACTTATTATTTCATTTTTCGGCCAAATATCTTTATAAAAATTAATTATGGACCTACTTTCTATCGCCCAATTAGTTGTTTCTGTTTTATTAATCATCTTAATCCTGCTTCAAGAAAGAAGCTCGGGACTTTCCGGCATTCTTGGCGGCGGTGAAGGCGGTTTTTATCAAACTCGCCGAGGCTTGGAAAAAACAATCTTCTTCGGCACTATCACTCTCGCTATTGTCTTTGTTGGCCTGGCTATCGCCGGCTTATTGCTGTCCTAAAAACCTATCCCAATAATATTTCCAATTGAAAATCTTCCAGATTTACTACAACTTTTCCCGGATTGAACGCCAGCTATTTCTAGGTTCGGTTATCGTATTCGCGGCGGCTTCCATCTTTTGGGCTAGCTCTTATTTTTACCGCAATACAACGGCAATTCCGGTAGCTAGCAATCAATATACCGAGGGAATAGTCGGACAGCCGGTTTTTATTAATCCCGTACTCGCCGGAAATAATGACGCCGACCGCGATCTCTCGGAAATCCTTTTCAGCAATTTGCTGGCGCTAACTGACCGCTACACCGTCAGTCCGGACGGCAAAACTTGGAATATAATCTTAAAAACCGATTTGCTTTGGGATGACGGCAAACCGCTGACCAGCGATGACATAATCTTTACCATTGACTCCATCCAGAATCCGGAAAGCCGATCTCCGCTTTTTCTGACCTGGCAGGGGGTAATTGCCGACCGCATCAGCGAATTGGAAATAGAATTTACCCTGCGGACCCCTTATGCTTTTTTTCTGGATAATTTAAAAAGTTTAAAAATAATTCCAAAACACATTTTTGGCATTATTCCAACGGCCAATTTCCGGCTTTCCGATTATAACTTGGAGCCGGTAGGCAGCGGGCCTTATAAATTCGTGTCTTTTCAAAAAAAGAAGGACGGCTTTATAACCGAATATAATTTTGAAGCTAATAAAAACTACGTATCCACAAAACCATTTATCCAGAAATTGAACATTAAATTTTTCTCCGATACCGAAGAATTGCTAAAAGCATTTAATACGAAAAGAATTGACGGCTTCGGCGATTTAAGCCCAAAAAATATAGAAGATATCAAATTAAACCACCAAATCATTGAAATAAATATACCGCGCTACTATGCCATATTTTTTAATCCGAACAGCAACGAAGTCTTAAAGAGCCAAGCCGTAAAATCAGCCCTAACCTTAGCTACCAATAAGAATAGGATTGCGGAAACCGCCCTAGATAATAAAGCGCTAATCGTTGATCAACCGCTTTTGCCGTTTCTCCCCGACTTCCAAGCCAGCTCCGCCGGCCAAAAAGAATTTAATTTAGATAAGGCCAACGAACTGCTGGATAAAGATCAGTGGATTAAAGATTCTGAGGGCATAAGAGAAAAGAAAAGCGGTAAGGCCGTTCTCCGGCTGGAATTCGACCTGATAGTTCCGCAAATTCCTTTCTTGATGGAAACCGCCGATATAATTAAAGAAGATTGGCAAAGTATTGGCGTTAAATTAAATCCAATTATTTTAAACCCGTCCGACGTAGTCAATGAGGTTATTAAAACCCGAGATTACCAAATGATTCTTTTTGGAAATATTTTGAAATTGAATCCGGACGTTTTTTCTTTCTGGCATTCTTCGGAAAGATTTTATCCCGGCCTGAATCTGTCGCTTTATTCTAATAAAAAAGTGGATGGCCTGCTGGAAGCGGTGCGGAAAAATTTTGACGAAGCGTCGCGGAAAGAGCAAATCCAGCAATTAGAGTCTCTAATTATAGAAGATCAGCCGGCGATATTTCTTTTCTCGCCAATTTATCTATACGTCGGCCCGAAAACCTTAGGCGGTTTTCCAGAAAAAATTCTAACCACGCCCTCGTCTCGGTTTGAAAACATTAATCAGTGGTATTTGAAAACAGCGCGGGTATTCAAATAAATTCGCTATGGATAATTTTTTTCGAAACGCAATATTGAAATTCAACGAACAGCTTACGCCGATGGCTTTGGAATATTCCCACTTAAATAAGTTATCCGGGTTAAAACCGGATGCCATCATCGTGGTGGGCATGGGCGGTTCCGGGCAAATCGGAGATTTATTAGCCGGTTTGGCTGCCGAATTGAAAATTCCCGTTCCGATAATAACTTGGAAGAGTTACGGATTGCCGAAATTAACTTTTAAAAATCCCCTGTATTTATTTGTTTCTTTTTCCGGAGATACCGAAGAGACTCTAAGTGGTTTTTCTCAGGCGAAAGATAAAGCGGTGATTTGTTCCGGCGGAGCGCTGGAACGGCTGGCTGAAAAAACTAAAACTCCGTTGGCAATTTTTTGCGGCGACCATTTGGCCCCCCGCCAAGCCGGAGGCTATATGTTTTATGGGGCAATAAAAATTTTAAAAGCGGTATTTAAGAAAATTCCTGTTTCCGAATTCACCGGACTAAAGCCGTCGGCGCTGGAAAATACCGGCCAAAAAATCGCCCGCCACTTGACAAAAAAGCTAATTTTGTTATATACTGACAATACTAACGATTTCTTAGCTTATAACTGGAAAACTCGGCTGAATGAAACTGCCAAGCGCTTTGCTTTCGCCAACACTATTCCGGAAATGGGCCACAACGAGATTGTGCCATTCGGCAAAGGAGGCCGCGATTCTATCGCCGTCTTCCTGGCTGATCCCAACGCCCATCCTCGCGTTCAAAAGAAAATCCGTTTATTGGAAAAATTATTTAAAAAACAGCGGATCCAATCCCTAAAAATAGTTTTATTCGGAAAAACCCGGCTGGAAAAAACTTGGAAAAGCTTGATTCTGGCGGACTGGGTCAGTTATCACTTGGCAAAATTAAACAAAGTTAATCCTTTAGAAATTAAATTAATAGATCGATTAAAGGAGCTGATGCGATAACTTGTTGGGGTTACTATAATGCCCCCGTGGTGGAACTGGCAGACACGTACGCTTCAGGTGCGTAAGTCCGCAAGGACGTAGAGGTTCAAATCCTCTCGGGGGCACATTTCGACTCTCTTCGCTCGCTCAATGTAAACCAAATAATAAGTCAAAGTACTCTGAGCCAGTCGAAGAGCTACATTCAATTAAAAAATTAAAATTAACAATTAAAAACACAAATGATTAGAAAACACGGAGCGCGGCCTCTTATTAAACCCGCAAGACCATTAGTTCCTTCATCTCGGGAAGATACCGTTCGCTGGGTAGCGCTTGGCGGACTGGAAGAAATCGGGCGCAATATGATGTTTTTGGAATACAAAGACGAAATCATCATCACGGACGCCGGTTTACAATTTCCGGAAGAAGAAACTCCTGGAATTGACTACATCATTCCCAATACCTCGTATTTGGAACAAAAAAAGAAAAATATTAAAGCGCTGATTATCACCCACGCCCACTATGACCACATTGGCGCTTTGCCTTATGTCTTAGGCAAGCTGGGAAATCCGGTAATCTACACTACCAACTTAAGCAAGGAAATTATTTTAAAGCGGCACGAAGATTTTCCGAACGCGCCGAAACCGATATTTGAAATTGTCGCGGCCGGCGAAGAACGCCAGCTTTCCGAACACTTCTCCGCTCATTTCTTCGCGGTGGTGCACAACATTCCAGAAGGGTTCGGAATTGTTTTCAAAACTCCGATTGGTAATGTAGTCCATCCGGGCGAATTTAAATTCGATTATGACGACGAAGGAAAACCGCGCGGCATGGACGTCTGGAATTGGGTGGGCGACCAAAAAATCCACACTCTGATGCTGGACAGCACCGGCGCGGAAACTCCGGGATTTTCCCTTTCCGAAAGAATCGTGGAACAAGAATTGGAAAAGATTTTTAAGAAAGCCGAAGGCCGGATTTTCGTCGGCACTTTTGCTTCCCTGATTGACCGCCTGGGCGAGATTATTAAAATCGCCGAGAAATTAGGGCGGAAAATAGCCATCAGCGGCTTATCCATGAAAACCAATATTCAAATTGCCCAAAGTTTGGGTTATCTGAAAATTCAAAAGGGAACGATTATTCCCTTGGAAGAAATTTCCAATTTCCGCGATAACAAACTAATGGTGCTCTGCACCGGCGCCCAAGGCGAACAGCGCGCTTCTTTGGCGCGGATTGCCAACGGCGAACACAAGCAAATTACCGTTAAAACTACGGATACTATCGTGCTCTCTTCTTCCGTGGTTCCGGGCAATGAACGCAGTGTTCAGAACCTAAAAGATAATTTAGCGCGCCAAGGAGCGAATATCTACCACTATAAGATGTTGGACATCCATTCTTCCGGACATGCGCCGCAGGAAGAATTAAAAACCGTGATGCGCGCGGTTAAACCAAAATTCTTTTTGCCGATCCACGGCTATTATTTCATGCGCCAACGAAACGCTAAATTAGCCCAGGAGGAATTGGGATTAAAAATCCAAGACACCCTAATCGCCGATAACGGCATAGTGGTGGAATTGAAAAAGGATTCTGCCCGGGTTACTGATGAACAAATAGACGCTTCTTATGTTTTAGTGGACGGACTGGGCGTGGGCGATGTAGGTGAAGTAGTTTTACGGGACCGCCGTTTGCTTTCCCAGGAAGGCATGATTGTAGTTATTGTTACTGCCAGCCGGGACAACGGCCGGTTGCTGAAAAATCCGGATATTATTTCCCGTGGTTTTATTTATCTCAAAGAAAATAAGCAATTATTGGATGACATCCGCAATAAAATAAAACATATTCTCACCCGCATTCCTCCGCACCAGCACCGGGATCCGGATTATGTAAAAGGATTGCTCCGAGACCAAATCGGGCAACTTCTGTATAATAAGACCAAGAGGCGCCCGATGGTGCTTCCAGTATTGATTGAGGTCTAAGAACTCAAAAATCCCAAATTCCAAGCACCAAATCACAAACAAATCCTAATAACCAAAATCCTAAATTCCAAACACGTTTTGTAATTTGTGATTTGTAATTTTATAATGACTCTATGTCTAAGCCCGTATTAATTAGCGGCATTCAACCGACTGGCAGATTACACCTCGGCAACTACCTGGGGGCTTTAAAAAACTTCGTTGAGCTCCAAAACTCCAGCAAATATGATTGCTACTTTTTTGTCGCGGATTACCATTCTTTAACCGTTGATTTTGATCCGGAAACAAAGGCTCAAGAAACCTTGGATGTTGCCAAGGCGTATTTAGCCGCGGGAATCAATCCCAAAAAGTCTTTAATCTTCTCTCAATCCGACATCAAAGGAAGTGGGGACTTAATGTGGATTTTAAACGTTATTGCCCCAGTCGGAGAAATGGAGAGAATGACTCAATATAAGGACAAAGCCAAATCCCAGCCGGCAAATATTAATATGGGCCTTTTAAACTATCCACTTCTAATGGCGGCGGATATTTTTCTTTACAACGCGAAATTCGTGCCGGTTGGCGATGATCAACTTCAGCATTTAGAATTAGCGCGAACTCTTGCCCGGAAATTTAATAAACGCTTCGGGCAGACATTTATTGAACCGCAATCCATCCTCACCAAAACTCCGCGCGTGATGAGCTTGGATAATCCGGAAAAGAAAATGTCTAAGTCTTCCCCGAATAGTTGTTTATTCCTGGACGACTCCCCCGAGGAAATTGAATCTAAAATAAAAAGAGCGGTCACTGATTCCGGCTCGGAAATAAAATACGACCGGCAAAATAAAGCCGGGGTTTCCAATCTTTTGGAGATTTATTCCGAACTTTCCGGGAAAGCCATTCCAGCCATCGAAAAAATGTGTGCTGGAAAAGGCTATGGCCAGTTCAAAACTGACTTAGCGAAAGTGGTAACTGACGCGTTAAAACCGTTTCGAGAAGTTAAAAGTAAAAAGTTAAATATTAAAAGTATGTTAGACGCCGGCGCCAAAAAAGCCCAAAAAATTGCCGAAAAGAAAATGGGAGAGGTAAAACAAAAAATAGGATTACTGCAATAATTGATAATAAAAAAATAAGGGCCCGTGCGGAATTTTCCGCACGGGCTTTTTATTAAGATTTACGAACTGCCAAAAATCTGCAATCGGAGCTCCACTCATCTTCAAACTCAGCCAATAACAGAGCTCGTGTTTTATCTCTTCTGCCAAGACACAGTACTCTACGACCGCCATTCCAATCTCCTCCCGTAGAACCCAAACCAATAATAAAATGCAGTCTCTGCGCGTCTTGATACTCGGCTCCAAAAGCCAAAAGTTCGGCAATTTCCGCTGGGCGGTAACCCATTCCCTCCAAAATTCGCAACACCTCATGCGAGGTCACAGAACGCGTCTTGCCAACTAAATCTTCGGTTGAAAACACTCTCATTTCTACCGTGCTATTGGCGCGATTGCTGACTTGAAAATCGGTGTCCGCGATATTTGCTTCAACCCAGTCAAAACCACATTTCTTAATCGCTTGGGAAAGCGGCTTATTGTAGACGCTTGCATAGTCTACAAGGAGACGCACAACCCCGACGGTTTGCTGAACTGTTCCCTCCACTACTTCCTGCAAAACAGTCATGGTTTCCGGAAACCCCAGCGTTCCCTCCCGCACCCGACGCGCGACTTCTTCCAGCCGTTTCCACAGCCTTCCATACTGATCGTCGGTGACACTCATTCGCGTCATGACAATCCTCCTTTACCCTGAGCCTGTCGAAGGGTTGCTTCAAACATACCCCGGGCTTTTGTGATTGGTGTTGGTTCGTCAATTCATCCGTCCCGCTTCGCGGGATTAGGACGAACCCGCGACAAACCTCTTTGGTCAAAGAACTCTCCCTTACGGGATTAAACAAAAAATAGCATACTTCCTTTCAAAAGTCAATTATCTATGTACATTATCTACTAACGTGACGGTCGTCACGTTAGTAGATAATTTCCTAAATACCAACTATAATATAAATATGCGCGGCGATCTAACTCTAACTATTCTTCAACTAATACAAGGTGCTGGAAAAATAACCACGGAGGTTTTGGACACCCTAACCTATTTTGGCTATGTAGAAACTTATCGCCGAATGAAGGGTTTAAAATCTTTAATTCCCGAAAGAAAACCAATTTTAGAAAAAACCATTAAAAATCTTAAAGAAAGGCAGAAAATAAGTAAATTATTATATAAATTAAGCCGTGAGGGTTTAATTTATAAAAGAAAGGAGTCCAAAGATGTTCTGTGGAAAATCACAGAAAAAGGTTTAAATAAAATTCGTGTCTTTAATAAAAATGTAAAGCCTATTTATAAAATAGCTCTGTCTAATGAATTAAAATTAATAATATTTGATATTCCGGAAATTAGGCGGAGAGACAGAAACTGGCTACGCCATGTTTTAAATAACCTAAAATTTAAAATGCTCCAAAAAAGTGTCTGGGCGGGAAAAACTATGCTACCAGAAGAATTTTTCAATGATTTACGTGATAAAAATTTATTATCTTATATAGAAATACTTGCGATTACAAAATCGGGCACTATTAAGCAATTAACTTAAATTATCTACTAACGTGACGGTCGTCACGTTAGTAGATATTAGTAAAAAATTAAATTTTACGAATTCCAACCCAAATTGGCTGGTCGTCTACTTTAGAATTAAGCTCCGCGTCAAACGTATCGGACTTCTTTAATTCCAGGGCCTGGGCGCCGACCTCCTTCTTAATTAAGGCCTCGTATTTGCCTAAAATAGCCCCTCTTCCGGCCTCAGCCGCCACCATTACTACAATCCTGTCTTTGGGCACTAAATTGGCATCCTGGCGCAATCCCTGGACCAACCGGACAAACTCCCGCACCATGCCCTCTTCCCGCAATTCCGGGGTAATATTCAGGTCTAAATTGATTTCTTCCTTCATCTGGAAATTAAATTTTATTTCTTTAACATTCACTTCGTCTTTCAAAATATCCAACAACTCTTCATCCCGGGCGGTTAATTTCTTGCTCTGGATTTCCAGCGAACCAAGCGGTTGGCGGACTTTCAAGCCTTTTTCCGCGCGCAACGCCAAAGCCAAACTTGCCAACCGGCGGATTTCTTCCATCTTAACCAATAATTCTGAATCCAAAGCTTTGTCATCCGCTTTCGGCCAATCTTCTAAATGGACTGATAACTCACGACTAACGACTAACGACTGATAAAGCGCTTCGCTGAAAAACGGAGTAAAAGGAGCGAATAATTTGCTCAAGGCCAGCAAACAATGGCGCAAAACCGCTGAAGCCGAATTTAAATCCTGCGGATCATCCGGTTTTTGAAATCTCCGGCGCGAACGGCGGATATACCAGCGGGACAAATCATCCACGAAACCTTCCATCAGCCGGCCCGCTTCTCCAACTTCATATTTTTCAAAATCAGCGGTCACTTCGGAAATTAATTGGCTCAATCTCGCCAAAATCCATTTATCTAATATATTAACTGATGACTTGTGACTATTAACTGACGACTTAACTCCATATGTATCCAAAAATACAAAAGAATTATAAATAATGTGAAAAACTTTTCTCAGAACCTTGCTCAACTCCAATTCATCAAATCTTTTTGGTTCCGCCGGAGGATTAACCGTATAAAAATACCAGCGAACGGCATCCGCGCCGTATTTTTGCATTACATCCCAGGGGCTGACCACGTTGCCCTTAGACTTGGACATTTTCTGACCGTTTTTATCCAAAACCAATCCCAAACTAATCACATTCAAATAAGGCGGGGTTTTCATGCCCAGCGCGGTCGCAATAGCCAAAAGCGTATAAAACCACCCGCGAGTCTGATCAATACCTTCCGAAATGTAATCGGCGGGAAGCTCTATTTTCGCTCCGCTAAAAGGATAGTGGTCCTGGGCAAACGGCATAGCGCCGGAATCAAACCAGACATCCGCCACTTCTTTTACCCGAACCATCTTAGACTGACACTTCGAGCATTTCAAAAAAATCTGATCAATATAAGGCCGATGCAAATCTAAAGAAGCGGTGATTAAGTTATAAGGCCAATTATGAAGCTCAACTTTTTTAACGTCGCCGTCTACTTCTATATACTCCATTTTAAAGGTCGCTTCGTTGGCCACTCCTTGCAACGCGGCCTCCAGCATCCAAAGCGGATCGCCGTGGCTGACAATTAAAATATTTTTATTTTGGTATCGGGAATTAATGTCCAAAATCGCCGCCAGCATTCTTTTTTTTACATCCGCCAAAGTTTCCCCTTCAGCCGGCGCTTTTACAAACCTTTCCAAATCATTAGCAAAAAATTTCTGGTAATCCGGCACAGGCCGCCAATTAAAAGCTCCGGTGTTTATTTCTTCCAACCGCTTATCGGTAATGATTTTCGCCTTCAGCTCTTTAGCTACGATCTTAGCAGTCTGCTGGGTCCGGAAAAACGGCGAAGCAAAAATTACATCTAATTTTTTCTTGCCCAGCTGTTTTTTAAAATCCTTAGCCGCGGCCTCAATCTGTTTAACGCCGGTGGCTGTTAACTTGGAGATATTTTTCCCGCGTTCCGGGCCGGCGGCAATCACATTCCGGACATTATGATCCGATTCTCCGTGGCGCAAGACAAAAAAATTATTTTGAGAAAATCGCAAATTATCCAAATCTTCCAAACTGCCCGCCACTTCCCGGTGATCGCACCGCGAACATTCCCAAATCGGCAAAGGCGTGCCCCAATAGCGATTCCGGGAAATTGCCCAATCTTTAATTTCCCTTAGCCATTCGCCAAAACGCCCCTCTTTAATATTTTCCGGAATCCAATTTATTTTTTCGTTATTCGCCAGCAACTCTTTTTGCAAACGGCTCATTTCAATAAACCAGGAGAACCGGGAAAAATATAAAAGCGGGGTGCCGCAGCGCCAGCAAAACGGATAATCGTGTTCTATAATCTCGCTCTTTAATAAGAGTCCCCGTTCTTCCAGCTTTTTAATAATTTCTTTATCGGCGGTTTTAACAAACTTTCCGGCTCCGGGCAAACCCTTTTGTACCAAGCCTTTTTCATCAATGGTAACTGGAATTTTCCCGACCAAGTCGGTTTCGTATTGCTTAATCAGATTCATATCGTCTTCGCCAAAAGCCGGGGCGATATGGACTAATCCCGTCCCCTCTTCAGTGGAAACAAAGTCCGCCGGATAAACCCGGAAAAACTTTTTATTTTTCAGCCAGGGGCCGGGAACCTTAAATAACGGCTCATAACGCAGGCCGACTAATTTTTGCCCCGAAATTTTTTCTACCACCTCAATGTCGCTTCCCTCTTTTGCCGAAGCTCCGGCGGGCGAAGGCGGAGGATTAAAAGACCAGACAAAATCTTTTCCGATTTGATATTTGGTATAAGTTAAACGCGGATTAACCGCCACCGCCACATTTGAAGGCAAAGTCCACGGCGTAGTGGTCCAAATCAAAAGATATTCCTTATTTTTTTGTTTTTTTGTTTCGGATTTCGGATTTCGGATTTCGAATTTAACAAAGATAGACGGGTCTTTGGCTTTTTGGTAAACGCCCGGCTGGCCTAATTCATGGCTGGAAAGCGGAGTTTGGCAGCGCGGACACCACGGAACGATTTTAAACGATTGCTTCAAAAAACCGCGCTTGGCAATTTCTTTAAAAACCCACCATAAGCTTTCAATGTATTGGGGATAATAAGTAACATAAGGATTTTTTAAATCCAGCCAAAATCCGATCCGGTCGGTTAATTTTTCCCACTCATCTTTATATTTCCAAACCGAGGCCTTGGCCCCCTCGTTAAACTCGGCAATGCCGAATTTTTCAATTTCCTGTTTATTTTTTAAACCCAGTTCTTTTTCTACTTCAATTTCCACCGGCAAGCCGTGCGTATCCCACCCGGCCTTCCGGCGGATAAAAAATCCCTGCATGGTTTTATAGCGCAAAATAACATCTTTAAAAGCCCGGCTTAAAACATGGTGGATTCCCGGCCGCCCATTGGCAGTCGGCGGCCCTTCAAAAAACCGGAATTTCTTGGATTTCTCCCGGAGCTTTAAAGATTTCTCAAAAATTTGGTTTTCTTTCCAAAATTTAAGGACTTTTTCCTCTATTTCCTGAGGCTTGAACTCTTTAAGGTTGTGAAGCATGTTCTTTCAGTTTAATAAAAAAACCGCTTTTTTTAAAGCGGTTTACAAGTTTTGAGCTAGCTTGCTAACTTCAGGGCCTTTCATGGGTTGAACTCCTCCCGGCTGGACTCGGCCATCACACTCGCCATCTACAACAATCGACCCACAATTTTTGCACCATCTTACTTCCGTGCTTTCCCCGCCACCGTGCGAATCAGAAGCGATATCTACCAAATCATGATTTCCAAGCCTGCAGTTCTGCAAAGATGCCCTTATCCGCAATAAAGCCAGCCAAGAAGATGTGGAAATTTCTGCCATAATGCCACCTCCTAATTTCAATATGCGTAAATAATTTACACCCATCTGATATCCAAGTCAAATCAAAAACAAAAACCGCTCCGATAAATATCAAAGCGGCTACTTAGGCGCATGCGCCAAAATTCTTTTCAAATAACTCCGAAAAAATCTATAGCTCTTCGGCCAGCGGGATTTAAATTTATCCGCGCTTAATTTCCGGTCCATTACAATGTTATTTCCTGGAACCAATCCAGCGGAAACCAAATAATCAACCGCAATCGTGGCAGCCATTCGGCAAGCCCATTGTTCCGACGGCCGGTAGGCCCAAGCGCGATTGTAACGCGTCAACTCAGTCGGCAACGATTCGGATTTCAAGATATCTTTCCAATGCCGGTCATCAGCGCTCCGGATCAGCCAATCCGGAAAGTGATCTTTGGGAACTACGCCAATCATTTCCGGATAGGAATGGACATCCAGCGTATGGCTTAACTCGTGAACCAGCAATTTTACAAAACCGAATTTTTTCGCGCCGTCGTAAATAATAATCATAGAAGATCGGTCTCGCATCAGATTATCGTCCACGAAAGCCGACATGGGAGGCCCGGAAAATAGCCACGAATAAGAATATGTAATGTCCCGAAGATTAAATCCGAACAGTTTTCTGATGGGAACCGGCAAAGATTCTAAACTGCGAACTAATTCCAAATAAGAAGACTTATCCAGCCAATTGCCCAAACCCTCCCGTTTTAAAATCGGAAACGATCCGTCAAATCCCGCTTTCGCCACCGGACATCACCCCCCTAGGCATTCTCTGGTAATTGTATTTCTCAAGGGACTTTTTCTGCCAATAGAATAGCACGAATTATCTAAAATTGCAAACAAGATTTAGCTATCGCTAAATTTCACATCTTCTTCGGCTTGCTGACGCCCAAAACGCCGAATAAATCTTCAAAGATAATTTTTGTTGCCTTTACCAAAGCCAAGCGCGCTTGCATCAAATCATCCTCTACTCCCACCACCCGCTCTTTTTCATAAAAATTATGCCAAGCTCGCGCCAACTCCATAGCGTATTTAGTCAAACGCTGAACTTGATAATCTTGGGCGCATTCCGCTAAAACATCCGGCCACTTTAATAATTCCAGCATTAATTTAATTTCCGATTCAGCAGCCAATAAATTAAGTTTCGGATTTCGGATTTCGGATTTCGGATTTGCGCGTCGCAATATATTTATGGCGCGAACATACGCGTATTGAGTATAATAAACCGGATTTTTTTGCGACCGCTCTTTTGCCAGATCCAAGTCAAAATCCATATGCGTGTCCGGCGAATGCATCAAAAAGAAAAATCGTGCCACGTCCGCGCCCACTTCTTTCAAAAGCTCGTCCATGGTCACAAACTCTCCCGCCCGCTTGGACATTTTCACCTCCTTGCCACCGCTGATCAACCGCACCAATTGCATCAAGATAATCTTCAATTTGCGCGGTTCCATTCCTAATAATTTAATCCCGTTTTGCAGCCGCGCCACCGCGCCGTGGTGATCCGCGCCCCAAATATCTATCGCTAAATCAAATTTCCGTTTGGAAAGCTTATTTAGGTGATAGGCCAAGTCCACCATAAAATAAGTGGGATTACCGTCCGACTTAATTAAAACGACATCTTCAAGCCCTTCGGCTTTGCTCGGGACAAGCCATAAAGCGCCTTCTCTTTCTTTAACTAGGTCTTTTTTCTTCAAAAACTCCAAAACTTTTTTAACTTCTCCGGTTTTGTGGAGTTTCTGTTCTTCGGAAAACCACTTATCAAATTTTATGCCAGCAGTTTTGAGTGATTCTTTTATGTCTTCCGTAAATTTTTTTACTGGATCAAATTTATTTGTTTGTGCAATCTTGCCAATCGTCTCAAAATTTTCGACTTCTAAGATTTTATTTTTATCGAGATCTACTGTTATTCCGCCGATTACAGCTATTCTAAATCCATACTTTTTTGCGGCTTCTCTCTTTTTTAAAATCGATTCAGCATACTTTTTGATATAATCACCCTTGTAATGATTTTCCTGTCTTGCAATAATACCCAATTCCGCCAAAATAGATTCGCCCAAAAGCTTAGTTTGATTACCCGCATCATTAATATAATACTCTCTAGTCACATCATGACCGGCTTTTTTCAAAACATTACAAAGCGCGTCTCCATAAAATCCGCCCCGGCCGTTGGCCATGGTTAATGGGCCGGTAGGATTAGCCGATACAAACTCAATATTTATTTTTTGAGATGGCTTGGCATTAAACTCGCCGAAGGATTTTCCTTGTTTTAAAATCTGTTGGAGCTCGCTTTGTAAAAATTCCGGCGCCAGCCAAAAGTTAACAAATCCTGGCGCCACGGCTTCGATTTTCACAAACATTTTGTTGCCGGAAAGTTTTTGCGTTAACTCCTTAGCAATCTCCAATGGCGCCTTTTTAAAAATCGGGACAAGCTTAAAAGCGACATTAGTAGAATAATGTCCAAAGTCTTCTTTTTCCGAGGCCACTACTTCAATTCCAATTTTCTCTTTTATCGCGCCTTGGATCTGATTTTTAATTGCCTCCGTCATTACTAGAATTTTAGCACTAATTGACTAAACATTTAAATTGTATTACAATAACGAAGCTCATTAACAAATAGGGGGCGCCTTGAAACACCTGGGATTCGGCACCTTTCTCGTTCCGTTTTTCTTAACTGGCTGCGCTTCAGTTTCCCAAAATACAACTCCGGAATCCCCTTGGCAAGAAAATGCCGTTATCGCAAAAATTAATTCTCTGCCAACCGATATTTCCGTTTATAAAATAGAAAGGAATCAAGCCGCTCCGGGAAAAATTACCACCTCCAAAGGAAAAATTACTAACTTTACGATTGAACTGTTAACCAATTCCGGCCGAACTTTAAAATACCAATACCGCGATCTGGAAATTAAATATATTTCCGGCCAAAGAGTGGTAATTGTATATTTATCTGAAGAATCCCAGAAAAACGGAAAAGTGTGGTATCTGAAGAAATTTTATTAATCCCCGACCCTGATCGAGGGATTTTTCTTAACTATTGACAGGAAATAGGGGGGGGCTACAATAATCTTGCTCTTTGAACCTAAAAAATAGGGGGGAGTTAAATGAAAAAGCTGGTTCTGATTTTGACTGCGATGATCATAAGCGGTTGTGCTAGCACTCAAACAATAAGGGTAGTTGGTAAAGTTCCCGTTACAACTCAACTTGGCCGAATTGTAGAAATAGCCCATATTACCACCCTCAATACAAAAATAGAATTTTATGACACGTTCTCTCCGGTAGAAATTAAGTATCGAACTATATTAACAATAGAATTTAAAGTCTCTGGAACTAAGATTCTGCATTTGCCATTTAAAATAAATTTTAAAGTCGGGGAAATACTATATGTTTCCCTTACCGAAAACAACGACATTGCTTCAATCAGATTGAGGTCCGAACACATAATTATGCGATAATTATAATATCCGCCCAAAGGCGGATTTTATTTTTATTCCTTACTTGACTAATACTAGCCATGGCAAATATAAGATAAGTAAATTTAATCGGAAATATTATTGGGATAGGTTCTACCCCAGGCGCAATAGATGCATTCGCTATGCGTTTCCGGCATTGGGCCTTGGAGTAAAGCCGCCGCGTCCCGAAGAACTTTTAAGGCTTCGTCCGGGTCAATATCTACTTTCTTTGGCACCACATCAAAGCGGGTCATTCCGCCTTCTGCTACTTCTTTAGGAATATAATAAAGCAAAAAGGCGTAGCCGGCCGGCGGCATTTGGTTTTCCCGAAGCATCAGCCCGTAGCAATTCAGCTGATTTTTATAATAATTCTCCCCGCCCTCTTTTACGTCATAACCGCGAGTTTTATAATCTAATGGCACGAATAGCCGGTTTTTTACGCCGAGATCGTCCAGCATGCCGCTCAAAACCGCTCCGCTTTCCGGATCTTCGTAAACCAAAGCGCTCCGCCAATTGCGCCATTTATTTAAAAGTATATTGTCTTGAAAAAGCTCCACGCCATCCAGCTTGCCTTCCAGTTCCGGCGGCAATTTCCCCAAAGCGCGATATTTATCGAAATATTTTTTAATTAAGCCGTCCATTCCGCCCGGAAGCGACGGGAAAATCCCCCGCGGCCGGTGAATTCCTTTTACCTGATCCAGCCAAAAACATTTTTGGCATTCTAAGAATACATTAAGCGTTGAAGGCGATAAGCGGATTTTCCCGTCTTTTTGTTTAGTCATCGCTTTATTATACCCCTCATTAATTTATAATAGAACTATGAAGCCGTTAGCCGAAAATCGAAAAGCGCGTTTTGATTACAATCTTTTGGAAACCTTTGAAGCGGGCATTGTTTTGACCGGCCAGGAAGTAAAATCCATTCGCGCTGGCCAGGCCAATTTAGCGGGCGCCCACGTCATTGTCCGTCCGCAAGGCGCGCAACTTTTGAATTCCGAAATTCCGCCCTTCCAGCCGAAAAATGCTCCGGTGGACTACAACTCTTCCAAAACCCGCCAATTACTTTTAAACAAAAAAGAATTGAGGTATCTTTTGGGAAAATCAAAAGAAGGCGGATTGACTATTGTGCCGATTTCTATGTATAATAAAGGCCGCCGAATTAAAGTAGAAATCGCTTTGGCGCGCTACAAGAAAAAACAGGACAAGCGGGAAACTCTGAAAAAACGCCAAACCGAAAGAGAGATCGGCCGCTCTTTGAAAAGATAATGTGGTACGTCTATATCCTATACAGCTAACAAAGAAAGATTTTTTAAAAGCCTATGGGGGCAGTAGATTTAAAAAGAAAGTTCTGAAAGAATACTTAAGTAGGGCTAAATCAAGTCCGTAGGACTTGATCGCCCGAACATTCGCCCCGCGAATGTTTTAGGGGGTGACGGGCTTCGACGGGTTACCAATTAACAAATCGGCAAGCCGAGCCGCAAAACTCGTAAATCTTTGCAAAACTAATAAGTGCAAACTTATTTAATCGTCAGCCAGCTCTTGCTTTAGCATAGTTGGCCATCGTTCAGCTAACGCCTGATAAGCTGCTAAACGGTGTCAATCATCAGGCTTTGCCGTAGTAAGTCTAGGTATTACAGCGAAACAAACTAGAACAGGAGTTTAAGCGTTTGGTCGGATTTTCAGCTTAAATTCCCAAATTCAATTCGAATAAGCTTGTAGAAAATTTGTTGGTTATAATTCGGACGGGAGTTCAACTCTCCCCACCTCCACACTTCGACTTTGCTCAGCGCAAGCAAAATAAAAAACCGCCCTAACTTAGGCGGGTTTACCTCTATTTTTTCTGGCTTCTTCGGCTCTCAGTATCAATGCGTAAGTAGGATCAATAACAACATGCTCGTGGCCGCAAGACAAACACTTTGTATGAAAGTCAGTCCAGGGGAAATGCTGGTAATACCAGCTATGCGTAAAAATGCTTTGGCATTTTTCACAATACTCTCTCCAAACGGTCATAATAACGACTGACACGATCGTAGTAAATATTCCTAAAATAACCAAAATAGCTATTCCATTTTGCGCTCCAATAAAAAAAGCAGAAATTCCCGCAAAAAATAAAAGGAACAAATATCCCATACGATTTCCTCCTCATCTTTTAAAGAACCTAGCTATATTAATCTAAAATTAAATAGGTGTCAAATAAAAAATCTGTCTCGCGAAGCGAGACAGAGATTTATATTAGGATAAGGGACAGGGATTAAAACGCGACAGTCGTTTTTTCGACCGTAATTACCGGAGGAACCCAATGGCCGTCCTTCTCCGTCCAGCCATAGCCGGTCAAAATCAGCTTAAGGCTTTTAGCGGCTTTGGCCATCGCTACATTCGCTTTCACCGTTTCCCTAAACCGCTCTTCAGCTTCTTCCCTGGAAAAGCCAGCGCCTTCCATATCTAATTCTGGACAATAAACGATTACCACGGTCTTGTTTTGTTCAGGATCAAATGCAGTTGATACTAGAAGAGTCACTGAAATCGGCGCTTCTTGGTTTGGCATTTTTCCCTCTTTCGCCCGCCATAGCCTTGGCGTAAGCGAGCTTTCCAAAGAGCTTTATTAGTATAGCATAAAGAACTTATACCTTTGTTTACAAAAATATCCAAACCTGCTATATTTTAAACCATATTGACTAGAATCAACGACAAAATAACTGCCCTGGAATTGCGGGTAATTGACGAGGAAGGCGCTAATTTGGGCGTTTTAAAGCGCGAAGAGGCGCTTCAAGCAGCCAAGGATAGGAACTTGGACCTGATTGAAATCGCCCCGACCGCCAAGCCTCCGGTAGCAAAAATCATGAGTTATGATAAGTTCCGCTACCAAGAAGAGAAGAAGTGGAAAAAACAGCGAACCCAGCAAAAGTCCCTAGAACTAAAACATGTCCGGATAACCGCCAAAGCGGCAATCCACGATCTGGAAATCAAAGCCAGAAAAGTGAATGAATTTTTGGAGGCCGGGCATCTGGTAGAAATCCAATTAGTATTGCGCGGACGGGAAAAAGCGAATAAAGACTGGGCGCGCAAGAAATTGGACGACTTCCTGAAAATTATTACTCCAGAACATAAAATCATTATGACTCCGCGGTATCTGGGAAAAGGATTTAACGTTCAAGTAGCCAAAAATTAGAATTAATCAATCAAAAAACTATGCCAGCGATGAATAAAAGAAATACCTTCTTAAAAAGGTTTAAAGTTACCCCAACCGGCAAAATCTTGCACCGGAAAATGGGGCAAGGCCATTTCCGGGCTAAAAAAAGCAGCAAACAAATCCGCGGCAAGCGGGGAACATCCTCTTACGCGCCATCAGTTGCCAAATTGCTTCAAAAAGTTCTATAATAAACATCTCTTAATAAAAATATATGTCTAGAGTAAAACGCGGAACACTTTCCGTCAGAAAAAGAAAAAAAATACTGCGGTATACCAAAGGATTCCGATGGGACCGCAAATCCAAAGAACGGGCCGCCCGCGAAGCTCTTTTGCACGCCTGGACCCACGCTTTCCGCGGACGCAAAGAAAAAAAGCGAAATTTCCGCAAGCTATGGAATGTGCAAATCAATGCCGGCGCCCGCAATCACGGCCTATCCTACAGCGTCCTGATCAATAAGCTTAAAAAGGCGAATATTAAGCTGGACCGCAAAATACTGGCTTATCTGGCCCAAAGAGAACCGAAAGTTTTTGCGAAAGTTCTGGAAGCTACTAAATAATAAGTTATGTGCTCGGTTTTTTATGGCCGGAGCGTAAAAAGATAAGCCACGTAAACGCAATAAAGCAAAATAAAAATTGCTCCTTGCCAGCGCTTTAAAACATACTTTTTGCCTATAAACATAGCCCCAAGCAGTAATACTGCCGACAAAATCGTTACCGCCATATCCAAAAAAAGCGGTTCCGTAAACTGGATCGGCTTCATTGCCGCGGCTATTCCAAAAATCATCAAAAAATCAAATATATTGGAGCCGATAATATTTCCCACCGCGATGCCGTAATTCTTTTTAAAAGCGGCGACTGCTGACGCGGCTAATTCCGGCAAAGAAGTGCCAAGCCCGACAATCGTCAATCCGATAATTGAATCTTTTAGGCCGATAAATTTTGCCAGCGCCACTGCTCCCTGCGTAACCCACTCTCCGCCGATTATAATACCGGCTAAGCTTAAAATAATAAAAATAAAATTAGAAAAATGAGAATGATTTTTATATAAAATTTTAGGATCATCCTCAGCTCCGTCTTTGCTTAAGCGATACAAATAAAACATCCAGAATACCGACAAGGCCAGAAGCGCCAGTCCTTCCAGCCGGCTAATGCCGAAAAATCCCGTAAAACTGAAATAAACAAAAAAAGCGGAAATAATCACCGCTAAAATATTCAATGGCATGTGCCGCCAGACCTGGCGCCGGGTAAGAATCAGCGGCGAAATAAGCGCGGAAATGCCCAGAATCAGCAAAATGTTTAAAGTGTTGCTCCCGACAATCGTCCCGATGCCGACATTAGCCGCTCCCTGTAAATTAGAAAAAACCGCAACTATCAATTCGGGAATAGACGTGCCAATGCCGATAATAACTATTCCAATAATGAAATTGCTTACGCCGAATCTTTTGGCAACTGAAGCCGCCCGGTCAGTTAACACATCCGCGCCTTTCAGTAAAAAAATAAACCCGATTAAAAATAGAAATATTACTAAGGCCATAAATTATTTTTGGGTATTTTGAGAATTCTGCGGTAAGTTTTTTCGGCGAAGAAAATCATTGGCGCGTTTAAGAATTATTTTAATATTCTTATGACTCGTATGCTTTAAGGCGTCCCGGTAAGGAAACCAGGCATAGCCCTCGTGCTCAAACGATACCTTTATTTCGGACTGGGAAGTTTGCGCTAAAAAGAAAATGACTATTTTAAAAATCTTCTGGCCTTCGCGCTGATAAATGTATTTATCCGTGACCCGGAAATTCGGCGCCATTCGTAAAGACCCGGCAGGAATTCCGGTTTCTTCCCCCACCTCCCGCAAAGCCGCGTTAAAGCTCCTTTCGTCCTGCTCCAGCTTTCCTTTGGGGAAATTCCAATAACCTCCGCCATGGTAAAGCATGAGATACTTCGGCTCTATTTTCCCGTCCCGGTCCTTCTCCTTTTTATAAATTATGATTCCGGCTGAGATTTCTCGTGGCATATATATTTTTATTTTAACATAGACAACATCTTTTCCAGCGGCCAAGCATTAATAATATCACTGCGTTTAGCCCACCCGCGGCGAGCCTGCGCAATGCCATATTCCAATAATTCCATCTGATCAATAGCATGGGCATCCGAATCAATAGACATTTTAACGCCGGCAGTAACACATTTCCGGATATAATCGTCTTTTAAATCCAAACGATGCGGTTCAGCGTCAATTTCCATAATCGTACCGGTTTTTTTCGCCTGCTTAATCAATTCTTCCATGTCTACTTGGTACGGAGCGCGCTTATTTATAATCCGGCCAGTGGGATGAAAAATAATATCCACGTGCGGATTGCTCATGGCCCGTTTAATCCGTTCGGTTTGTTCCGCCAACGGCAAATTAAAAAGCGAATGAACCGAACCGCCAACCACATCCAATTTCGCTAAAATATGGTCCGGCAAATCCATAGAGCCGTCTTTTAAAATATCGCATTCGCTTCCCTTAAGAACTTTAAACTTTAAACCTTTAACTTTTAACTTTTGATTAACCCGGTCAATTTCCAGCCATTGCTTTTGAATCCGTTTTTCATCTAAACCATGCGTCATCGCCAGCCGTTTCGTATGATCGGTAATAACAATATATTCGTGTCCCAATTCAATAGCTTTCTTGGCCATCTCCTCAATAGAATGCGAGCCATCGGTCCAATTAGTTTGTATCTGCAAATCCCCCCGTAAATCGCCATAACCGATTAATTTGGGCAGTTGATGCGCCTTAGCAGCCTCCAATTCGCCGGCCATTTCCCGCAGTTCGGGCTCAATGTAGTCCAGCCCCAGCTTTTTATAAATCTCCTCTTCGTTTTGGCCGGCAATCTGCTTCTGCCCGCTGAACAGTCCATATTCATTTAATTTCCACCCTTTTTTAATCGCCAATTCCCGAAGCGCGATATTATGGTCTTTGGAACCGGTAAAATAATTTAAAGCTGTTCCATAAGATTTTTCCGGCACTACCCGCAAATCCATATCTAATCCGCTTTTTAATTTAACCGCGGATTTAGTCTCGCCACGCGCGAATACTCTAGCCACTTCCGGCATAGAAACAAAATAATCCATAATCGGCCGGGAATTTTTAGCAATTACCAAAATATCGGCATCGCCGATAGTTTCTTTGCGCCGGCGGACCGAGCCCGCCACTATTACTTTCTCCACGCCTTTAATATTTTTCAGCCTATCTTCGATTATCCGGATTTCCGGCATAATAAAACCCATTACAAACCGCTGGCCGGATTTTTCAATAAATTCCAGCCCTTTTAAAATATTTTGTTCGCTTTTTTCTCCGAATCCTTCCAGTTTGCTAATCTTTCCGGCCTGCGCGGCTTTTTTAAGGTCTTTTAAGTCTTTAATTTTTAGTTTTTTGTATAGAGTTTTTATAGTTTTCGGCCCCAATCCTTCAATCCGGGAAAGCTCTTTTAAATCTACCGGGATTTTCTTTTTAAGCTGTTCATAAAATTTGGATTTTTTTGTTTTCAAAAGCTCTTCAATGGTTTCCGCGATAGAAACGCCGACGCCCGGAATAGCTTCCAACGCTTTCCGGCCGCCTTTTTTATAAATTTCTGAAATTTCTTCCGATAATCCAAAAATCGCTTCCGCGGCCTTTTCGTAGGCTCGCGGTTTAAAAGCCACATTGTCCATTTCCAAATAAACGCCGATTTCTTCCAGAATTTCGGCGATTTGCCGGTTATTCATAAAAAATGAATCTAATTTTACTTTTGAATGCTGACCGGACGATGATCTTTCATTACGCTCTCGCTAATTTCCCCTTTTTTTTGCGGTAAAATTAAATCAGGGACTAAGAGCAAAATCAGCGCGCTAATCAAGCACAAAAATCCGCCTAACAAAAACACCAAATCAAAGCTATATTTGGCCACCCAACTGCCCGCTAAGCCCGCCACGCCAATAGACAAACCCACCGAGGTACTGCTCAATGCCCATTCAAACGCCACCTTATCTTTATCCAAGTGCCGGGAAACAATCGCCGCCCAAGCCGGAACATAAAGACCGAAAGCCAGAGCTTTAATGAATTGAATAATATACAGATGTGTTACGCTGGTAGCCGCCATAAAACTAAACATAGTCACCGAAGCTACCAATAATCCGACGACTACCGCGTAAAAATCATCTTTTTCTCCGTCAGTGCGGTCTAAAAACAAACTGATTGGAATTTGAATAATGGATTTCACTATCCAATAAATGGCCGCCATAACGCCGATAGTCAGCAAAGTTGCGCCGGGAATTTTATCCACTACAAAGATTGCCAGGATCGGATCGGCCAATCCCCAACCGGCCAGAACCGTCAAATCAGCCGCGATAAAATAACGGACAATCCGGTTAATGCTTAATTCAAAATGGAATTGGTCAATATTGATTCGCATGATTATTCAAAAATTAATTGGCTGTTTTCCGAACGCACTTTTACAACCGCTCCTCTGGCAATTTCGCCCTTCAGTATCTTCTCGGCTAAAACACTGCGGATTTTTTCGGAAATCACTCCCCGCAATGGCCTGGCTCCAAAGACTTTATCATAACCCCATTCAGCGATTTTATTAATGGCTTCCTCGTCAAATTCCAAATGGATAGCCCGGCTTTCTTTCAAGTCCTTGGTTAAATCTTCCAGGTGAATTTTGGCAATGGCTCGGATATCGGCTGGTGAAAGATCCTTAAAAACAATGACATTAGAAAAACGGTTGATTAATTCCGGCCGGAAATAGGAGGTTAGTTTGTTTTTTAATTCCTCGGATATTTCTTTCATATCCCGCCCCTTTTCTATTTCTTCTTTAATAAAATTAGAGTGGGCGTTAGAAGTAGCGATAATAATCGTGTTTTGGAAATCCGCCAGCCGGCCCAAATTATCCGTCAATCGTCCATCGTCAAAAACTTGCAAGAACAAATTTAAAATATCCGGATGGGCTTTTTCAAGTTCATCCAATAAAACTAAGCTATAAGGCTTTTGCAAAATGGCATCAGTTAAAGCGCCGCCGACTGATTGGTCCGGCGAACCGATAAACTGGAAAATACTTTGCTTGTCCTGATATTCAGACATATCAAAACGAATCATGGCCTCTTTAGAACCAAATTGAATCGTTGCTAAAATCTTGGACAGTTCGGTTTTTCCTACGCCAGTCGGCCCAACGAACAAAAAACTGGCAATCGGTCCGCCCTTGCGCGAAAGTCCGCTCCGATACTCCCGCAAAGCCCGGGAAACTGCCTTAACTGCCTCTTCCTGGTCCACCAAGCGCTTATGGATTAAAACTTCCAAATTCAACAATTGTTCCGCTTCGCCCTCTTTGGCCTGGCGCAAAGGAACATTAATTTTCCTTTGGGCAATATCAAAAATATCATCGGCAGTTACTAATTTATCGCCCCGGTCTTTCGCGTCTACAATAGTCTCTTTTAATAATTCTTCCGCGCTGGCCGGCAACAATCTATCCCGGAAATATTTATGCGCGATCATTACCGCCTGCTTAATGGCTCCAAAGCTGACTCGAACCCGATATTGCCTTTCTAAGAATATTCCCTGATAAGTCAGAATTTTTGTAGCCTCGTCTTCCGTTACTTCTTCTACCCGGATTGAGTCAAAAGCCTTGGAAAAATCCGTTTGCGGTTCAATAATTTGCTTATACTCCCGCGGATAAGTGGCGCCAATAATGGAGAAGTCCGTTCCCTTAATCGCGGGCATTAGAATATCCGCGGCGCTTAAATTAACTTTGCCGGACGTTTTCGCTAAATTATGAATATCCGGAATATAAAGAATAATATTTCCGGCGCGCACTATTTCTTCCACGATAGCCCTCATCCGGTTTTGTAATTCGCCTCCTTCCGCTCCGGCAACTAAACTGCCGATATTCAGCATAACCAATCTCTTATCAAAAAGTTCCGACGGCACGTCATCTTTGGCTATTTGAAAAGCCAAATGCGCTACCAAAGTATCCTTGCCTACCCCCGGCTCGCCGACCAATAAAGCATTTGGTTTCGCCGGCCGGGATAAAATATCCACCAATCGGTCATACTCCGATTCGTGCCCGATCAAAAAACCGATTTTTTCTAAACGGGCATAATCCGTTAAATCTTCGCTGAATTTATCCAAAGTCGGCGTCGGCCGGGCGCTCCAAGCCCGATTCATTATCCGGTGACGGACAAAATACGGCTTTTGGACAAACCCGCCCAAAGTAGCCGGCAATTTGCGCAATCCCAAAAAAGCCCAGCGAAAACGGCTGAAAATCAGCGCGTTCTGAAGGTCGCCCGGATCAATATCAAAAAAATCGAATAATTTAGAAACGGCCGGGTCTTCCACGAAACTTAGCGCCGAAAATACATCTTCCGGTCCGATGAACCGGTCATTTAAAGCCGCCGCCTCATTAAAAGATAATTTAATCAATTTTTCCGCTTCCGCGAATAATAATTTTTTTTGTTCTGCCCGGCTGCCCAGGCTTTTTTTCTCTGCCAGGCTTGCTTCCAGATATTCATCAATTTTATTCTCCATTTCCTCCGGATTAATATCCATGCGCCGCAAACCTTCTTGAATCTGCTTTTTCTGAACCAATCGTTTAATTAAAAATAGGTAAAAATTGCCGTTAGTCCACAAAGCTCTTTCAAAAGCGTATTCTAAAACTAGAAAACTGCCCGGCATTAAATACCAGGATAAATTAACCTTCTTTCCGGACTTAACCGCTATTTTCCTGATAGACCGTTCTGCTTGCCCATAATGCTTTAACCGATCCAATAAAAATAAAAGCGCCAGTACGCCGATCCAAAAAAGCGCGGGAATGTCAGAAAGCAAAAAAGTGAGGGTGGCAGTAATTAAAATAACGTAGGAAGAGTAAAAAATAAGGCGCACCAGCAGTCTGCCCGCCTGCGTCATTTCCAGCCGCGGTTCATGAAAATACAAATCTAGGTCTTTAAATCTTCTCATGCTGTTTATGAAAATATTTTATAAATTATAAAAAACGGGAAAAATGCCCAGGCGGCAAATAAAGCGATGGCGGCTAATATAAAAATCAGATAAATTATTCCTCCGGCTAATAGCCGGGCCGAACGAAAAATAAATCCCCAAACATAGCCGATAAAAGAATAATCCTGATAAAGCGGTTTAAAAATATTCTTAAAAGTAATCCTTAGGGCAAACCACTTGTCCAGCCATTCCAAAAAGCCAATGGTCCAATCCCCGGCGCGCAAAAAACCATGAATATACCAATGCCGGAAAAACTCCACTATCCGATAACTGGCATGCCGTAAAAGATAAATAGGCGAAATCTCTCCCATGGATTAATTATAACCTATTATTTCTGACTATTTTACTTTTGGTGCCCTCAGCCAACTCCTTCAAAGAAACAGAATAGTTTTATTCCAGCGATAAAACTTTCTTCGCCCTCGGCGGTCTAATTTTTATTAACGGGTGATTATAATAAAAATACCTATCTAGACCGCCTCCGGGATGTTCTTTTCAGGAATCTGGCTTCGACCAAAAGAGAAAACGGCTTTAACGAGGCCGATACCACTTTTCTCCGGGTATTTAATATTTAACGAGGAAGCCTTTATTCTCCGTAGCGCGGGCTGAGGGCTGAGCGGGCAGGGTGTCCCGCGAAGCGGGACGAGCGAAGCCCGAGACCCAGTGAAAACTCTCGCAGGGAGTTTGAACGGTAGCGGGAGAATAAAGGTTTTCGAGTTTAATTCCTCATATTCTTCCGGTCTTTTTTATCAAAAATTTTAATTACCCCAAATTCTCCGTCATAGCCCGGCTGAATAGTTAATTTCCCTTGCCGCATACGGCTGACGCCTTCGCCGATTTCCGGCATAGAGACCAAGGCAATTTCTTTGACTGAAACATTCAATAAAATATTGAATTCGGAATTAAAGGCCCGGATTAATTTATCATATTGCTTATAAACCGATTTCGCGACTTTTCCAACATCCAGCGCCTCACCGATAATGGAATCCAAGGTTACTAAATTCTTATACGGCACCCGTTTCGGGTCTTTAAATCCGTCCGGCCGGTCGGCTAATTTCGCCACCCGGTTTACCACTCCAACCACCACCGGCTTTCCGCATTTGGAACACAGCCCCTTATGCTTTGCGGTTTCTTCCGGCGACCAGACTACCTTGCAATCCCGATGGCCGTCATAATGATATTTTCCTTCCTCCGGAAAAAATTCAATCGTATATAAAAATTTCTTTAAATCCCGCGAACGGATGGCGTCAATAATTCCGGCATAAGAAAGTTCGCAGTCAAAAACATTGGCTTCCCGGCCAATCCGGTGCAAACTATGCGAATCCGAATTAGAAATAAAAGAAATCTTATCCAAAGCGGAAAGCCGCCAATTCATTGCCGGATCGGAAGACAGCCCGGTTTCAATCGCGAATATTTCTTTGCTGTACTTTCCAAAACACTCTTCCAAAGAATCAAAGCCGGACATTGATCCAAAAACGCTAAACCACGGCGTCCAAGCATGCGCCGGAATAATTACCGCCTTGGGATTGATATTAAAAACAATTTTCGCCAGCTCCTCCGAATCCAGCCCCAAAATCGGCCGTCCATCCGAAGCCAGTTTTCCGACATAAGCCAACTGGGTGTTAATTTTTTCCGCGGTAGCTAAGTCCGGAGAAAAAATTAGATTGTGCACCCGCCGGGTTTTTCCCCCGCGGGAATAAATTCCGGAAATTTCCACGGTCAGCATAAACCGGGTGTCCGCCAAAGTCCCCTTAATAGTCTCTTTCTTAAACTGCGGTTTTAATTTAAAAAGTCCGTGTTCTGCCGGTTCCAGCTTGGTCTGAATCTCCTTAAACCACGCCGGATGGGTAAAATCGCCGGTTCCCATCACCTTAATGCCCTTATCATCCGCCCAGCGGTCTAGCTCATCTAAATTCATGGCTTTGGACACCGCCCGGGAATATTTGGAGTGAATATGTAAGTCAGCGACAAATTTCATAATATGATACTAATATACGAATTATACTAATAATACGAATAGCGTACTAATTTTTTAAATTCGTATTTTATTAGTATCATTCGCATGTATTAGTATATTGGTATCGCATTTATTCTTAATTTTCTCGTATTCCCGTGCCTCATTAACCCCAAATAAGAAGCTGTATCTTATTTGAGATCTAAAATCCGCCAGTATTTTATACCAAGTAGCTTTATTTTATTTTTAGAAATTGATTGTTCACAGCCGTAACCGTAAACATACGCATCGCATTCCAAAATAAGGTTATCGCTTAAAAATATAAATTAAAAGCCCCCGTCAACGAAGTTGACGGGGGCAACTGGCCAAGAGACCAAGGGTCCCAAGGTCTTGCTACTTGCGAACTGCGAGAAACCGAGAGTCCTCGTCCCACTCACGGCCGCACCAGAGGAGGTACAGGCCCCGCTTGTCGCCGACACCAAAGAGAAACGGGACGTCGCGGCCGCCATCGAAGAACCGCCAGACAGAACCGAGAGCTACGATAGGGTACTTCCGCTGTTCGTCCGGGTTATTCTTGGCATAGGCCAGAAGTTCCGGAAGTTCTGCGGGGCGATATCCTTCTTTGTCCATCTCCTGGATGGCTTGGCCGGAGGTGATGGGTCGGTTGAAGTGAAACATTTTCGTGTCTACTTCCCCATTGGGGCGCTTGTTGATCGGGAAATGCTTTTCCGTGATGTCCGAGTTGATCCGGTCAAATTCGCAGGCCTTGATCGTGTCCGAGAGGGATTGGGAGTAGTCCACCGCGAGGCGGAGGACTCCGTTTGCCGACTGCTTCACTCCCGCAATCAGCTCACCGACCTTCTTGCGAAGGCCGCCGTTGGTTTCCAGCCGACGGACATCCTCTTCGGTGCCACCCGCGTCAATTACCGCGTTGGTCAGCAATTCCATCAGCTTCGCGCCGATGACCATACCGCTCGTAAACACTTTCTTCGCCATTTTCTCCGCTCCTTCGGCCCATCTTACCCGATTCGCCAGCTGGCGAATTTAGGGCAGATCCGCCGCTTGAGTTTGTTTTTGTTCAAAGAACCTTGCTCTTTTGGAGCAACATGAATGTATCATACTTCTTATAAAAAGTCAAATAAAAATGTGTGTGCTGCTCTATGAATATCTACTAACGTGACGGTCGTCACGTTAGTAGATATTTTTATATCAACAAAAAAAACCGAGCTTAGTGCTCGGTTACTTAGATTTTAATACCTCAATATTAGTCTTTGTAAGATTAATGACCATCTCCGTTCTCCCCATACTATCGTCGTATCCTCTAAGGCGATACTTTATTTTCCAAACTCGAACTACCGAACCTTGAACTGCTTTTACCTTTCCCGAATATTCCTGACTACTATCAGTTCCCGTAGGTACTTCCCAGGAAATCGTTTCGCCTACCTTAACTATATTCATGCTTTTCCTCCCGCACCAACACTCTAATAGCAACAATATACTATCAACTAAAAAATAATTTGTCAAATAAAAAACCTCAACTTGCGCCGAGGTTACTTAACTAAAATCTGTCCGCTGATGATCCAAGGATGGCCGCGGTACCAAACTTCCACCCGCCAAAATCCCGGTTCAGCCGGAGTCCGAGATTCCAAACAACATCCCTTGTCCGCATAGATTAGACGGTTATCTTTAAACATTCTTAACTCTACCAATTTTCTAACAGCATCCTTGTAAGGAACTTTTACATAAAGCGCTTCAGGATTAACTACCGTATCGCCGGTAAAACCAAGAAAGTCATACTCCTTGCCATTACCCCCATTCACCGCGGCAAAAGAAAATCCTTCCGAATCAGCCAAGTAATCAAAAGCGATATAAGTCCGGCCTCTTTTGATCGCGGTTAAAATTTTTTCCTCGGTTAATTCAACGGAACCGGAATTTTTATCGGCTTCCAGAAATACATGGGTGGACACCAAACGGAACAGAACATCATACGGATCAAGCTGAAGCCCCAGAACATTAATGTTTTCATGGGCGTCCGGACCGGCAACAATCGGCACCGGCTTATTCCGCGCTTCGCTTAAATCCTGCCAAAGCTGAAAATTAGAGCGAATCCCGTAACTCAATTTCTCGTAAGGGTTAAGGGTCAAAAGCAGTTTCCACCAATTCTGTTCTTTGGCATTATCCAAAAAATTAACGATTTCCAATCCATTCCAATTTTCCGCCAGCCAATCACGGCTTTTGATTTTATTGAGATGTCCCAAGATAGATAATCTCTTTCCGGAACCGCCCGGACCGACGCTCAATTGATAACCCCCGCTGGCATGCCCGTTTTCTTTTCCAAACGCCAGCAAAACATTGTCCATATTGACCGGATAAAGCAAATCAGCAAATTTTGAAGATGAAACATGGTCAGTCAGAATAACCCAATGGACTCCGCTGGATTTCGCCGCCTTAACAATGTCCGCCAAAGAACCGTTGGAATCATGGGAGCGATAGCTATGGACATGAATCTGTCCGCGAACGTCCGCCAATCCGTTTTGAATAACTAACGGCCTGATTTTCGTTCCTTGCCTTAAATTCTGCTGGTTAGCTTTTACTAAACCAACAAGAAATAATCCCGCCACCAATAAGGCGACAACGCCGAAAAAACAAATAAAGATGGCTTTTTTCATCGGAAAACCTCCTTGATTTTAAGTAACTGTTTTTAGGGTATGCTTTTAAAGCAAAAAAGGCAACTCTCTCGCTCGAAAATCTTTATTCTCCTTTTAGCTCAGCCGTACCACCTCTCCTCAACCCGCTACGTTCGCTCCGGCGGCTCACTTCGCTTTGTCCTCGCGGCTCGGCCATCGAGGCTCCGCCTTAACGATGGGCCAAGCCCTCGCTCGCTGCGGGGGTTTCAGAGAAGTAGTAGCGGCTTCGCTTTAATAATAAAAATTTCCTCGTTCGTAATTATTAATAAAACTGATACCGCTTTCTTCAACTTGCCTTGCTAAATACCCGAGCTCCGCCATGGTTGCCGTAGGGAACATCTCATAATCTTTTTTTAAAGGCGAACCTGATATCTCTTTGCCGAAACCCAAGCGAACCGATTGGCTGGGCGGTTCTCATATATATAAATTCTTTAATAAAAAACCCAATCGTAGTGAGCGACAAGTGGAGGTTTCCGCTGGAGAAACCGGAACGGGTTGAGGAAAGAGATTCGGGTGAGCAGTTATTCTGTTTCCCGTAGGCAATCTGGCGGAGCTAAATAAAAAAACCCCTCACTCTTTACAAGAGTAAGGGGCAAGCCGCCAAGTTATTTGGCGGTTACTAACTTTTTCATTGCTTTTTCAATTTCTAATCCGAAATTATGGCCGACGGAAACGCTCACGTGATAATTATGTTTTCCGGAATAATAATCTTCCGGAAGCAAAATATATCCGTATTCGCCGTTCGTCAGCCCGAAAATAGCTTTCAACTTTCCTTTCATTAAGGGCTTTACATTCCACCAGCTCTTTGGAAAAAGCTCTCCGGGAACAGTCAGGATTTCCATCGGTCCGATGACAATCCGGTTAATTTCGGCAACCACCGCGCCCCTGTCATTGCGGACATCGGCAATCATTCCCATCCTGGCCGCGAAATTAAAGTTTTCATTTTCCATTGGAGATTACACTTCTGTCCGAGTTACCCCAAACTGGATCCAATTCGGAGCAATCGGATATATCATAAAAAGAAAGAGGACAAAGTCAGCTAAAATCTCGCCAAGCGACCGCACAAAATACGGCCAAGT
>JAUYKI010000009.1 GCA_030700025.1 bacterium | reverse complement strand
AAACGGCTTAGCCCTGGCGCCGCCCGGAACCGATTGAAGCATCGGGGTTTCCACTTCTAAAAATCCAGCCTGGGCTAAAGTAGACCGCAATCCGGCCACTAATTCCGACCGCTCAACAATTTTATCTTTAGTCTCCGAATTTAAAATAAAATCTAAATACCGCTTCCGGAATCTTTCCTCAACGTCTTTTAATCCATGCCAAACGGACGGCAACGGGCGCAGGCTTTTTACCAGCGGAGCCAGTTTTTTCGCTAAAATGCTCGACTGGCCTTTTTTCGTTTTAAAGGCCGTTCCTTCTACTTCAATAAAATCGCCGAGGTCCAGATTTTCCCGAAAAAGCTTAAAGTCCTTTAAATTTTGTTCATTACCCACGATTTGAATTTTTCCGGTTTCGTCCTGCAAGTCCAAAAAGAACACACCGCCTTGATTGCGCTGGCCCATTACTCGCCCGGCTACTGAAACGGATTTTTTAAATAAAGACAGCCAAAAAAACCGGCTCAAAACCTCTTTAACTAAATGAGTCCGGCTGGCCCTGGCAGGATAGGGATTCAGGCCCGCCTTGACCAAATTGTCGCGCTTTTTCAGGCGTTCTTTGATTATGTCTTCCAGCATGTTCTTACATTAAATAATACCAAAAAAATAAGCGGTTGGACAAACTTACCAAAATAGACTAAAATATGTCTGGCAGTTTGAAATCAAAAACAAGCACTCTCTGTATCAGTATTTCACCAGAACTGATAAGCGCAGTTTGAAACTAAGTTCTAGGCGCGAGGGTGAGATTGTAGCTTCAGCTACGTCGAACCCGAGCAACAACGAACTTAGCCAAACTGCGCTTACCCGAAAGGGAATCTTGATTTTGTTCAATTTCGGCGTTACTTCTCCTCGCTGTGGATTCTACACAGCTTCGGAGAAAAGCCTTGAAATTGATACAAAATCAATGATTTCAGCTGGTAGAAACACTGATGCAGAGAGTGCTAAAGGAGGAAGCAAAACATGTGGCTACTGATGCTTGTAATGGTAGGGTGCGTTCTGGCTGGCGGAGCGGTATTTTGTATCGCCCGTTACGATCCGGCAGCGGAGTAATCAATTTCCAGCCCAGTCTTAATGACTGGGCTTTTTCTTACCCATTGACCCCCGCGCTTTAAATCCCAAAGTCGAGGCTATTCCTCTTTAAGGAACATCCCGCAGGCGTATTTTGCTTGGACCACAAAATACGCCGAGGGCGAAGAAAAATCAGCCGCTGGAGCTGATTTATTCTGTTTCCTTAAAGAGATATAGCCGAGACCCTTGACAAAATAATTAAAATAACCTAAACTACGCCTAGTAGTTTGAAGCTCCCAAAAAGGAGGTTCCAATGATTCTAAGGAGCTTGATGTGGATCTTAGCGCTCGGAACAGGAGCTTGCGTGACCGCCGGATATAGCAAATATGGGCTGATTTGCGCGGGGATATTTTTAAGTTTAATGACAATCCAATTCGCCTACGAAATCAGAAAGCCCCTGATCCCGAAGTAAGCCCAAAAACGCCAGAAAGGAGGCCCAAGAAATGCTAATGCTTCACATGGCCCCAATTTTCGGAGTTCTCGCATTGGTTTGTTGGATAAAAGGATTTAACCAGCTCGCGATTCTCTGTGCGTTGATTTATATCCTTTGGTACGCGATCTTGCTCATCATTGAATTCCGGCCCCTGCAACTCGCATCCAACAATCAAAATCAAAGACCTCGCTAAAAGCGAGGTCTTATTTTTTTTCTAAAATAACCAGAGCAAATGGCTATTCAATAGCCACAATCTTAAACTCTATCTTCCCTTTCGGGGTCGTTACGGTTGTCATTTCCCCAACTTTTCTATCTAAAAATGCCTTGCCCATTGGCGATTCGTTAGAAATTAAACCGGTCGCCGGATTCGCCTCATTAGAACCGACAATCAAATATTTGCTTTGCTGGCCGCCCTTGGACACCACAACGGTAGAACCAACTTTTACAATGCCCGTGCTGGGGGTTTTTTCAATTAGCTCCGCGTTTTTCATGGTTTCGTCCAGTTCTAAAATCCGGCCCTCCACTACTGCCTGCTCTTCGCGGGCTTCAAAATATTCGGAGTTTTCCGAAAGATCGCCCAATTCTTTGGCGCGCTTCAACCGCTCTGCCACTTCCAGCCGGCGGACGGTTTTTAAGTGCTGTAATTCGGCTTTTAATTCCTCTAGTTTTTCTTTAGTTACGTATTGTTTACTCATGAGTTAACTTTTAACTTAATAACTATTAACGATTAACTGTAAATTGTTAATCGTTAGGGGGGGGTTAATTGTTTTTAAGGCCATAGGCGTTGCGGAAAAGCCACCAGCGAACTTTAACAACTTCCCATAAAACTTGCAAATAAGCCCCTGGGGATACGTGAGACCGGATATCGTTAACCCAAAAAACCGGCATTTCTTTTATTTTATAGCCCAGCTCCTTGGCGATCGCCAAAGATTCGACATCAAAGCCCCAGCGGTCAATTTTCGCCAAAGGAAATACTTTTTCCGCCACTTCATCAGAAAAACATTTAAAACCGCATTGGGTATCCCAAAGCCCGGGCAAAACCAGCGCCTGAATAAATAAATTTCCCATGTCGCCCATAATGCGCTTATAAAACGGCTGGGGCGGAGACATTTTTGCTCCCTTAACGTCCCGCGAACCGATTACCACTTCATAGCCCTGCTTAAAATAAGGAATCATTTTATTAAACTCCACAATGGCGGTGGAATTGTCCGCATCCATAAAAAGCCGCCAGGTGCCTTTAGCCGCCAGCATCCCCTGCCGGACCACCCAGCCCTTGCCGTGATTTTCCGGATTATCCACTACTTTCAAATTATCCATTAAGGCAGAAAATCGCCGGACAATTTCCGCGGTAGCGTCCGTGGAGCCGTCATTAACCACTAAAATTTCGTAAGAATACTCCTGCTCCTGCAAGTGCCTATCAACGTCAATAAGCGTTAGCGGCAAGCGCTTGGCTTCGTTATAAGCAGGAATAATAACTGATAAAAAGGGTTTTGCCATGTGTTTATATTATAACAAAAAACCGGCTTTATTGCCGGTTAAGTTTAGAACGAAATTCCACAAGGTCTGTTTTTAATTCTCGGGCCGCTCCCAGCATTAGAAATATTCCCAAGATTACGCCAATCCAGGACCCGGGCGGAGTTGATCTGGCGCCCGCCATCGTCAAGAATAATCCAAAGATCAATCCTGCGAGATTCAATAAAGACTTCATAAAGAATTCCATCGAATTTCCGATTATCCGCTTTTTCGCCATTGTGGCCTCTTAAAATTCATAGCAACTAACAAAGGAAAAATAGCGCCGCCCAGGCCACAAAAATAGGCCAAAATGCCAGGATCGACAATGGGTAAAACATAGCAGCCACGAGAAAAGACAAAAGGAGTAGTGAGAATACGACCATAGCACTTCCCATGGATTTTCTCCTTCTCCAGCTTTCAAAGTACGTGGCTATATTAGCATATTTTTTAAATCTTATCAAGTTTCAAAGTTTAACTAGCGAAGCTGACGCCTCTTCTATAATAGTATTTAAGCGAGGAAGCCTTTATTCTCCCGCTAATCCTATTTAAAGCGAAAGCCGATATCTCTTCTCCGAAACTAAATTTGTTTAAGCGAGGAAACCTTTATTCTCCGTAGCGCGGCCGAGGATTGAGCGGGCAGGGTGGTCGCCAAAGGGCGACCGAGCGAAATCCGAAAGCCAGCGAAAACTCACGCTGGGAGTTTGAGCGGTAGCGGGAGAATAAGGTTTCTGAGCGTTAGGTTGAGGAAAGAGATTCGGCGAAGCAGTTATTCTGTTTCCGAGAAATAAGCAGGTGGGATAGAAAATGCTCTAGGGAAAAACTACTTAGTCAATATCTCTGCCCCTTTGGCAGTTATCAAAACCGTGTGCTCAAAATGGGCGGTTAAGCTTTTATCGCGGGTGGCGTAGCTATCGTCCGGCAAATGGCGGATATAAGGATCGCCGGCGCTGACCATCGGCTCAATCGCTAAGACCATGCCCGGCTTTAAAGTTAAGCCGGTATTTTTATTCCCTTCATTAAAAACCGCCGGTTCTTCATGCAATTCTTCGCCAACGCCATGCCCGCAAAGCCCTTTTACAACTTTAAAGCCATGCTTGGAAATATAATTATTAATTGCCCAGCCAATATCTCCCACTGTTTTATTAGGCCTGCATTCTTTAATTCCGACAGCTAACGAATTCTTAGTCGCTTCCATCAGCAATTTAGCTTCTTTAGAAATCTTGCCGATGCCGACAGTAAACGCGCCATCCGCGATAAGTCCCTGGTAAGCAACCCCAAAATCCACTTTCAAAATATCGCCGGATTTTAATTTATAGTCGGTCGGCAATCCATGCACCACTACTTCGTTCAGCGAAGTGCAAACCGTAGCCGGATACGGGTGGGTGGCGCCTTCCGGCTGATAATTTAAAAAGGCCGGTTCCGCGCCTGCTTCCCGGATCAACTTTTCCGCCAGCTTATCTATTTCTTCCAGCAGAACTCCTTCTTTAATAAATGCTTCCACCTTTTTAGACGCGCTTGCCAAAATTTTTCCGGCAATGCGGATTTTTTTAATTTGTTCCTGATTTTTTATCAACATAGCGCAAGCCTACGGATGTTTAATTTTTATTCTAGATTTTAGTTTCTAGATTCTAACTTCTTTAAAACATTTTTAAACACCTTATACGGCGCGGGTTCGCCATTAAGATAATTTATCTTAAAACCCTGATTTTTTAATTTAGATAAAATCGGCGCCGTCCGTTCTTCGTATTCCCTTAACCGCTTCCGGATAATGTCCGGTTTATCCAAAGACCGCTGGCGCAAAGGCGAAGCGCAAAACGGGCAATGCTGGGTCCGATTTTTATGATATAGCACCGGCGCTCCGCAGGTGGAACAAACCAGCCGATGGCTGTTCCGCCAGATGGAAGTTTTTTCGGAAACCCGTAAAACAAAAAAATGCATATTTTTTCGGCCATAAGCTTTTTTCAAAAACGCGATTAGGCCCTGATTTTTAGAATCTCCAAAAGCTTCAAATAAAGTCCGGGGCGATCCGCTAAAAACCAAATCGGAACCGGCCGCCGCTAATTCACCGGCCTTCTTCTGAACAATGCCCAAAACCCAGGAAGGAGTCAGCAAAATTCCGGAATCAAAAAGCTTCCGTTCGTGCTGGATTTTTTTATTATTTTTATTGGCCGGATCGCGCACTACCTGTTCCAAATGCATGCCGGTATCAAAATGAAAAAAGCCCCTAACCGCTTCCAATAAGTAAGCTTGGGTTCCCTTGCCGGATCCCGGCTGACCATAAATCATTACTACTTTTGCCATATTAATTGATATCTCAATTGATTATAACACAGCTTAACATCGGGACTTGCCGAGCAGGCTATTTTTCTGATAATATATCAAAGCTGTTCTTTGAACCCAGCGCTCCCGATGACGGAGCGCTCTAGGAGGTCTGTAATGAAAAAGTTGATGGGATTATCGCTGTTTGGCGTGTTTGCTGGCCTTCTTTTGAGCGGTTGCTCGCTGATGCCGGTGCACGACGTATCGGTAAGCAAAGACTTGAGGGAAAGTCCGGTCACCACGATTTTTATTGCCACGCCCCAGACGAATCCGAAGATGAAACGCCAGCAGCCGGACTGGGATTTTCAAGAAATGCTTCCCGGAAATCTGGCAACGGTTCAAGAAACCATTACTAATGCTCTGGCGGACGCTCTGAAGTCCAAGGTTACTGTCCTGACGCCGACAAATCCAATGACGGACGCTTGGCTGAAAAAAATTGGCGTGGAATTAGCCAAGAGCAGAATACCCCTAAACGTTGACCCGCTTCCATCAGATCAAGAAGCTCACGAAGCCGTACTAATTGTCGGGGTAAGGTTTTATGGCACCTGGGACGGACAGACCAAATTGCAGACGATCTTTACCGGAAGCAAGCAATTCCGATTCGGAAAAACCCATTGGTATCACGAATGCCACCTGAATATGATTTTAGTTCAACCCAAAACTGGCCACGTGCTAATGGCCGTGGAACACCGCGAACAAATTAAGTTGGTGGGTCCCGGAACCGATCCCCGCATCGGAAAAGATCCGGCAGTCCTGGATAAGGTATTGCGGGATACTGTCCAAGTGCTGGCGGACGCGCTTCCTAAGAAAAATTAATCAAAAAACCACCGAGCTAAGCTCGGTGGATTTTTTTTATTCGTACTCTCTCATTACCAGTTGGGATTCCACCTGGCGCCTGACTTCTAAAGCTACTGAAACCACGATTAAAAGCGCGGTACCGCCAATGCTTAAGAATTGAATGCCAGTAAATATCTGGGTCAGCGTCGGAAGGACCGCGATAAGGCCCAAAAATACCGCGCCGAATAAAGTTATCCGATTAATTACTTTTCTAAGAAAATCGCCGGATGGCTCGCCCGGACGGATGCCAGGAATAAATCCCCCGCTTCTCTGAAGATTTTTGGAAATTTCCGCCGGATCAAAAGTAATAGCGGTATAAAAATAAGTAAAGATTACTACCAGCCCGAAATAAAGAGCGGCGTAAATAGACTGGTTGCCTAAAAATTTATTCACAAAATTATTCAAAGTAATAGATAAGTCCGGAGAAAAAATAGCGGAAATTTGCGCCGCGAACTGCGGAAAAAGCAAAATAGATATCGCGAAGATAATCGGGATAACGCCGGCCTGGTTAACTTTCAGCGGCAAATAACTGGCCGATCCGCCGTAAACCCTGTTGCCCACCACTCTTTTGGCATAGGATATCGGAACTTTTCGCTCCGCTTCATTTACAAAAACTACTCCGGCGATTACCACAATACTTAAAACAATAAAGGCGACATAGGTCGGCACCAGGCTCGGATTGTAATTAAAAATAGCGTTGCGGACTACCCCGGGCAATTGGCTGACAATACCGGCAAAAATCAATAAAGAAACTCCATTGCCAATTTTCTGCTCGCTGATTAATTCTCCAATCCAAACCAACAGCATGGTTCCGGCAGTAACTAAAACTACGTTTTGAATAGTGCTGTTCAGGTCCAGCGGAGATAGCACTTGCTGGGAAATCAATAAATTCAAGAAACCATAGGCCTGTAAAAATCCAAGCGGAACCGTAATATAGCGGGACCAGCGATTAAACTTCGCCCTGCCAATCTCCCCCTGTTCATAATACATTTCCTTTAAATTCGGGAAAATCATGGTTAGAAGCTGCATGATAATCGTGGCGGTAATATACGGCCCGACGCCCAACATAACAATAGAAAGGTTAGACAAGGCGCCTCCCGAAAATACGTTAAAAAAGCCGATTAACTGGTTGGCCTGCAAAAATGCCTGAAGCCGTTCAGCGTCAATGCCCGGTATTGGAATTACCGATAAAACCCGGAAGGCCAGAAGCAATCCGGCGACAATTAAGATTTTTTTTCTTAATTCCGGTGTTTTAAAAATTTGCAATAACTTTTCCATTACTATTTATTACGTCTCTTGTTTTTAACCGGCTTGGCTTTGTCGGTGAAAGTTATTTTTCCTCCGGCTTTTTCTATTTTAACCTTAGCTGATTTAGACATTTTCACGCCCTCTACGGTAAAGGCTTTTTTAACTTCACCGCCTCCTAATATCTTAAAATTAAATCCTAGAGTTTTCCTATTGATTAAATCTCCAGATACTAATTTTTCCAAATCTCCCACATTTACCGCCCTTCTAAGGGGCATAATGGATTTATTCTGATAACCGCGCAGTTTCGGCGTGCGGATTATTAAATCGCGTATCGCTGGGCGCATTCGGTGTCCGGAACGGGATTTTTGTCCCTTCTGTCCCCGGCCGGAAGTGGTTCCCCGCTTGCCCCCGCGGCCAATTCGTTTTTTTTCGGAAAAATCTTTGCCCGATCTTAAATCATGTAATTGCATACTATTTTGTTCCTCTTAATTGCTTTAACGCTTCAATGGTGGCCAAAGCATTGGTTAATTTATTTGGGGTCCGTCCCAAACATTTTGCCGTAGCGTCTTTAACGCCAGCCAATGCCAACACTACCCGAACCGCGCCGCCGGCTTTTAATCCGTGTCCGTTAACCGCTGGTTTTATTTTAACGTGAGCCGCGCTAAACTTCGCCTCTACTTCGTGGGCAATAGTCCGATCCTTGAGATGGATTCTAAACAAATTTTTCTTCGCGTTAACCTTCGCCTTACCAACTGATTGCTGAACATCCAGGCCCTTGCCTAAACCTACGCCCACCTGTCCTTTTTCATCACCGATAATTAAAGTAGCGCGAAAACGGAACCGCTTTCCGCCAGCTACCACGCGGGTAACCCGGCGCAAATCCAGCACCTTTTCCTTAAACTCTTCTGGTTTTCTTACAAAATGTTGTGGTCGCATAATTTTATAACTTTAAACCGGCTTCCCGGGCGCCCTCGGCGACAGCTTTAACTCTTCCGTGAAATAAATACGGGCCTTTATTGAATACCGCCTGCTTAATGCCGGCTTTCTGGGCTTTTTCGGCAATCAATGCTCCCAAAGCCTTAGCCTGAGCCGCCTTGCCCTTCCCCTTAACGCTATGGGTGGAAGCGGATGCTAATGTAACGCCTTTAGAGTCATCAATCAACTGAGCATAAGTATAACGGTTACTTCGGAAAACCGATAGCCGCGGCTTTTCAACGGTGCCATAAATTTTGGCCCGATTCCGTTTCCGCCGCTGATCTCTTTTTACATTTTTTATTTTATCTGGGTTTTTCATCCCTCACTTTTAAAGAACTGCGACGCTATCGCAATTCTTGATTTTAATTAAATGACTTTTTATTGTTGAAAACATAGTTTTGAGTATTAATTTTGCCTCGGACGTATTATTGGTTCTTTAAGAGTGAGGGACTATTTACTTCCGGTGCCGCCCGTACCGCCGGACACCTTTTTACCGGCTTTAGTTTTTACGACTTCGTCTTTATAGCGAATGCCGGTTCCCCGATACGCGTTAGGTTTCTTAAATGCTCTAATCTTAGCGGCCGCTTGCCCAACCATAGCCTTATCCACGCCCGAAACTGTAATAAAACTTTTCTCCACGGAAATCTTAACTCCCGCCGGAGGTTCAAATTTTATCGGATGAGAAAAGCCGATGTTTAAAACCAAAATATTTCCTTCGATAGCGGCGCGAAAACCAACGCCCCGCAATTCCAAAATCTTTTTATATCCTTCGGAAACGCCGGTTAAGGCATTCTGGGCTAACGCCCGCATGGTGCCCCAATTAGCCCGGGCCTGAAGGCTCTTTTCGGTTACGGCAAAAGATAAAATCTCGCCTTCAATTTTAGCCTCAACATGCGGCAATAAGCGCAAAGCTAAAGTGGCGTCCTTTCCCTTGAATTCCAAAACGCTGTCGGCGTTTCTTACTTCAACGCCTTTGGGAATTACTATTATTTTTTTACCAATCTTAGACATATGTTTATTTATAGTGAGCTTGCTTGTCCTGAGCGAAGTCGAATGGGTCGAACTACCAAACTTCAAACAGCGCCTGACCGCCGACTTTTTCTTTTCTAGCCGTCTTGCCATCTACCACTCCTTTGGGAGTAGAGAGGATTAAAACGCCATAACCTTGCCGAATTGGTCTAATGTCTTTATAACCCATATATAGGCGGCGGGATGGCCGGCTCAAAAACTTAATTTGATGGATGGCGCCTTCGCCATTATTATATTTCAATTTAATTTCAATAATCCTCTTGGGCATTCTTCCCTTCTTAGACACCGCCTCTACTAATTTATGCTTTTCTAAAAGTTCCAAAATTGCCAGCGAAAAATTCGAAAAAGGAACTTTTACGTTTTCTTTTTTGGCGTCTTGAGCGTTTTTAATTTTTATTAAAGTGTTCATTACCATGATGCTTTTTTAACGCCGGGAATTTCTCCGCGGCCGGCTAATTCTCTGAAGCATATCCGACAAACGCCGAATTTTCTCATATAACCCCTTTTGCGCCCGCACCGAAAACAGCGCAACGAGATGCGAGTGGAATATTTCGGCTTCTTTTTAGATCGCGCTATAACTGATGTTTTTGCCATAATGATTTATAAATTAGATTTTTTTAAATGGGATTCCCAATGATTTGTATAACTCGACGGCTTTTTCCCTATTTTTTAATCTGGGGACCAAAGTAATTTCCAAACTAAAATTAACTTTGGCAACGTCCGCTAAAACTTCCGGAAAAACCACGTATTCTTTAAACCCCGTGGAAAGATTACCCGCCCCATCCACTGACTTCCAATCAATTCCGCGAAAGTCCTTAACCCGGGGAAAAACAACATGAACCAATTTTTCCAGAAAATCCCGCATTCTGTGGCCGCGCAAGGTAACTTTCAAGCCGACAACGGTGCCCATCCGTAATTTAAATCCAGCGATAGATTTTTTAGCGGTAGCGGTTGCCGGCTTCTGGCCAGTGATTAAACCGACTGCCTGAATCAGCTCTGGCAAAACTTTATCAAAATTCGGCTGGCCAGACAACCGGCCAACACCGACATTCACAACGATCTTTTCTAAATTTTTATATAATTCTGATTTCATAAATCTAAATAACCGCTTGGCATTTTTTGCAATATCGAACCTTGGTTTCTCCTTCTTGGCGGGACCCAACCCGAGTCGGCTTGCCGCAAGAATTGCATACTAACATAGCTTTGGCGGAAGCAAAATAAGCCGGGATGCTTACCACCTCTCCTTTTTCGCCCTGCTTTTTGGGCCGGCGATGCTTTTTTAAGAGATTCAAACCCTCCACCAAGATCCGGCCTTCTTTTATATTCACGCTTAACACTTTGCCTTGCTTGCCCCGATCCTTGCCAGCCATTATTTGAACGTTGTCGCCTTTATGAATTTTCATCCCGTTAGAGGCAGGTCGCCAAAGGCGACCATAGCTCGGCCGTTTTAATTACAATCGACATATTTATATTTTGAATTTTGATTAACATAATTTATTTTGTTTAGTTGCCTCTAACGGGATTCATAACAATTATCTATACTACTTCTTCCGCCATGGCAAAAACTCCTTCGTAACCTTTTTCCCGGATTTCCCGAGGCAACGGCCCGAAAAACCGGGTTCCTCGCGGCTGTTTTTTATCATCAAGCAATACTACGGCATTATCGTCAAAACGAATTCGGGAACCGTCTCTCCTATTAAGCGGATGCCGCTGGCGGACAACCAGCGCTCTTACAATGTCCTTCTTTTTTACCGCCTTTCTTGGTTCCGCCACCTGCACGGAAGCAATAATAATATCGCCAATCTCGGCGTACCTTTTGCGGCCGCCTCCGAGAACCCTAAAACACCGAACGGTTTTAGCGCCGCTATTATCAGCCACTTTTAAAATTGATCGTTCTTGTACCATAAAATTAAATCTTACTTACCACTCGCCATCGCTTATCTTTGGATAGCGGGCGAGTTTCTTCAATTACGACTTTATCGCCGGTGTGGTATTCGCCATTTTCATCATGGGCCTTAAATCTGGCAGTCCTCTTGAAGTACTTCAGATACTTGGAGTGCATTTTTAACCGCTCCACGGCTACTACAACAGTTTTTTGCATTTTATCGGAAACCACTACGCCTTCCAGTTTCCGGTGTTTTTTTACATCCATATTATTTTCCATGTTGGTTTAAAATTGTGCTAATAACCGCGGCGGTTCGCTTGATATCCCGTATTTCCCGGACATTTTTTACTTTTCCGGCTCCCAAATCCACCTTTAATTTCCATAACTTTTCTTTATGATTTTTTAAATCTTCCTTTAATTCCACGCCTGGCTTATTTTTTAATTTTTCTAAATCTTTCTTTTTCATCCCGTTAGAGGCAGGTCGCCAAAGGCGACCGTAGCTCGGCCGTTTTAATTACAATCGACATATTTATATTTTGAATTTTGATTAACATAATTTATTTTGTTTAGTTGCCTCTAACGGGATTTCATTCCTTTATAACTACCCGAGTCCGGACCGGCAGCTTGTGCCCCGCTAATTTTAAAGCTTCAGCCGCTACTTCGCGGGAAACGCCGTCCATTTCAAACAAAATCCGTCCCGGCCTAACCGGACAAACATAATACTCCACATCTCCCTTGCCGCCGCCCATGGTAACTTCCGGCGGTTTCTTAGTTATCGGCTTATCCGGAAAAATCCGAATCCAAACCTTGCCTTCCCGTTTAATAAAATTACTGATCGCTCTCCGCGCGGCTTCAATTTGCCGGCCATTTATCCAAGCGCCGGTTTCCGCCTTTAATCCAAAACTTCCGTAGGCTAAAGTAGCGCCCCGAGTTTCTATTTTCCGGCCCAAGCCGCGGCCCCTTTGCCACTTTCTATGTTTTACTTTTTTTGGCATTAACATATATATTAGTAAAAATTTAAATTTCTCCTTTATAGATCCAAACTTTAATGCCGACCGTTCCGCCAACCGTAAAGGCCGTGGCCTCTCCATAATCAATGTCTGCTCTCAAAGTATGCAATGGCAAACTTCCCCTGCTCAGCCATTCTTTCCGGGCAATAGAGCTTGGGCCGTCTACCACGCCAGACAAACGAATTTTAGCTCCTTTTATATCCCGATTCTGCATAACCCCTTCCAAATATTTTTTCATAAGCCTCCGATAAGGCATGCGCTTTTCTAAATCCGTGGCAAAGCTTTGAGCCAAAACTGAAGCCGAGACCTCGCTTCTTTTTAACTCTTCTACATTGATATTGATCGCAAACTTGCCGGTTGATTTTCTGTCCCGCAAAATCTTTGCCAAGCCTTTTTCAATGGCCTTAGAAAGCTCTTCAATGCCTTTTCCGCCGCGGCCGATTACCAATCCCGGCTTAGAAACTCTGACTAAAACGCGGTAATTAGTATTGCTCTTTTCAATTTCAATCCGATCAATTCCGGCGGCGCTAATCCGCTCTCGGACGATTTTCCGAATTACTTCGCTTTCTTCTAACTCGTTCCGGAAATTTTTCTTAGCAAAAAGCCGGAGCTTCCATCCCTTATTAATGCCTAACCTATATGAATCTGGCCGAATTTTATTACCCATAATAACAATATTTAAATATTCTCTACACCGATTTCCTATTAAACATTTTTCTGAAGAAACCGGCTTTTTCTTTTGGCTTAACTTCTTTGTGAGCTTCCGCTTTTGGCGCCGAAGTTTTTTTGGCTCTCTTCTCTTTTTTAACCGTTTCGGTTTTTTGAACTGCGATAGTAAACCGCGGAGTCGCTTTCACTGCTACTTCTTTCAAAATCAAAGTCACGTGGCTGGTTTTTTTCTGAATTGGAGTTGCCCGGCCCATTGCTCGCGGTATAAAACGCTTAAACACCGGGCCTTGATCCACCCAAATACTGCCGACTACTAATTTTTCAGAGTCTACGCGCTGATTATTCTTAGCATTGGCTACCGCGGACCGCAATAATTTCAATAACGGCAAGCTTGGGCGATGCGGCCTAAGCAAAAGCTGGGCTTCAGCTTCGTTAACCGAAAGTCCCCTGATGGCATTAGCAATTAACCGCACTTTCCGCGGCGCAATATGCAAATGATTCAATTTTACTTTTTCCGTTATCATATTTATTTAAATTTTATTTATAGTGAGCTTGCTTGTCCTGAGCGAAGTCGAATGGGTCGAACTATTTCTTGCCCGCTTCCGGCTTGGCAGCTCCGCCGGCGGCCGTAGCAGTAGAAGCTTCCAATTCGCGCTGCATTTTACCGCCATGCTTGGTAAATTTACGGGTCTGAGAAAATTCGCCCAAATGATGGCCTACCATTTCTTCCCGGACTCTTACTTCTATAAAATCTTTCCCGTTGTGGACGCCAAAAACAAAACCAACCATTTCCGGAGAAATTTCCGAATCCCGCGACCAAGTTTTAATAACCGTCTTATCGCCGGATTTTAATCTGGAAATTTTCTTCAGTAATTTTGGATCCACGTAAGGACCTTTTTTAGAACTTCTGCTCATGGTGTTTTATTTTAAACTGGCCTTCTTTGCACAATTAATCGGCTGGACCATTTCTTTTTGTTCCTGGTTTTTCTGCCGCCGGTAATATTGCCCCAAATATCTTTTGGCCGGCGAGTTCCCCGCTGAGTGCTGCCTTCGCCGCCTCCATATTTGTGGTCGCAGGGGTTCATAGCTTTTGCCCGAGTAGTCGGCCGAATACCCATCCAGCGGGAACGTCCCGCTTTGCCGATAACCGTTAAATTGTGGTCCGGATTGGACATCTGGCCCACTGAAGCAAAATTATTTGATTTAACTTTCCGGACTTCTCCCGAACCCATTTTCAAACTGACATATTCCCCTTCCTGGCCTAAAACTTCCACATAAGAACCGGCCGAACGCGCCAGCTTGCCGCCGGCTCCAGCCATTAATTCTACATTATGAACTAAATAGCCGATCGGGATGTTTTTTAATCTCAAACGATTGCCAACTTTCAACGGAGCGTTCTCGGCAGACATAACTTCATCGCCTACTTTCAAATCTTTAGGAGCGAGAATATAACGCCGTTCGCCGTCTCGGTAAACCACTAAAGCAATAAAAGCCGTCCGGCAAGGATCGTATTCCAAAGTTTCCACTCGTCCCGGAACATTTAATTTATCCTGGCGGAAATCCACCATCCGGTATAATTTCACATTGCCTCCGCCCTGATGGCGCTGAGTGATTCGGCCCTGGTTATTGCGTCCGGCCGAGTCTTGCAGCCGATGCACTAGTGATTTAAAAGGACCCACCTTGGACAAGGGGCTGTAATCTACGTTAGTCATTGATCTCCTGGAAGGAGTTGTTGGCCGGTAGCTTTTCATATTATTGCGGTAGTATATCTAATTTTTGGCCTTCCTGCAATGTGACGATAATTTTCTTATAGCCCGCCATCTGGCCGGAAATCGCTCCCAGCCGTTTGGTCTTGCCATGAACATTTATGGAATTGGTTTTTATCACTTTTACGTTATAGTTAGATTCAATAATTTTTTTAACTTCCGATACCGTGGCTTTTCGATCAACCAAAAAAACATACTTCCGGTCCTTGCCCAAGAACATGGCCTTTTCTGAAATAATCGGATTTTTTACTAAAAATTTATTTACCATAATTTTCTAAAACGCTTCTTTCAAATAATACTTCTTTGTTGTTCAAAAGATCGTGAACGCTTAAATTATTCAGCGGAAGATAAGTAACGCGGGCTAAGTTCCTGGAAGCCATCGCCAAGTTTTTATTTTTCGCCGGAGCCACTAAGGCCGCCGAGTGATGGCTGATAACTTTTCTTAATACCGCTGCCAAAGATTTAGTTTTGTGATTAGCCAATTCAAATGACTCAAAAACCTTCACCTCCCCCTCGGAAGCCTTTTTAGATAACACGCTTAAAAATGCCTTTTTAGCCATCTGTTTATTAATCTTTTGGGTATAAATCTTTTCATTGCTTGGGCCAAAGGTAACGCCGCCGCCCTTCCATAATGGCGATCGGATAGAGCCGTGCCGAGACCGGCCGGTGCCCTTTTGCTTCCAAGGCTTTTTTCCGCCCCCCCGCACATCGCCCCTTCCTTTAGTATGAGCAACGGGCTTGCGCCGATTCGCCAAAAGCGCGTTAACAACCTGGTGCACCAAAGACGGATTCCAGGCGGTTTCCAAAACTTTCGGAAAATCCATTTCTCCGGAAGCTTCGCCGTTTGAATTGTAAACTTTTACTTTGATCATATTTATGCTTTTTGAATAACCAATTTACCCCGGTTATTTCCCGGAACGGAACCGCGCACCAATAGCGTACTGGCCTCCATATCAATCTGAACTACTTTTAAGTTCCGGATGGTTTTGTTATCCGCGCCCATTCGGCCGGCCATCCGCATTCCCGGAACAACCCGCTGAGGAGCGGTGGCGCCGATGGAACCGGGAGCTCGGTAACGGTTTTTCTGGCCGTGGGTTTTCGGACCGCCGGCAAAACTATACCGCTTAACTACGCCTTGAAAACCGTGGCCCTTGGTAACGCCGGTAATTTTCACCAAATCGCCTTCCTTAAAAAAATCTAAATTTTCTTTTTTGGAAATTTTTATAACCGAAACCGGCACCACGTCGTTGCCTTTCCAAATTTGCGTCATTTTCAATTTTATTCCGGAAATTTTTTCCATATACTTTATATCTTCTCAAATACAACAAAAATCGTCCCACCTAAGCAGGACGATTTTTGTTGTCTTTGACTTAGGCCTTATGGTAGTTGATGTTACACCATTTTGATTTCTACATCAACCCCTGCAGGTAAATTTAAACCAGATAAAGATTCTACAATCGCTTGGCTCGGATTTAAAATCTCAATCAGTCTTTTGTGCACCCGGAGCTCAAACTGTTCTCGGGAGTCCTTATGCACGAAAGTTGACCGGTTAACCGTGTAGCGATGAATCTCGGTTGGTAAAGGTATCGGTCCCAGAACATCAGCATCTCGGCGCTTCGCGGCATCAATAATTTGCCGGCAAGAGCTGTCGATCAGCTTATGGTCATAGGCCTTAACCTTTAACCGCAATTTTTCTTTTTCAACGTCTTGTTTTGCCATTGCTATTTCCCCGCTCATGGCGGGCAAACAAGATTCTATTTAAGAATCTTGGTGACTACCCCCGCGCCCACAGTCTTGCCTCCTTCTCGGATAGCAAAGCGCTGTTTTTCTTCAAGGGCCACAGGAGCAATTAATTTAACGGTGACGGAAATCGTGTCGCCAGGCATAACCATTTCTACGCCCGCCGGCAAAGTTACCTCGCCGGTAACATCAGTAGTGCGGATATAGAACTGCGGTTTGTATCCGGCAAAGAATGGGGTGTGCCGTCCGCCTTCCTCCTTGCTAAGCACGTAAACCTCAGTGGAAAATTCGGTGTGCGGAGTTACGCTGCCCGGCTTGGCCAAAACTTGTCCGCGCTCTACGTCTTCTTTTTTTAAACCGCGGAGCAAAATACCAACGTTATCGCCGGCTTGCCCTTCGTCCAACAGCTTGTTGAACATTTCAATGCCGGTAACAACAGTTTTAAAAGTCGGCTTCAAACCGATAACTTCAATTTCTTCGTTAATTTTAACTAGTCCTCTTTCTATTCTGCCGGTTACCACCGTACCGCGGCCTTCAATAGAAAAGATGTCTTCTACTGGCATCAAGAAGGGCTTGCTGATATCGCGGACTGGTTCTGGAATAAATTCGTCTAAGGCCTTGATCAAGTCCAAAATTGGTTTGGCATCGGCGTCATCAGCGGATTTAACAACTAATGCTTTTAAGGCGGAACCGCGGATAATCGGAGTGGTGTCGCCTGGGAAGTCGTATTTCTTTAAAAGTTCCCGGACTTCGGATTCAACTAAGTCAATTAATTCAGGGTCATCCACCATGTCCACTTTGTTTAAGAAAACCACCAAAGCCGGCACGCCTACCTGACGGGCAAGCAAGATGTGTTCCCGGGTTTGAGGCATCGGGCCGTCAGCCGCGGAAACTACCAATACCGCGCCATCCATCTGGGCGGCGCCGGTAATCATGTTTTTGATGTAGTCGGCGTGGCCAGGCGCGTCAATGTGCGCGTAGTGGCGCTTCTCGGATTCATATTCCGAGTGGTGCAAAGCAATTGTAATACCACGGGCTTTTTCTTCAGGGGCGTTGTCAATTTGATCAATGCCTTCCTCTTTTTTAGCCCAACCTTTTAAGAAAAGGACGTGCGTAATAGCCGCGGTCAAAGTAGTTTTGCCGTGGTCAACGTGTCCGATTGTACCGACATTTACGTGCGGTTTTGTCCGCTCGAATTTAGCTTTTTCTGCCATACTTTTAGATGATTAATATTAATTTCGACAATATAACGAGTATATAAGAAAACATTAAAAACTGTCAATAGGGGGTGGGTGTGAATAAAAAATCCGCCATAAGCGGATTACTTTTTAATTAATTCTACTACCGGGCAGACTTTCTGGTATTTTGCGGAAACAAAGGCGCGAGCTAAAGACAGCGTTTCCCGAACTGGGTGGCTTTTTGCTTTATCGGAACCGGGGTCAAAATCAGAAAAGCCGAAATACAACACCAGCTCAAACAGCGCTACCAGTCCGATTACTATCCATTGTCCAGCCGACATACCCGAAACAGCCTGAATTAATAAATCAATCAATAACCAGGCAATTCCAACAATCATCAACACCACCGCTGGCACAATTCTCATGCCCCGAACCTCCAACCACCGCTTATATTTTTTATGCTCTATATCGCATTCTTTCCAACTGGGAATATAATATTCTGCGGTAAACAGAAATCCGATAATGTTCAAAATCGGAGTAAACACCAATATCAACGCCGGCCGGGCAATAAACGTCATAATCAGAAACCGCCAGAACAACGGGCAAAGATTAACTCTGCCATGCGGACGATACAAAAAATCCGGATAAGCCATAGTCATCACAAACCCGTCTTCCTGAAGTTTCATTTTGTGTCCTTGCCCCCTACATAACTTGTTATGTAGGGGGTCTTTTTGAATTTTTAAACAGCAAATATATCTTAAACTAAAAACTGATTTTTACAAGGGGCGTTGCCAAACTCCGTCCTAAGATTTACCCTATAAGTAGTTTCTTAACAACGGAGGGCGCATGAATAAATCCGGCATAGCTCTAGAGCTATCGGTTGTCTTCTTTCTAATCATGGGCCAAATTTGGATTTGGCGAGACTTTCAATATTTAGCAATTCCTATATTACTGCTGGTTTTCGTCAGCTGGCGTTTGCGCGGAAACAACCTAGCGACTCTGGGATTACTGGGTAAAAAATCTGATCCGGCAACGAACGGCTCCATGCTGATGATTTTTATTGCCTTTTGGTGGCTGATATATTTAATAGCTCTTTTGGTTAATCCCAATTTAATCGGCAATCTGGTGCAAACCGATTTTTGGCTAAAATACGGAAAAAAAATCCTATTTTATCTGCCCTGGGCGCTTTTCCAGCAAGTTTGCGCTAATGGCTATTTTGCCAACCGATTAAAAGCTTTAACCGGCAGTTCTGCCAAAACCGCCTGGGGAGTTGGATTACTTTTCGCGGCCCTGCACTTTCCCAATCCCGTTTTGATGGCGGTTACCTTTATAGGAGGCGCGTTATCCGCGCGCTTCTTCTTAAAAGGAGGCAGTATATATTACCTGGCTCTGGCGCACGCGGTTCTGGCTCCGACAGTAAGAATGTTCTTAGACTATTCTCTCCGCATCGGCCCCGGATTCTGGAAATAATCCGCCGAGCTTAACCTCTGGCGGATTTTTTATTTTTGCGTTACACTATAGGCAGTTATTTACACATGGGGGGGGTTAAGTATGAAAACTCTGCTGAAAATTGTTTTTTCAGCGCTCCTGGCCGGGATTGTTCTAGTCATCTATCTGGTCGCCGGAATGCCCAAGAACGTGGCGTTCTTTCTGGTTATATATATTTTCTTTACCGCGCTCATGATGCTGGTTCTCGGACCCCCTAATCCTTCCAACAAAAAACCCTCTCATTGAGAGGGTTTACTTTTTAATTTTTGGTTCGGATAAATTCGTCGGTTCTGTCCATAATTATTTTAAGATCAGCCACGCTCATCCGGATAAACTTCTTCAAGACAAGCGAACCGGTAAAAAATCCTTCCTTATCAATATAGCCAACGACCGTCAGAACGTCCGAAGCAGGACCCACCTGAACTTCCCATCCATCACTGGTCTTTCGAAAATTGACCATTTTAGAACCTCCCTTCGACTCGGATTTCTTGGAGAGTTCCGGATTTTTGGCTCCACGTTGGTCCTTCGCGCCAGGTCATCCGCCGATAAGTCCACACGCCATTTTCTTTCTTTAAAGTAGTCGTATTGGCGCTCATGGCCAAAAAATTTTTATCAACGTCCGGATACCACTTCGTAACCCGCCCCTGATAAATCTCTTTCAGTAAAACCAGCTCTTCCGCGGTCGGCTCCTCGGATTCGTACCAAATCGCCATCACTGCCGTACGAGATCCCATTGCCATAATCGGGTCATAACCAAAGCCCCCGGCATGGGTGTAAATGCCCATTTTCATCAGCTTGGCTTTTGTCCGCTTCGTCAGTTTCTGCGCCGTTATTGCGCCCATTCAGATCTCCTTTTTCCACATTTTTAATGAACGAATGTAGTATAAACCCAAATGCGCGAGATGTCAAGTAAATCATTTGACAAATCTTTAGTTTTCTGCTAGTATATTCAAAGTTGTTTAAACGGCTCAAAGGGAGGAAACCATGCTGACATTCCTGGGAATGCTTGCCTGCTTTGGACTAGCTGGTTATTTGTACTTCCGCGTTATCCGCACCGGCTCTAACTGGTCGGCATTTTTGCTGTTAGCAGTGATGCTTTTGGGCATTTGGCTATTTTCTATGGTCTGGATAGATGGCTGGGCCAACGCCCTCCATAATCCAGCCATTGGAACCAGCCCCCAAGAAAGACTTTACTTAGGAATCGGATTTTTCCTGATCTTTCTGCTGGGGTGCTCAATGTGGCTCTACTTACAGCCTCACCAAACCCGCGAGCAGGAGGCCCGCAACGGAACCTTTCTCTGTATAAGTATGGGAATATGTATCGGGGCGTTGATTGGCGCAGGCACTAACAGTCTCCCGGTTGGAGTTGTTGTATGTATGGGCACTGCCGCAGTCAGCGCGTTTATCCTGAAAAACTATTAAGTTTTCCCAAATTTAAAACCACCGTTTTGCGGTGGTTTATTTTTTTGAGTAAATAAGGCTTAGCGGGTCTTTCTTTTCTTTTAGTTCTTCAGCTATAAATTTCCTTACGGCTTCAACCAATTCTTTCATGTACAAAATAGCTTCTTTGCGGGAATTAAATATCGGCTCGGAGTTAAGAAGCGGCTTATAGTTATGCCCGGGACCGCGAGTAATCCAACCGACAAACTTTCCGTTAGAGTCAGGACCGGTGGCATCACAAATAATATCCTTAGGATTGCCATAGATTTCATAAGCAGTCAGCCTATTCACTCCTCCCATGACGACCTCCTTTTTTAAAAGATCGGCGATTGAATCTTACATCATCTTCTACCAAAAATCAAAAACCCTCGCAATACGAGGGTTTTTTGTTCAATATTTCTGCAACCCAACCAAACCAAGGCTATATCTTTTTGAGGAACATCCCGCAGGCGTATTTTGCTTGGACCACAAAATACGCCGAGGGCGAAGAAAATCCGGCCGCTGGAGCCGGATTATTCTGTTTCTGAAAAGAGATATAGCCGAGATTAAAAATTTATTTTTTTCCTTCTTTAATCAATTCCGCGACGCTATTCGGCACTTCTTCGTAATTGGAAAATTCCATATTGAAACTTCCCCTGCCCTGCGTCATAGAACGCAACTTAGTCGCGTAACCGAACATTTCCGAAAGCGGAATTGTTGCGTCAATAATTTTTACATTCATCCGGTCATTCATGGCTTCAATTTTTCCGCGCTTGGAATTAATGTCGCCGGTAATATCGCCCATGAATTCCGTTGGCACGATTACCTGCACTTTCATAACCGGCTCGAGCAAAACCGGCCGGGCGCGCTTGGCCCCTTCCTGAAAAGCCATGGAACCGGCAATTTTGAAAGCCGATTCCGAAGAGTCCACTTCGTGGTAAGAGCCGTCGTAAAGCGTAACTTTGATGTCAGTTACCGGATAACCGGCCACTACGCCCTTAGAAAGGGCTTCTTTAACGCCTTTTTCCGTTGCCGGAACAAATTCCTGCGGAATTACTCCTCCCTTAATAGCGCTGACAAATTCAAATCCGGCGCCGCGTTCCATCGGCTCCACCTTCAGCCAAACATGGCCGTATTGTCCGCGTCCGCCGGACTGGCGGATATATTTTCCCTCCGCTTCCGCTTCCTGCCGGACAGTTTCTTTATAAGCTACCTGCGGTCGGCCGACGTTGGAACCCACGCCGAATTCCCGCTTCATGCGGTCAACGATAATTTCCAAGTGCAATTCGCCCATTCCGGAAATAATAGTTTCGCCGGTGTCCGGATCGCCGGCCACGCGGAAAGTCGGGTCTTCTTCGCCCAGCCGGTGAAGGGCAATACCCATTTTTTCCTGGTCAGCTTTTGTTTTCGGCTCAATCCGGATAGAAATAACCGGTTCCGGAAAAATAATTTTTTCCAAAATAATCGGCTGTTCCGGATCGCACAAGGTATCGCCGGTAGTGGTATTTTTCAAACCGACGATGGCGCCCAAATCTCCGGCCGGAATTTCTTCCACCTCTTCCCGCTGATTGGCATGCATTCGCACCATCCGGCCAACCCGTTCATTGGTATCTTTAGTAGAATTATAAATATAACTTCCGCGCTTTAAAGTTCCGGAATAAACCCGGAAGAAAGTCAGCGAACCGACAAACGGGTCGGCGGCGATTTTAAAAGCCAGTCCGGAAAACGGCGCGTCATCTTTCGGCTCCCGAAAAATTTCCGCTCCGGTTTTCACGTCGTGGCCCTTGGTCGGAGGCAAATCCATCGGCGACGGCAAATAATCCACTACCGCGTCCAGCATTAATTGCACGCCTTTATTTTTCAAAGCCGAACCGGTTAAGACCGGAATTAAAGTTACTTCTCTGGTAGCTTTCCGCAAAACCCGCTTTAAATCTTCCAAGGAAGGCTCTTTGCCGTCCAAATAAGAAGCCATCAGCTCATCGTCTTTTTCCACGATTTTTTCTATTAAATCATGGCGCCACTTTTTAGCCTCGTCTTTTAAGTTTTCCGGAATTTCTATTTCTATAATTTTAGCTCCCAGCTCTCCTTCAAAGTGGTAAGCTTTCATTTTCAAAAGATCAATCACGCCTTCAAATCCGCTTTCAATACCGATCGGCAATTGGATTGCCACCGCGTTCGGATTCAAGCGCTCTTTAATGGCCTGCAAGCTATTTTCAAAACTGGCGCCTAAGCGGTCTAATTTATTAATAAAACAAATTCGCGGAACGCCGTATTCGTCCGCGTAATGCCAATTGGTTTCCGACTGCGGCTCCACGCCGGCCACGCCGTCAAAAACTACCACCGCGCCGTCCAGCACCCGCAATGATCTTTTTACCTCAACGGTAAAATCAATGTGGCCCGGAGTATCAATCAAGTTAATGCGGTGTTCAAATTGCTTATCGCCCTTGTGGTAAGTCGGAACCCAAAAACAAGTAGTGGCCGCGGCAGTAATAGTAATGCCCCGCTCCCTTTCCTGCTCCATCCAATCCATAACCGTATCGCCTTCGTGCACTTCGCCGATTTTATGGGAAATGCCGGTATAAAAAAGAACCCTCTCGGAAACCGTAGTTTTTCCGGCATCAATGTGAGCGATAATTCCGATATCCCTCACTTTTTCTATGGGGTATTCTCTAGCCATAATAATCTCTGCTTTTACCGCGCGAAGTGAGCAAAGGCGCGATTCGCTTCCGCCATTCTATGAGTGTCTAATTTCTTTTTAATGGCGTTGCCTTCGTTTTTAGAAGCAAGTAAAATTTCTTCCGCCAGCCGATCCGACATATTTTTACCCTTTTTAGACCGGGCGGCGGCAATCAGCCACCGGCAAGCTAAAACAAACCTTCTCGCTGGCCGGACTTCTCGCGGAATCTGATAATTAGCGCCTCCAACTCTTTTAGACGCTACTTCCACCATCGGCGAAACATTGGTTATGGCTTTATCAAAAACTTCGGTAGGATTTTGGCCGGATTGTTTTTTAACCGCTTCCAAAGCGTCATACATAACTCTCTCCGCCACCGCCTTTTTACCGTCTTCCATTAAATAATTAATAAACCGCCCAATGATAACATTGTTAAAAACATAATCTGGGCGATGTTCTCTTGTGTAATTTCTTTTTTTTCTCATCCCGTTAGAGGCAGGTTGCCAAAGGCGACCGTAGCTCGGCCGTTTTAATTATATTCGACATTTTTATATTTTGAACTTTGATTAACATATTATAATTTGATTTAGTTGTCTCTAACGGGACGCGTTTCAATTATTAGCTATTGATTTTTAGTTCTTAGTTTTTTATTTCTTCGGTCTTTTCGCGCCGTATTTGCTCCGCTGTTGTTTTCTTTCCACGCCAGTGGTGTCTAACACTCCCCTGACAATATGATAACGGACGCCCGGCAAATCTTTAACCCGGCCGCCGCGAATTACTACAACCGAGTGTTCCTGCAAATTATGGCCTTCTCCCGGAATATAAGCGGTAACTTCCATTCCGTTAGTTAAACGGACTCGAGCAACTTTCCGCAAGGCCGAGTTCGGCTTTTTCGGAGTAGTGGTAAAAACTTTTAAACAAACGCCTCGCTTGAACGGCGATGGCGTCCGTAACGGCTTATTTTTCAAAAAATTAAAATAACGCAACAGCGCCGGGGCTTTGGTTTTAACTACTTTTGGCGATCTGCCTTTTTTTAACAATTGTCTAAGCGTAGGCATAATAGACATAAGTATATACAAGAAAAAAGACGGGTGTCAACCCGTCTTGGAACTCTTAATTTTTAAGAAGTTTTTCCGCTTCCGCAATCGCCCTTTTAAGCTGGGCTTTATCTCCCTCCACCATAATCGTCGGCTGGACTCCGATATCATGTACCGGAACCTTCTTTTTTCCGACGAAATAGTGAGCGATAGTTAAGTGCAGATAAGAACCGTCGATCAGAGGAAAGTTCTGCTGAACCGATCCCTTGCCAAAGGTTTTTTCTCCCACCACAACCGCGCCGTAATCCGCCCTAAACCACGCCGTCAGAATTTCTGACGCGCTGGCGCTGTTGCGATCAGCCAACACCACCACCTTTAAGTTAGAAAAGTAGCTCACCTTTCCATTAGACAGGCGAACTTCGTTTTCTGATTCATATCTTCCCTCGGTATAAACCAGGGGGGAGACCTTGCCGGAGGGAGTGAAAAAACTAAGAATCTGGCAAATTGTCTGCAACACACCGCCCGGATTGCCCCGGACATCCACAATCAGCGCCCGAGCTTGATTTTTCTTCAGCGCCTGAACAGCGTGAAAAAAATCATGCGCGGTTTCCATATCAAATCCTTTCAGCTGAACGTAGCCGATACCCTTCTTGATCAGCCGGGATTCCACCAGCACAATTTTAATATCCTCCCGAACCAAGCGAATTTGCTTGTAGTGTCCCGCCCGGAAAATCGTCAAAATCAGTTCGGTACCGGGCTCTCCTCGAACCAGATTAACCACTTCAAAAACCGACAATCCTTTAACCAGCTTCATGTCCGAGTGCCGGTTTGTTGGAGAAACCGCGAACAAAACATCTCCCGGCTTAACGCCGCCTTTTTCGGCCGGCGCGTTTTTCGTAACTGACTTAACAAAAATCTCCAACTGGCCGTTTACCTTCCGGCCCTCAAGGCCCATGCCAATGCCGCCAAAGTGTCCGGAAATCTTATCCATTTCCAATCGAGCCATCTTGGCATCAGCGTAGTAGCTGTGCGGATCAGTACATTCGGAAACTCCGCCTTTCAGCATCGCTTCCACGCACTTGTTCCGGTCAATCTCCTTATAGTAGTAGCGCTCCAGCATGTTCAAGATCACTCGAGGCTTGATCCATTCCGGATCCACCGTCCGAACTTTGGGAGCGCTCGCGCAACCAGTCAAAGTCAGCGCCAAACTCAAAATCAGAATCGGCAAGTGAATCAACATCACTTCCTCCCTTAATCATTCGTTGTAACGAATGATCGGGCGTCCCGCTTTGCGGGATTAGCCTTTTGCGAAGTTTCAAGATACTGCCGCTAATTTACCATAAAAAAACTCAATTGTCAAATGGACGCTCTGAAACTTTTCTTCTCCCATTACCCCTATATATTTACTCTGCCAGAGTGCCTGCGGGAAACATGGCGGAGCTTTACGAGAATAAAGGTTTCCTCGCTTTAGTTAGAACGCTTAAAGAAGCGCCCACTGCCCCACTAATAAAGAATAAATAAATCGAACAATCGGAATTAAAAGGCCGAAGCCGAAAAAGATAAACATTAATACCAAAAGCAATCCGTTCCGTTCCAAAAAGATTTTTAATCCCAAATAACGGTCAGAAATCAAAGCAAATAAAACTTTGGAGCCGTCCAATGGCGGAATTGGAACTAAATTAAAAATTCCTAACAATACATTAATAAAGACAATGATATTTAAAAGTAAAAGCATCGGCGCGGCGGATAATCCGACCAAAGAGGCCAATAAACGGATTAATACCGCGAAAATAATCGCCAGCGCGAAATTGCTCAATGGACCGGCAATGCCGATTAGCGCCGCGCCGATTCTGGGATTTTTTAAATGAGAAGGATCATATGGCACCGGCTTTGCCCAGCCAAAAATAAAAGTCGGCTGGCCGAAAAGCGCCGGCAATGCCAATAATAATGGCAAAATCACCGAACCAAACGGGTCTAAATGTTTTAATGGATTCAAATTCAGCCGGCCGGCATCCTTTGCGGTATTATCCCCCAAAGCATGCGCCACTACCCCATGCGTCACTTCGTGAACCATCACGGAAAAAAGCAGAACAATTAACTGGAAAATTAAGATTAGAGTTTCATTCATACTAACTAATTTTAGCATACTGATTAATTTTGCGGCAGATATTTTCGGAAACAGAATAAATCAGCTCCAGCGGCTAATTTTTCTTCGCCCTCGGCGTATTTTGTGGTCCAAGCAAAATACGCCTGCGGGACCTGCCTACCGGCAGGCAGGTGTTCCTCAAATATCTTCCTCAAAATACTTTATTTGTCTAAATATATTTCTTTAATTAAAAAACGGCCCCGAACCAGAATCGCTTTTAGCGACTCTGTCCGGAGCCATTGGTAATTCTAATTCTGGAGGAACTGCTGGCCGCTTTCGGTCAGGAAAAGAACCGGCACCGAGCTCATCTGAAAATACTCGTCTTTCAGCTCGGCAAGATTCTTGTCGGCCGTGTCTCCCGACCTTCTGGCCAGTAGCCACAGCGCGAAGTCATGCTTGTCCGGAGGCAAATGCGCCAGCCTAACCAGACTGCGCGCGATCAGCCGTCCCAAAACCGCCACCTTTTCATCCGGCCAGTTTTCCCGGCCGAAGATCGGCATGCGATTCAGAAGCAAGCCCACCGGAGACCGAAAAATCCCCTTCAGCATGTCCGTTTCTTCTTCCAGGAACCGCAGAAACACATCCACGCTTTCCGTCGGATTCGTCATGTTCGTCTCCTTATTAGAAGTTTAAGTACTATGCTAAATATAGCATAAATAGGGCAAGATGTCAACCCCACACATAACTGCGATTTAATCCTCAAAGCCGTGAAATCTGGCAATAAGGCTTAGTTTTTAGTTATTGGCTTAATAAACAACGAACAACCCCTGGGATTAACTAGCTTTGCAATCGCAGTTATGTGGGGGGTCAAGCCTACCTAATAAGCCCCCCGTCCCTTCACTCTTGCGAAAGCGCAATAAAAAAATCCGCCGTAGGCGGATTAACTTTCGCAAGAGTGAGGGATTAACTGGGGCCTGAAACTAAGTCCCGCAAATATTCCATCCCCTTCTGGGTAAGGCGTAAAATGGGAATCTTGGGGAGCTCCTCAAAGTACTCTCTACGGAATTCATCCGCCGGCGGCAAAAGCACGTTTACCAAACGCTGTTGCGCCAGCAACCGCAATTGAAAACCCTTTTCCGTAGGCTTCAGATATTCAATTTCTAGCAATCCTTTATCCGCGCACCGCTGAATCACTTGTTGCGATTTTTCCGACCACTGCCCCCATTCCGGCACGGCATGAGCGGTTCCGCTGATCAAACCGGTTTGCGGATCCAAATCGTCTTGGAAAATAAACAAGAAAGCTCCTTGTTCTTTCTTTTCTTCAAATTCGTCAGAAGCGATCTGGTTCAATAAAAGATCGTATTGATCCGGCGCCTCATAAGCTTCCATGACCGCCTCCCTAGATTCTAAAAGTTCTGTTTAAGATATTAACACAACAATTTAGTTGTGTCAATCTAACGCTTTTCAATAAAGCTTAGTTAAAAACGCTTTGGTATTTTCTGCAAATATAAAACCCCGGCAATAAAAACATCAGGAAATGAAGAACCATGAACAAAAAGGATACCCAAAGAAACAGGTGCCCATTGATAATATAAATAATTTGCAAAATTATCGCTGGTGTGGCGGATAAAACTAAGGCTAATTTAAAAGGAGTATTGAGATATTTCTTAAAAACCAAGTAGCCGGCAAAAGCCCACAGCGTACCGTACAAAATTTTATGGGGAAAATACGAAGAGGGTACGGAAAATCTCGGGTCAATTTGGTGCGCAATATAATCAATAATCGTGCCCAGGCAAATAATTGCCAGAACCAGCAGGATTCTTTTTAGCCAAACCATCGGAAAAACTATTGAACCACTACGGTGCTAAGCATAGCGGGATGAAAGGAACAGCGATAGCTAAAAGTCCCGGCAGTGTTAAAAGTATAACTGTAGGTTTCGTTTTGCTTTAACGTAGGACTGGCCGGACCGCCATTGTCTCCGGTTACGGTATGAGGCGCGGAATCTTTATTGGTCCAAGTTACAGTATCGCCTTTTTTAACAACTAAGGTCGGAACGGAAAAAAAGAAATTTTGGATGGTAACTGTCCAGGTCTTGGGCGCAGAAACCGATCCGGATGGAATGACCGCTGATTTTGGGGTCTGGGCTTCCGGAGTTGAACCAGGCGCTGGCGCCTCGTTAGAAGCCGGACCGTTCCAGTTAACTAACAAATAACCGGCCGCTAAAACAACGACAATAACAGCAATAATAAGTAGGTTTTTCATATGATTTAATCATAACACGTCAGGCCAAAATTGTTTTGCCTAAATAAAAAGTTTCTGATAAAGTAGAGGTGGTCTGACCAATCGGCAGACAAAATTGGAGGCGTCGCATAGTGGTCTAGTGCACCACCTTGGAAAGGTGGCATGCCTTAACGGGTATCGGAGGTTCGAATCCTCCCGCCTCCGCCAAATCTATGAAAAACATTAAATTTTCCAATTTCGCCGTATTTATAATCTTTTTCGGAATAGCCTTAATAGAAGCCGTTCAAAGAAAAAATTGGCTAAGCGCGGCTTTATTTCTCATTCTCGGAATAATGTCCCTTTGGGCTGATTTCCGCAAATCTTAAGCCGTGATATAATCTTTTTAGCTATTTAATTATTGGGAGATGAGCCATGGCCGAAAGAATGATCGATGAAGATTCAGACCTGATTTTATATCCAATTCATCCAAACGACATTGACGCTAATCGGCATTTTTATATGGCCTTTGGGCAATTTGAAGTAGAAATTGTCGCCCGATACGTTGTGCAATTTTGCCAGAAGTTGGGCGGGTGGAAAGCTTTTGCTAAAGAAGATCTTGAGCAATTCTACGCGGAAGCTGGCGGTACAAGAAATTTGGTTCTTCATAGCCTTGGGACCAATCCAAAGTTTCCGTTCTATTGGCTCAACAAAAGACTTTTACCGCGAAGACCGGATGGAAAATATTGCGTTACCGATTTATTCATTGACCGCTGTTTTGCGTCGTCCCCTAAGAAAAAATTATAATCGCCAAATCGGCGATTTTTATTTTGCCTCAATGACATTCCGACATTCTTGAGAATGTCGGAATGTTCGGGAAATAAAAAATCTCCCTCACTCTTGCGAAAGCGCAATAAAAAATCCGCCTATGGCGGATTAACTTTCGCAAGAGTGAGGGACGGATTATCTGTATCTAATCACTCTAAAAAAGTGGGTTGTGTCGCCGGATCGAAGCGTTAAGCCGATAAATCCGTGTCTTGGATCCGGAACGGCTTTTACTTTTCCCTGGGTAACGTATTGGATTTTCCGCACCGCTGTCTGTAAAGACATTATTTGTCCGTTCAGGCCGTCAGCAACTTTTTTCACTTGAGGCGGAATAGGAATTGCCGCTCCGGCAAATCCGGGATGGGGATCAAAGAAAGTCGGCATGTTATTTCCTCAACTCAAGGGTTGCGGCAAAATGGCCGCAAACGCAGTCGGCATACGGACTAAAAAGACACTGGCAATCTTCGGCATGATTCCTTTCTGCAATTTCATTTAATTCTCTCTTTGCCGACTCAACTTCGTCTAGGGTTGAATTAGTATTCGAAATTATCTTTACTAATTTAACGTAACGCCAATATTGTTCCCGAGCCGTGATAGCCATTTTATTTCATAAACCAAGCCGCGGCCCTTTCGTGGCCACAATTACAATGAAAGCTAGGGCCCGTTTTAAAGAACTGACAACCTCTCGCATGGTCCTGATTATATCCAATATCTTGCAATTCCACCGATGCCGTTCTGCGATCCTCCATGCTTGAACGGGCATCAAAAATTTTCATTATCAAATCTTCAACGCGTTCCTCCTGTTTGCTGGCGGTCATTCTGCCGGTCATGGCGCCCATGGACATTCTCCTTTTTTAATCAAAGAGCTACGGGGATAATCTTAATTCAAAAAATATAAAATTACAACCCGGTACTACAACAAAGATAAGAAGCTATCCTTGCGGATAAAGTTTTAATAAATAGTGTGGATTTTATGATAAAACATCCGATAAACTGATTTTTTCGCTCCGCGTACCGCAAGCAATCTTTGTTGTAGTACTGGGCAAACCCCTACCACCGATGGCTGGAGCCGCCTCCGCCGGAACGGCCGCCGCCAAAACCGCCAAATCCGCCTCCGCCAAAATGATTGTGACCGCCAATCCACCAGGGATAATGGCCCGAAAGCCGGGACTTTGTGTATGATTTTGAAACTAAATAATCAAAAATAAGCCCAACTACCGCCAAACCGGCGATAGAAAAAACTCCGGTGTAAATGAATCCGTAAATCAACCCGACAACTAATCCTCCAATTCCGCCCAATACCCCGCCCAGCCACCAGGACTTGGACCGGCCTAAAATGCTCGCCAGCCAGATCGGCCCGGCTAAAAGCAGCCAAAAGAAATCTCCGCCGGACCCGGACCGGCTCTCCTGTTCAACCGGGATTTGCTCCCCGCCAACCGCGGAAATAATTTTATCTACGCCGTTATTGATTCCTTCAAAAAACTTTCCCTCGCTAAAGGCCGGCGTAATAACGTTATGCAAAATCCAATAACTTTGCGCGTCGGTTAAAACCGGCTCCAAGCCGTATCCGACTTCAATGCGCGCTTGGCGGTCATCCCGCGCGACTAAAAGCAAAGCGCCATTGTCCGTTCCCTTTTTTCCAATTCCCCATTCTTGAAAAAGCTGAACCGCGAAATTTTCAATCGTATCCCCTCCCAAATCCGGAATAGTAACCACGGATATTTCCGCTCCCAAAGTTTTAGAAAAACTGGATAATTTTAATTCCAGCGCGGACTTTTCCTGCTGGGACAGCATTCCGGCAAAATCATTTACAAAGCCGGACGGCTTGCCCGGACTGACATAAGCAAAAACCACTGCTGGCAGTAATAAAATTGCCAAAAAATAAACTTTTTTCATTTTTTTTAAAAACCGACTTTAGGAGCAACTTCGGCGCCTTCGACAGATTCAAAATAGGGCCGTTCACTAAAACCGAACATGCCGGCGATTAAATTACTTGGGAAACGCTTCACGATTAAATTCAAATTGCGGACGGCGTCGTTAAACCGCAATCTTTCCACGCTAATCCGATTTTCGGTTCCTTCCAGCTGAACCATAAAAAGTTGAACATCATCCGAAGATTTTAATGTGGGATAATTTTCTACGACTACCAATAAACGGCCGAGCGCGCTTTCTACTTGAGTGGCGGCCGCGGCTTTTTCATCAACTGATTTCGCTCCGGAATAACGGGTGCGGGCTTCCGCCAAAGCGGTAAAAATAGTCTGCTCCTGCTTGAAAATTCCTTTTACGGATTCCACTAAATTAGGAATCAAATCAAACCGGCGCTGGTATTGGGCCTCCACTTGCGCCCATTGGTTGTCCACCAATTCATTTTTAGTAATCAGGCCGTTATAAACGCTGAATACATACAGCGCGGCCAACACCACTACTCCTAAGATAATCCATTTTGTTTTTGTCATAACTTGATTATAATCCTTCGGTAAACTCAGGACAAGCTCAGGATAGGCTCGGGGCAAGCAAAAATCCCCTCCCTCACTTTTGTGAAAGCGCAATAAAAAAATCCGCTTAAGACCCCTATCCCAATATCAGCTCTCGCCGCATTGTTAGCCAAAATAAGATAGGTTAAGGAACGACGACAAGATTGCGGTTTATCCGCATCGAGGAGGAGTGACGCAAAGATATTTCTATTTTGGCAACAACCCTTCCAGGGATGCGCGGATTTTATTTCATAACTTCGTTACTCGTCGAAGACGTAGCT
>JAUYKI010000007.1 GCA_030700025.1 bacterium | reverse complement strand
CCAGGGATGCGCGGATTTTATTTCATAACTTCGTTACTCGTCGAAGACGTAGCTAATGCTACCGCCTTCTCCTTGCGCCTTGTTCTGAATAAAAAATCTGCCGCATTGCGGCAGAGATTGATATTGGGATAGGGGTCGAGCGGATTAACTTTCACAAGAGTGAGGGATCGAGGGATTAAAACTTTATGAAATAGCGGTTTTTATCCAGATAGCGCGCTATGGAATAACATCCATAATAAATCGCCATAAAACCAAGCAGAGCAACCGCCATTCCCGTGTCCTTATTGAATAAGCCCCGCGCGTCCCGCCAAGAAGAAATTAGAACATTCTGGACTAAATAAATCACCAAAGCGTGGCGGCCAAGCAATGAAAGATGGGGCAATGGCCGGCGCCAGACATCCGCAAAAATATAAAAGGCTAAAAGAACCAAAATACTTGCGCCGGAAGCGCAAATGGAATAAGAGCAAGTCATGGCCCGCTGGCTAAATGGCCAAAAACTAGACAAGGCATATCCCAGGATCGTTAAGAACGTTCCGTATCCCAGAGCATTCCGGATGAATTGCGAAGTTCGTAAATTTTTCCAATACCAATCCGCTACCAGCGTTCCCCAAGCCAATGGAAATACCCAGCTCAAAGGGCCAAGCGGTCCGCCATCAATACTGCCCCGGTTAAAAAGCCAGGCTCCGTAAGGCGTCCAATCGCTAACGCACTGAAAAACTAAAAGGTACAAAGTTGCCATTCCGAACCGCATAAACGCGCTGGAATTAATGAATGGAATCATTAATATTCCGGCAAGTCCGATATCTACCAACGCGTCCCAAATATTTATCCGGAAATCCGGGCCATAAAAAAATATCCCGATTACGGTCAGTAAAAGAAATCTAACGAACGCCTTCTTCTTGGCATCCCATACGCCATTTATTTCCGCGCTTCTCAAAAAAGAGAGCCGAAAACCCGCGCCGACTATAAAAATGAAAAATGGCGCTACGGCATCCGCAAAACTAAATCCGGTAAGATGATGCCGAAACATTTCCGGCATTACCCGGAAATATCCCAAAAAACTAACCAATAGCATGCTGGCAACCGACCAGCCCCGGAATTGATCCAGAGATTCATATCGTTTTGGATCCATGATTTCCTCCTATGGCGCTCTCTGTTTCAAATAACTGCGGTTATTTTACCATTTTTTTGCCAATTAGCAAATTAAAAACCGCGCTTTGCGCGGTTTAAAGAAATCTTAAACGATTATCCCAGCTGGATATTCAGAGTTTTAAACTTTTTCAGAAATTCTTCCACTTCTCGCTTGTTGCCGATTTTTTCATTCAAATATTTGCGGAGCGCGTCATTGTCCATAAAGCGTGAGGTGACTAAGCCGACTTCGCTTAAAATTTCCACTTCAACGCGGGACAGGCTCATAGAATTCAGCCGATAATCTTCAAACGCTTCCCAAACCAGCGGAAAGGCGTCTTTCACAATTTTTGCCATAGCTTCGGCAAAAACCCGGATTTCCCATTGGGCATGCTCGTCCATCCGCAAACTCAAGAAATGCAAAAGATTATGCAAATCAATTTTCCAGTACCATTGGGTATAAGCGGAAACCGAAATGCCGATGCGAGCCAATTCCCTAGCCAGGCCGATCCGCAGAAATTCCTCATAGTCGCGGTATTGCGCCTCATTGCCGGATTTCATCAAAGTTAAAATCTTCGCTTGTTCCTCCGGAGTTAATTCCTCCGCGCGCCCCTGGCGATTTTCCATGGACTGCTTTTTGAGCGCCAACGCTTCCGGTAAATAAAACTCGCGGTCCAAAACCGAATAACGGGCGGAATACTCATTAACATTCGCGGTCCGGTGGCGAATCCACTGGCGGGCAACGAAAATCGGCATCTTACAATGGAATTTCAATTCGCACATTTCAAAAGGCGTAGTATGGCGATGGCGCAGCAAATAGCGGATCAGTCCCCGATCCTCATTGGCCTTTTTAGTTCCTTTGCCATATGAAACCCTAGCCGCCTGAACTATCGCCGAATCGTCTCCCATATAATCTACCAAACGGACAAAGCCATGATCTAAACATTCAATTGGTTTCTCTAGCCACTGTTCCGCTCCAAGATTTACCGGCCGATGCGTTTCTGGCATTTTTTATCCTCCCTAAATCCTGCCTCGCAGGATCGGGCGATCAATTCGTTTTACGAATTGATTTAGCCTTTGTCAAAGTACGTCGTGATTAATCTTACAAGAAATATTTAAAAAATCAAATACAATAAAAAGGTCCCGCTCGTTGCGGGACGTGTTTAAATTAATATGGAGTTTCGTCAGAAATTGTCAGCCAGGGCTTCTGGACTAGCAAACCGCCCGGTCCCTGATGGAAAGTAAGCAATTCTTTCAAAAGGTCTTTGATATCAAAGGGCAATTTTTCAAATTCTATTCCCTTCTCCCGGCAAACTTTTTCAATATATTCCCGGTCATCATTGGGCCGGTATTCAGTTAAGAATCCGATGTGCGCAACTTCCAGCTCTACCATTTCATCAAAACAAGGCCGGCAGGGACGATGAGTCACAAAAACATAACCGCCGGGAAGTTTCCGGCCATTCAAGGTTCCCTTAGCGCTTTTTTCAGCATGAACCGTATTATTACAATGGCCATTTACCATTACGCATCCAACTTCGTCGCAATGCGGTTGGCCGGACGGAACCCCGTTAAAACCGGTAGCGGCAACTCTCTTTCCGCTGTCAAAAAGCGAACTGCCAACCCTAGCCCTTGGGCAAGTGGACCGGCAAGAAGCCGACAGCGCGATAAGGGCGCCATATTTCTTGAATCTCAAGCGTGGCGGTGTATTAAGCACTGCTGAAACTCCTTTAGTCAAATTACTGCTGATAGCATAAACTAAAAACTCGCTCTTGTAAAGCGAGTTTTTAGTCTTCCAATTTTAATTTTTAGTTCTTCGCCCTAATAATCCATTCCGCCTGGCATCCCCTGGCCGGGTATTCCGCCGGCTTTTTCCTTTGGTTCCGGTTTTTCCGTTAATGCCGCGCCAATTGTCAGATAATTTGACGCTACCGACACCGCGTTCAAAAACGCGGTTTTGGTAACTTTTAGCGGATCAATAATTCCGGCTTTTTTCAAATCATCCAGTTTATTGGAAAAAGCGTTAAATCCTTCCCAAGTATTCTTTTTAGCTTTTAACTCTGCCATCACCCGGTCAGGAGATTCGCCGCTATTTTCCACAATCGCCCGAATCGGCGCTTCCAAAGCTCTCCGCAAAATTACCATCGCTGCCTCGGCTTCGGCTTCTAATTTTTTATCGCCTTCCAGCTCCTGTAAAACATTAAACAGTGCGATTCCTCCGCCCGGCACAATTCCCTCTTCCATCGCCGCGCGGGTGGCCGCCACCGCGTCTTCCACTCTTTGCTTTAATTCTTTTTGCGCGGATTCGGTTGGCGCGCCAACTTTAATTACCGCCACGCCGCCGGATAATTTACCCAGCCGTTCCTGCAATTTTTCTTTATCAAATTCCGAGTCAGTTTTCTTTAATTGGATTTTAATTTGAGCTACCCTGGCTTCAATATCTTTTTTATTTCCCTTACCGGCCACAATAGTGGTGAAGTCCTTGGTAGCCATTACCCGGTGCGCCTGGCCTAAATCGTTAATTTCCACCGCGTCCAGTTTCCGGCCAACGTCTTCGGAAATCATCTGGGCGCCGGTTACCGCGCAAACATCCTGCAACATTTCTTTCCGGCGGTCGCCAAAACCCGGAGCCTTCACTGCCAAAACGTTAAAAATTCCCCGCAATTTATTAACTACCAAGGTTGCCAGCGCTTCGCCCTCCACCTCATCGGCAATAATTACCAATTCTTTTTTTCCGCTTTGCACCAATTTTTCCAAAAGAGGCAATAATTCCTGAATAGAAGAAATCTTTTTGTCCGTAACTAAAATATACGGGCTTTCCAATGAGGCCTCCATTTTTTCTGAATTAGTTACCATGTAAGGCGAGATGTAACCTCGATCAAACTGCATGCCCTCCACCAATTCATGGGAATTCGCGGTGGTATTGGAATCTTCGATAGTTACTACGCCGTCCCGGCCGATTTTCGCCATTACTTCCGCGATCAATTTCCCGATTTCCGGATGCTTAGCGGAAAGCGTGGCAACTTCTTCAATTTTTTTATTGTCATTAATCGCTTCGCTTTGGTTTTCCAGCGCCTTAACCACGGCATTGCTGGCGGATTTTAATTCTTCCGAAAGGCGGATCACATTCAGGCCCTTTTCCTGGACTACTTTTTCTCCGCCGTCTATCATGGCATGCGCCAAAACTACGGAGGTGGTAGTGCCGTCGCCAACGTTATCATTAGTTTTATCCGCGGCTTGCTTGATTAAATTAGCGCCGAGATTTTCAAACTTATCTTCCAATTCTATTTCTTTTGCCACCGTAACGCCGTCAAAGGTCACCTGCGGGGCGCCATAGCTTTTTTCAATTACTACCGCCCGGCCGCGCGGACCCAAAGTCATCCGGACCGCTTCGGCTAATTTATCAATGCCCTTTTTCATCGCCGTCCGGGCATTTTCGTTAAATAAAAGTTGTTTTGCCATATGTTTTAGAATTTAGTATCTAGAATTTAGAAAATAGAAGTAAATTAAATTCTACTTTCTAGATTCTATTTTCTATTTACTCAATTATCGCGAAAATATCTCCTTCTTCCCCGACTAAATACTTCTTGCCGTCGACTTCCAGCTCGTCCGGGCCGTATTTTTTAAATAAAACTAAATCGCCGACTTTTACGGACATTGGCACACGATGGCCTTTTTCGTCCAGCTTTCCCGGGCCCACCGCTACTACTTTGCCCTTAATCGGCTTTTCCTTTTCTGCCGTATCCGGCAGAACGATTCCGGATTTGGTGGTTTTGGTTTCTTCCACCGGCTCCAAAAAGATACGATCGTTTAATGGTTGTAAGTTCATATTAGCAGTCTAAGGTAACGAGTGCTAATATGTCAACCCCACACATAACTTCGGTCTAATCCTTGAAAATGAACAACCTCCGGGATTAACTGGCTTCGCAGCCGAAGTTATGTGTGGGGTCAAGCCCCAAAATAAAAAACCCGCTTTTTAAGCGGGGTGGCGCTGGGCCGACTTAATGGCCGAGCGCAAGAATCGATCTATGAAGACTAAGGCTTCGTCCCGGGTATAGTCGTGAATATTCACTGCCAGCACGTATCTGACCATCGGATGATTCCGGCGATGCCTTTTTAACTTTTTCCACCAATATTTTTTATTATAAATTTTAACTTGGAGGGGCAAGGCGAAGCCATTATTAAAAAAGATCAAGAAGTCTATTCCCTCTTTGTCCAGCAAGTCATTTTGGATGTTTCGTATGTATCCCGCGATGTCGCCCTGGTGCTTCCTGCGCAACAGCACTTCTTCCACCATATTTTCCGCGATGTTTCCGGTAGCTTCTTTGCCGGCGCCGTTTGCCAAGATTCCCTCCAGGCACTCTCTGTGTCAGTGTTTCTACCAGATGAGACACTGATACGAAGAGTGTTAAAGACGATGCTGTTTTTAACTATATTCAAAGGCGGGATCTAATGCAACTCGGTCCGCTTGGTATCGGGGTGAAATTCCAGTTCGTTGTCGTTATAAATAATCCTGGGCTTATAACCTTTTTCTTTTTCTAAGCCCGATTCAATTCTTTTAATTTGAACTGCTTTTAACTTCTTTTCTAACCAATTTCCTAATAAACCTGAAAGAAGCCACCTAATCCCGTTAGAAACCACGCCCGCGCGTAAGCGCGGTCCGAAGGACCCCTTGGGCGGGCTGTTTCTAACGGGACCCATCCATTCCTCATTGGCATCAAAAAACTTCTGAATAACTTCCGGCTCGCCATAAACTGGCGCCAGCGACGAATAAAGCTTTTTCCAATAATCATTATGCGGCTCTGATAACCTGTACGCCGCCGGAGTTACGAAATGGTTGAAACAAAACTTGTCGCTAGTTTGTAAGTTTTTAAGTTTATAAGTTTTTAAGTCCAATTCATTTAACTTATCAACTTGAGCGTCAGCGTAACTTATAAACTTATGAACTCCGCGCCGGCGCCAGCCGAACAAGCCGAAAGCTAAAATACAAAAAGCGCGCGCGGTGAAAACCCTCCCTTGCCGCGCGCCAACAATCACGTCAAAATCGGAGTTTTCGTGGGGATTGCCAGTTACCAGCGACCCGGCCGCCAAAACAAAATCCACAAAAGGAATAAACTTAAAAAGCCAAACCCGGCTTAAAAACTTCCGCCATTTTTGATTGTATATATCACTACTTGACATTTATATACAGATGATATACTATGTAAGCGTCCTTTGATAGTGTAACAAAAAGTCCCAAAACTGAATAAGGAGGGTTTATGGCTCACGATTGTGGTTGTGAGTGTTGCGATCCTTTAATCAAAGAAATGAGTCCCAATGAAGTTCGTTTAGAGCCTACCAGCTTTTTGGGCCTGAGTGTTTATTTGACGGGTAAATGCTGTAACCGACGCATGGCCAGATATTTGAAAATAAAAAAAGCAAAAGATGGCACAGGAAGATACAGGATATATCGAACGCCTATTGCGCTCTGTCTTTGCTGTAAGATCAGTGTTCAACCCGGCGCAGGCGAATAAACGATAATTAATGAACAACTCCCACATTTCTAACAATGTGGGTTTTTTATTTTTCACTACTCGCCTTCAACCATTTCCGGCTTTTCCAGAAGCTGGGGCTCTATATCCGCTGATTTCCCGCTGATTTTTAAAACGTCTTTATCAATTTTCGCGAATTCTTTATAGGCGTGGTTATACATGCTGACGGTGGTGCCTAGATTCTTGCCAAGCTTTTCCAAGTAGCTGTCGTAAGACCCGATGTGTTTTCCCAAATTTTCCACCTGCTTGATGATTTCTTTGGCTTGCTCGGAAATTTTCTGGTTTTTCAAACCCTGCAAAACTGTCTGCAGATACGCCAAAAAGGAAGTCGGCGAAACAATAATCACCCGCTTTTGCGCCGCGTATTGGATTAAATTTTTGTCGTCGCTGACCGCGCCGATTTTATTTATAAGCAAATCATAATAAATCGCCTCAGAAGGAATAAACATAAAAGCAAAATCCATGGTATTTTCTTCCGGCTTTACGTATTTGGAAGTTTCGTCAATCCGGTTTTTTAAATCCGCTACTAAAGCGCCCTCATATTTTTTCCGCTCAGCCGGGTCGCGGGCTTCCAGAATCCGGTTATAATTTTCCAAGCTGAATTTAGAATCAATCGGAATAATCCGCTTATCAACGAAAACTACCGCATCCACGATTACGCCGTCTTTAAACTCATACTGCATTTTATAGGAATCCGGCGGCAAAACATTTTTCAAAACCGTTTCCAAATAGTACTCGCCTAAAATCCCCCGCTGTTTCGGATTTTTCAAAATATCCTGCAAATTTTTTAACTGGTCGGCGAAATTAACCACCTGCTTATTGGTCTCATCCAGTTTGGTAAGTTTTTCCGTAACATTTTGAATAATCTTGGCGCTTTCCCCGAATTGCCTTTGGAACATTTGAGTGGACTGGCCAAGCTTGGTATCCATAGTCCGGTTCAATTCATTCAGCTGATTTTGCAGCATAGTTAAACCGGTCTGGTCTTGCTTCTGTTCCGGCTGTTTCAGGCGCCAAAAAAGAACCGCAAAACCGATTACTACTACCAATAAAATAATTATGGAGAATATATCCATCCCGTTAGTTAAATTTTAACCCGCTATTACAAAGAGTTCAATTCTCTATTATATTGAGAAACTATTTCTCCGAACCGGGCGCGGTCCCCTTCTTTCAGCGCCTCTCCGGCCGGAACTTCCACTTTCAACGGATTTACCAAAGTTCCGAATTTATGGATTTCATAATGAAGATGCGGGCCGGTGGATTGGCCGGTAGAGCCCACATAGCCGACAATCTGCCCCTGTTTAACTTTTGCACCCACCCTAATCCCCTTGGCCAAACTCTGAAAATGGCCGTAAACGCTAGAGTAAGTGTCGTTGTGCCGGACTTTTACAGAAATGCCGTAGGCGCCGTTCCAGCCTGCCTGAACCACCGTGCCGTCGCCAATCGTTACCGCCGGAGTTCCGGCATTGGCGACTAAATCCAAACCCCTATGAGCCGTAACAATTCCGGTTACCGGATTCTTGCGGGCATAGCTGAATCCGGAACTGATATACCGATACTGAAGCGGAGACTTTAAAAATACTTTTTGAACCGAATTGCCATTTTCTTCGTAATAACCCTCCTTGCTTTCTCCTCCCGGAAAATAAAATCCCTTTACTGTCCGGCCATCATTAATAAACTCCGCGGCTAAAATTTTGCCGGGCATGGCATATTCTCCGTCCCGGAAGCGTTTTTCATAAATAACCTTAAAGCTATCGCCGGTCTGGATTTCTCCCGCAAAATCAATCTGCCAGGCAAAAACTTCCGCCAAGGCGATGGCCAAGCGCTGATCTAATTGCTGGTCCACCATAGTTTGATAAAGCGAACTTTCAATTATTCCCTTAGCTGTAGCAATTTCGGTTGTATATTTAATCTGTTCCCGAATCGCCTCCCAATAGTCATAAACCGTGGAAGTGGCAGTATTCTTAACCACTAATTTTTCTTCGGAATTAATCTCATAAATCAACTTTTTTAGTTGTCCAGTTGCTTCGTCGTAAATAAATTCCAGCTCCTTGCCCGCTGAAATCATCGCTAAATCATAAACGCTTTTGGAACTTTCCAGAATTTGATTGACGGTAGCGGTAGCCAAGCCGGCGCTATTAGCCAGCAAACTGAAGGTGGAGCCGGCAGTAATCTCTTTTTTAACCACAATATCCCGGCTGAATAGCTTATAGTTCTTCTCCGCAACGAGAAAAACGCCGCTTATCGCCAGCGCCAAAATCCAAACTAGGGTTAATTTGCTCTTTCTAGACATAATAGTATTTTAATATATTAAAGCATTTTAGGCGGAAAAGCGACGGCTTCGGGAATGAAGTTAAAAAATTGGGCGAAGATTATTTTTATGCTATCATGTGAAATATGAAGGTATTCATCACCCGCCAAATTCCCGACCAGGGAATAAAGATGCTCCGGGAAAAAGGTTATGAGCTGAAAATCCGCGAGGCGAACTCTCCGATTTCTAAAAAAGAATTGATTTCGGAACTTAAAAACGGCTATGATGCCTTGCTTTCCCTGTTAACCGACAAAATTGACGGCGATGTAATGGATGCCGGCCTCCCCCGGCTTAAAATCATTGCCAATTACGCGGTAGGTTTTGACAACGTCAATATTGAGGAAGGGAAAAAACGCAATCTTTTAATGACCAATACTCCGGGGCCGGAAATCACCGAATCCGTGGCCGAACACACTTTTGCCCTGATGATCGCCTTGGCCCGCCGCCTGGTAGAATCCGATAAGTTTCTCCGCGCCGGCAATTATAAAGGCTGGCAGCCGATGCTGTTGCTGGGAACAGATTTACACCATAAAACCCTAGGAATTGTCGGATTAGGCCGAATCGGCTTTGCCGTTGCCGAACGAGCGGTTAAGGGCTTTAAAATGAAATTGGTTTACCACGATGTCAAACCTAATCCGGACTTTGAAAGCCAATTCGGCGGAGTTTATAAATCCCTGGATGATTTATTGAAAGAATCAGACTTCGTAAGCTTGCATGTTCCGCTTTTGCCTTCTACTACCCACCTCATCTCTGACGCGCAATTGGCTATGATGAAGCCGACTGCCTTTCTTATTAATACCGCGCGCGGTCCGATTGTAGACGAATTCGCGCTTTCAAAAGCGTTGCGGGACAAAAAAATCGGCGGAGCCGGCCTGGATGTTTTTGAATGCGAGCCCTCCATTGACTGCATTCCCGACGACCACTTGGATTTAAAATCTTTTGATAATGTAGTTTTAACCCCGCACACCGCCTCGGCCAGCATTGAAGCGCGCCAGGCCATGTCCCGCGTTGCCGCCCAGAATATTATTGAAGCGCTGGAGGGAAGAACTCCGCCAAACTTAGTGAAGTAGTTTTTATGAAAATAAAAAACCCCGCATCAAGCGGAGTTTTTTATTTGGCTTATCGGCTGACGCTGATACTGAGGTCAATTTCTCCAAGCGGCGCTATGATATGTACCCTGCTATTCGCATCTCGAACTATTTGATAGCCGGTATTATCCGGGCTACTAGTCGCTGATGGATCGCTAACCATTGTAGATACGTAGGTTGGGACAACGCAAGAAGCTAAGTCCATAGCGCTAGTGCCAATCGTGGTCGTGCCAGACGGCAATGGGGAACAACCGCCAGTTGTCGTCGGCCAAGATCCTCGATTGTCTGCCAATCGCTGACCTACGGCGTTCAAAAGCGTGTTGACATTGGACCAACGCTGAGTGTCCCGAGCTTGGGCGAACTGCCGGGCCGGGTTTAACGCAACGATAACTACACCAGCCAAAATGGCGATAATACCGATAACTACCAATAACTCAATTAAAGTAAAACCTGAATTTTTTCTCATAATCTTTCTCTTTAAATACGTAAAACCGACCTTTGGAATCTAATAGCAGTATATCAAAAACTAACAACTTCTTCTAATGACACTGTGGATAAATTAGCCGTTACCACCGTAAGCCTTAAATTGGTCGTAGCGCCCGAAACTTGCGACCGAGTTTTAATAACCTTATTCAGCCCGGATGTTTCCACGGAAATTACCTCGCACTGGTCCAAATCTATGTCCCGGGTTTCATTGCCGGCATAGCTCGGGCTGTCCGCCAGCTTAATCAGGGCGTATTCCAAACACGCCCTCGCCAAAAAATAGCTGTTTTGTTTCAATTCAAAATCTAAATTATTGTCACGGGAAAATAACGCCGCCGATCCCGAAGCTGAAACAATCGCCAAAATCAAAAAGGACAAAATCAGCGCCGAAGTAATTGCCAAATATCCGCTGTTATTTATCCGTTTCATCCCATTAGAGGCAGACCATCTTTGGATGGTCGTAAAAGACCGATTCAACTGCGACTGATGTTTTATAGTTCTAATTTTATTTAACATGTTTATACAAAGTTTAAATTGCCTCTAACGGGACCTATATTTTTAAAAGTATCATTGTATCTATAGAAGTAGTAGCTAAATTATTACGCAAAGTCGCGGTAACGCGAATCGCGCTTCGGCCGAAGAAATTTATATTCTGAAATACTAAGTCAGACGTCGTAGCGTAGTTATTGGTAATGGCCGTTGCCGATCCTCCGCCATAAGACACCCGCACGGCGCCGTTTAAAGAGTCAATCACTACCGGATTTTGCGCGAAACCGATTTTATTTATGGATAAAGTGGCGCTGGAAGAGCTGGCAACGGGGCTATTTACGGCGGAAACATTGCTCAAAACCCAATGCAGTTTTTGGTCCAAAAACCGCTGACTTTCAATCAATCCTCTCTGTTCCGCCAAGCTGGCGCTGAAATCAATAATGTTATAGACCATTAACAACGAAATGGTAATGAAACCGCTGATAATTCCGGCGTAAATTAAAGTTTCGATTAAAGTAAACCCTTTGTGGTTCGTCATGGCGTGGAAGTTATGGTTCTTAAAGAATCGTTGCTGCGCACCGCCATAAATACATTATTGTTATAAAAATCAATGCCGCTGGCCACCTGCGGATAATTTAATGAGGCTTGCTCAAAAATATTGTCCGGGTCGTTAACATTCACAATAATAAATTCTTTAATGCTGTTATCAGTTCCGATAAAAGCCCAATTACTGGCCACGCAAACAATATCATTAACCGCCCCTCCGACATTCACCCGATCGCGGACGTACATATTACTGGTCGTGGTAGCGCCGATTAGCACCAATTCTTGTTCTCCATTGCCTACTAAAAGATATTGAGAATTTCCTTTGTAATACAAATAAACGCTCCGGCCGTCGCTCATACTCGGAATATCATATATGGAAAGCTGAACCGGATCGGCAGAGTCGCCAATGTCATAGATCCAAACATCCCCGCCCGAGCCATTAGACACCATCGCAAAAAGCTTATCGCCGGTTTCCGCGAAATCTTTTACCGAACCGCCCACGAAAACCTCATCAATAATTGACGGGCTGGAAGGAACGGCAACATTTATAAATGCCAATTGATAGCTGGCACCCGATTCCCTGCCAATGGCCGCCGTATCTCCAAACGCTACAACGGCTATGGCATCGGTATCGCCGGATAAGTTATAAGAACCAACTGACGTCGGATTACTCGGAGTAGTGATGTCAAAAATAATTAATTCCTGGGCATTATTGGGGGAAGCGGCATAAAGATAATCGCCTTTTATAAAAAGCGAATTAATTCCGCCGGCGCCGATATTCACCGATTTCACCAACTCTGGCGAAGCCGGCACGCTGATGTCAAACACAAAAAGATCCGGCTTGGCGGCGCTCGCAGCAGTTCCGCCTATATAAGCGTAATTTCCTTTAATTAAAACGTCGGTTCCTTCATTGCCAGGCCCTAAATCACCGGATCCGATTGATAACGGCTGGGTCCAATCGCCCGCCAAAGACGAAACCTTGCAGCTGCTTTGGGATAATTCAACCCAATTACCCAGCTCTTCGGTTAATTGAAGAGATTGAGTTCGCGCCGGAGTAATTTGCCAAGTAATCCGGCTCACAATTTTCTTAGTATTGGCATCTACTGTACTGATAGTTACAATACGGGTAAACATTTCCTTGTTGTCTTCGGTGCCGCTAAATTGCCATTGTTCGTCCTCTTCGTTATAAACTAAGCCGTGATCGCCATCCGCTAAATTGCCCCAACTCCGGTCCCGGATGGAACGCGCCGCCTCTATACCCTCCGACGCATAATCTAAAGCCAATTGCGAATTAGCGCTATCAACTATTAACGATTGGCCGCCGAAAAACAAAAAGAATCCGGCCGTACTGACCATGACAAATACCCCCATCGCCACTAAAATTTCAATAAATGATTGTCCCTTCTGAGTTAACATAAACATTTTCACTTCTCGGACCGTTGCTTAAATTATAGGTGGATGAAGAAGTCTGGCCAGAAAGCGCGCTAAATACCAGCTCGGATGGGCCGCTAAGATACACATTGCCGGTTCGGGAAAAAGTTTTATCCAGCGCCGCCGCCCGAGAGGAGTAACTGGATCCCTGAAAAATAACAAAAGTAGTAGAACTGAAATAAAATCCGTGCGCCGATTCATTGCGATTAGCCAAAGCGGAACTTCTGGCTTTTTCTAAAAGAGAAATCAAAGTGCCTACTTCGGAATCAAATTGATAAATATTATAAAAATTCAAGCTAATCGGCAAAGTGATGGCCAATAATATTATTAGGATGCTGATGGCTAAGAGCATCTCAAATAAAGTAAACCCTTTTTTATTGCCGGCCCACGGCTTGAGTAATTTCATAAATTGGCGTAATAATCGCGATAGCGACAAAACCTACCATGGCGCCCATAACCAGCATTAAAACCGGTTCCATGACATTGGAAAGATTTTTAACTAATTCATCCAGCTCGGATTCATAAAATTCTCCCAAATATAACAGGGTCTCGCTTAAATTGCCGGTATTCTCGCCAACGGCAACCATATTGGCTGCCATAGCCGGAAAAAGATGCTTGCGGGTCAAAAGATGCTTGGAAATTGACTCGCCTTTTTGGATGCTGGCCGCCACGCCCTTAACCTCTTGACGATAAACCAGATTCGGCAATGCTTCAGCGGTGATATTAACCGCCTCCACAATTTTCACTCCGCTCTTTAAAAGCAAGCCCAAGGTCCGGGAAAAATTAGTCATATTAACGCTCTGTACCATTCCGCCTACCAACGGAAGCCGTAATATAAGCCAGTGATAAAAAAACTGGACTTTTTTAATTCGCAATAACAGCCAAAAGCCGATTAGGGCTGCCAAAAATCCCAAAGCGATTCTTCCGCCATAATTAGTCATAGCGTTGCTGATAAAAATTAAAGCCTTAGTGGAAGCGGGCAATTTAATATTCAAGCTGGAGAACACCGGCAGAATTTTCGGAAAAATGAAAAAAATCAGCATGCCGACAATTCCAAAAGTAGCCGATAAAATAACTCCTGGGTACACGAGAGCGCCGGTAACCTTTTTGCTCAATTCCCGGCTCTTTTTTAGTTCGTGGGAAAGATATTCCAAATTTTCCGATAGAATTCCGCTGGACTCGCCTACCCGGATAATATTCACAAAAAGATCGCCGAAAACACTTTTATACTTATCCAGGCTAGCAGACAAAAATTGGCCATTGCTGACATCTTTAATAACTGTATCTAAAATTTTAGATAAAGATCTGGATTTAGTCTGCTGCCTAAGCATGGTTAAAGCGTCGATCAGCGTCATTCCGGATTTGATAATAATCGCCAAATGCCGTGTAAAAATTATCTTTTCTTGCGTGGAAACCCGCAGAGTAAAATTTTTAAAAAACTGGGAAAGGCTACTCATGGATAACCCGTAGAATTTCTTCTATGGTTGTTATGCCTTCCGACGCTTTATTGAGCCCGTCTTCCAGCATGGTGGTCATGCCATTTTTAATGGCAATCTTTTTAATATCGCTGGCATCCGCCCGGCGGACAATCGCTTGGCGAATCTCATCGTCTACTTCTAAAACTTCATAAATGCCGATACGCCCCTTATACCCGCTGTCGCCGCAACTTTTACAGCCCTTGCCGACATAATAAACATTTTGATCCCAAGACTTCTCCGAGTGCAAATCGGCCAAACTCTTCAACTCCGCTTCGGTAAGTTTTTCTTTAGTTTTACAATCCGAGCAAATTTTCCGCACCAGCCTTTGACCTATAGCAATGTTTACGGTAGAAGCAATCAAAAAAGATTCTACCTTCATATCAATTAAGCGCGGCAAAGTAGTCGGCGCGTCATTAGTGTGAATAGTGGATAGAACCAAGTGGCCGGTCAAAGCGGCGTTAACCGCGATGCCGGCAGTTTCTTCGTCGCGAATTTCGCCCACCATAATTACGTTCGGATCTTGCCGCAAAATAGACCGCAAACCGGACGCGAAAGTCAGGCCCGCCCGGGAATTCACCTGAATTTGTTCAATACCGGGAATAGAATATTCGATTGGGTCTTCAACGGTAATAATAGAAACTTCAGCGGTATTTAAAATCCTGATAATAGTATAAAGAGTGGTGGTTTTTCCGGATCCGGTCGGTCCGGTACAAAGAATCATGCCGAACGGAGTTTTAATGGCGCGCTCAATCCTTTCCCGGTCTTTAACCGAAAAGCCCATCATTTCCAAAGTGTAAGCCTGGGCCTGCTGGGCTAGGATCCGCATTACGGAATTTTCTCCGTAATAAGTCGGGGCCACCGAAACTCGGACGTCAATAAATTGGCTGTCGTCCATTGGAATTTTAAACCGGCCATCTTGCGCCGCCTGATGTTCATCCGTTCGAAGTCCGGATAAAACCTTAATTCTGGTAATAATTTCTGATTGTAATTGCTTCGGAAATATAAAAGCATCGTGCAAAACACCGTCAATCCGGAACCGAACCCGAACCTTGTCTTCTTCCGGCTCAATATGAATATCCGAAGCCCGCGCCTTAAAGCCGTGTTCTACTAAAGCATCCACTAAGCGGATGATGGAAACCTCCTTATTGCTTCCTATCAGCTCTTTCTCGGTCGGCAAATCTTCCCTGGATTTTTCCTTGGGTTTTTCTTTAACTTTCTCTTTCGGCTTCTCTTCTTCCTTGTCTGCCTCTTTTTCTTTTTCTTTTTCTTTCTCTTTTTCCTTGTCTTTGTCTTTAACTGCCATTTTTAGACTTTTACTGAACTACAATTTTTCCACTGGCCTTTAAGACTCCGGACGCCGGCCAATAAGAAGAAAAGCCCAAGGATTCATCGGCGATAAATTCCACATCCACGGATCCGCCCGGCTTTACTGATTCAGTTTTAAATTTAGAACTGCGAAAATCCAACCCTCCGTAATAAACATTATCAGTCCGGACGATAAAATGGATTTTCACCCTAGCGCCTTTTTTAACAAATAAAATCGCTTCCGGATAAAATCCTTTGTCGTCCGCTTCTATTTTGAATTCGGCCGTAGCCGGCTCGGCTATAATCGCCTCCGAAGAAACCTTGATTTCTGCCGGAGCAATAGGCTCTATTGAGCCCTCGCGCGATTCTATCTTAACCGCTCCGCAAACGCCTTTGTATTTTATTTCCACCCGGTCAGCTTTCATAAAACAGGCATTAGAATAAGTTTTGCCGTTAACGCCGCAAACCGGATTATACTCCAGCGTACAAATTACTTCTCGCTCCGATTCCACGGTCGGTAGAGAAACGGGCCGAATTTCTGACGGCAGCGCATTCTCACAAACAATCTCCAATTGCTTTTTTATCGCCTCAAATTTCAATTTATAAGCAGCCTCGCTAATTGCGCCCCCTTTCAATAATTGATCTAACTTGCTCAAATCGGCCTTCAAAATTTCACAACGATTAAGCGAATCCGAAGCAGCAGTGGCTGGCGCCGGCTTTACTGCCTCTTGTAATCGAAATTCGGATTCTAATAATCTCGCCAAATCGCTAAGAAACCCCCTCACATGGCCAATGTGAAGCTTGGCCGCTTCTAAATCGTTATTTTTTACCAAGGCTTCTTTAGCCAAAGCATAATGTTCGCGGGCCTTAGCCAATAATTCAAATAATTTCGGGTGTTGATCCTGCGTATAGCCCCGTTCCGCCATAAGCCTGGAATATTTTCCGATTTTTTCCGCTAACTCTCCCAGAATCTCTTTTAGATTTTCAGCTTGCGGCTCCCCCGCCTTCAGCTCTTTCAAAACATTCCGGGCTAAAACCTCGGCGGTTCTGGCTTGGCCGAAAGCCTCGCCATATTTTCCCTCTTTAAAAGAAGCCTTAGCCAGATCCAGGTTGCCCTGGGCTTTTTTTAGCAGATCCTTGGAAACGCCCGAGGATTCAGACAAGCGCTTTTGCGCTTCCTGGATCATTTCTTCGGCGCGCTCAATTTGTTCCTTAGCTTTTTCGGCAATGTACTTGTCTTCAGCGACAATTTTTTCTAAATCCTTATTAACGCCGGTCAAAAAGTCCGCCACCCGCTTGCCGGCCAGCAACTTTACTTCTTCTAAATTCCGCAAACGCTGGGCCGAATCGCCCGGCGACTCTTTTAATAAACCGGCGACAATTTCCCGCTCGGCTTTATTTAATAACTCTTCAATGTCCTTTTCCAATCGGATAGAAAAATCTTCACGCAATCGTTCCAAGGAATCTTTAGCTTCGTCCGAAACCTCTTTTTCCAGCCGGTCTAAAATTTCTAAAGAGCGGACATGCTTTAATTCACCGCCCTTGGATTCCACCAAAGATTTTTCCAGCCGGGAAATAAATTTAGCCGAGTTATCCCTAGCCATCGCTTTAGCGGCAGCTTCTTCAATTTTTTGGGCAGTTTCTTTAACCAGCTTTTCAATGTCTTGATCGTCTAATTCCTCCGCCACTTCCATTAATAACTTTTCATGCTGAATAACCCGGTCGGCGAATTTATCCAACAACAGATCAATATTGGGATTTTCCGAGGTTTCTTTCAGAGCTTCAAATTTGTCCCGAAGGCGCTCTTGGGCTTCTTTATAATTTTGAATTGCCGCGCTGATGCTCCGAATATCGTCCGGCTGATTAATTTGGATTTGTTTTAATTCGGCGGCCTTCTGATTGGCAATGTCCAATTCCAGCTCAATCTTAGCAGCCGGATTTAAGGTGAAAAATGACTGAACGCTCCTTCGCCATTCTTTCAAAAAATAAAACGGGTTGGTCGGCAAAAGGCCCAGTTCCCCGGCGCCCAAGTCTTCCAAGGTAACCTCTCCCTCCCCGCTTTGGGCGAATGCCAAACCGCCGGTAAAAGAACTTAATAATAAAAACAATAGTGAATAAATTACAATTTTTTTCATATGCCTAATTATAACATAAAACCGGGGTTAGTCCCCGGTATTAAAATACTCCTCAATTCTTTCACAGCGCCGTTCCACTTTCCGGAAAAAATACCGGCCGATTACCACGATGCCGGCGGTCATAAAATAAGCGCCGATCACGTCTACGGTATAGTGTACCCTGGTCAAAAGCACCACTCCGGCCATTAAAAAAGACCAAATCAGGCAAATTGCCTTCAAAGACACGGAAGTATTCCAATTTCTAAGAACAGCGCCCCAGCCCAGCAGTAAAAGCCCGCTGGCCCAAAGCCGGTGATATTCCGGCAAAGTCCAATAGAAAATGGAAATTAAAAGCAGTGGAACCGAAAGCCATTTGCCTAAAATATCTTTCCGAACCAAGAAATAGCCGAGAAACGGCAAGCCGGTATGTCCGGAAAAGAACAACACATTCGGAGCGGCTAAACCGCTATCCAACAAATCCCAAATAGTTTTGATATCCACGCTCTCCAGATAATTGGCAAGGATGTCTTGCGGAACGCCAAACGGGGTCACTAGCGTGGAAGCAACTCTCACTAAAAACCAGAATCCCGCCATGAATAAGAAATAAGGTATCCGCGCATAATCATTGCAGGCGGCAATCAAGAAAAAAGTCAGAGTGGTAAGCAAGCCGACTTTGAAAAGAAACAGAACGTCCCAGCGCGGTAAAACCCGATGGCCCAAATCCGGCAACGGCGGCAAATGGCGGAAATTAACATTCAGATAATGTCCGGCTAAAACCAGCAGAGCAAAAGCAATCACAACTAAAATCACGCCCGCTAATGAAACCAGAAGCCACTGCCGGCCCTCGCTCGTCCTCGGCAAGCTCCAGAAGCTACGCATGAGTTCCTCCTATTTCAAAAATCTATTCAGAGTATATTCTTAATAGAAAGACTCGTCAAAATTCTAAATTAAAAAGCGGCTGAAAAACATCCATACAAAAACAAACTCCGACCAAAAGTCGGAGAATGAAGCTACCCGCTTGCCCCGCACCGAGCTACGCTCTGGCGCGGTGGCGGAAAACGAACTCGTGCCCGGGAGGCCACTCGTCCGTTATGAAAAAAAATCTGCCGCATTGCGGCAGAGATTAATATTAGGATAGGGGCCAATTAGCTTAGTTTAGCGATCCAGTCAGCCATTCTTCTCAAAAAATTCATTTTTCCTTTTGTCCACGGATAAAGCTGGGGCTTAGGCGCCGGCCAGCGTTCCGTGATAATAGTTTTCAACTGCGTAAAGTCCAGCAAACCTTCGGGGCCATGCGAATAGCCGGTGCCGGAATCTTTCCGTCCGCCGAACGGAACCGGCATCTGCGCGAATTCCGTCATAGCGTCATTGTGGTAAACCGTAGTGCAGTCTAATTGCCCGGCCACTCTTTCAAACCGTTTCTTGTCGCGGGTAAAAACGCTGGCGCCCAATCCAAAACGAGAACTATTCGCGCAACGCACCGCGTCCGCCTCGTCTCTAACTTGGACAACCGGCAAAAGCGGAACAAAAGTTTCTTCTTTTAAAACCAACAGATCGGCATTCGCATCGGGAACAATCAGCATTCTCGGATTTGGACGAACTTCTTTCGGCGCCTCGCCAAACATCACTTGTTCGTAATCAGAAACAAATCTCTGGTAATTCACAGCTTCCCTTTCGGAAACCGGCGCCGCTTCATGATCCGACAATGCCTTAATCTGCGTGGAAAGTTCTTCCACTAATTCTACATACCGCGAACTAACTACCAACACCCGCTTGATATTATTACAGCTCATCCCGCAGAATCGCGCCCAGATAATCGTTTTGGCGGCCTGCTTTATATTGGCATCTTCCAAAACAATCGCCGGATTAGATCCGCCCAGTTCCAAAGTCGCCGGCATTAAGCGCGTTTCCGCGTTCAGCCTGGCAATTGCCCAGCCCGCCTTGTCCGAACCGGTAAAATGAATCTTGTCCACGTTTTTACAGCGAACCAAGCTTTGTCCCGCCTCGGCGCCGCCGGGCATCTGCCAAATAAGCATAACCGCGCCGAACTCCGCTAAACTCTGATACAAAAGATTTAACACCAATTGATTAGTGTCCGGAGTATCCGGAGCCGGTTTCCAAATTACGCCATTACCCGCTACCAGCGCCGGCAAAACCGCGCATAAAAGCAAAGAAAAAGGGTAATTGGACGGCGAAATAATTCCGACAACGCCCAATGGCTCTTTCCGAACCACGCGCTTTTTATTGCCGAAGTTCAAAGAAAAAGGCTGGCTGCGGTCTTCGTCCCCTAAAATATTTCGCGCGTTCTTGATTAAGAATTTACAAAGCAAGCGGACAACTAAATATTCATTCAACAAAACTTGATGCTCGCTGATTCCTTTTTCTTTAGCCACCGCCGATAAAATTTTATCTTTATGCTCGGCAACCATTGCGTCAAAATACCGGAGCCAGGCGATTCGGTTTTCTAAATCCCAATTTCCCATTGTCCCGAGCCTGACTTTAATCTTGCCCGCAATTTTGGATACTGCCTCATCGTCTCGGTTCAAATTCGCATCCATTACCAGCCTCCCTTGCAGTACTTGTTAATGATCCGGGTTTATTCTAGTTCAAAATTGACTCGCTGGCAAGAAGGTGGCAAGCTAAAACCAGCAAATTAAAATAGGGCTAAATCCGCCAAAATGGCGGATCGCCCGACCAATTTTAGAAAATTGGTTTAGGGAGGAAAAGCCATGTCCCGCGCTTATGAAATAACCGACCAGTCGATCATCGGAAAAAATCACCGCTTAAAAGTTTACGAGCCCGATCAATTAATTTTTCCTAATCCGATTCTCGCGCTTCACGGAATGTGGGCCACGAACCGGCGCTGGGAGAATTTTGGAAAATTTTTCAGCGAACGCGGATTCCGGGTTTTAGCGCCGGATTTGAGGCATCATCATACGGATAATAATCTTCCGGAGCTGGGAACGACTTCGGTTCTAGATTACTGCTCGGATATCGCTAATTTAATCGGGGCCTTGCGCGTGCTGGGTTTGCCGGAAACCGGACAGCTGGAAGCGCCGATTGTTTTCGGGCACAGCATGGGCGGTTTAATCGCCCAAAAACTTCCGGAAATCGCGCCGGTTCACAGCTTAATTCTCATTAATTCCGCTCCGCCCCAAGGAATAAAGCTCCATGCCGATTGGCGTTATCAATTGGCCATTCTCCGCAATCTGCCGGAAATTCTGGGACGCAAGCCATTCAAGCTCAGTTTTAAGACCTATGCCCGATTTATTATGAACAACATGCCGGACTCGCAATGGCCGGAACTTTACCAGGGCGCGGTTCACGAATCCGGGCAAGCCGCTTTAGATATCCGTTTTGGAAAAGTAGCTGTAAATTTTTCTAAAATAACGATGCCGACTCTGATTATCGGATGCGAAAAAGACCGCATTACTCCGCGTGCCATTGCCCGGGACATCGGTTCCAAAATGCAACAGGATGACTGGACCCACTGGTGCTATCCGCAATTCGCCCACTGGCCGCAAGTAGAACCCGGCTGGGAATTAGCTGCCAATGATATTTTAAATTGGCTTACCAAAGAAAAATAAAAATATAAAAACCCCGATTAAGGGGTTTTAATTTTATATATATATCTTCACAACTAATGCGGTCAGCGCGGCTGCTGCCAAACTCAAGCTCAAACCAATCGCTGTAATTCTCAGCCATTCTAAAATCAAGCGTCCGGGCTTCGCTCCGGAAATCATTGCCGCGGCCTGTCCTTCTAGAACTCCCCAGCCCAAAATCGGAAAATACAAAATAGACACCAGCGCCGCCAAAACATTAAACCAAAAATGTTCATAAGTCGGGATTAATGATTCCGGCACTAATTTTCCAAACAGATATTCAATACCCAGCCCGTTCCACATGAATTCATTGCCATTGACCGGCCCAACCAGCCACTGCGGCAACAATCCGAAATATATTTCGGAAGAATTCACCGCGTTAAAATAAGGCAAGGCTACGCCGATCCAAAGGCCGAAAAGCGAAAGCGGAAAAAGCAGAACGAAGAATCTGCGGACAGCGGAAATTTTAATCCGCGGCGCCGCATGCTTATAAAGGACATAGGTTATAAAATAACCCGAAATAAAAAGCATAGCCGGATCAACGATAAAAGTTCCAAATCCGATTTTGCCCGTCCACCAAATTGTAACCAATCCCAGAATCAGCGCCCCAGTAATCATGGCCGCGCCTCCTTTTTATACCGCTCAATCGTATCCGCCAATCCTCTAAGCGAATCCCAGTATTTCAACAATCCGGGAATGTGGCCGTGGCGCATACCTAAATCGCGCAATTTTTTGTTAGACATCCAAGCGTCTAAAAGCACCATATTGCCCAGTTCCGGATCAATGCTCGGCTTTCCGCCGAGCTGTTTGGCCCGTTTTTGCACCAATTTAATCAGCGTCCGCAATACCCACCCCGGCAAACTAAAACTGCTAAAGGGCTTATTATTCAGCCTTTCACCGATAAATTCGGACGCCTGCTTAACGGTATAAGGAATATCATCCACCACGTTATAAATTTCTCCGTTGGATTCCTTAGCCTCGCTCAAAAAATCCGCAACCCGGACAACGTCTTCCACGTGAATTAAAGCCACGTGATTTTTCTTAGCATTACCCGCCAGCATTGGCGCCAGCAATCCCTGGTCATTCAGCCAAAGCGCCACGCCCATGCCATAGCGGGCATTAGGGCCGTAAATAGCGGCCAATCGCATAATCGTAACCGGCAAAGCAAATTGGCGGTTAAAAAATAACAGCCAATCCTCGGCTTCTTTTTTAGACCAGCCATAATCATTTTGCGGATTGACCGGATAATTTTCATCGGCCGGCAAACTAGCATCAAGGCTGTCAAAGTTTCCATAAACCACTCCCCCGCTCCAAAAAATCAAACGCTGAATTTTCGCGGCGCCGATTTTCAAAAGCATTTCCGCCAGATTTTTCGTTCCCAAAACATTCACGCGGTACAAAAGCTCTCTTGGCGCGGCGTAATTAAAGCACCCGCCAATATGCCAAACTGTAATCTGATGTTCAGGAAATTCTTCCAAAACTTTCCGCAAATTTTCCAAATCCTCCGGCTTGGTTAAATCCGCTTGAACGTACCGCCATAACTTACGGGCAGTCCAATATCCGTATTGGTCCGAAGTTTGAACATCCGTGCACACTACGGCGTCATAATTAAAGCCCTCTAAAGCAAATCGGACTGCGTGCGAACCAACAAATCCGGAAGCGCCAGTAATTAAAAGCAGGCTTTTAGGCATTGTTTTTCTCCTTAGTTTTCAATTAACTGCCTTTATTTTATTCCTAATAAATAAAATTTACAAATGAGCTTTTATAACAAAAGTCCTCGACCGTAGTCGAGGACAAAAATATTTATAACCAGGCATCCAAACACCATAGGGCAATAAACAAAGCAAGACAAATCGTCAATAACTCGCTTGCGATTCGCAAGATTATATCGCCAACGCTGTAAACGCCGCCCCTTTTGGTAAATCGGAACCGATCCGCCAAAAACGGCAAACGGCTTTCGGGCGTTAATAAGCAATGCTCCGCGTCATTTACCTGTACGCTTCCCACCCATTCCAACTTAACCAATACCGGCATTTGTCCGTTATTAGCCCGCATGACTATCCAGTTCAATAATCCGCCAAAAAACATTATTGATATTAAAATTGCGGGAATTATTCCCAGCGCCAAGTAAAAGACTATGCCGTACATCACGAATCGAATCAAACCGCCGGAAACCCGTTTCATAGGAATCGCCTCCCTAGATCAAATTTGTTTTACAAATTTGATCGGGCGGTCGCCTCAGGCGACTTAGCCCTTTTCCGATTTCAAAATACTTTGGATATTATAATATAAAAGCCCGACTTTTACAAGTCGGGCTAACGATCATTTTAATCCCACTCCGAATGGCACCCAGATATTTTTTACTTGAGTGGCCTCACGCAAGAACCGCTTAGATTCTCCCCGCGAACCGGCCCAGTCCAATGGCTTGCCATTGGAAACCCAGGTGCGTTTCATATTTCCGATCGAAGCTTCTTCAATAGCTTTGCTTCCTTCGGCGCTGCCGAAATGCCACATTGCGTCCACGTCTTCGTGTTCCGCCAAAACTTTTGCCATCGCGTCCGGATCGGCCGCGGTCAGAATGTTTACCACTCCAGCCGGCACGTCCGAGTTCTGAATCACCTGAATCAAATCCATCGCGCTTAACGGATATTTTCCAGCCACCAGTACAACGGAATTGCCCATGGCAATTGCCGGAGCCAGCGTGGAAATTACTCCTAAAAGCGGATACTCATCCGGCGCCCGGACTCCCAGCACGCCCATCGGCTCTTTTACGCCAACCACTAACATCTTCCCGGGAACCTGTTGAACGGTTCCTTCGAATTTGTCGCAGTACGCGGCGTAATAGAACAAACGTTCAATGGATTTCTTGACTTCCTCTCCAGCTTCCGAAAATGAACAGCTGGTCTGCCGGGCAATCACTTGTTCAAACCGCTCTTTCTGAACGGCCAAGTTCTCCGCCAGGAAATACAGGATCTGCGACCGCAGATGCGCCGTGGCATTTTCCCAGCCACTCGCCGCTTTCCGCGCCGCTTCCACCGCATTCCGGACGTCTTTGCGATTCGCATCGCCAACCACGCCCAAAATATGATCATCCGGCGACAAAATAGGGAAACTGGTTGCGCCGTCTGGCCTCGCCAATTTTCCGCCAATCAAGAACCGGTACGTGCGGTCAATTTCTTCCCGGCTATGCATGAGCCAAACGGGCTGGCATTCTTTGTCCTTCTTAGGCGAAGAATCAGCGCGCTCTTTCATAACTTCATACATTCCTTCGCGTCCGCCTTCCCGGCCATAACCGCTTTCGCGGTAACCGCCGAATCCGGCGCCCGCATCAAACAAATTAGCATCGTTAATCCAGACTGTTCCGGCCTTAATCTGCTTGGCAACATCAGTCGCGTAATTAATATCCTGGCTCCAAACCGAAGCCGCTAAGCCATAACGGGTGTTATTGGCTAGCTCCACTGCTTCTTCCGGAGTCCGGAAACTCAAGCAAACCAGCACCGGACCGAAAAATTCTTCCTGGGCGATAGTGTGCGCCGGCTCCACGTCCGTAAAGATGGTCGGCGGGAAAAAATATCCCCCTTCCGTTTCTTTAGACTCGCAAAGCCAATTTTTGGGCTGCCACATCGTGGCGCCTTCTTGCTTTCCAATTTCCACCAATTCTTTGATTTTTTTCAGCTGGTCAGAATTGTTAATTGGGCCCATGTCCATGGTCTTATCCAATGGATTCCCGCAACGCAAACGATTCATTCGCGCTTTCAAGCGCTGAACAAAGTCGCCATAAATTTTTTCTTCTATCAGCAAACGCGAACCAGCGCAGCAAACTTCCCCCTGGTTAAACCAGATGGCTTTGTCCACGCCTTCCACGGCTGAATCCAAATCCGCGTTGGCAAAAACTGCAATCGGAGATTTTCCGCCCAATTCCAAAGTCAGCTTCTTTCCGGAACCCGCCGAGTCCATCCGGATTTTCCGGCCGGCATCAGTTGATCCAGTAAAAGCGATTTTCCAGGGAATCGGATGCTTCACCATCAAAGCGCCGGTCTTTCCGCCTTCGCCGGTAACAATGTTTACCACGCCGGGCGGCAGACGAACTTCTTTCATGAGAATTTCGGCGAACAACAAAGCGGTCAGCGGCGTATATTTAGACGGCTTCAGCACCACGGTATTGCCCGCGGCCAATGCCGGCGCAATTTTCCACGCCACCATCAAGAACGGAAAGTTCCACGGAATAATCTGGGAAATCACGCCACCGGGCCGGTGATTCGGAAATTCTTTTTCCAACAGTTCCGCCCAACCGGCATGATAATGGAAATGTCGGATAACCAACGGGATGTCCGCGTCGCGCGTTTCCCGGATAGTTTTTCCGTTATCCAGCGATTCCAAAACCGCGAATAACCGCGCGTTTTTAGCAACCGAGCGCGCGATCGCGTAAAGATATTTTGCCCGCTCAAATCCCGAAAGCTTGCTCCAACTGGAAAAAGCTTTCTGCGCTGAAACCATCGCCTTATCAATATCCGCTTCTGTTCCCAGCGCCACTCGAGCCAATTCGTCGCTCGGACGGGCCGGATTAACCGTGAGAAAATATTCTCCTTTTTGCGGAGCCTGCCACTCGCCATCAATATAGTGGCCAAACCGATTACCATGATCCGCCAGCCATTGCCGGACTTTTTTGTCCGATTCCGGCGCCGGAGCATAACCAGGTTCGCCTAAAAAGCTTCTGATCTTTTTAGTGTCCATTTTTGCCTCCCTTGCTCGCCATAGTTTTAACGACGGCGAGTTTCATTTTGAGTTCTCAAAGTACGCCAATATTGTACAACAAAAATACTAATAATGCAATCGGCAAAATGGAGGTTGAATTGTTTTGAGGAACATCTCGGAGGCGCGCTAGCTAGGTATTTTTGTTATAATTTTTCGAAAACAAAAAATGGTCCCTCACTTTTGTACAAGAGTGAGGGACCGAGAGCGAAAAAAGCCCCGCTGCAGGAGCGGGGCTATTTTGTTTCTTCAAAATAATTCAACTGAAATATTTATCCCATCGGATGGCGATGATTAGCCGAGTAATGTCCGGTAGCCAAATGCCAAAGCTGGCGCTCAATATCAGTCAAAAGCTTGCTCGCGCCAATTCGGAAAAGTTCCGGCTTGAGCCATTCGTTGCCCAATTCCTCTTTCATTAAAATTTCCCAGTTCATGGCATCTTTGGCGGCGCTAATTCCGCCCGCTGGCTTGAATCCGACCAGGCCGGCTTTTACGTCGCGGAAATGCCGAATTTGCCGGATCATGACCAATCCCGCTTCCAGCGTGGCATTGATAGTTTCTTTGCCCGTAGAAGTTTTGATAAAATCCGAACCGGCCATGATCGCAACCGCTCCGGCTTTGGCGACATTATCCAAAGTTCCGAGATCGCCAACGCCTAAAATAGTTTTTAATTTAGCGCGGTCTCCGCAGACTTCACGGAAAAGTTTGATTTCACGATACAACTCTCGCCACTCGTCGCATAAAATTGCCTCAGCTAAAGCCGTTCCGCGGCTAATGACCACGTCAATTTCAGTCGCGCCTGCCGCGATGGAACGCCGAATTTCTTCCGCCTTCAAATCAAGCGGAATCTGTCCCGCCGGAAATCCGGTGGATACCGCGGCTACGGGAATCCTTCCTTTCAAATTGCGCGCTGCTCCTTCAACTAAATTATGGTAAACGCAAACCGCGCCTACTGTTAAGGACAAATCCGCCAAACCCAATTTCTCCAACGTTTCCCGGCTAACCGGCTGAAGCGCTTTCGCGCAAAGCCGATGCACCCGCCTCGACGTATCGTCGCCGGCTAGAGTGGTTAAGTCCAAATAACTCGTTATCCGCAAATAAGACGCAACTTGCGCTTCAACTTTAAAAGTCCGGCTAGTTTTCAACCGCTGAACTCTTTGCTGAATTGCGCTGGTATTGATCCGAATGGAATCAATGTAGGATTTATCAAACTTGATTGGCTGATTGACCGTCATTTTTGCCTCTTTATCCTGAGCTTGTCGAAGGACGACATTAACCCAGTAATGTTTTTAAGGAACGCCTATATTGTAAAACAAAAAGCGAAATAATACAAACCCCGTTACCACAACAAAGATAGATCAAAACGCCGGCTATATGGGCTTAACTGATTTATATCGGTCTTTATCAATCGTTCTTTCAAAACAAACCTTGCCGGCTGTATGGTCCCAATTACCCTCCCCATAATATCCGGTTGGATAAGCCAGTCTCGGAGCCATTTTATCTATAGATTCATTTAAACTGGCTCTCGCAAAATCAGCGCATAAAACAAAGGTTAGGGCATCCTGAATTGTATAAACATAACCCGCCTCGCCAGTTTCCGGATCCCGCGGCACCCGCACTCCCCGCGTATCATCATTCAATACTGCCAAATTTTCCGGCAATTTTTCTTTAACCACCCAATAATTAATAATCTCGGATTGTAAAAATTGGAGGTCGCTTACCCGGCGCTCATCAAAACGCCGCAACCGCTCTTCCCGCGGAGAACCGACAATAAAAAATCCGGCAATCACTGCTACCGCCACAATTCCAATAACAATGTAAATAAATATTCGCATTATTTTACTCTATTTTATTCTTCCGCAAATCTACAAAATAATATCCGAAAACCGAGCCGGAAACCAGTAAAATTGTGGCAACCTTCAAAACAAACCGCCAGGTCAATTCTCCGCCCAGCAAATTATTAATCAAAGCAACTAAATCGCCCGCGATAATTAAGGCCGCGGCAAACAGCGTAAAATAAACCAGCCATTTCCGGATTTTTAAATTCCGCTTGGAAGGATTAGCCTGATAGCTTTTATTCAAATGCCAGCTAGTCCAGATATATAGAGGAAAAATAACTATCAGCGAAGCAATAGAAAAACGAATTGAACTATAGGCCGCAGTCAGCGCGTAACTGTTGAATTCCAAAGGGTCCGGAAAAAATATATTGATATATTGGAAAATCAGCGCGATAAAACTGCCGGCGCTGGCATATAAGGTAATAATCGCCAAAAGGTGCAAAAATATATCCTTAGGGCTGGTTTTTTGTTCAGTAGGCATAACTTTATAATAACATAAAATATAAAAACCTCGCTTTTATGCGAGGTTGAATAATTTATTCGTCAGTCCCGAAGTCAGTCCACCAATCCAGCGGAAACGGCTGAAAATCCGACGGCTTCTTCACATCGGCCTCAAACCGGAAATACAGCTCCCGCATCTTAAATCCATGCTTCGCCAAGAAATTGATCATACCGCGATTCTGCACATTAACGCAGCTGTAAATTGTATGCACATCTCCTCTTTTCAAAAGGCGGAGAACGCACTCCTGCAGCAGCTGGGTGCCGATGCCGAACTTGCGGTCTTCCTGGCGGACTGCCACGTGCAAAATTCTGGCCTTTTCTTCCGTAATCGTGCGGTCCTTAATCTTCACGTACAGAAAGCCGCGAATTGATTCGGTTGATTCATCAACCGCAACCAAGAGTATCTTGCGAGGATCGGACCAGGCCAGCTTGCGCTCGCCCTCGTCCAAAAGATCCACCACGGCATTCTTGTGCAATTCCGGGGTCGCCCGGTAAAGCTCCAAAATTTCCTCTTCGTCTCCCAGCGTCGCTTCTCTGACCACCGTCGTCATTGTCGTTTCCTCCTTTTCAATGAGCAGTTTTAATATATTAAACTAATTGGATTAGCCCGTCAATCCCCCACATAACTACGCTTTAATCTCCAAAGCCGTGAAGTCTGGTGATAAGACTCATTTTTTAACTATTGGCTTGATAAACAACGAACAACCCCCGGGATTAACTCGCTTTGCAATCGCAGTTATGTAGGGGATCAACCCCGCGTTTCAATTTTAGCCGCCATGATAAAGTCGTTTTCCGAAAGCCCTCCTACCGCGTGCGTCCAAAGCTCAATAACCACCTTTCGATAAAAGATGTGGATATCTGGATGATGGTCTTCTTGTTCGGCTATTTCCGCGACTTTATTTACAAAAACTATTGCTTCTTTAAAGCCCTTAAAAACAAATTCGCGCCGAATCTTTTTATTTTCTAAAACATCCCAGGAATTTTTTAATTGGGCCGAGTATTCTTTAATTTTTTCTGCGCCCAGCGGCGGCATCCCGCCCTCGCAAGGAACGCACTTCTTTTGAATCAAGGTCATAGGTTAAATTGATAAATCTTAAACACTTCTTCTCCGCGCGGATTTTTAATACCCGTGACCTCGCCGCGCATCAGCGCTCCGGATTCCGGAGCCGGGACAATATTATTTTGCAGTATGAAATAAACATTTTTAAAACCGGCCCGCTCATAGTAATCAAATCCGTTCTGCTGTAAATAGTCATAATAAGCCTCCAGGCTAATCACCGGCCAGGCGTGATATATATGAAGGCGGTCCAAAACCCAGAGCTTAGCCGCTAAATCAAAGTTCCCGTGGTAAATAATCAGGGCGGGATATGGCTGTAATCCTTCCGCTAGTCCCCGATCCAGCGCCCGCTCCCGCAAGTCATCCAAAAATTTATATCGGGGGTCAAAAGTAAGGCCCGGCATTTTTCCTTTTAATTCCTTTTCCAGCCATCGGCCTAATTCATTATAACCCCAATTATAATTTTCAAAACGAACTTTAGACGCCAACCAAGGAGTCGACCCAATCGGATAATAAGCTATCTGATTATTAATAGAATAAAAAATTTCCCAGATCAATAACATTGACAATAAAATATAAAATATTTTTCCTATTCTAATGTTCTTAAGAACATTAGAATAACTTTGCCGGCTCAATGCGCCCAATTGCGCGCCTATGCCGAGCGCCAAAAACGGAGTAAGCATAGTTAAAAAACGGTAAGACGGGCCGATCAGCATTAAAAGCGCCAATAGCCAAAAAATAATAATCAAAAGTAGCGCGTATTGATTAAAGATTTCTTTAGGTCTTCGAAAAAGACTCCCGATAAATCCCAAAACGGAAATTCCGGCTAAGGCTAAAAATAGCCAGGAATTCGTCGCAATCAGCTTGGGAATAAAATCACTTATCCGGCCGGCTAAGGTTCCAATATCTTTTCCAGGCGCTACCGGCCATTCTTTGGGCTGCTGGCCTAAAATAAAAGAAAATTGAAAATCAAAATGTCCAACTGCCCGATAAAGCATCGTGTTATAAATAATAACCGGGCTGAAAATCAAAACTGCCAGTCCCGCGCCCAGCCAGAATTTTTTATTCTTAAAATAATCCCGCCGAAAAATTAATAAATAGGTTAGAAAAATTGGAACCAAAATAAGAGTATTGTATTTCGCGAGAGCCCCCAGACCAATTACTGCTCCGGTCCAGATGAGATATTTTTCTTCTTTCAGAGATTTTAAAAATAAATAAGATCCCAGCAATAAAAAGAAAATTACATAGGCCTCCTGCATTCCGGTCCGGGAAATATAGATATGATTTAACGTAACGCCGAATAAAGCCGAGGAAATCAGTCCGGCGTTATTTGAAAAAAGCCGGGCGCCAATCAAATAAACTAAATAAACCGCGCCAATGCCCAATAGTGCCGAAGGCAGGCGAAAGCCAAAATTACTTTCTCCAAAAACCTTCATGAAAAGATTCTGGACCAAAGGGACCAGTAATGGATGGTCGTGCATGGAAATTTTTGCCCACCAAGGAATTCCACGGACTTGTCCTGAGCTTGCCGAAGGATCAAACCATTCCCAGGGGGTAGTCTGTTCAGCTGCCTCATTAAAATCCATTAATCCAATTCCGCGGAAAGACATGAAAACTTCGTCATTAACCGTGTCTCCGCGCGACAAGCCATAAAAGCCCAAAATTACCGTAACCGCCAAAATCAATATCAGCCATCGTTTTGAGTTGTCCGTGATTCCAGTTGCCATTAGAGAATAAATTTAGTATAATTTAAAACAGCATTTTTAAAAACAGCCCAGCGCCAAGGAGGCCGCCTATGTCGTATTTACTGAGCCTGTTCGTGGCGTCCGCGACTCTAACCAATCAGCCCGCCCTATCGTCCACGCTATCCGCTATGCCTACTAAAGCGCAAATTAAGGAAGCGAGGCATCAAAAAATCGTAGTTGATATCAGCAAAAGGAGGCTTTATTTTGTTGAATACGGCATGCTAGTTAAAAAATACCGGGTAGGCGTTGGCAAGCCGAAAACTCCGACCCCGCTTGGCGAAGGTTTTATCCGCTCTAAAGGAAGAATGGTATTTCGATACGTTAAAGGTCCGAATAAGGGCAAAATGATCAAATGGGTAACGGTTAAAACCAGTTCCGGCGCGCGGGTAATCAAAGTTCCTTATTCCAAAATTCGGGGATTGGGTATCATTATACCCGGATATAATCCATATCAATTTTATATCCATTCCACCTCCGACGAAACCACCGTTGATCAAGAAATTTCCCGCGGCTGTGTCCGAATGAGAATTCCCGACATGCTGGAGCTCTTTCCCCTGATAAAAGTCGGGGCAAAAATTGTTATCCAGCCCTAAACTTCCGCTAAGCGGAGGTTTTTATTTATTCTCAGTTTCTGGATGATTTTTAACTTCCGACCCTCCGATAACTAATCCCGAGGCGATGAGAACTAAATTCTTAATTATAAATTCTCCATCCGTAGTCAATAAAAAGACGTTGCCATTCTGAAAAAATAAATCCGGGGCCAGCCAAAGCGCCGCGATTGTTCCGGCCATTTGCAGCCATAAAAGAGCCAGCGCGAATCGCAAATTTAATTTAAATATCAAACCAAGGCCGATAGCCGCTTCCCAAACGCCCAAGAAAACTAAGAAATCCGGCTCCGGCAAAAAAGGATAAGCAGCGCCAATTAAGTCCGCTACCGGACTAAGCTGAAAAATTTTTAAAGCTCCAAACCATAAAAACACTATTCCGAGGGCAACGCGCAGCAATACAACGCCCCATTGCCGCATCCAAAATATTAAAAAGCTATCTAATCGGCTAAAAGCTGATGTAATTTTTTTAAAAATCATAAATACCAAAAAATTAGTTGAGGCACGAATAAGCGGCGGCAATTGCCGCTGTTTCCGCGCGAAGAATTAAATTACCCAAACTGACCATGACAAAATTATCCCTTTCTTTGGCCGCGGCTTCGGTTTCCTCATCTATCCAGCCCCCCTCCGGCCCGATAAAAATTCCCAAGCGCGGAACAGTTCTTTTAACTTCGCGCAAAGGCATGCCGGACGGCCGGAAAAACAAATTCAAATCGTTGCCCTCGGAATGTTTTAGGGCCTCGGAAAAACTAATCGGCTTATGAAGAACCGGCAAAACTCCCCGTCCGGATTGCTCAGCCGCTTCTTTAATAATTTTTTCCAATTGCTCCAAATTTAAATTCAATTTTACGGTATTTTTAGCCAGCACCGGGACAATTTCTTTTACGCCAATTTCTGTGGCTTTCTGAACCACCAGTTCAAAATTATTTTCTTTAAGCACCGAGCAGTATAAAATCCCGTGAGTTTCCAGCTCGCGTTCATTGGGCGTAATTTTAGTAATTTCCGCTTCCAGCAAATCTTTCTGTAAAGCAACGATCTTGGCCAGCGCTTCGTTCATTTTCCCGTCTCCCAGCAGAATTTCATTCCCTTCTTTCAGGCGGAAAACATTCTTTATCTGATTAACTAATTCGCGGTCGCAGATAACCTGGCGACGCTTGGAAAAATCAAATTCACCTATAAACCGGTGTAACTTCATATCTTAATGATATACTGCCTAATTTTATTGGGGAAATTTGCCCGTCTCCAAAAAAAGAAACAAAGGGATCTCGCTTCGGCTGCGATTTTCGGCCGCCGCTCTTAATCCCGGCCCGCTGGTTTTATTGGAAACCCATTCTTCCAGGCGGATGACTGAAAAACCGTTCTTTTCTAGGGCTTTAAAATAGAATTGGAGCGGGCGATGGAAGGAAATCGTATATCCCGCTGGCCCGGGGTTCGATTCCAAGCGGGTGGCCGAAGGATGCATCTCAATTTTGGCCTTAGATTCCGAAAGATACCGGTCAATGCGCCGGTACTGGACTCCCGCCTCACTATCCCATCCCCAGCTGGATTCCTGCGGAATACGGAAGGCCGGATGATTCATGACAATAAATAACTTTCCCTGCGGTTTCAAAACCCGATTGGCTTCTTTCAAGGATCCGGCCACATTTTCAATATTTTGAATTGCGAAAATTAAAGTAATTTTATCAACGCTTTTATCTTTCAAAAACCGCAGATCGTCAGCGGGTGATACATAAAAATCCGCTGAAGAATTATTTTTGGCGGCGCTAATCAGCGCCCTGGAAATATCCGCCCCGATGGCCCTAGCTCCGGTTTTGGAAAATTCTTTTACAAAAAACCCGGCTCCGCAAGCTAAGTCCAAGATAACCTCATTTTTCTTCAACTTTAAAAGCCGTAATAAATTCGGCAAAATAACTTCTTTTTGATAACTGCCCCAAACGCTTTCTTTTCCCCAGGAAGTATTCTTCTTCATTATATATAATGATAATCTTTTTATTATAAAAATAAAAAGCCTCCCTCACTCTTGAAAGAGCGGGCTAAACAAAAACTCCCGCAAGGCGGGAGTTAACTCTTTCAAAAGTGAGGGATCGGGGGCTTAAATCAATTAATCAAGAAAATAGCTGCAGCAGCGGTGACCGGCGCCGGAAAGTCCGAACTGGTCATAATTGCTTATCCAAATCTCGCCGCCATCCTCTTGAATCCAAGTTCTAACTTTCGCCGGGAAGGGCCCAAGGCTCAAGTCCCAAGGAAAAGTTTCAATCCTATCAACATAACAGCCGTTCAAAGGAAAGTTTCTGCCTTTCGGGGTTTCCTGAACCCACATTTCCTTTGGCGCTGCCATTTTCTTTAAGGGTAATTGTTCAATTCTCCGTAAACTTTCCGAATCAAATGCCAGCGGATTATACAGCAGAGCATTGCGATGCCGAGAATATCGGATACATACGTCGCCATGGTAGAACTGCGGATTAACCAGTTTTAGCGGAATAAACTTTCCTCCAAGATTCAGGTTTCTTTCCAAGAATTCCATAGCTTCCAGATTATTCCGGATGCCGTAACAGAAAAGATATCCGGAATCGCCAATGCTTAAAACGTCTCCCTGCCCTTCAAAGAAAATATCTTCCGGCAAATCTAACACTTGGTATTTTTCCCGGACAAACCAGTCGCGGACAATTTTTTCTTCAGGCCGGCGCCATTCCGGAGCTAGCCTTGCGATCACTGCCCTATTGCCCTTGTGCCAGGCGATATTTGCCGTAAAAACCTGGTCAAATAATCCTTCCTGCGCCCGCAAGAACCACATTCCCAGCTTATGAAACGCGTAGAAATCCAATAATTTCTGCCACTGCTGGAAAGCAACGGCCGGATCCGGCTTTTGCCGGACACTCATCCATGGATTTCTTGCCTTATCTTCAATCGGAACATCAAAGTATTGCGGCGGGCACATTAAAACTCGCATCTTACCGCCCCCGCCCCTTAGCCGAAAACTTAGAAAATACTTTTTGGATCCGAACCATCGCCCAATCAATTTCTTTCTTGGTAATGACTAATGGCGGAGAAATTCTCAAAACATTATCCCGGGTTTCTTTGGCAATGATTCTTTCTTCAAAGAGCGCTTCGCACAAATCATGGCCAGTGGGATAGCTTCCTTTAATTTCCACACCAATCATCAATCCCCGTCCGCGAATTTCTTTAATATAATCCAATTTGTGAGCCAAACTATCAAGTTTACTCCGAAAATAAAATCCTAAGGCCTGCGATTGTTCTTCCAACCGGGTCTTTTTCATCAGCCGTAAAACTGCTCGAGCGATATGGCACGCTTCTGGATTGCCCCCGAAAGTACTGCCGTGATCGCCAGGCTGGAAAACTTCCATTACCTTTTTAACGCCAACCACCGCGGAAATCGGAACAATGCCTCCGCCCAGCGCTTTTCCTAAAGTGAAAAGATCGGGACGAACTTCTTCAAAATCACAGGCAAAGCGGTCTCCAGTTCTTCCAAGGCCAGTTTGAATTTCATCAAATACCAGCAAAACATTGCGCGCAAAACAAATAGCGCGAATATCCTTAAGATACCCTAATGGCGGAACCACAATTCCACCCTCGCCCTGAATTGGTTCCACGATCAACGCTACCGTATTGGGCGTAATCGCTTCCGCCAAAGCCCGAGCACTGCCAAAAGGAATCACTTTAATTCCGGGCAAAAGCGGTTTAAACATATCCCGATACTGTCCGATCGTAGACGCGCTGATAATTCCGATTGTCCGGCCATGAAAATTATTTTCACAGAAAATAATTTCCGCCTTATCCAATGGAACTCTCTTTTTTGCGTAACCCCACTTTCTTACCAGCTTCATCGCGGTTTCCACGGCTTCGGCGCCGGTGTTCATCGAAACTACCATCGCCTCATCCATGCCGCAAAATTCCGCCAGCTCTTTCGCCAGCAAAATCTTATCGCAGTGCAAAATCCCGCCGGTAGTCAAAGTCAAACCAGTATTCAGCTGTTCTTTGGCGGCAGCAATCAAAACCGGATGCCCGTAGCCAAAATTCATCGCCGAATAACAGGAAATCATGTCCAAATAACGCCGACCCTTATCATCGGTAATCCAGCAGCCCTTAGCCGATACCGGGAAAAATCCCTTCAGCCAGCCATAGTGCTTTGCCAAATGCCGATTGGCAGTGTCCAGCAAGCTCTTCATTATTACCCTCCTTAAGCACTCTCTGCATCGGTGTTTCTACCAACTGAAATCATTGATTTTGTATCAATTTCAAGGCCTTTCTCCGAGCGGTATGAATATACCGAGAGGAGAAGTAACGCCGAAATTGAACAAAATCAAGATTCCCCGGAGGGGTAAGCGCATTTTGGCTAAATCCGTTGTTGCTCGGGTTCGACGTAGCTGAAGCTACAATCTCACCCTCGCGTCTAGGATTTCGCTTCAAACTGCGCTGATCAGTTCTGGTGAAATACTGATACAGAGAATGCGTTCAAAGATCTGCCCGTATTTTAATACAAAAGAAAACGATCCGCAAGCGGATCGTTAAGGGTCTGTCATAAATTTTACGACGGGGCCCTAGGACGGAGGATTTTGTGAATTAGCTTCCAGCAAGGTCCAAAGCGCGGATGCCAACACCAGAAACCCAATCATGCCCAACCAAGGAAATAATTCGGGATACACCAAGATTTGCCAGAAGCCCCATGCAGACAAAAGGCAGCCGATCACGAACAGGATAGCGCTCAGAGTTCTCATTCAACTCCTCCTTGGACACTCTTGATTACAGAGCGTATGTAAATTACTGCCATCAGAGTAACATAAAAAACTAATTGACGCAAGGGGGGGTTTAGAGTTACCCTAAAACTAGCGCTTTAAAATACGCAATGGAATATACAGGAGGAAAACTACTATGCTGAAAATCGCGGCTTTAATTTTGCTCGCGTCCCAGCTCATCCGCGCCGACGAAACTATTACGCCCGCTTTCAAAGTCGGAGAAAAGCTTCATTACGGCATCAGCTGGTTTATTTTCAGCGCCGGCAAGGCTTCTTTGAGCGTGGAAGAAATGATTATTATGAACGGGCAAAATTGTTACCGCTTGTCCGGCAGGGCCCAGAGCACTATCTTATTCTTTTTCTCGGTGGATGACCGCATAGAAAGCGTAGTGTCTGAAAGCGCTCTATTGCCGTTCCGATACGAAAAACATCTCCGTGAAGGAAAATATAAAAAAGACCAAGTGGTAGAATTTGATCCAGTAAAAGGAACTGCCCGCTATGGCGATCAGGAAGCGATAGTCGCCCTAGGGTCCCGCGATCTGCTTGGCGCTTTTTATTATTTTCGTTCCCTTAATTTACCCGCCGCCGGACAAAGCGCGACCCTGCTGGTCCATACCGACAAAAAAAATTATGAATTAATAGTGGAAGTGCTCGGCAAAGAAACCATCAAAGTTCCGGCTGGAAAATTTTCCACAATCCATATCAAGCCTAAATTAAAGTTTGAAGGATTATGGCGGCAAGACGGCGACATTGATATTTGGCTGACGGATGACGATGCCCACATTCCGGTAAAAATCAAAAGTAAGGTGAAAATTATCGGCTCGATCAACCTGGAATTAGCTAAAAAGGAACCCTGAATTATTTCGGGGTTTTATATTTTTAAACCCAATAGCCCCGTTTTTTAAATTCAGCTTCCGCAAAGAGGTGCGGCCGAGACCATTGACAAATGCCTAAAAGGGAGTATGCTTATAACAACAAGTAGATTTTAGAGAGTAAACATAGATTTTTTCGCTATTTTGCTTCTCATTTTCGAAAGTATAAAAGGTCATTATTAATAAAACACCACGAGAAGCAAAATGGCTTATAGAGATGAACAAGGAGGTGGTGGTGGTTTCAAGCGCCAAATGTTCCAGGGTAACTGGGCATGCGCCAAATGCGGCAAACCGATTACGGAATTGCCCTTTGAACCGGACCCAGCTAGATTAAATCAGCTGATGTGCCGGGATTGCCACCAGCAACGACGGTCTTTTAAACGGGATCGGTACTAAAAATAAAAATCCCCGCTATGCGGGGGTTTTTATTTTATTAATTTAAATTCTATAAATAACGTCTTTTCGTTCCACTCTGATTTCCCAGCCGGCCCGTTTAGCGTGCCGGTAAAGCTTTTCGTTCGGATTAAAACAAATCGGCCGGTCCACTAACCGCAGCATCGGAATATCGCTTTCCGTATCGCCAACACCGATAGATTTTACCAGAGTCAATTTTTCTTTTTCCACGGCCCGTTTTAAAATTTTAGCCTTGTCCGAAACTAGTTCCGAATAAAGCGTGACGCCGGTAAACCGCCCGCGCTTATCCGCTTCAAAAATCCGCCCATAAACTTTATCAAATCCAAGATTCCGGCAAAATTCATCCAAAATCATTTTAGGAGAATTGGAAATGGCCAGCAAAAAATAATTTTTCTTTTTTAAATCTTTAACCAGATCTCGCGTAAACCGATAAACCCTGTTTTTGTGCAGCGCCACTACCTTCTTAGACACCGCCATAAATTCGCTTTTTTTCATTCCTTGTAGATCTTTTTGAAAAACTTCCACTACCGCGTTGATATAATTTTCGTATGGCCCCCTCCGATCCAGCCACCGGGAAAAAGCGCGGGCGTAAACTTTCCGGGCGCTGGCCGGAAAGATGCCTTTATGTATTAAGGCCTCGGTAATTTCGATTAAAAGGCTGGACCGAAAAATGGTGCCGTCAATATCAAAAATAGCTGTTTTTCTCATAACCTTATTATAGTATAAAAGGCTGGCTATTTAACAAAAAAGCGCTCCTGGAGTATTATGACCTTAGTTCTATACCGGCCCCGTGGAGGCTCCGATGACCGACCCAGAAGTCAAAAGAATAGTTCTCCGGCAAACCATCACAATATTAGCGCAAGAACTAAAACGAATTTTGGAAGGAAGTCTCGCTAAAGATCCCAAGTTAATGGAAAAAGAAATGGGGCGCGCCCAATCTTTCCGAAAGGCCATTGAAAGCTATGGATTTCCGGTGATTATTACTGCGATACTGGATCCGCAAAACCCGGCTAAAGTTAAAGTCTCGGTTGAAGTATTTGAACCCAAGTCTAATATGACCGAAGAAGAACGGAAAATCTATAACGATTGGTTTATTAAAGCCACTGGATTGCCCCCGTTAGACTTAAAATAAATCCCTACGCAAAAGGGATTTTTATTTTTTATCCTTCTTGAGTTCTAAACAAACCGAGTTGATGCAATAGCGCTTACCGCTAGCCTGCCTGCCGGTAGGCAGGGTGCGTGGACCATCGTCAAAAACATGCCCCAGATGCGAACCGCATTTCGCGCAAAGTACTTCGGTTCGGACCATGCCAGAGCTGTCGTCCTCCCGCAAAATTACATTCTTTAAATTCGCCGGGTCACTGAAACTCGGCCAGCCGGTGCCGGATTCAAATTTAGCTTTAGATGAAAAAAGTTTATTGCCACAAGCCGCGCAAACATACATTCCCGAATCTTGAGTTTTATAATATTTTCCGGTAAAAGCCGGCTCGGTGCCTTTTTCCCTCAATACTCGGTATTGTTCCGGAGTCAAAACTTTTTTCCAGTCTTTTTCCGCCTTAGGCATTTTCTGATGGCGAATCTTTGCGGCTACCCTCAGACTCTCCCTCTTTTTTATCTGATTTTTCGCTAAAAATGTATATGTAAAGTATTTCCAGGATTCCTCCGGTATTAATAACCAGCAGGGCAATAAACCATTTTTTGTCTTCCCGGCGGGCGGATTTCCATAATGCCCAACCTTTCCAAAATATGCTCCAAACTATGAAGAATGGAAGAAAAAATACAAATGGGGCGAAAAAACCCGGTTCAAAAATCAATTGAGGCATATATTTATAATAGCATTTTAGAGATCGGTTATAAAACCTCTAAAATCTTTTTTTGGCTGGTCTGGCCAGCCATAATCCGAACCCGGCTTTTTGCTACGCCGAGATATTCCGCCACAATCTTAATGACCGCTTCGTTAGCCAAGCCCTTTTCCGGCCGGGCTTTTACAAAAACCGTGAAAGTATTCGGACTTATCTTTTCCACTAATTCCTTTTTAGAGCCCGGCTTGGCGTGAATAAAAATTTTCATTAATCTATTGCTTCGTAACCCGATAAATCACTCCGGCTTTATCGTCGGTGATGTATACTACTCCCCCGGGCTGTGTTAAAATCTGCACCGGCCGGCCGGAAGCCGTATTATCGCTTTGCAGCCAGCCGGTAATAAAATCTTCTTGACCTAAATATTTTCCCCGAGCGTCCAGTTTATAACGGACGATTTTATAACCCGTTGGAACAGAACGGTTCCAAGAGCCGTGATAAGCAACCAGTAAATTATACCAATACTCTTCCGGCCAGCCTTCTTCCGGAATAAAAGCCAGACCCAAAGGCGCCGAATGCGCCGGAATATCTATGAAGCTCGGGATTTCAAACGGCTCCACGCAAGGGTTCCGGAAATAGATATTCTTATCAAACTCCGTATCGTGTATATTTTTTCCATAACAAATTGGCCAGCCGTAATTTCCGCCTTCCTTAATAATATTAATTTCATCCGGAGGCAAATTATCCCCCAGGAAATCCCGCCCCATTTCCGTTGCCCACATTTTCCCGTCCACGTAATTCCAGGTAAAAAATACGGCATTCCTCAAACCGCGCGCGAATTCCTTAAAATCACTGCCGTCTTTTTTCATGGAAAAAATCTTGGCGCGGCGGGAATCGGCTTCAACGCAAACATCGCACGAAGAACCAATGGAAACATACAACCGGTCATCCGGCCCAAAACCGAGAGTCCGAGTAGTATGCCGGCCGCTCGCGGGCAAATCAATTACTTTTTCCACCGGGCTGTCGGAATAAACCGTGACCCTGGAAATTTTGTCCTCTTCCGCGAAATAAAGATAAAACGGGTTTTGAGGATCAAAGGCCAAGCCGTGCGGATGATTCAAATTATCCCAAACTAAATGCTTGGCGTTTACTTTTCCATCGCGGGATTCTAAAACAGATATTTCACCCTCATCGGTCTGGCTAAACCAAATATTGCCGAAACTGTCCTGGGCCATAACCCGGATGCCGGACAAATCCTTAGCAAAAACTTCAATCGCAAATCCCTTAGCGATCTTCAATGGCGCCGGATTCTGTCCGGCAGGAATAATAACCGGCTTTACCGCCTGGTAAAATGGCCGGCCAAAATAGAAAATTGCCGCTAGAATTATCAGAGAGGCCAGCCCGGAAATTAACCAATAATATTTACGCATTTTTTACTAATTCTTTATGTTCTTTTTTTAGTTTTTTTATTTTAGGGTCAATAACCAGCTGGCAATACGGCTTATGCCGATTATTGTCATAAAAATCCTGATGCTGTCCTTCGGCATCATAAAATTTATCTAACGGCTTTATCTCGGTTACAATCGGATTTTTATAAGCTTTGGATTCCGTCAAATTGCGGGTATAATCTTCGGCCTGATTTTTTTGCTCTTTGTTGGTATATAAAATTAACGAACGGTACTGTTCGCCAACGTCGGCGCCCTGGCGGCTTAAAGTAGTCGGATCATGCGAAGAAAAGAAAACTTCCAAAAGCTGGCGGTAAGAAATTAATCCGGGATCAAATTCAATCTTAATAACCTCGGCATGGCCGGTAGCGCCGGTACTCACCTGTTCGTAACTGGGCTTATCTATTTTCCCTCCGGCGTATCCGGAAACTACCGAGATTACTCCTTTTAATTCCTGGAAAACCGCTTCGGTACACCAAAAACATCCGCCGCCGAAAATCGCTATTTCTGATTTAGTTGCCATTGATTTAATTTTAACACAATAAAAAAACCTCGTTAAAAACGAGGTTGAACTTATACCAAGATCAGGGATTCCAAACTTCTCCGCTGTGGCGAAGGCCTTCTATACCGCCGATTTCTCCATCGTAATAAATGATTTGAACTCCGGCTTCCTTAAGCATTCCCAGCGCTTCGTCCACGTCCGCCTTCCAGCGCTCCGGGGTGCGGTCATGCGCCTGCTTGTGAGTCACCAGCGCCTTAATTCCGCACTGGATAATCGCTCTAGCGCAATCCATGCAAGCTGCCCAAGGGCAAACCATAATTAATCCTTTAGTCCCTACGCCTTCCCAAGCCCCCCGATAACAAACATTGCGTTCCGCGTGCTCAATCCATTTCAGCTTTACCGCGCGATCCCAGCGTTCCGGAGTTTCTTGTACTCCCATCGGAAAATGATTGTGATCCTGTACCAAAATTCTTCCCGTATCACTTACTAACACTGCGCCATTTTGCGTTGATGGGTCGCGACTTTTTTGCGCTTCTTGATACGCTAAACGCAAAAGATACCTCAGCATTTCCCGGTCATCCAGCACGCCGCTCGGACTCAAGCGCTTCATAATCCCTATCCTCCCTAAATCATCCTAAACCGCAAAGCGGTCGGATGATCGGGCGATCCGCCCCTGGCGGATTTAGCCCATGATTTTTAAGAACAAGTATAGGATACTTTAACTTGAAAAAATAATCAAGTAAACAATAAAAAACCCCGACCGCGGTCGGGGGGGGTTATTCAATTGCCAATCGGGGGCGGCGATGGCGCAAACTGGAAAGCCGGTATTCCAAAACTAATTTATCCAATATCTCCTTGTCTTCGGTGGACATGGCTTTATAGTCCGCAGCCGCGCTCCAAGCCCAATACAAAAGCTTGCAACGGCTTTCGCCCAAAACCTTATTTAGGTCTCCGGCGCGTTCCACCAGGAATACCATCAGCTTCTCATAATCAATCTGCAAAGACCGGCTTCCGAAATCAATCCGTTTCCAGCAAAGATTCAGTTTCAAGCCATTCGGCTTAGCGGCTTGATGAACAATGTTCTGAGAAACTAATGCGTTCTCCGCGTTTGTAACATCATTGCCGATTTTAATTCCGACGTCCGAAAAAGCATTCACAAATTCATTCCACTCTTCCAGGATAATTGAGGTTTGCTGATTATCGTCATCAATCCCCACCCAGGCAAATCCATCCGAGCCATGAACCCAATCGTAAAAATATGCTTCTTCCGGATCCCCGCGCGCTATGCTCATGGACCCGAGCGGCCGGGCAACGTGGCTGAAAGCATACTTTTCAGTCCGGCAAAAATAGTCATCCAATTTCTTCACGATCAAATGCTTCAAAAATACATGGTCTCCGCTTCCGGGCGCCGCGCCGAAATCTTTCCGCAAAGCCGCGATTACCACCTGCTGGCTTTGAATTGTTCCGCCGATTCCCGGAAAGATATTCCGCTTCTGGACCAAAACCTCCGCTTCTCCGCCGGCTCCGCCGGTAAACATAGTTTCCGCGATTACGCTCAGCATCTCACACCTCCTCGAAAAGATAGGGTGGTTTAAAGAGAAGCTCTACCATCCGTTGTTGATAATTCATCGGATCGGTCAGCCAAAGCGTCGCCGCCACCGAAGACAACAAAGCATTGCCGTCTTGCGGAGTGAAACAACGGCCGATAATTTCATGCCCGCCGGACAAAACTTCCAGCGACGGCAAGCAAACTACGGTCTGGTTCAAAATCCGTCCGGAATCCCCGCGATCGCGCCCTTCCGAAAAAACCTGATTATTGGTTTTCTGGTAAGTCACCGCGATTAACGGGTTCCAGCGGAAATATTTTTCCACCTCCCGAACCGTAACCGGATTGCGGACCGTAATCGCGAAATGAACCACATGCATGAAGGGATTATTCAGAATGTCCGCCGCCGAATGAATATCTAGGCGATCCGGCGTCAGAGTGGCAAGAACTTTTGCCGCGTCTTCCGCTTGATGCGAACCGTAGAATTCATGGCTGGGCGAACCGACTTCCACGCCAATCGTGGATTCTTCCTGGGAAACATCGCCCGCGCGCCGACCCAAATAGAACCGCGCCCGAATCAAATTGCCAAAATCCAAATCTCCCTTATTTTTCGGGTCCAAAGCCAGAGTCTTCAACAAGCACAAAATCTGATGTGTATTACAGCTGACCACCTGGATAAAACGGTCTTGCGGATCCAGCGCCATATCATTAATTCCAAAAGCAAACGGCTTGCCGAATCCTTTTTCCGATCCCTGGGCGATGAATCCTTTGCCCGGCTTGGACAAATGCGAATAATAATTCTCCTTCATTTTCCGCGCTACGCCCTTGCTAGTGCAGTCAATTACCACATCCGCCCGCTCCAAAGCCTGCTCTAAAGTATAAGTGGGCCAACAGCCGAAACATGCCAGCAACGCGCTAAAATCTTGCATCTTATCTTTATAAACAGCGAGTTTTGCCCCGCGCCGCAAAAAATCCACCAGCATGCCACGGCATTTCGGTTCCGCCAAATTTTTATGGAAAATTATTTCTTCCACGCCCATTTGCTTCTGGACTTCCAGAAACAGCCGGATTAGAGGCTTGCCGATAGTGCCGGTTCCGACCACCAGGATTTTCATTTCGTCCTCCCTAGACCAATTTTCTGAAATTGGTCGGGCGATCCCGCTTTGCGGGATTTAGCCTAATAGAGTTTTCAAAGTACGTGACGTACTATATAACATTTTTAGGGCAAAAACAAGTTTCGAACTAGTTCTGATTGCTTTATTTTAAATTCCGGATTAAAATTTTATCAGCATCTTAAATCTAAAGGAGGCCGGCCATGGGCAATCTTGGCAACTTCCTTTTTCATTCCCTAACTTTTGTCATGCAGGGCGTATTAATAGAAATCATTACCACCAGCATCCAAGCCCGCCTCAAAGGCGACAAATGTTGGATGGGGCGAATCAGCGCTAAAATGATTATCGGCTATGCCCTTCTGCCCCTGGTTTTCGTGCCGATTTATAACCTTGCGTCCTTCTGTCCTTGGATTGTCCGCGGACTGATCTACGGGCTCGTCGGCCAAGCGCTGGAATACTTCCTAGGATTATTCCTGTATTCCACCACGGGGCTGTACCACTGGTATTATGAAAGCCGGTTTAATATCCAGCACCATGTTGATCTGGCTTATCTTCCGCTTTTCATTCTCGGCGGACTGCTGTTTGAATTAAATTGGCTGTATATCCAGCTAATCCTTCCTTAACTCCCCCAATTGGGAGTTTTTTATTTTTTTTCTCCTTTTTCCCAGCCAGGTTCCGATTACTCCGCCAATCAAAGCGGAAATAGTATTTAAGCTGGTAGAAATAATCAGCACGGCAGGCAATAAAACAATGATTCCCAATCCCGCTTTAGTCGTTGGCAAATGAAAATTAATATACAGCAAGGCAACGCTGAATCCGAAAACCGCGCCGAAAATCAAAAAAATAGGAATAGTCCAAAACCGCTTGGCAAAAAATCCGATAATTAAAGTTATCGCGAACGAAAGTTCAATCGCAAAATGTTCAAATATAAAATCCATTAAATCTTATTGGCTTTTTTTCCATTCTTCTATGCCGCCCTCAAGATGCTCAATGTCAAAGCCTTTTTGTTTTAATTCCCTGGCAACAATTTCACACCGCCCGCCGGTCTTGCAAATTGTGATAATTTTTTTATCTTTTGGGAGGTTACCCTTGGCAGCTTCGGTAAATACTTTGCCCATCGGTATATTCTTCGCGCCCTCAATCATATCTCCTCCGGCTTCCACTTCTTCTTTTTCCCGCACATCCAACAAAATAACATCTTCGCCTTTTTTAATTTTTTCTTTAAGTTCGCTTGTTTTCATACAATGATTATAAACAACTTGCCGATAAAACCAATAATAATAAAAATTATTTCAAAACTGCCTTTCCAAATGGGACGAAAAAGGAACGGCACCAAATCCAAACCTCGTTATAATCTAATGGGTTAATTTCAGCGGGGACTTCATAATTCTGCCCGCCGACATTTCCTTTTAACGCGCCCAAACGGGCATCGGCTGAATATTTCCCATTCTTCCCAAAATGCACAAAAAGATCCGGCCCATTAGTTACCCGAAAATCATCTTCCAGACGGACATAATATTTATCGCCGATTTTAACTAAAGTAGCCGTGCCTTCGGCGCTATGATTTGCCAGGCCGGTAAAAGTTCCCGAAGACACAATTTTTAATTGCGATTCCAATACTTGGGACGCTGGCATTGGCGTTTCTTGATTAGGCGCCTCTGACGAAACCGGCATGATATCCTCTAATTTTTCACTTACTTCTTTTTCTATAAAAAGCGGGGAAATCAGCCAATAGCCGATTACTGCCGCCGCGACAGCGACTAGAACCAAAATAATCTTTTTCGCGATCATAAATTTATTATGACACAAATCTTATTTCCCCTTACATCCTTATAAACTCCATTTTATAAGGATGTGGTAAGGACTAAAAAGCTGTTCGTTGAACCCCACTAATGATCTGATTACTTGTCGCCGGAAATTTCTTTTTCTACATCTTCAACCTCCTTCATTACAAAGTTTTCGGCAAGGCTTAAATCTCTTCTAAGCTGTTTAATAATTTTTTCTTCTTCTTCGGTGAGTTGCCGCTGAGTTTGCGCCTTTTTAAGCATTAATATCTGCTCGCTAACATCTTCCTTTAACATATCAAAAGCTTTATGCAGCGCGCCTTCGGCTTCCCGAACTCCTTCTTGCATTTTTTTCTTTTTATCGCTCTCTCTATTTACAAGCCAAATAATATATCCGAGTAAAACCGCGAATAATATAAGGATTAAGGCGAGAATGATAACTGTGGCGCTTGTCATATTTTCTATCGTTTAATTTCTTTTTCTATATCTTCAACTTCTTTACTGATAAATTTCTCGGCGCTGTCCATGTGCTTTCTAAGCTGTTGGATAATTCTATCTTCTTCTTGAGTTAAGTCTCGCTTAGTTTTAGCTTTTTCAAGCTGTTTAACTTGTTCCTTAACATCCTCCCTTAGCACATCAAAAGCTTTATGAAGCGCGCCTTCGGCTTCCTGCACCTCTTTTTTTAATCTCTTTTTAAGTTGCGCTCGTTTGTAGAAGCTATACCACACAATCAGCAATAAGAGCGCGAGAAGAGCAATAAGAGGAATTAGCACTGAAAGAAAGTCAATAGCAAGATATGAATATTTGAGGAGCGGGGTTTCTTCAATGGTAAAAGTTGCCGAATTGCTTAAGAAATTACCGGCTTTATCCACCGCCCTGGCAATCAGGATGTGTTTTCCCGATTCAAGAGGCGAAGTCGCGTAAATGCCGCTTCCGTCATCCACCCATATTTCCTGGGCTCGATCGTCAATTTCTATTTCATAATGGTCAATTCCGGATAATTCATCCTGCGCGTCAAAATTAAGCTTAACTATCCGCTCGGTTAAATCTTCTCTTGGCAATAACTCTATATCAAACCGAGACGGCCTTGTGGTGTCAATCTGGAAACGAAAATGCGTAGTATTGCCCCAACCGCTGGAATTTCTTAATTGAGCGTGAAAATACCACACGCCATCGCTTAAATCATCAATGGTTTTTTTGCTTATAGCCGGAACATAAAGCACCACCGGCTCCGCGATAGGAGCGCTTCCTACAAGCAAACGCGCGGCGTTTACGCCGTTCGGTACCGGCCAATTAAAAGTCGCGCTATTTTGGGAATACCACTTATTCGGATCCGGGTGCGTTGGCGAAGAAATGCTCGGGGCTTGAGGAGCGCCAAGGGCTGAAGGAGGCGCGATTGGCCTTTCTTCAGAAATTAAATTAAATTGCGCCTGCGCTTTTGTTTGTAAAATATCAGTGCCGTAACCGTCATTTGCCCGGACAGCGCCTGAAGAAAAAATTAAAGACGCGGAGCCGGCATTTTTAATGCGAAAAACAATATTAATAAGCCTTCCCGCCGTTCCATTAAACCCGGGCGTGGGCAATCCGCCGTTAAAAGAAATAATTCCGGCGCTGTTAGAAAAAGCTGGCTCTTCCACCCACAAAGAAAAAATAGAGCCGGATTTATTTACTGAAACAACGTCTAAAAGGCCGGCTGGAAAATTAATAACCGCGTCCGCGTTGTTAATGGCTTTGCTTTGAGTGTTCACAAGAACGCTTGTGGTCAAAATATCTCCAACGGAAAAATTGCCGGAAGAAGGGCTAAAATAAAGAGTGGCGGCTCGCACAACGCTAAAATTCAAAATTAAAAATGCAAAACTAAAAACAACGGCCAAAAACTTAAAATATTTTAATCTTTGCGCTTTAGATTCCATGGTTTTGCTTTTTATTTTTTATTTTATTGCGCAGCGCCAAGATAACCGCTATTGCGACAATCAATGCGAAAACCCAAACAAGGTATTTTGCCACTGGAAGTTCCGGTGGAACAGAAACTTGCGGGGTTATTACTGCCTCATTGCCCGCGGCGTCCACCGCCTTTATTTGCATCGCGCTTTCCAGTGTTTGATCCTGCAAAACATACGGGCTAACCGCGCGCGTCCACTCACGCTCGCCCTCCCTTACTTCATAATAAGCCACGCCGGAAGCTCTGTCAGCCGCAAAAAAACTAATAAAATATTTGCCGTCAAAAACCCGCGGGTCTTGGGAAACTATCGCTTCAGTAAATTCCGGCGGGGTTGTATCACCCGCGATAAATTCCTCCCACTCATCTTTTGGCTGAATATTCGAAGGCCTGCTATATATAGTAAGAGAAAGCGGTGAAAATACAGGCTTAATCCGCGTTCCTTTGCCGTCTGCCAAAAATAAAGCGAAGTCATCCGCGTAAGAGAGCTTTGCCTCGCCCGCTTCCTTCGCGCGTAAAATTGCTTTTAAAATCAGTCCATCGCCCCGAAATCCTTCGGGTGTTCCGCCTACAAAACTAATTGTGCCGGCTAAATTTGAAAAAGACGGCTCTTGCGCCCACAAACTCAATATGGACCCGCCCGCGCTTAACTCCCGAACTTCAAATTTTTCCTTATCAAACAAGATTGAACCGTCAGCGACATTTATGGATATATCGGGGCTGGAAAGGCGCGCCTCAACTACAAAAACATCGTCAATCCGGATATTCTCCGCGCGCGCAGAAAAATAAAGCTCGGCGGCATGCGCGGCGTGAGCCGCGAAAATCACAAATAACAAACCACAAATTACAAATAATTTCAGATTGAAATTTATCATACTTGTTTATTATTATACCACTCGCGCTTAATCGCCGCTAAAGAGCTATAAAGATTATTTTTTATCTCCAAACTAAGCGGGGTTCCCGCTGTCCCCCACTGGAAGAGCAGTATGGAGAAATCAACTGAGTTTACTTGCGCGTCTTTGTTTACATCAACACAGCCGTTTGCAAACGGTGGTGCTGTTTTCCAGAAGAATAAGAGGATTGAGAAATCTATAGAATTAACCTTACCATCTTTATTGAAGTCGGCTCCGTTACAGGATGGCGTAAGAATTGGCGCAATAGCGGCAACCGGGGCAAGAGCTCCGCCGCCACCTCCGCCTCCGCCGCCGCCTGACGGAGCCGGCTCGGGTTCTGGCTCGGGTTCCGATTCTGACTCTTCTACAGCATCAAATTGTCTTGAAGCAAACGATTTTTCTGTGCCCCACGTTACGGCAACTTTAAAGAAGTATGTACCGGTATTTGACACTGTTAGTGATAGATCGGTGATAAAGTCCACTCCCGGCTGAATTAATTTAGCGGCCGAAGCATAATTCACATCATTCCCTCCTCCGCACAAGTTGTCCTGCGTGGTTACCACACAATACTCGTAATGATATTCAAACGCAGTACTTCCCTCATTAGTTATAGTCACATTCGCGGTGATACTTGGAACAGTATTGTCGGTAATAGAATTGACAATGACCTGCGCCGGCGCGGACTCAACTTCCCAGAAATCGTTTTGTTTGAACGTCTGATCTTCTTCGGTTTCAACCGAAACTACCGTCTCCCAAGTGCCCGCTTCGGAGCCGGAAGAAAGAGCTAGTGTATATTCATAGACGCCCGTTTCTAATTTCGTCATCGTAGCGGCATCAGTATTAATATTCCGCGAAGGATCGTAGATAGTGACGGTTGGAGTTGAAAAAGGATCAGCAAGGGAATTTTGTGGGTTAAATATAAAGACCTTAGTCCGGTATTCATTGCTTGCAGACGCAAACACTTCGCCGAAATCGGAAAGAACTATTGTCCAATTAGTTGCTTCCACATTAAAGGCGAGATTCGCGTGCGCCTCATTGCCTCCGGCAGAAGCGTCAATTTTTACGCGATAAGTTCCGGTCGGCGTTGTTGTCGCGAGAGTCGTAGTAGCTCGGTAAAATCCGGTGTCAATCTTAGTAGAAGAAGCGCTGGCCACTAAAACATCCGACGGATTATAAATATACACGTCAACATCGCCATCTACCAACTTGCCATTGGAATCAAAAACCGTTGAGTAAACAGAGACGGTATCCCCTTTCTTATAAGTAGTACCGGTGTTGGCTTGCAAATTAAGGGACAATCCGCCGGAAGTGGAAGAAGCCACTGAAAAAGCAAGCGTTTGATGGCTTTCCTCGCCGCCAAATTGAGAATCAATTCTTACGCTATAAGTACCGGTCGGAGCCGCGGAAGATAAAGTGGTAGTGGCTTTAAAGAATCCTGTAACTAACTGGGTTGAGGTTCCGCTAAAGATAAGGCTGTCGGACGGATTAAAGACATAGACATCCACATTGGCGCTCACCGGATTGCCGCTGCCGTCAAAAGCCGTAGTATAAACCGCCACTTCATCGCCAAGCGCGTAACTGGCGCCCATGTCGCTAAACACATTAAGCGTAAGCGCTGGTTTACTCACATTAAAGGCGGAAACGCTGTGTATTTCGTCCGCTCCGGAGAACGCGTCAACTTGAACCCTATAAGTTCCAACTGTTGCGGAAGATGACAAAGTTGTCGTTGCCTTATAAAGGCCGGTGGAAAGTTCAGTTGATGATGCCGCGAATATCCTGTTGTCATCAGGGTCAAAAATATAGACATCAACGTCCCCGCTGACTAAAGCGCCGGTTGAATCCACCACGGCCGCGAACACCGCCACTTCATCACCTTGCGTATATTCTCCGCCAACAGCGTCAAATACATTCAAAGCCAGACCGCCTGAAGTACTAACTTCTGTTTCAACCGTGAAGGCCAAAGCGTCATGCGCCTCTGAGCCCCAAGCGTCAATTTGAACGCGGTACGTTCCCAAAGAAGCTCCGGCGGCAAGGTTGAAACTGAATTCGTAAAATCCGGTAAGAATTTTAGTTGAGGTTCCATTTGTAACGAGGGCGTCGGAAGAATCAAATACATATACGTCCACTTGCGCGTCTCGCGGAACTCCAAAGGCGTCAGTTGCGGCGGTAAATATCCGCACCGGATCAGACGGATTATAACGGACGCCTACACTGTTTTTAATATTCAGGGGCTGGCGTTTAATCACAAAAGTTAAGGCCTCGTGAGTTTCGGTCCCGCCGGAGAAAGCGTCAACTTGAACCCGATAGGTTCCGGCAGGCGATGAAGTCGCTAAAGTCGTGGTGGCGCGATAAAAGCCGGTTGAAATTAGAGTTGATGACGCGGCGAATATTCTATTGTCGTCAGGGTCAAAGATATAAACATCTACATCAGCGGAAGCCAAAGTGCCGGTCGCGGAAAGAACGGTTGATAACACTGCCACTTCGTCGCCCGGATCATAAACAGCGCCCGCATTATTGAAAAGAAGGAATTGGGTGCTTACTGATGATTCATTCACGACAAATGCCACATTTCCGCTGGTTTCATTGCCGGCAAACTTAGCGTCAATTCTAGCGCTATAAGTTCCGGTGGCAGAGGCGCTAGAAAGAACAAAGTTGTACTTGAAGAATCCGGTTGATAGAACAGTTGAAGAGCCGCTGGAAACAAGCGTATTAGACGGGTTAAATACATAAACATCCACCAATGCTTCAACCGGAGTGCCGGTGGCGTTTAGCGTTGTTGAGAAAATATCAACCGTATTGCCAACTTCATAAGAAGCGCCGGTATTGTTGTAAAGGATGAGCTGTTGGGATGTGGCGCTTTCAACTAAAGTAAAGGCAAGATTTTCATGCGCCTCATTGCCGTTATGGGTCGCGTCAATTTGGACGCGGTAAGTTCCAAGCGGCATAGCTTGGCGGTAATAAACTTTTATCCGTACTTGATCAATATGGGCGTTGGCGGAATCAACGCCGGTTTCTTTAGCGGAAATCGCAAATCCGAAATTGGCGCTGTTAATATCATCCGCGGTCCAAGTCTCACCCCACAAATCTTCAAATCCGCCATAAGTACTCGTGGTATCTGTTGTCGGCCAATTATCGGCTAACGATTTATCATTTGAACCAATGGCTGATTTTTTAACGATTCTCGCGTCGCCGTCTTGAATATTGCCCGGACCGTCTTTACTTTTCTCAACATCAACCGCAATTCCGATTATTGTCGCGTCAGCCGGAATACTGAATCCGAAATTAGCCGCAACTAGATAATTGGAAACTTCGGAGACGGCAAGGGTTGTTGATGCGTAAGTGTTACTGCTGGTTGTGGCGTTATCCAAATCAACCCAGGCAATTGTTCCGGTTGCCGTATCATTGGTTACGGTTGTTGGCGAAGTTGAAGCGGTTGAAGCAAGAGCTGAAACAAGAGTTGTTGTCGCTTTAAAGAAGCCGGTAGAAAGCTGGGTGGAAGAACCGCTAGTAAAGAGCGTATCGTCCGGCCTATATATATAGTAGTCAACATTGGCGCTAACTGGAGTACTAGTCGCATCCACTGCCGTGGTAAAGACCGCCAGCTCATCTCCCTGGGCGTAGCTTGCGCCAGTATCATTATATATAAGAAGCGGAGGGCTGGACGGCTGTCTTACCGTAAAGGCCAAGGCATCATGCGTTTCATTGCCGTTATGGGTCGCGTCAATTTGAACGCGGTAAGTGCCCGCGGCAACGCCAGCCGCAAGGGTTGTTTCAAACTCAAAGAATCCGGTTGAAATTTCCGTCGCCGCGCCGGAGGCAATTGAACTCCCAGATGGGTCAAATATTTCCATATTTACCGTAGCGCTGACCAAAGTTCCGGTGGCATTTTGGGCTGTAACAACGACTTTAACTATATCGCCAGCCGAAAATTCCGCGCCAACATCCCCCTTAATATTAAGCGGTTCTCCTCCCAAACTTTTTACAACCTGAAAAGCCAGCGTCTCATGCGCTTCCTGGCCGGCAAATTGCGCGTCAATATCCACCCGATAAGTTCCGGTTGGAGAGGTGGTGGCAATGGCGGTAGTCGCGCTAAAGCGGCCGGCGGAAAGTTCGGTGGAAGAAGCGGCGGATATTCTTGTTCCCGCGGAATCAAATACATAAACATCAATATTAGCCGAATCCGCTAACGTCCCGTTTTCTTCCATAACGGTTGAGAAAATTTCCGCTGTTTCGCCAAGAATATAAATACTTCCTACGCCGCTTGAAAGTTTAAGCGGCGGCCGTGTTACGGTAAACGCAAGCACGTCATGAACTTCATTTCCACCAAAGAGGGCGTCAACTTTTACCAAATAGGTACCAGTTGAAGAAGCAGTTCCGATGGTTGTGGTCGCTTTAAATAATCCAGTGGAAAGTTCGGTGGAAGAAGCGCTGAATGCCAAAGTATTGGACGGATCATATATATAAACACTGACGTCCGCGGCAACCGGAGTGCCGGAAGCATTTATAGTTGTTGAGAAAATAGCGATTTCATCTCTTGGTTGGTACACCCCTCCGGCGGCATCAAAAATATTCAAGGCCAAACCCCCTCCGCCGCCTCCGCCGCCCGCGGCCTCAACAACAAATGCCAAAGCATCGTGGGCTTCAAATCCGGCGTATTGAGCGTCAATTTTTACTCGGTAAGTTCCCAGCGTAGCGCTTCCTCCAAGAGCAAAGCTATGCTCAAAGAACCCGGTAGTTAATTGAGTGGAAGATCCGGACGAAACCAAAGTATCACTTGGATTAAATACATATACGTCAATATTCGCGCCAACCGGCGTGCCGGAAGCGCTCATAGCTGTTGAAAATACGCGCACCGTGCCTCCCGCATTATAAGTTGAGCCAACGCTGTTGTGGATATTAAGCGACGGCCTGGTGACTATAAATGCGATACTGGCAGTAGTGGTGCTTCCGCCATTAAGGCTAGCGTCTGTTCTTACGCGATAAGTGCCTGGGATTGTAGTTGAAGCAAGAGTTGTTGTCGCTTTAAAGAAGCCGGTGGAAATATTAGTTGAAGTTCCGCTGAATATACGGGTTTCATTGGAATCAAATATGTAAACATCCACACTGGCATTAACAAGATTCCCCGCTTCATCCACCGTGTTGGAAAATACCGCTACTTCTTCACCCGGCGCGTAAATACTGCCGGTAACGCTGGAAATAGCCAGCGGGAAATTACCCAGTCGCGGATTCACAATAAACGATACATTATCATGCACTTCCTGGCCTCCTGACGTGGCATCTATTTGCGCAAAATAAGTTCCGGTTGCGGCAGTAAGCGGCAGCGCATAATTAAATCGATAAAAGCCGGCAGTTATTTCATTGGAAGTTCCAGTCGTAACAACAGCGCTATTTTGGTCGCGGATAGTAACCGTAATTTGAGCTCCGCCGACTAAAATACCTTTATTATCCTGAACAGTGGAAATTATAGAAGCCGTCTCGCCCGGGAAATAAGTACTGCCAACGCTATCTTTTATATTTAATCCGCCTCCGGCAGTTACTCCGGACAAATCAATAAATCCTCCAGCGGCTCCAAACCGCAAACCAAACCCTTCTTTAAATGAAAGGGATTTATTTGGGTCAACAATGGAGCCGCTGGTTACCGCGTCGCCAATATTTATATCAACAAAACTGGTATAAGCAATGCCGTCCACGGTAGTAAATACCTCTTCCTGCTGGCCCCGCAGGAAATCATAAACATCAGTAAGCGACCGCGTATCCACTGTGCCATTTGTCATCGTGATTGAACCGCCATACGAGTAAATCGCGCGCGTGGTTGTGCCGTTATATTTATCCGTGGCAAATGTAACCACCGCTTTGCCGTTGGCATTGCTGTAGTTAACGGTAAAATCAGATTCGGAAATCTTCTCTCCGGTATCGTCATTAAATATGGCGAAGAATTCTGATTGGGTAGTGGATGCGTTATTAAGCGTAATAATATCTCCACTCACCACTTCTGTTTCCGCGTTAGCATAAGTTACTTTCGTCGGCGCGACAAAAGTAATTCCGGTAATCGCGTCTGCTAAGGTTTCTGTCGCGGCGCCTTTAAAAGCATCATCGGTAAGCGCGATGGATTGGATAGTTTTGGCGCTAATTTCAGTTGTTAAAGTTACAAAGTTAAATCCATATTTTCTGATTCTTAAAATATGCGGATTATTGGTGGCGCCCGATTGGTTGGCGTAATCAAATGTTTTTGCGATTACTGTTTGTTGAGTCACTACGCCATCAGCATCCGTACTTTCCGAAAATATTGTGTCGCCTCGGACATCAAGCAATTCAACTTCGGCCCCGCTTACCGGATTGCCGTTTGCGTCAACAATGGTGTAATCCACTGTAAACTGCTGGTTTATTTGACCGGAGCCGGAACCGTTATATTCAAGTTTTGTTTCGTCAAAAGTTGAGTTAATTAAATTAGTAGTTCCATCGTAGTTAAAGAGACGGATATGATTTTCATCATCAATATCAGTAATCGCCATATCGGTGATGGTGAAATTCGCTGAAGAAGACGCGTACAAACCGCCCTGGATATTTCGGCGGGATTTGATGGTTTCGAAAGTAGTGGAAGCGCCCTGGTCGGCCTGCGGGAAAAAGCCGCGGAACTGGTTGGCGAACACCA